>NZ_CP108006.1:644642-1289285 GCF_036127095.1 Streptomyces sp. NBC_00335
GGGCGGTGTACGGGGGCTAGGGCCCGGTGTACGGGGGGCCGGGCCCCGCCGTACGGGGGCCGGGCCCCACCCACATCGCACTGGACTCCACCCGAAGGGGCTGTTTATGATCATGTCGCGGCATCGCGTGTCGGTCACCGGCTGGGTGAGGCATGGAGGTGCCGGGACGTGCCTTTCGGAGGCATCCACTCATGACGGTTCAGCTCAACCACACGATCATCCACTCCCGTGACCACCGGGAGTCGGCGGAGTTCCTGGCGTACTTCCTCGGCCTGGAGGTCGGAGCCCCCTGGGGCCCCTTCATCCCCATCGAGATCGCCAATGGCGTCACCCTGGACTTCGCGACCATCCCCGCCGAGTCCATCACCGCGCAGCACTACGCGTTCCTCGTCTCCGAGGCCGAGTTCGACGAGGCCTTCGAGAAGATCAAGCGGGCGAGGATCACCTACTTCGCCGATCCGCACGGGCAGCGCCCCGGCGAGATCAACCACAACGACGGCGGCCGGGGCGTCTACTTCGAGGACCCCTCGGGCCACGGCATGGAACTGATCACCGTCCCGTACGGCGGCTTCAAGGAGTAGGACCGGCCCGGCGGCGGGGACTCGCACGCCCCGCCGCCGGATCCCGTGCACACCGCGGTGGCGTTCAGTCGAGCATGCGCCGCATGACCCACAGCGGCAGCGCCGGATTCCGGGCCGCCGCTCCCGCCGTCCGCTCGTCGCCGAGGAGCGCGACCAGCGCGGGCACCGGCAGCCGCGGATGCTCCACGGCTTCCCGGCGGACCGACGGGGACGGGTCCCCGAGCAGCCGCTGCGCCGACTCCCCGGACAGCCGGGGGTCGGTCGCCGCCCGGGCCCGGACCTCCTCGTCCTCGTCCCGGCTGAAGCGTTCCACCAGCTCCGCCGTGGAGTCCGGGTCGTCCAGCGCGAGCTGCCGCAGCCGCCGGTGGGGGTCCTCGGCGTAGCGGAGCAGGTTCCGGCCGGGGAAGTTCGGGTGGCCGTAGGGGCGGTTCGGCGTGGACAAGCTGCCGGTCCACCAGGTGAAGACCTCCAGCAGCATGTCCGCCGGGGCGTCGTCGCACCGCTCCGCGAGGAACAGCCGCACGGTCCGGTCCTCGTCCCGGGCCAGCCGCTCCACGACATCGGCCGGCAGCCGCCGGGCCATCGCCACGCTGCCGCGCAGCACGGGATGCACGGATCCGGCGATCCGCCGCATCGCCCCGGGATCACCGTGCAGGTCCATCACCCACCGTGCGGGGCGGCGCATCGCGTCCAGTTCCAGGCCCGGCAGGAAGCCGGCCCGTTCGTCCTCCGTCAGCTCGGGCCGCAGCGATACGGCGAGGCGTACGGAGCGATCCGGATCGGCGGCGAGTACGGCGACCTGGCCGGGCTCCAGGTACGGGTTCTCCGCGAGGAACCTCCGCCAGGTGGGGTCCGGGCTCCCGCTCAGGCGCTGTACGAGGTCCCGGTCCAGCCGTCTGGTCTCGACGAGGTCGAACGTCACCCTCGCCCTGTCGAAGAGCTCGCAGGTGACCGGGGCCTCCTCGTGCCGGGCCAGCGCGACCGCCGTCCGCACCACCTCGGCGGGATCCTCGGCCAGGCGGGCCCGGATCGCCTCGTCGAAATCCGCCCAGCCCGCCTCGGCCGCCGCCGCGCGCACGGTGGCCGCCGGATCGGCGGCCAGGGCCCGGAGCAGCCGGTGCGGCATGCGGGGCAGGCTCGCGGCGTCCGCCCGGGCCTCGTCGGAGCGGGCCGCCGCCAGCGCTTCGTACACGTCCTCGGTGAGCAGGCCCCCGGCGGCGTCCGCCAGGTACGCCAGCCCGTACCGGCGCCGGTCGTCCGGCTCGCCCCGCACGAGCCGGGACCACTGTTCGGTGGTGAGGGTGACGCAGGTCCGGGTGCCGGTCCTGAGGAACCGCAGCGTGACGCCCCGGTGCTCGGCGAGGCTGCCGCGCACGCGCCGGTCCGGGTGCGCGATCGCGGCCTCCACCACCGCCTGCGGCAGGTCCGCGCGGTACAGCAGCTGGTCGCTGATGCCGAGGAGCCCCACCAGGATCTCGTCGGGCGCGGCCCGGTTCATGCTCAGGCCCTCCCGTCGGTCCTGGCGCAGCCGCCGGCTCACCGCCTCCCCGAACTCCAGGTCTTCCCAACCCGCCGTCACGTCCGTCTCAGTACCCCGTTCGGTCCCCATCCTCCGGAAGGTAGACGATGTTGACCGCGCCCGTCGTCGGGTGGGTGCCGACGCGGGTGCGGACCCCGTAGACCTCGGCCAGCAACGGCTCCGTCAGCACCTCGGCCGGGGTGCCCGAGGCGGCCACGCGGCCGCCCGCCAGGACGTACAGGCGGTCGCAGTACATCGCCGCCAGGTTGAGGTCGTGCAGGACCAGCAGGGCGGTGGCGGGCAGGGCGCGGACCAGGCCGAGGATCTCCAGCTGGTAGCGGATGTCCAGGTGGTTGGTCGGTTCGTCCAGGGCGAGCAGGCCGGGGTCCTGGACGAGGGCGCGGGCCACCAGGGCGCGCTGGCGCTCGCCGCCCGAGAGCCCGTCGAAGCGGCGGCCCGCGAGGGTGCCCGCGCCGACGGTGTCCAGGGCCCGCGCGACGCGGCGCACGTCGTCCGGTCCGTCCTGCTCCCAGAACCGTTTGTGCGGGCTGCGCCCCATGGCCGCCACCTCGCGCACGGTCAGCCCGAAGGTGCCCGCCGCGTCCTGGGGCACCACCGCCACCCGCCGGGCGCGGTCCTTGACGCCCAGCGAGGCCGCGTCCACGCCGTCCAGCAGGACGCGCCCGCCGGTCGGGCGCAGGGTGCCGTAGACGCAGCGCAGCAGTGTCGTCTTGCCGCTGCCGTTGGGGCCGACGACTCCGACCGTCTCGCCGGGGCGGGCGGTGAGGTCGATCCCGTGCAGCAGCGGCTGCCCGTCGATCTCGTAACGCACGGCCTCGACGGCGAGTTCCGTTGCCCCGGCCGTCATCCCACGATCCCTTCGGTACGGGTGGACCTGCGCAGCATCCACAGGAAGAACGGCCCGCCGACGAGCGCCGTGACCACGCCGACCGGAATCTCTTCCGGTGCGGCGGCGGTACGGGCGATCAGATCGGCCAGGGTCAGGAACACCGCCCCGCCCAGGGCGGCCACGGGCAGCAGCGCCCGGTGTCCGGCGCCGACGACCATCCGGGCGGCGTGCGGCACCATCAGCCCCACGAAGCCGATCGCCCCGCTGTAGGCCACCAGTACGCCGATGACGAGCGAGGTGAGGACGAACACGGCGGCCCGGAACCGGCTCGTGTCCAGCCCGAGCGTCCGGGCGCCCTCCTCCCCCGCGAGCAGCAGGTCGAGCGGCCGGGCGAGGGCGACGAGCAGTGCGGTGCCCAGGAGCAGGGCGCCGGCGGGCAGGGCGAGTTCGCCCCAGCGTGCACCGCCGAGCCCGCCGAGGGTCCAGAACAGCACGCTGCGGATCTGGTCGGGGTGGGCTGCCAGCACCAGGATCAGGCTGGTCAGGGCGGACAGCACGTACTGGACGGCGACTCCGGCGAGGATCAGCCGGCCGGTGGTCATGGCGCCGCCGCGCCGGGCCATCGCGTAGACGGCGACGAGCGCGCCCATCGACCCGGCGAACGCGGCGAGCGGTACGGCGGCGCCGCCCGCGAAGCCGAGGAACCCGGCGCCGAAGACGATGACCAGCACGGCTCCGGCCGAGGCCCCGGAGGAGGCTCCGAGCAGGAACGGGTCGGCGAGCGGATTGCGCACGAGGGCTTGGAGCACGGTTCCCGCGACGGCGAGTCCCGCGCCGACGACGGCCCCGAGCAGGACGCGCGGCATCCGGACGTCCCACACGATCGCTCCGAAGGCGCCCGCTCCCCCGCCGGGCCCCGGCCCTGCGAGCACGATGTCGAGCACCTGACCCGGAGGGATCCGTACCGGTCCCAGGGCCAGCCCCGCCAGGGCCGACGCTGCCAGCGCGACGGCGAGCAGGGCCAGTACGACCGGCGTACGGGTGAGCGCGCCGGCGGCCCGCAGCCTCACGCGGCGTCGGGGTGGAGCTGGCCGCCCAGCGACTCGACGGCGTCGGCGATGCGGACTCCGAGCACGGCGGAGGACAGCGGCAGCACGACGAACCGCCGGTTCTTGATCGCGGGTACCTGGGCCAGCGCCGGGTCGTTCAGCAGGCGCTGCTTCTTGGCTTCGACGGTGGTGCCGCCGTAGTCGTAGATGAGGACGACCTCGGGCTTCCGCTCGATGACCTTCTCCCACGACACGTCGCCGAAGGTGTCGTCGAGGTCGGCGAACACGTTGGTCCCGCCCGCCAGCGCGACGATCTCGTTGCCGATGCCCTTGCCGCCCGAGGTGAAGGCGGAGGCCTCGCCCGAGTCGTAGACGAAGACGGCGGGCTTGGCCCGGTCCTTCACGCGTGCGCTGACGGCTTCGATGCGGCGCCGTTCGTCCGCGAGGAGCCGCTCGCCGCGCTCGGGAACGCCGAAGGTCCGCGCCACCTCGGTGATTTCGGTCCTGAGCTGGTCGAGGCCGACCTTGCCCTCGGTGCAGTACTCCACGCTGAGGCGGGAGTTGATGCCGGACTTCGCCAGTCCCTCGCGGTCGCGGCCCTGCGCCTTGTCGAAGGCGCTGGAGTAACCCCCGTACACGAAGTCGGGGTTGGCGCCGAGGAGGATCTCCTTGGAGGGGTACTCCTTCGCCAGGACCTTGATCTTGTCGTACGCGGGCCGGTAGGCGGGCAGTACGGCATCGTCCAGGTAGGCCGTGCCGACCGTCTTCCCCTCCAGCCCGAGGGCCAGGAGGATCTCGGTGGCGTGCTGGTTCATGGCGACCGCACGCTGCGGCGGGGCCTGATAGGTGCTGGTGACACCGCAGTTGGTGACCGTGTACGGGAAGCCGGGCGCGGCTCCCACCGCCGCCTTCGCGTCCTGCGCGGCGGGCGATCCCCCACACGCGGCCAGCGGAATCAGGAGGGGGACGGGCAGGAGCGCGCGCAGCAGCGCACGGGGGTACGAAGACATGGTGAAGCCTCTCCGGGGGATCCGCGTCCCCTGGTCGAACCGAAAGAGGCGGTGCGTCAGTGTCTGACTCCCGGGTCCCCGCGCGGGGGTGTCCGGTCACAGTGGCGGGACCGCACCGGATTCGCACCGGTTTCCTGTCCTGCACCGCCTGGATAACGCGGCCCAGTCTGCCAGAAGGGCGGGGCGTCAGCGCCTCGGGTGCCCCGCGCCGGCCGCCCGCGCCGCTCCCGCCGGCCGGGAGGCGAGGGTCCGCAGCGCTTCGTCGGAGGGTGATCCCGGCTCGGCCGTGTAGAGGTAGAGGGTCTGGTCGGGGTCGTCCGGGAAGGTGAGGGACTCGTACTCCAGGGCCAGTTCACCGACGGCGGGGTGCCGGAAGCGCTTGGTGCCATGAGTGTGTTCGAGCACGTCGTGCCCGGCCCACCAGCGGCGGAAGTCCGCGTCCAGCGCGGCCAGTTCATCGACGAGGGGGCTCAGCGCGGGATCGTACGGGTGCCGGCCGGCGTAGAAGCGCAGCGCGGCGACGGCTCCGCGCGCGGCGCTCTCCCAGTCGGCGAAGAGCGCGCGGGCGGCGGGGTCGAGGAAGAGGAACCGGGCGAGGTTGCGGCCGCGTTGGCCCGGTGTGCCCGACCCCACTGTGACGCCCGACTCCACCGCGTCCAGCTCCACCGTGTCCAGCTCCGCGGCGCCCGACTTCACAGCGTCCGCCCCCACCGCGCCCCCCTCGGGCCCGTCCCCCTCCGGCCCGTCCCCCTCCAGCCCGTCCCCCTCGGGCGCCCCGAAGTCGGCGTAGAGGACCTCCGCGAGCCGGTTCGCGGCCAGGACGTCGAGCCGGCGCCCCATGATCATCGCCGGGGTGCCGTCGTCCAGGGCGTCCAGCACCCGGTAGAGGCCCGCCCGGACCCGCTGCGGTCCGTCGGTTCCCGCGGGGCCCGGGCCGCCGCCCGCCGAGTCGGCGGCGCGCCCCGGGGACCGCTGCGGCCGGGCCAGGTCGAAGAGGTGGGACCGCTCGGTGGCGTCGAGCCGCAGCGCACGGGCCACGGCGTCGAGGACCTCGGCGGATACGTGCAGGGTGCGGCCCTGCTCCAGCCGGGTGTAGTAGTCCACGCTGACCCCCGCGAGCTGCGCGACCTCCTCGCGCCGCAGCCCGGGCACGCGCCGCCTTCCCGGATGAGCGGCGACGCCCACCGCCTCGGGGCCGATCCGGGCTCGGCGGGAACGCAGGAAGTCCCGCAGGTCGGACCGGGGCTCGCGCCCGGCGGTGGCAGTCATTACCCCAGGCTAGGCCGTCCCGTTCGGATCGTGCCGGTCCGCGCCGCCCGGCAGCGCGCCGGGGTGCGGCACCGGACGGCGCGGACCCGACCGGCACGATCCGAACGGGACGGCCGAGGCCGGGCCGTGTCACAGCCCGGTGACAGCGGCCCCACAGGTGCCGGACCCGGGCGATCATGACCCGATGCGCAGACACCATGTGATCATCGCCCTCACCGGCGCCGGACTCCTCGCCCTCACCGGGTGCGGCAGCGACTCCGACGCTCCGGCCCCCGGCAAGACCTCCGCCCCGGCTTCGACCGTGCCGAGCACCGGTCCGAGCGGCAAGCCCAGCGCCGATCCGAGCGCGGCCCGCCCCGACACCGGCCTCCCGCCGAGCCCCGCACCCGCGCAGCGCGCCGCCTACCTGGCCGCGCTCGACGCGATCGACCCCGAGATCGTCAACGGCAAGGACGACAAGGCCGTCTCGCGCGGTCTCGACCAGTGCCAGTCCATCAAGGGCGAGAAGGACCCGGCCAAGCGACTGGCCGGCGCGAACCAGCGCTTCATCGGCCCGAACCACCCCGACGGCTTCGGTCCCGTCAAGTCCGCCCTGATCGTCGCGGCCGTTCAGGCCAACCTCTGCCCGACCTACTGAGCCCCTCCGAGGGCGGGGCGGAATCCGGGCGGTGGCCGGTCGGCCACCGCCTCATGCCGTCTCGTACCGGTCAGCGGCCAGGGTCGCGAGCTCGCCCTCGGACAACCGCAGGCAGCCGGCGGCGACGTTCTCGGCCAGGTGGCCGAGGTCGCCGGTGCCGGGGATGGCCAGAACGTGGGAGCCCTGGTGCAGGGTCCATGCCAGCCGGATCTGGGCTGCGCTCACGCCGTGGGCGCGTGCGACGGAGCGGACTTCACGGCTCGGTCCGGTGGTGGCGCCGGCGGTGCGTCCGGTTCCGGCGATCGAGTAGAACGGCACGAACGCGATCCCCTGCTCACCACAGATGTCCAGGAGCTCCTTCTCTTCGGGGGACGCTCCGATGCCGTACATGTTCTGGACGCAGACCACCGGTGCGATGCTCCGGGCCTCGGCGAGGTGGTGGGTGCGGACGTTGGACAGGCCCAGGTGCCGGATGAGTCCGGCCGTACGCAGGTCGGCCAGTGCGCCGAAGCGCTCGGCGATGGAGTCGCTGCCGACGATGCGCAGGTTCACCACGTCGAGGTGGTCGCGGCCGAGCTGGCGCAGGTTCTCCTCGACCTGGCCGCGCAACTGCTCGGGCGCGGCGTGCGGCAGCCACTGGCCCGAGGGGTCGCGGCCCGGTCCGACCTTGGTGGTGATGACGAGCTCGTCCGGGTAGGGGGCCAGTGCCCGGTTGATCAGCTCGTTGGCCGAGCGCGACGAGGAGAAGTAGAACGCGGCGGTGTCGACGTGGTTCACGCCCAGCTCGACCGCGCGGCGCAGTACGGCGATCGCCTGGTCGCGGTCCCGCGGAACCGCCCCGGCCGCGAATGCCTCACCGTGCTGCGTCAGGCGCATCGTGCCGAAGCCGATCCGGTTGACCGTGAGGTCGCCGAGCGTCCAGGTGCCGGATGCCGCTGCTGTGATCGTCTGTGAGGTCATGGCGCGATCATGTCCGCGCACCCGGCCGGCCTGCCATTGATTAAGGCATGCCCGAATCCGACGCGTCCTCTTCGGTCTTGAAGGTCTGGAACCCTCGGCGGTGGTAGTTGGGCAGCGCGTTCGAGTGGTCGCCCGAGGACGTGTGCAGCCATACCCGGCGCACGCCCGGCACCAGGGTCCAGCCCTGCCGGATCGCGAGCGTCAGCGCGTGGCCGCCGAGCCCCTTCCCGGTGAACTCCGGCAAGAGCCCGAAGGTCCTGATCTCGACGTCGGCGCCCGGATGGAGGTCGTAGCAGACCATGCCGGCCGGCTCGTCCGCCAAGGTCAGCAGCCAGCACGTCCGGCCCGGATGCTCGGCGAACCACGCCTGCCACTCCTGTGGGCCGCGGCGGGCACTGCGCCACTGGAACGGCGCGCCGATCCTTGCCATCAGGTCGGGCACCTGCGACAGGTCCTCGCCCACGGCGACGAGCCGCAAGCCCGGGACCGGAGCGCCGGGGACGAGCTGACTCGGGTCGGTCATCTCCACATAGGTCACGATCTTCGTCACCCAAGGGAGGCTACGCCCCGGGGGCAAGCGAAAAGGGACCCCGGGAGAATCTCCCGGGGTCCCTTTCGATGAAACACCTACGCGAACTTGGCAGGGGCGGCAGGGCTCGAACCTACGACAACCGGTTTTGGAGACCGGTGCTCTACCAACTGAGCTACGCCCCTTCGGTGAGACCAACCATGCCATGGCGCACGCCGAAGATCCACTGAATTCGGTGATCAAACGCGACGAGTCTCCTCCCGGGGTGCGGGCGCCGGCGGACCCGACCCCGTCGATGGGCGGACCGTCTTCGCTGGTCAGGGCGATACCGGAAGGGGCTCATCCCGCCGCGGCCGGTCCGGCTGACGTCCGCACCTTGAGACGAAACGTATTGCGCCGTGGACGGTTGCCTTCGCGACGCGCCCCCGGAGGACGCCGGCGCCCCCCCCTCCGATCACCCCCTGGGGTGCGTCCCCGCGGAACGCACCCTCCCTCTTGTGGCCGTGGAGAACCGAATGCCGTTCCGGGTGCGTGATACCGGCGAACGCGCTGGCGCGCATTCCGAATTGGGGGAAACGGGTGGCATCCAGGACAAGGGCGGGAACAGCGGCGCTCACAGCCGCTGTGGCCGGGACGCTGATCATGGGAACGGCCGCGGCCGGCGCCCAGCCGGCACTGGCCGCGAACTCCACGGCACAGGGCACGCACCAGGACTCGGACCAGGGCACGAAGGCCGCCGCGAAGGCCGGCGCGAAACCGTCGACGGAGGCCACGGTGACGCTGATCACCGGTGACCGCGTGGTCGTCGGCGGCGACGGCGCCGTCGTCCGGATCACCCAGGGTGCCGGCCGCGAGAAGACCACCTTCTCGGTCCGGCGCGAGTCCGGGCACACGTACGTCATTCCGGTGGACGCCCTGCGCCTGGTCGACGACGGGGTCCTGGACCAGCGGCTGTTCGACGTCGCCCAGCTGGCCAGGGACGGGTACGACGACGCGCACCGCGGCGCACTGCCGCTGATCGTCGCCTACCGGAAGGACGGCGCCACGGTGGGTGCCTTCGCGACCGGTGACCCGTTCGCACGCATCGCGCGCGAGCGCCGTCCGCTGCCCTCCGTGGACGGCGAGGCCTTCGACGTTTCCAAGTCCGAGGCCTCGGCCCTGTGGTCGGCGGTCACCGCCGGTACGGACGCCCGTGCGCAGGGAGCCACTCCCACCACGCCCATCGCCCGCGTGTGGCTGGACGGCAAGGTCCGCACCTCCCTCGACACGAGCGTGCCGCAGATCGGCGCACCCGTCATGTGGAAGGCCGGGTACACCGGCACGGGCGTCAAGGTCGCGGTCCTGGACACGGGCGTCGACCAGGCCCACCCGGACCTCAAGGGCATCGAGATCGCCGAGAAGAACTTCAGCGACGCTCCCGACTCCCTCGACCGCAACGGGCACGGCACCCACGTGGCCTCCACCGTCGCCGGGACCGGCGCCCAGTCGGGGGGCCGCTACAAGGGCGTGGCGCCCGGGGCGCGGATCCTGGACGGCAAGGTCATCAACGACGACGGCTGGGGGGTCGACTCGGGCATCATCAGCGGGATGCAATGGGCCGTCGACCAGGGCGCGAAGGTCGTCAACATGAGCCTCGGCGGGCAGGACTTCCCCGGCGTCGACCCGAAGGAGGCGGCGGTCGCCCGCCTCTCTCCCAAGGCCCTCTTCGTCATCAGCGCGGGCAACAGCGGCGATCTGCCCGGAACCATCGCCTCGCCCGGAAGCTCCCCCGCGGCGCTCACGGTCGGCGCGGTCGACAAGCAGAACCTGATCGCGGACTTCTCCAGCCGCGGCCCGACGGCCGACGGAGTCTCCAAGCCGGACATCACCGCTCCGGGCGTCGACATCACCGCCGCCCTGAGCACGCACGCCTGGAACCCCGACGGCAAGAGCTACACCGCCCTGTCGGGCACCTCGATGGCCGCCCCGCACGTCACGGGCGCCGCCGCCCTGGCGCTCCAGCAGCACCCCACCTGGGGCGGAGCCCAGATCAAGGCGCTGCTCACCGGATCCGCCCGGCCCGACCCGGCCCTCAACGCCTCCGAACAGGGCTCCGGCCGGGTCGACCTGGCACGGGCCGCCACGGCCGTCGTCGTCTCCACTCCCGACTCGGTCGACTTCGGTACGCAGCTCTGGCCGCACGGCGACGACAAGCCGGTCGGCAAGCTCCTCACCTACCGCAACTACGGCACCACCCCCGTCACCCTCAAGCTGAGCGCGACCACGACAGGCCCGGGCGGCGGCCCGGCCCCGGCGGGCATGTTCACCCTCAAGGACGCCCAGCTCACCGTCCCCGCCCGTGGCACCGCGACCACCACCGTCACCGTCGACACCCGCAAGGGCACGGCCGACGGCACGTACGGCGGCAGCGTACTGGCCGCCGGCGGCGGCCAGTCGGTGCGCACCGGCCTGGTGGTGGTCCGCGAGGCGGAGGCGTACGACGTCGTCCTGCGGCACACCGATGTCGACGGCGCGGCTCCGACGGGTTACTCCAGCATGTTCACCAAGATCGACCGGGAGATGCCGGGACGCATCAAGTTCCCCTTCTCGGCGAGCGGGACCGTCGTGAAGCGGATTCCCCGGGGTGACTACCAGCTGGAGAGCGTCGTCTTCGGCCCGGACGGCCGCATGGCCGTCTTCGTCCAGCCGGTCGTGAAGGTGACCGCGAAGACCACGATCGCCCTCGACGCCCGGCAGGCCAAGCCGTTGGCCGTCACCGCTCCGGATCCGGCGGCCCGGCTGGTCGGCGGCACCATCGGGTACTCCGATCCGAACGCGCGGGTGGGCAGTTCCTGGAACTTCGACGGGCAGACACAGGTCCGCACCGCGGCGCTCGGCGCGGCGAGCGCCGGTCTGCAGGCGCAGTTCAACGGGCTGTGGAAGAACCCCGGTGCGGCCGGCAAGAACGTCGACTACCGGCTCGCCTTCAACCGCACGGGCAGCTGGTTCACGGGCTTCACCAAGACCGTCACCCGGGCCGAGGTCGCCGAGCTGAAACTCGGCTTCGCGGCGTCCGTCACCGGGGCGAAGGGCCTGATCTGGATGAATCCCTACGACGTGACCGGCACGTCCGCCTTCGGCATGCGCGACCCCATCGAGCAGGACCTGCCGTTGTCCGGCATCCAGTACGTCAGCGCCGTCGGGGTCCGCTGGACCTGGAACGCGTACCAGCTCGATGCCCAGGGTGACACGCGCATGGGCTACGACGTAGGCCTCACCAGCTACAGGCCGGGCGGCAGCAGCGCCGTGAAGTTCAACTTCGGCGTGGTGGGACCCAGCATGGAGGACGAGGGACAGGAGGCGCCCGGCGGGCGGCGGACCGGCGACAACATCTACGCCGATCTCCGGCTGTTCAACGACGGCAGCGGACACGTGGGCGGCTCGGTCGTCACCAGGGGCTTCACCCGGCTGGAGTCCGGCGGCAAGGTCATCGCCGAGGGGTCGGACGGCGGCCAGGTGAACGCGGACGTTCCGGCCGGCTCGGCGGTCTACCGGCTGAGCGCGGAGGCGAGCCGCTCCCCGCTGGACACCACGACCAGCACGAAGGTGGCCGCGGCCTGGACCTTCACCTCGGCCCGGCCGACCGGGGACGAGTCGGTCCGACTGCCGCTGTCCACGGTGCGGTTCGCCCCGACGCTGAGCCTGCGCGGGACGGCCCGGGTGGGAGCCGATCTGAAGGTTCCGCTGCACCTGGGCGGGCCGGCCGCGGGGGCCGGGCAGGTCGCCGCACTGACCGTCCGGGTCTCCTTCGACGAGGGCAAGACCTGGAAGCTCCTCACGGTGACCACCGACGCGGGCGGGGCCCGCTCGGTGAACGTCCAGCACCCGGCGACGGCCAAGTCCGTTTCCTTCCAGGTGGACTTGAAGGACAAGGCGGGCAACACCGTGCGCGAGACGATCACGAACGCCTACCGGCTCGTGCCGTGAGGTGACCGAACCGGTCCGTCTGTCCGTCCGTCCGTCCGACCTGACGTGACGTGACCGTGGAGAACACGGGTGGGCCCTGCCAACGGCGGGGCCCACTCGTGTTGGCCCACCCGTGTTCGCCCACCCCGTTTCGCCCCGCCCCCTTGACCCACTGTGGTCCAGACCAATAGTTTCCGCATGCACAGCGCACGCGCCCCGGCACCACTCACCGCATCCGCAAAGGAAGCCCATGCGCCGCAGCACGCTCGGCAGGCTGGCCGTCGCCGCCTGCTCCCTCTCCCTGCTGACCGCCTTCGCCCCCGCCCACGACGCCGGCCAAGCCGGCTCCGGGCACGGCCGCTCGTACAAGAAGGTCGGCTACTTCACCCAATGGGGCGTCTACGGACGGGACTTCCAGGTCCAGGACCTGGAGAAGAACGGCAGCGCGAGCAAGCTCACGCACATCAACTACGCCTTCGGCAACATCAGCGCGGACGGCAAGTGCTTCACCGGCAACGTCCCCGGTGAGGCCGACGCCTGGGCCGACTACGTCCGCCCGCTGGACGCCGAGAACTCGGTGGACGGCGTCGCCGACGACTGGGTGCAGCCGCTCGCCGGCAACTTCAACCAGCTCCGCGAGCTCAAGGCCAAGAACCCGAACCTCAAGGTCCTGATCTCCCTGGGCGGTTGGAGCTGGTCCACGCACTTCTCGGACGCCGCGCTCACCCCTGCCTCGCGCAAGGCCCTCGTATCCTCCTGCATCGACCTGTACATCAAGGGCAACCTCCCGCAGGACGGCAGCCGGGGCGGCGCGGGTTCGGCCGCCGGCCTCTTCGACGGCATCGACCTCGACTGGGAGTGGCCGGGCTCCTCGGGCGACACCGACACCACCTTCCGCCCCGAGGACAAGAAGAACTTCACCGCGCTGGTGCACGAGTTCCGCACCCAGCTCGACGACTACGCCCGCAGCCAGAAGCGGAAGGCGAAGTACGAGCTGTCCGCCTTCGTCCCGACCGCCCCCGCCAAGATCGACGCGGGCTTCGACGTCCGGCGGATCATGCGCGACCTCGACTTCGTGACCCTCCAGGGCTACGACTTCCACGTCTCCGGTGAGGCGACCACCGCCCAGCAGTCCGCGCTGTACGCGCGGAACGACTTCAGCGTCGACGGCACCGTGGACGCCTGGGAGCGGCGCGGCGCGCCCGCGCACAAGCTCGTGATGGGCATGCCGTTCTACGGGCAGGGCTGGACCGGCGTCAGCGGCGGCGGGGACGGCATGGGCCAGCCCGCGACGGGCCCGGCGCCGGCCGCCTGGGCCAACGGGTACGCGGACTACAAGGAGCTCAAGCAGCTTGCGGCGTCCGGTACTTACAAGCTCCACCGGGATCGCCGCAACGGCAGCGCCTGGCTCTTCGACGGCACCACCCTGTGGACGTACGACGACCCGCAGGTGCTGCGCACCAAGACCCGGTACATCCGCGAAGAAGGCCTCGGCGGCGCGATGTTCTGGTCCCTGGACGCGGACACGGCCGACGGTGAGCTGATGACGGCGGTCGACGAGGGCCTGCGCCGCCACTGACGGCCCGCGCCCCCCGAACAGCGCCGCCGGGCCGAGGAAAACGACCCGGCCCGGCGGCGCCCCAACCCTTACGCTCCCCCGCATGAAGACGAAAACGGTACGGGCGGTCAACGCGCTCACCTCCCGCTGGGCCGGACACGCGGCGGCGGACGGCACGGGCACGGTGTTCACGGCCGCCGGGGTCTGGCCGCTGCTGGCCCTCCTCGCGGACGGCGCCGACGGCCCGGCCCGCACCGAACTGGCCGAGGCCCTCGGCATACCCGCCGACACGGCGGCCGGCGCCGCCCGGGAGCTGCTGACCGGCCTGGACGGCGTACGCGGCCTGAGCTCCGCCACCGGCCTGTGGACCAGTCGGGACCTCCCACTGGAAGAGGCCTGGGCGGCCGGGCTCCCCGCCGGGACCCGGTCCACGCTGACCGGCGACGAGGACACCGACCGCAAGGCCCTGGACACCTGGGCAGCCGAACGCACCGGCGGCCTCATCGAGAGGATGCCGGTCGAGGTCGACCGGGACACCCTCCTCGTGCTCGCCTCGGCACTGGCGCTGCGCCTGCGGTGGATCCAGCCCTTCAATTCCTGGCCGACCTATATCGACGAAGGCCCTTGGGCCGAGGGCGCCGTAGGGGTCGTACAGGGGCTCAGCCGCCGTACGACCCTGCTGGACCGGGTCAGCGTGGCTCACGCGCCGACGGGGCCGGTGACCCTGCTGGAGGTGGTGGGCGACGGCGGCGTGGACGTCCACCTCGTCCTGGGCGAGCCTCAGGCCACACCGGGCCACACCCTCCAGGCCGGTATCGCGGCCGTCACCCGGGCGATCCCGTCCACGGGTGCGAGCCTGCTCCCCGAGGGGAACCCCGGGCCCGGCCTGCACATCGACCAGGTGCCCTCCGTCGACCGCGAACCCTGGCTGAACATCGAGACGGTGGCCTTCGAGGTGCAGGCGGAGCACGATCTCCTCGCCCCCGCCGGGCTGTTCGGGCTGGCGAGCGCCTCGGACACGCGGACGGGACACTTTCCGGGCGTCAGCAGCGAGCCGCTGGCCGTCGGTTCGGCCCGGCAGTCGGCGGTGGCGCGCTTCCACGCGGAGGGATTCGAGGCTGCGGCCGTGACCTCGATCGGCATGGTCGGCGCCGGCATTCCGCGCTTCAAGTACCGAGTCCGACGGGCCCAGGTCGCCTTCCACCGCCCCTTCGGCTTCCTCGCCGTCCACCGGACCTCCCGCCTGGTGCTCGCCGCGGGCTGGGTGGCGGACCCCGTCCTCCACGAGGAGGGGGACCACGCGGCGGAGGAAGCGGAGGCCTGGGCGAAGCTGGATGCCGAGGAGTGGGATTGAGTCGCTTCCTGCCCGCCCGGCCCTTGCCCGTACGCTCCGTTCCATGGACAACTCGACGGTGGGGGCGGTCAACCGCCTGACGGCACGGTGGGCGGCACGATGGTCGGCGCAGTCCGCGGACCGGCCCGAAGGCACGGTGTTCACGGCGGCCGGGCTCTGGCCGCTGCTGGCCCTGCTCGCGGACGGCGCCGACGGCCCGGCCCGCACCGAACTGGAGCAGGCGCTCGGCATACCCGCCGATACGGCGGCCCGCGCCGCCCGGGAGCTGCTGACCGCGCTGGAGGGCGTACGAGGCCTGCGCGCGGCCACCGGCGTGTGGGCGCGGCGGGACCTCCCGCTGGAGACGGCGTGGTCGGACCGGCTCCCGGCCGGGACCCGGTCGGTCCTGACCGGCGACGAGGACACCGACCGCAAGGCCCTGGACGCCTGGGCCGCCGAACGCACCGGCGGCCTCGTCGAGCAGATGCCGGTGGAGGTCGGCCCGCACGTCGACCTGGTCCTCGCCTCCGCACTCGCCCTGTGCCTGACCTGGGAGAAGCCCTTCGCCGAGCGGCAGGTTCAGCCGCCCCACGGCCCGTGGAACGGGCGCCGCCTGCGCGGGCTGGCCGTCACCCACACCTTCCCCGAGCGGCTCCGGGTGGCCCGGGGGCCCGCCGGCCCGGTCACCCTGCTCCGCGTACCCGGTGCCCACGGCACGGACGTGCACCTGCTGCTCGGCGAGCCCGGGGCCGCTCCGGGTGACGTCCTGGCCGCCGGGATCGCCGAGGTCACGGGCGCGCTGGCCTCCTCGACCGCGAGGGAGCTTCCCGACGGCGCCGCGGGCCCCGGGCTGTCGCTCCGCACGGTGGACTCGACCGGCCCCGAACCCCTGGTCCGGATCACCACGGTGGCCTTCGAGATCCGCGCCGAGCACGATCTGCTGCTCCACTCCGAGCTGTTCGGGCTCACCTCCGCGGCCGCGGGCCCCGGCCACTTCCCCGGCATCTCCTCCGTCCCGCTCGCCGTCGGCTCGGCCCGCCAGTCGGCCGTGGCCCGCTTCCACGCGGAGGGGTTCGAGGCCGCGGCCGTCACCGCCGTCGCCTTGCCCCGCGGGGCCGCGAGGGTCAGGTCGCACCGGGTCCGGCAGGCCGAGTTCGAGGTGGACCGGCCCTTCGGCTTCCTCGCCCTCGACCGGGAGTCCGGTCTCGTGCTGTTTGCGGGCTGGGTCACCGACCCCGCTATCCTCCCTCGATGACTTCCGACAAGATCAACGCGGCCGACTCCGGCACCTGGCTCCTCGGCGACCTTCCCGTCCGCCGCATCGGCTTCGGCGCGATGCGGCTCACGCACCTCGCCGACGGCTCCCCCAGCGACCGGGACCGGGTGACCGGGGTGCTGAGGCGCGCTGTCGAGCTGGGGGTCAACCACATCGACACGGCCGCCTTCTACTTCTCCGCGACCCGCTCCGCCAACGAGCTCATCAACCGGGCCCTCGCCCCGTACGCCGACGAGCTGGTCATCACCACCAAGGTCGGGCCGGGCCGCGACACCGCCGGCGACTGGTGGTGGGCCACGCCCGGGCAACTGCGCGGGCAGGTGGAGGAGAACCTGCGCCAGCTCGGCCGCGACCACCTGGACGTGGTCAACCTGCGCGTCCCGCGCCAGGCGGAGACCGGTTCGATCGCCGAGCACTTCGGCGCCCTCGCCGAGCTGCGCACGGCCGGGCTGATCCGGCACCTGGGCGTGTCCAACGTGCGGCCGGACCACCTCGCCGAGGCGAGGGCCATCGCGCCCGTGGTCTGCGTGCAGAACGCCTACGGGATCGGTTCGCCGGCCGAGGAGCACGCCTTCCTCGACGCGTGCGGCGAGCAGGGCATCGCCTTCGTCCCCTTCTTCGCGATCGCGGGCGCGGGCAAGGAGGCCGGAGGGGTCACCGAGGAGGGCCCGGCGGTACGCGACCTCGCGCGGGCCCACGGCGTGTCCCCGGCCCAGCTCCGCCTGGCGTGGACCCTGAGCCGGGGCGCGCACGTCCTCGCCATCCCGGGCACCGGCAACCCGGACCACCTCACCGAGAACGTCGCCGCCGGCGCGCTGCGACTGTCGGCCGAGGACACCGCCCTGCTCGCAGAAGCGTAGGCGGTGGCGTGCCGGTGGCGCCCCCTGTCCCCAGTCCCCGGTCCCCGGTCCCCGACTGCGGCATCACGTCGTCACCCGACCTGTCCTGAGGATGTCTTCGCGGTGCGCGGCCGCGAGGGCGGCCGTTTCGGCGAAGGCGGGGACGTGTCCGGTGCCGCCGCGGCCGGACACGGAGAGGGAGGCCGCCGCCATCGCGTAGGCGACGGCGTCCCCGAGGGTGTCGCCCAGCGCGAGCCGGGCGGTGGCGGTGCCGGTGAAGCAGTCCCCGGCGCCGGTCGCGTCGACCGGGTCGGGGTTGACCGGGACGGGCAGGTACGCCGCCTCCGTGCCGTCGTCCAGCAGCAGCCGGTCGGCGCCCGCGGTGACCACGACGCTGCGGGCGCCCAGGGCCCGGTAGCGGGCGGCGGCCTCGGCCGGGTCGTCGGTGTCGACCATGGCCAGCGCGTCAGCCGGGCAGGAGGTCTTCAGCAGCCCGGCCAGCGGGGCGATGCGGGCCAGGAGGGTGCGTGCCTCGCCCCGACTGGTCAGCCGGGAGCGGAAGTTGGGGTCGTAGGAGAGGTGTCCGCCGGCTTCGTGCACGGTCTCGGCGGCGAGCAGGACGGCTTCGCGGCTGCTCGGCGACAGCGCGCCGGTGATGCCGCTGGTGATGAGGGCGGTGCAGTCCGTCAGCAACTCCCGCCAGGACTCGACGTGTTCCACCGAGAGGGTGGAACCGGCGCTGCCGGTGCGCCAGTACACGAACTCGCGGTCGCCCTCGGTGTCGGCGCAGAGCAGGTAGGCGCCGTTCGGGCGCGGGGAGCGGCGTACGTGGGAGACGTCCACGCCGAGTTCGGCGGCACGGGCCAGCAGCGGGACGCTCAGCTCGTCCTCGCCGACGACCGCGAGCAGGGCGGTGCGGGCTCCGGCGGCGACGGCGGCGGCAGCGGCGTTGAGGGCGTCCCCGGAGAAGGAGACGCGGGCGGGTGTGCCGTCGGCGGCGTCCCGCAGGGCGGTCTCGGCGTGGATCTCGACGAGGACCTCGCCGAGGACGAGGACGTCGTACCCCTGCGGGACGGGGACGGACGGGCTCCGGCTCACGTTCCCGGTTCCGGTTCCGGCCCCGGTCACGGCCCCGGTCACCGTCGCCGCTCCGTGCCCGCGCAGTCGCCGCAGCAGGGCTGGGCGAGGTCGGCGAAGACGGCGGCCAGTTCGCCCGGGTCGGCGGGCAGGCCGCCGCCTATCCCGACGGCGGCGGCCCCGGCGGCGAGCCAGTCGCGGACCTCGCCGGGCTTGATGCCGCCGGTCGGGATGATCACGGCGTCGGGGAGGACGGCCTTGAGGGAGCGGATGAACTGCGGGCCGCCCACATGGGCGGGGAACACCTTCGCCGCGCCGCCGGACCGGACGGCGGAGGCGATCTCGCCGGGGGTGAAGCCGCCTTCGATGAAGGGGGCCCCGCGCTCCCGGGCGACCTCGCGGACCTCGGGGGCCGGATACGGGGAGATGAGGAAGGCGGCGCCCGCGTCGAGTGCGGTCCGCGCGGCCGGGGCGGTGGTGACGGTGCCGACCCCGATGAGGGCGGGCCGCCCCTGCGCGTCGGCGAGCGGCACGGTGCGGGCCACCGCCTCGGCCCAGCCGGGGGTGGAGGTGGTGAGTTCGACGGCGCGGCAGCCGGCCGCGAGCAGGGCGGTGGTGTGGCGGACGGCCTCGTCCGCGTCGGCGCTGCGCAGGACCGGCAGCAGTCGCTGCGCGGTGATGACCGCGTACGGATGACAGGACAAGGAACCCTCCATTTGTTCCACGTAGTGGAACTTGGTATCGTGTAACGGCACACTTCTGGTGCAGACCATACCCACCCATGGAGATCCCTTGCCTACGGACGACAGGCCCGGGAACGCCGGGGCCGAAAGCGGCGCCCGCGGCGGCCGGACCTCCGCCGCGGGTACGGCCCTGGAGAAGTCGATGCGGATCCTGGAGGCCGTGGCCGCGCCCGGCGGCCCGCACCGGCTCACCGACGTCATGGCCGCGGCGGCCGTGCCGAAGTCGAGCACCTTCCGCATCCTGGCCTCGCTGATCGAGCAGGGCTTCGTACGCTCCGAGGGCGAGAGCCGCTACGGCGTGGGCCCCCGGCTGCGCGGGCTGTCCGCCCTGGTCACCGGCGGGGAGCCGGCCAGCATCGAGCGGATTCTGCGGGAGCTGCAGGAGGCCACCGGGCAGGCGGTCCACCTCGCCCTGCACAGCGGGGAGACCATCACCTACATCCGGAAGCTGGAGAGCGAGCAGCCCTTCCGGACCGCCTCGCGGGTCGGCATGCGGATGCCCCTGCACACGACCGCGATCGGCAAGAGCATCCTGGCCCGGCTGCCCGCCGCAGAAGCCCGCGAGCTGGTCGCGGCGGCCGGGCTGCCGCGCCGGACGCCCCACACGCTCACGACGCCACAGGCCCTGGAGGCGGAGCTGGAGGCCGTACGGACACGGGGGTTCGCCCTGGACGACGAGGAGAACGAGGCGACCATCCGCTGCATCGGCGCCGCGATCCTCGACGCCCGCGGCCGTCCGATCGGCGGCGTCAGCGTCACGACCGTGACCTTCCTGGTCTCCCGCACGGAGATCGAGGCCTACGCACCCGCCCTGCTCGCGGCCACCCGGGCACTGGCGCCGCTGCTGTAGCCCGCCGGGGGCGCCGTCAGCCGGGGCCGTGCGCGCGCCGCGAACCCTCCGGCCGGTCGGCGGCAGGGTCCCGGCCGGCGGCAGGGTCCCGGCCGGCGGTCCGGGTCAGCAGCTCCCGGGCCGTCCGCAGGTGGCGGTGGCCCGGTTCCAGGACGGACTCGGCCCGCGCCAGGGCGCCCGCCAGCAGCGCGGCCGCCTCGGGGGCCCGGTCCCGGGCGAGCAGGGCGCGGGCCCATTCCAGGCGGGAGTAGAACACGTGCGGGTGGTCCTCGCCGAGGACCCGGGTCCGGTCGGCGGTGAGTTCCGCCCAGGCCTCGGCCGCCTCCGCGGTGCGCCCGGCGCGGGACGCCAGCGCGGCAAGGCTTCCCCGGATGGCGAGCGTGTGCGGATCGTCGGGCCCGATCCCCTCGGCGGCTTCGGCTTCGGCCAGCAGTCTCTCCAACTCGGCTTTTGCGTGAGCCGGTTCACACGGCCGGAACCAGATCAGGCTGCGCCGGGTCGCCAGCACCTGCGGATGGCCGGCGCCTTGGACCCGTAAGCGGTCGGTCAGGAGCACCTCCAACTGGCCGGCCGGCCGCGCGGGGATCACCGCCCTCTCCGGTGAAGTAGGCCAGCTGGTGACGGGCCGCCAGGGTGTCCGGGTGGTCCGGCCCCAGGACCTCCGCCACGTCCGCGAGCAGTTCCGCGAACTGGGCCGCGGCGGCCAGATGGTCACCGGACTCCCCTACGAAGAAAGCTCGTTGATGCCGCGCCGCCAGGGTGTCGGGGTGCCTCGGCCCGAGCCGGTCGGCGCGCCTGCGGGCGATCCCGGCGAGATCGGCCGCGGCCCGGCGCGGCTTCCCGGAGTCTCCGACGGCGATGGCCAGTGGAAGTTCGGCGCCGGGGACCCCGCCGCGGAAGGCGAGGCCGAGGGCTTCGACGGCCCGCGCGAGACGGCCGTCCTGATGGGCGACGAGCCCCATGTCGTAGGCGTCGGCGGGCTCCACCAGGGGCAGCAGTCCGCGCCACAGATGGTCGGGCACCGGACCGTTGCCCGGCGCGTTCAACAGGTAGTCGAACGCGGTGAATCCGGCGCCGAAGTTGCCGATGAGCAGCCCGCTCGTGGCGTAGGCGGCCGTGCAGGCCCAGTCCATGGCCTCCGCGAACGGCTCGGGCTGCAGGTCCCCGCCGCCCCGGGCCGCCAGGTAGGGGGCGTGCAGCTCGCGCAGCCAGGCCCGGCTCACCGGGCGGCGCAGTCCGGCCCGGCGGCAGTCCACCGCCGCCGCGACCACGGCGGCGCCGCGCGGATTGGCCCCCGGGGCCCAGGCGTTCTCCCAGGCCGCCAGCAGCTCCGGACCGGCCGCCAGCACCTCGGCGACCCCGAACCGCTCGCCCGCGCGCAGCGCGGCCCCGATGCGCGGATCGCCCTGGTGGGCGGCGGCCCGGCCGCGCTCCGCCCTGGACCAGTGCCGGGGCAGCCTGATGACGGCCGCCTGGTGGAGCAGGTCGCGCTGGGCCCGCCAGGCGTCCCGGTCGGATCCGGTGAGCCGGCTCTCCTCGCGGGCGTCGTAGCGCCGGTACTCCTGGACCCGCATCGTCGCGATCACCACGGCCCGCTCCAGGGAGGCCAGTTGTGCGGCGCCGAGGCCGCCCGCGCCGAGGTGGTCCTCCAAGTCGTCGAGCCAGAGCACGGCGCGGCGCCGCCGCCCGGCGATGCGCAGCGCCTCCGGCAGCGCGGCGCGGGAGAGCGGGCGGACGAAGGCATGCCGGGGGTAAAGGCTGCGGGCCACCTCGTAGGCGAGCCGGGTCTTGCCCGCCGTGGACTCCCCGACCACGAGGACGAAGCGGCTCCGCTCCAGGGCGGCGCGCAGCCCCGGTTCGGCGTCGCGCCTGATGTAGGCGGGCGGGGCCGCGGGCGCCTCGGCCGGGTGGGCTCCGGCCAGTTCGGGGCGGTCCACCTGGCGCAGCAGCGGGATCCGGCCCGCCGCCGTGCGCAGCAGCTCCCCCGCGGCCCGGGGGTCGGCGCCCTCCCCGGGAGGCCGCATCCGCTCGGCGGCCAGTCCGGACAGCGTGGTGACGGCCGCGCCGATCCCGGCGGCCCAGGGCCCCGAGGTCCACACCGTCGCCAACGCCACCGCGCCTGCTCCGAGCCCTACCGAACCGAGGTATCCGGCCCAGCCCCGTGCCCGGCCGGATCCCCTGAAGAGCAACGTCGACATGCCGCCCCCAACACGTCCCGTGGGAGCCCCATTGTCACCCCGGACCCGGCCGGGGGAACCCCAACGGAGCCACCCGGAACCGATGTTGATCGTCAGTACGTGACGAAGAGGCGGCGGGCCGGGCCGTCCACCCGGATGCGGCCCCCGACGGGGATCACGATCTGCGGGTCGGTGTGTCCGAGGTCCACGTCGAAGACGGCCATGGTGTCGGGGGCGTACTCGCCGAGGGCCCGCAGGACCGCCTCGCGCTGCTCGTGGCGGTAGCGCTCGCGCCCCTCGGCGTCGAGGCGCTTCTCGAAGGACCAGCTCTTCGCCCGGCCCATCAGGAGGGCGGGGAACTGCCTCAGCAGTCCGCGCTCGCCCATGTTGCGCAGGATCCAGTAGACGTCCTGGGCGCGGGGCATGTCCTCCGAGGTCTCCAGGAAGAGCACCCCGCCCGCGTACTCCTCCACGGGCCGCACGGTGCGGTCGGCCATCAGGAGCCAGGAGATGATCTCCAGGTTGCCGCCCCAGCTGATGCCCTCGACCACCCGGTCGGCGTGGTGCCAGGTCCAGCCCTTGGCCGGGTCCAGTTCCGGTTCGGCGTCGAAGGTACGGGGGTCGTCCCAGGGGCCGTTGACGTCGCCGAAGGCGTCGGTGGCGGTCAACTCGTACTCGCCGGAGGTGAACAGCGCCGCCCGCAGGGACTCGGCCGTCAGCGGGTGCATGGCGCCGGGCCGTCCGAGCTCGACCATCACCGAGCTCCCGTGATAGCCGACCAGCCCGAGGTCCCTGAGGTGCAGGAGCAGGTTGGTGTTGTCGCTGTAGCCGAAGAAGGGCTTGGGGTGGGCGCGCAGGAGATCGGCGTCGAGGTGCGGGAGCAGCGTGATCTGGTCGTCGCCGCCGATGCTGGCGATCACCGCCTTGATCTCGGGGTCGGCGAAGGCGGCGTGGAGGTCGGCGGCCCGCTCCTGCGGCGTCGCACCCATCTTCCGGGTCGTCGGATACTCCACCGGTTCCAGCCCGAACTCCTCCCGGAGCCGGCGCAGCCCCAACTCGTAGGGCTGCGGGAAGAGCGCGGGCAGACCGGCCGAAGGGGAGAGCACCGCGACGCGGTCTCCGGGGCGGGGCTTGGCGGGATAGCGAGGATCCGTCATCCGGTGATCTTAGGAGCGGACCCGGTCGACACCGAAGCGATTTCCCGTTCCCCTCTCCTCCCCGAAACGTCCCCATCATTCCCTATCAGTCCTCATCTGCGTCTCTTGAGGTAAGGTTCGGCTGTATGAGTGATGAAGGACGCGAGCTGTATTCGGTCGGCGAGGTCGCCGAGCTGCTCGGGCTGCACGTGCGCACCGTCCGGAACTACGTGCGCGACGGCCGGCTCAAAGCCGTCCGGATCGGCAAGCAGTACCGGATCAGCCGCGCGGACTTCGAGGCTCTGACCAGCCTGCCCGTCCCGGCCGCCGGGGATCCCTCCGGCGCCGGCCAGGCGCCGCGGCGGCACCTGGAGGTGTCGAGCATCGTGCAGATCGACGCGATCGGTCCCGACGCGGCGAGCCGGCTCGCGAACCTCGTCACGGCGAGCGCGCAGTCCCCGCGGGCCACCCCGGCCGCGCTGCGCGTCCAGACGGTCTACGACAAGGAGCGGGCCCGCATGAAGATCGTGGTCCTCGGCGACGCCACCACCACCGCCGATCTCCTGCAACTGGTCGACGGGGTGCTCGGCCCGGGCAACGGCATGGGGACCGAACCGGACCACGGCGCCGGGGCGGTGCACCGTGACTGACCTCATCCAGGAGCACCACGGCGTACCGGTCCTGGTCTGCGCCGCCGACGGCCCGCCGGTCGCCACCGAGCAGGACGCGCTCGACCAGCTGATCGGCGGCGCCTTCTACCGGACCGACATCGTCGCCGTCCCGGTCGAGCGCCTGGACGCCGGCTTCTTCGACCTGCGCAGCGGGCTCGCCGGGGCGATCATGCAGAAGTTCGTGAACTACCGGGTCCGCCTGGTGGTCGTGGGTGACCTCTCGCACCACCTGGGGGCGAGTCGGGCCCTGCGCGATCTCGTACGGGAATCGAACGAGGGCCGCCACATCTGGTTCCTGCCCGACCTCGACGCCCTGGCCGCCCGGCTCGCCCCGGCCGGGGAAACGGGGCCGGAACCCGGATCGGAATCGGGGCCGGAACCGAGGACGGAACCGGGGCCGGGCGCTCCGGATTCCGCATCCGCGAAACCGATCGACGGATAACCGTTATCAAGGTCCCCCTCGACGGTCTCCCAGGTATTGGGCATCATCGAGCGCCGGTACGGACAGGGACTTTTCTATGAGCACATCGCACACGGCAGCGCTGGTCGCCGCGGCCCGCGCGGGCGATCCCCGCGCACAGGACGACCTGGTCGGCGCCTATCTGCCGTTGGTCTACAACATCGTCGGGCGGGCCCTGAACGGATCCGTCGACGTCGACGACGTGGTCCAGGACACGATGCTGCGGGCACTCGACGGGCTCGGCGGCCTGCGCGACGACCACAGCTTCCGGTCCTGGCTCGTCGCGATCGCCATGAACCGGGTGCGCGCCCACTGGCAGGCCCGCCGGAGCGCCCCCGGCGAGAGCGGCCTGGAAGCGGCCTGGGAGCTCGCCGATCCCGGCGCCGACTTCGTGGACCTGACCGTCGTGCGACTCCAGCTGGAGGGCCAGCGCCGCGAGACGGCCCGTGCCACGCGCTGGCTGGAGCCCGACGACCGGGCGCTGCTGTCCCTGTGGTGGCTGGAGTGCGCCGGGGAGCTGACGCGCACCGAGGTGGCGCAGGCACTGGAACTGTCCGCGCAGCACACGGCGGTACGGGTCCAGCGGATGAAGGCGCAGCTGGAGGCGGCCCGGGTGGTGGAGCGGGCGCTGGGCGCCCAGCCGCCCTGCGAGGACCTGCGGGCGGTGGTGGCGAGCTGGGACGGCCTGCCCTCGGCGCTGTGGCGCAAGCGAATAGCCCGGCACGCCCGTGCGTGCCTGCGGTGCGGCGGGCTGTGGAGCGGCCTGCTCCCGGCCGAGGGTCTGCTGGCCGGGCTGGCGCTGGTGCCGGTCTCGGCGGCGCTGCTCGCGGGCGTACGGGCGGCCGCGGCCTCCGGCTTCACCTCCGCCGGCCTGGCCACCGACGCCTGGGCGTACGACGCGGGCGGCTCCCCCGCCCCGGGCACCGGCCCCACCGGCGGCCCGGCCGACGGTGGCGGTGGCGAGGAGCAGTTCGCCGCGGTGGGCGGCCCCGGGGACGGGCGCGCCTCGCTGCGCAGACAGCGGCGCACCCGTGGCCGGCGCCGGGTGATCGGTGGCGCGGTGCTCGCCGCCTGTGTCGTGGGAGGCGGGCTGACCTACCTCGGCACCCGGCCCGGCGCCTCCCCCGAGCCGCCCGCGGCCGCGCTCGTGGCTCCGGACTCGGGGACCTCGCTGCCCCCGGAGCCGGCCTCCCCCACTCCGAGCCCCTCGGTGTCCCCGTCACCGAGCGCCTCACCGAGCGCCTCGCCGAGCGCCGTCCCGAGCCCGACTCGGAGTGCGCCCCCCACGCCCACCCCGAAGCCGAGCCCGAAGTCCACTCCGCCGAAGAGCCCCGCCCCCGCCCCGCCGGGCGGCAGCACCGCCGCCCAGGTGATAGCCCTGGTCAACTCCGAGCGCGCGGCGGCCGGCTGCGGGCCGCTCAAGGACGACGCGCAGCTGCGTACGGCCGCCCAGGGCCACTCCGACGACATGGCGCGGCGGAACTTCTTCGCGCACACCAACCCGGACGGCGCGGACCCGGGCAAGCGGACCACCGCCGCCGGGTACCGCTGGTCCACCTACGGGGAGAACATCGCGAAGGGGCAGCGGACGGCGGCTCAGGTCATGGATTCCTGGATGAAGAGCCAGGGCCACCGCGAGAACATCCTCAACTGCTCCTTCAAGGACATCGGCGTCGGCATCCACCAGGGCGCCGGCGGCCCGTGGTGGACGCAGAACTTCGGTGCCCGGATGTGACCCGCCCCGCCCGGCCCGGTCCCGTGCCCCGGTCCCCCGCCCCGGCCCCCCGCCCCGGCCTCGTCCGCTGCCCCGGCCCGCTCCACCGCACCCCGTCGGTGCGATCTCCCCGCAATGATTCAAAATGGGGGCAAGATAGGAGCTGGAAGCAAACCGGCAGATCACGGTGGAGGTGGGGCGCATCAGCAGGCAGAAACTCCGTGCGCACCAGCGCGAGGCCGTCGACGCCGCCGTGCGGGCGCTGGAACTGCCCGCCGGGCGCAGGGTCCCACGGACCGGGCTCCGTACGCAGGTGATCATGGCAACGGGCTCCGGCAAGTCGCTGGTCGCCGTGCACACGGCCGAGGAACTGCGGGCCGGCCGGGTCCTGGTCCTGGTGCCCTCCCTGGACCTGCTCGTGCAGACCGCGGCGGCCTGGCGCGAGGGCGGCCGGACCGGCCGCGCCTTCGCCGTGTGCTCGCTGCGCGGCGAGGACGCGGGGGTGCCCACCACCACCGACCCGGCCGAACTGGCCGGCTGGGCGGGCCCGCCCGTCGACCGGGTCACGGTGTACGCCACGTACGCCTCGCTGGGCCTCGGCACCATCGAGAACGCGCACCGCGAGGGGCTGCCCGGCTGGGACCTGATCGTGGTCGACGAGGCGCACCGGACCTCGGGGCGGATCGGCAAGCCCTGGGCGGTGGTGCACGACAACCTCCGGATCCCCTCGGTCCGGCGCCTGTACATGACGGCCACGCCCCGGGTCTGGCAGGACGGCGAGGATTCCGGGCCCGCCGAGAGCGAGGAGCCGGCCGAGGGCTCCGACCGGCCGGAGGCGGTACGCGGCCGGGGCGACCTGGTGGCCTCCATGGAGGACGATCCGGACGGCCCGTTCGGCGCGCGCTGCTACACCCTCACGCTCTCGGAGGCCGTCGACCGGGGCATCTGCGCGCCCTACCGGGTGGTCTGCGTGGACGTCAGCGATCCGGAGTTCCAGGCGGCCGTGCTGCTCGGGCCGGACGGGCGCTCCGACGCCGTGCGCGGGGTGCGGCTCGCGGCACTGCAGACGGCGCTGGTGACGGCGGCCGTGAAGCAGGGGTTCCGGCGCACGCTCGTCTTCCACCACCTGACGAAGGAGGCCGAGGCGTTCGCGGCCGGGCTGCCGGCGGTCGCCGCACGCCTGCGCGCCACGAGCTGGGCCCCGCGGCCGGTGTACCCCCGTACCGTCTGGGCCGACTGGCTGTGCGGACAGCACACGGCGGCGCACCGGCGCCGGGTGCTGGGCGCCTTCGCGGACGACCGGGTCGCGGACAAGGCCTTCCTGGGCAGTGTCCGGGTGCTGGGCGAGGGCGTGGACACCAAGGAGTGCGACTCGGTCTTCTGGGCCGACGTACGCGGTTCCATGCCCGACCTGGTGCAGGCCGTCGGCCGGGCGCTGCGCATCCGGCCCGGGGAGGGCAAGGTCGCCTCCCTCGTGGTGCCGGTGCTGCTGGGGCCGGGCGAGTCCCCCGAGACGATGCTGACCTCACGGGCGTACGGGGACCTCGCGCGGCTGCTGGAGGCGCTACGGGCCCACGACACGCGGCTCGTCGAGTCCCTGGCACAGCCCCAGGCCCCGAGCCGGCGCGCGGCCGCGGGACCGGGCGGCACGGAGTCCGTGGGCGGCCCCGGGCTGCGCGGCGGCGCGCAGTCCCTGCTGAGCTTCTCCACCCCTCGCGACCCGGCGCTGCTGGCGGCCTTCGTCCGGCTGCGCGTCCTGCACCCGGAGCGCGAGCACTGGCGGCGCGGGGTGGAGGCCGCCCGGATCTACGCCTCGGTCGCCGGGGACCTCAAGGTGCCGTTCGCGTTCAAGGTGCCCCGTCCCGCGGCCACGGGCGCGGACGCGGCCGCCGCCGAGGGAGCCGGGGCTCCGTGGCCGCCGGGGCTGGCCCGCTTCCCGCTCGGCCAGTGGATCGCGGATGCCCGGCGCACGTACCGCCGCGGGGCGCTCGGCCGCGTGCGGGTGGCCCAGCTCGACGAACTGGGCATGGTGTGGAGCCACTTCGATGTCGCCTTCGAGGAGGGGCTGGCGGCGGCGAGCGGCTGGGCGGCCGAGAACGGTCACCTGCTGCCTCCGGTGGACGCCACCTGGCGCGGCGCCCCGGTCGGGGTCTGGGTCAAGAACCAGCGGGCGGCGGCCCGCCGGGAGGGTCCCGGAGCGCTGTCCGAGGAACGCCGCGAGGCCCTGGAAGCCATTGACGCGTCCTGGTGTCCGGCCTGGGACATCTCCTGGCAGCGGGCCTTCCACCTGACCCGGGTCCACCTGGACGCGGGCGGCCGGCTCCCTGCGCGCCCCGGGGAGGCCGTCGTCCAGGGCGAGGACCTCGGCGTGTGGCTGCGCGGTCAGCGCGCCTCCTGGGAGCGCCTCGCGTGGGCCCAGCGCTGGCTGCTGGAGCACACCCTCGGGGTGACCCCGGCCGAGGGCCCGGACCGGCCGAAGCCCCGGGTCGCCCACGCGGACGCGTGGGCGGCGCACTTGGAGGCGGCCCGGCGGTTCCACGACCGCGAGCGGCACCTGCGGGTGCCCCGTACGCACGTGGAACGGGTCGGCGACCGGGACCTGCGCCTCGGTTCCTGGATCGCCAACCAGCGTTCCCGCGCCGCGTCCCTCACCCCGGAGCGGACGGCCGCGCTGACGGAGCTGGGGATGCGCTGGCCGGCGCCGTGAGCTCCGGGCCCGCTCGCGGGCGGGCCCGGGGGCCGCGTCAGTGGTGGAAGCCGGACCGGGGCGGGGCCGCGGGCACGGGCTGCGGGTGCGCGATGAGGTGCTCCACGGCGAGGCGCAGGTCGGAGACGAGCAGCGCGATCTGGTCCCGGGTCACCCCGTGCCGGATCAGGACCCGCTGGATGACCGTGTCGTCCCGCTCGGCGGGCAGCGGGTACGAGGGCACCTGCCAGCCGCGCATCCGCAGCCGGTCGGAGAGGTCGTAGAGGGTGAAGCCCGCACCCTGCGGATCGGTGAGCCGGTAGGAGACGGCGGGCAGTGCGCCCTGGCCGTCGTAGAGGAGGGTGAAGGGGCCGATGGTCTCGATCTCGCGGGCCAGGTACTGGGCGGTGTCGGCGCAGGCCTGCTGCACCCGGCGGTAGCCGCCCCGGCCCAGGCGCAGGAACAGGTAGTACTGGGCGATGATCTCGCCGCCCGGCCGGGAGAAGTTGAGGGCGAAGGTGGGCATGTCCCCGCCGAGGTAGTCCACGGAGAAGACGAGGTCGGCCGGGAGCAGGTCGGCGGTGCGCCAGACGATCCAGCCGACGCCCAGCGGGGCGAGGCCGTACTTGTGGCCGGAGGTGTTGACGGAGGCCACGCGCGGCAGCCGGAAGTCCCAGACCACGTCGGGGTGGAGGAAGGGGGCCACGAAGCCGCCGCTGGCGGCGTCCACGTGGATCGGCACGTCCCAGCCGTGCTCGGCCTGGATCCGGTCGAGTTCGGCGGCGATCTCGGCGACGGGCTCGTAGACGCAGGTGTAGGTGACGCCGAGGATGGCGACGACGCCGATGGTGTTCTCGTCGACGTGGGCGGCGAGCTGCTCGGGGCGCAGGCCGGTGGCTCCTGGCTCCAGGGGGAGCTGGCGGAGCTCGACGTCGAAGTACCGGGCGAACTTCTCCCAGCAGACCTGGACCGGCCCGCACACCAGGTTCGGCCTGTCGGTGGGCAGTCCGGCGGCTCGGCGGCGCTCGCGCCAGCGCCACTTGAGGGCGAGGCCGCCGAGCATCGCGGCCTCGCTGGATCCGGTGGTGGAGCAGCCGGTGCCGGTGGTGCCGGCCGGGGCGTTCCACAGATCGGCCAGGATGTTGACGCAGCGGGCCTCGATCTCGGCCGTCTGCGGGTACTCGTCCTTGTCGATCATGTTCTTGTCGAGGCACTCGTTCATCAGCCGGTGGACCCCGTCGTCCGACCAGGTGGTGCAGAAGGTGGCCAGGTTCTGGGCGGCGTTGCCGTCGAGGAGCAGCTCGTTGTGGAGGAGCTCGTAGACCACCTCGGAGGGCGAGTGGTCTTCGGGCATCCGGTACTTGGGGAGGATCTCGCCGCTGAGGGCGGACGCGAACACGTCCGTCTCGGCGTCGCGGGCACGCAGGTCCTTCGTCTCATGGAGAGCCATATCGGGACTATAACGGCCTAGAACCGGACAGATCGCACTTAAGCGGTCTTCCGAATACTTAAGGAAAGGCGCGGAGAAGGTGCAGGGAAGGTGAAGGAGTGCCCCCGAGGGTGGACAGCCGCCCGGGGGAGCCTCACGAGCGTCCGCAACGACCGCCAACCCGGAGGCCCCGGCCGCCCGAACCGGGCCCCGGAGGGCGGTTCCGGCTGCGGCTTCCGGCCGACTCTGCGGTGTGATCCCTCCCATAGCCACCCCGAGCAGCCGCAGGATTTCCCGTCAGTTAAGCTTTTTTACATAGGTCTTCCCGTCCGGGCCGCTGGAGTCGGTCCGGACGGGAAGATCATCCAACAGGTTCAACAGGTGACTTATCCGCGCATGTCCGGATAGCAGCCCTCCGTTCTCCGCGCCCTGATACCTCTTCGGGCCATGAACAAGATCACCCGCCGACAGGCCTTAGGCACCACTGCCGGCGCACTCACCGTCCTCGGCCTCGCCGGCGCCACCGCGCACGCGGCCGTCACCCGGTCCCGCCCCGCCGCACCCGCAGCACCCACCACCCCCGCGGGCACCGTCGACGAGGTCTACCAGGGCCGCCGCATCCGCATAGTCCCCGCCTCGGGCGGGGACGACCACGGCGGCCACCACGGCGGCCACCAGGCCCCCGGCCAGCCGACCGTGCTCATAGACGGCCGCGAACTGCACGTGATGCGCAACGCCGACGGCAGCTGGATCAGCGTCGTCAACCACTACGAGACCTTCTCCGGCCCGCTCCCGCTCGCCCGCGCCGCCGTGCGCGAGCTCCAGGGCGCCTCCCTCGTCCCGATGGGCGGCATGCGATGACCATCCGCAAGAACCAGGCCTCGCTCACCCCCGAGGAGAAGCGGGCGTTCGTCGCGGCGCTCCTCGAACTGAAGCGGACCGGCCGCTACGACCGCTTCGTCACCACGCACAACGGCTTCATCATGGGCGACACCGACTCCGGCGACCGGGTGGGCCACCGCTCCCCCTCCTTCCTGCCCTGGCACCGCCGGTTTCTGCTGGAGTTCGAGGCGGCGCTACAGGCGGTTGATCCGGCAGTCGCCCTTCCGTACTGGGACTGGACGGCCGACCGGACCGCCCGCTCCTCCCTCTGGGCCGCCGACTTCCTCGGCGGCACCGGACGGGCGCGCGACGGGCAGGTCCTCGACGGACCGTTCGCGTACGCGACGGGCAAGTGGGAGATAGCCGTACGGGTGGACGGACGCTCCTACCTGCGGCGCGCGCTCGGCACCGGCGTGGCCCAGCTGCCGACCAGGGCCGAGGTGGACTCCGTCCTCGCCATGCCGGTCTACGACGCGGCGCCCTGGAACAGCTCCTCCGGCGGCTTCCGCAACCACCTGGAGGGCTGGCGCGGGGCCAACCTGCACAACCGGGTGCACGTGTGGGTGGGCGGCCAGATGGCCACCGGGGTCTCCCCCAACGACCCGGTGTTCTGGATGCACCACGCCTTCATCGACAAGCTGTGGGCCGACTGGCAGGCGCTGCACCCGCAGTCGCCGTACCTGCCCGCCGCCGGCACCCCGAACGTCGTGGACCTCAACGACACGATGCGGCCCTGGAACGACGTGACCCCGGCCGACATGCTGGACCACCGGAAGTTCTACACCTTCGACACCGAGCCGGTGCCCGCCCCGGCCGGGGCCGCCGCCAGCCAGCGGTAGTGCAGTTCGGGGCGGCCGACCTGGCCGTACCGGGGGGTGCGGTCCGCACGGCCGGTGTCCACCAGGTGCTCCAGGTACCGGCGGGCGGTGATCCGGGAGATCCCGGCCGCCTCGGCCGTCCCGCCCGCGGTCAGCCCTTCGGGGGCCGCCCGCAGCAGCGCGGCGACCCGGTCCAGGGTCGGGCCGCCGATCCCCTTGGGGAGTTCCGCCGGCCGGGGTGAGCGCAGGGCCGCCATCGCGCGGTCCACATCGTCCTGGCCGGCCGCCTCCCCCGCCGCCGTCGCGCGGAACTCGGCGTAGCGCAGGAGCCGTTCGCGCAGGGTGGGGAAGGCGAAGGGCTTCAGCACGTACTGCACCACCCCGAGGGAAACGCTCTCGCGGACCACCCCCAGGTCCCGCGCCGAGGTCACCACGATCACGTCGGCGGGGTGGCCCGCGGCCCGCAGGCCGCGCGCGAAGCGCAGCCCGTGGCCGTCGGGCAGGGTCAGGTCGAGCAGCAGGAGGTCGATCCGGGTCCGCTCCAGGACGCGGGTGGCCTCGGCGAGGGAGTGGACGACCGCGACGGCGGTGAAGCCGGGCACCCGCCCTACGTACAGCGCGTGCGCGTCGGCGGCCACCGGATCGTCCTCCACGACGAGGACCCGCACCTCGGGCGCGCTCATGCGTCCCCCTCCCCGCGCGCCGGCAGCCGTACGGTGAACCGCGCGCCCCCGTCCGGCAGTTGATCGGCGTCCGCACTGCCGCCGTGCCGGTGGGCCACCTGCCGCACCAGTGCGAGGCCCAGGCCCCGCCCCTCCCCCTTGCCCGACCAGCCGCGCCGGAACACGTCCGCGCCTTCGGGAAGTCCGGGGCCGTTGTCCGCCACGCCGATCAGCATCCCCTGCCCGTGGGGGCCGACCGGTCCGTCGGGGCGGATGGTGACCGAGATCCGGCCCCCGGGCACGCCGGTGAGGGCGTCGACGGCGTTGTCGACGAGGTTCCCGAGGACGGTGACGAGGTCCCGGGCGGGCGGCCCGCCGGGCCCGGCGCCGATGGCTCCGCTGTCCGGGGTCATGACCAGCTCGATCCCCCGCTCGTGGGCCTGCGCGGCCTTGCCGAGCAGCAGGGCGACGAGCACGGGCTCGCCGACGGCGGCGATCACCTCGTCGGTCAGCGCCTGGGCGAGGGACAGTTCGGCGGTGGCGAAGTCCACGGCTTCCGTGCTGCGCCCGAGTTCGATGAGGGAGACCACGGTGTGCAGCCGGTTGGCCGCCTCGTGGGCCTGCGCGCGCAGCGCCCGGGTGAATCCGCGCTCCTGATCCAACTCTCCCGTCAGTGACAGCAGTTCGGTGTGGTCGCGCAGGGTGATCACGGTACCCCGGCGGCCGCCGCCTGCGACGGGCGCGCTGTTGAGCACGAGCATCCGGTCCGCGGTCAGGTGGACCTCGTCCACCCGGGGCCGGTCCGCGAGCAGTGCCCCGGTGAGCGGGGCGGGCAGGCCGAGGTCGGCGATGCCGGCGCCCTTGACCTCCCCGTGCAGGCCGAGGAGTTCGCGGCCCGCGTCGTTGACGAGGGTGATCCTGCGCCGGCCGTCGAGCATCAGGAGCCCTTCGCGGACCCCGTGCAGGGCGGCCTGGTGGTAGTCGTACATCCGGCTCAGCTCGGCCGCGTTCATCCCGTGGGTGTGGCGGCGGAGCCGGGCATTGACGACGTACGTACCCGCCCCTCCGAGGGCGAGGGCGCCGCCGGCCATCCAGGCGAGGGCGGAGAGCCGCTCGGCGAGGCGGGCGCTGACCGCGCGGACGGTGATGCCGGCGGCGACCATGCCGACGACCCGGCCGTCGTCGGTGATCGGGGTGACCACGCGGATGGACGGGCCGAGGGTGCCGGTGTAGGTCTCGCTGAAGGTCTCGCCCCGCAGGGCGGGGGCGGTGTTGCCGAGGAAGCGTTCACCGATCCGCATCGGGTCGGGGTGGGTCCAGCGCCGTCCGTCCGGAGCCATGATCGTCACGAAGTCCACGCCCGCGTCGACGCGAACCCGCTCCGCATAGGGCTGCAGGGCGGCGGTGGGCCCGCCGGGGGCGCCGGCCCCGCGCCCGTTGCCCCGTACGGCTTCGGGGACGGGCTCCCCTCCCGCTGCACGCGCACCCTCCTGCCGCGGCGCGCGCGCCGCGTCCCGTACGGACGGGGCGTCCGCGACCGCGCGGGCCACCGCCCCGGCCTGGCGCCGGGCGGCCTCCTCGGCCTGGTCGCGGGCGGTCGCGTACGCGAAGACGGCGCAGCCGGCGACGACCGCGGCGACCAGCACCACCTGCATGGCGAAGAGCTGACCGGCGAGGCTGCGCGGCGGCCGGAGGAAGCGGAACATGGCGCTCAGTGTGCACCGGGGCGTGAACTCAATGAACGCAAGGGTGACCGGGGTCACAGCGGCGGGCCATGGTCCTCCCGGGACGCCTTCGCCATCGGGGAGGCGAAGGGCACTACCGGGAGGCATCGTGGCCGCCAGGCGCGACAAGACGCATTATCTGTACATCGCGGTGATCGGCGCGGTGCTGCTCGGCATCGCCGTCGGGTTCGCCGCACCCGGCACCGCCGTGGAGCTCAAGCCGCTGGGCACCGGCTTCGTCAACCTCATCAAGATGATGATCTCGCCGGTCATCTTCTGCACGATCGTGCTGGGCATCGGCTCGGTGCGCAAGGCCGCCAAGGTCGGCGCGGTGGGCGGGCTGGCGCTCGGCTACTTCATGGTGATGTCCACGGTGGCGCTGGCCATCGGGCTGCTCGTGGGCAACCTGCTGGAGCCGGGCAGCGGGCTGCACCTGACCGAGGCGGCCCGGAGCGCGGGCGAGGCGCAGGCCAAGGCGGGCGGCGCCGAAAGCACGCCGGAGTTCCTGCTGGGGATCATCCCCACCACGCTGGTGTCGGCCTTCACCGGGGGCGAGGTGCTGCAGACGCTGCTGGTGGCGCTGCTCTGCGGGTTCGCGCTCCAGGCCATGGGCGCGGCGGGCGAACCGGTGCTGCGCGGGATCGGGCACGTGCAGAAGCTGGTGTTCCGGGTGCTCGCGATGATCATGTGGGCAGCGCCGGTGGGCGCGTTCGGAGCGATCGCGGCGGTGGTCGGGGCGACCGGAATGGACGCGCTGAAGTCCCTCGCGGTCATCATGATCGGCTTCTACACGACCTGCCTGCTCTTCGTCTTCGTGGTCCTGGGCACGCTGCTGCGCCTGTGTACGGGCATCAGCGTCTTCGCCCTGCTGCGCTACCTGGGCCGGGAGTTCCTGCTGATCCTGTCGACCTCCTCCTCGGAGTCGGCGCTGCCCCGGCTGATCGCGAAGATGGAACACGTCGGCGTCTCGCGGCCGGTCGTCGGCATCACGGTCCCCACGGGCTACTCCTTCAACCTGGACGGGACCGCGATCTATCTGACGATGTCCTCGCTCTTCGTCGCGGAGGCGATGGGCAAGCCCCTGGCGCTGGGCGAGCAGATCTCCCTGCTGCTGTTCATGATCGTGGCCTCGAAGGGCGCGGCCGGGGTGACGGGTGCGGGACTGGCCACACTGGCCGGAGGACTCCAGTCGCACCGGCCTGAACTCGTCGACGGCGTCGGCCTGATCGTGGGCATCGACCGGTTCATGAGCGAGGCGAGGGCGCTGACGAACTTCGCGGGCAACGCGATCGCGACCGTGCTGATCGGCACCTGGACCAAGGAGTTCGACCGGGTCCGGGCCACCGAAGTCCTGGCCGGGCGACTGCCGTTCGACGAGAGCACGCTCACCGACGACGGACACGAGCAGGCCACGGCCGTACCGGCCCAGCCGGACGGCGCCAAGGACGGCGTCCCCGCCTGACGGGGACGCCCCGCGGACCGGCCGGGCAGGGCTCGCCCCCACGGTGCCCAGCCCGGCCGGACCCGACACGTCGGGCGGGAGTCATTTTTCAGCCAAGATCGGATGAACCGTCTAGCTGTAAAAGGTACTTCCATATCGGGGCACGCTTCTGACATCTTGCGTCCACCACTCGTTTCGTACGGACCGGTAGGTGCCACCCGCACCGCCGGACCGTCTTCGGAGGACGCATTGATACCCCACATATCCAGCCGACCTCGACGCACCCTCGTACTGGCGGCCGCCCTGGGCGCCCTGGTCCTCGGGGCACCGGCCGCGCTCGCCGGCACGGCGCCCGTCTCCCCGGCCGGCATTCCCGGCACCTCCGCCCCCGCCAAGGCACAGGCCCCGGCGCCGACTTCCCAGAGTGCGACCTGGGCTGCCGGCACCCGCGCCTACGTGGTGATCACCGCCGCCGGTGACAGCTCCGCGGTCCGTTCCGCCGTCACGGCGAACGGCGGCACGGTCTTCTCGTACTACGACCAGATCGGCGTGATCGTCGCCCACTCGACCTCCTCGACCTTCGCCGCGACCATGCGCGGGGTCAGCGGGGTCCAGAAGGTCGGCGCGACGCGCACCTCGGACGTACCGGCCGACGCCTACAACCCGGCACTGCCCGCCAACCCGTCCCAGTCGACGACCCCCGCGGGCGAGCCCGCGCGCGTCGACATGACCCAGATCAAGGCCGACCAGGCCTGGGCCGTGACCACCGGCTCGGCCTCCGTCAAGGTCGGCATCCTGGACACCGGCGTCGATGACCAGCACCAGGACCTGGCGCCGAACTTCAACGCCGCGGACTCCGCCTCCTGCGCCTACGGCAAGGCGGACACCCGCGTCGGCGCCTGGCGCGACGTGGACACCCACGGCACGCACGTGGCCGGCAGCGTGGCCGCCGCCAAGAACGGCAAGGGCGTCGTCGGCGTCGCCCCCGGCGTGAAGATCTCCTCGGTGCGCGTGGCCGAGCCGGGCACCTCGCTCTTCTTCGCCGAGAACACCATCTGTGCCTTCGTGTGGTCCGGTGACCACGGCTTCAAGGTCACCAACAACAGCTATTACACGGACCCGTGGCAGTTCAACTGCCCGGACAACATCGACCAGGCCGCGATCATCGAGGGCGTCAAGCGCGCCCAGGAGTACGCGGAGAGCAAGGGCTCGCTCCAGGTCGCGGCGGCGGGCAACGAGAACTACGACCTGGCCAACAAGACCACGGACTCGGCGAGCCCCAACGACTCGACGCCGACCACCCGGACCATCACCAACGCCTGCCTCGACATCCCGACCGAGCTCCCGGGCGTGGTCACGGTCGCGGCCAACGGCACCGGTGTCACCAAGGCCTCGTTCTCCAACTTCGGCCAGGGCGTCATCGACGTCGCGGCTCCCGGCAGCAACGTCTACTCGACCGCTCCGGGCGGTGGTTACAGCACCAAGAGCGGCACGTCGATGGCCACCCCGCACGTCGCGGGCGTCGCGGCGCTCATCGCCAGCGCCAACCCGACCTTCACCCCGGCGCAGATCCGCACCGCGCTGGCCACCCAGGCCAACGACACCGCCTGCCCGTCGGACGCCCGCTGCAAGGGCACCACGGCCAACAACGGGTTCTTCGGCGAGGGCCAGGTCGACGCGCTGAAGGCGGTCGGCGGCTCGACCCCGCCCCCCGGCAAGTACTTCGAGAACCTCACCGATGTCACGATCAACGACAACGCGACCGTGAACAGCGCCATCACCGTCAGCGGAGTGACCGGCAACGCGCCGGCCACCCTCAAGGTGGGCGTGGACATCAAGCACACCTACATCGGTGACCTCAAGGTCGACCTCGTGGCTCCGGACGGTTCGGTCTACGTCCTGAGCAACCGGGCCGGCGGCAGCGCGGACAACATCGTCCAGACCTTCACCGTCAACGCCTCCTCCGAGGTCGCCAACGGTGTCTGGACGCTGCGCGTGAACGACAACGCCAGCCAGGACACCGGCAAGATCGATGCCTGGAACCTGACCTTCTGATCTCCGGGCCCCGCGGCCTTCTGATCAGTGGCGCCACGGGGGCCATCGGGGAGCGGTACGCCGCGCCCCGATGGCCCCTCGCCGCTCACTTGGTCCGCAGTACGCAGTCCCCGCAGAGGCCGCCGCCGGGCACCTTGTAGTACAGGCAGCAGCTGCGGCGCACGAAGGCCACCCCGAGCCCGGGTTCGTGGACGAAGGCGCCGGTCCCGCCGAGCGGGCCGCCGTCGGCGAGGAGTCCGGCGGCCAGCAGCGCCGCCGCCTCGCCCGGTACCCGGTCCGTGAGCACCCGGACGGCGCCGACCAGCCCCGAGGCCGCGTTGCCGCGCAGCACCTGCGGCGAGACGCCGAACCGCTCGCGCAGCGCCGTGTCGAGCACCGCGAGGTTGGCGAGCACGGTGTCCGCCAAGGCCTTCGCCGGGGTTTCCGCGGGGAGTTCGGCGGGCTCGGGCAGCCACAGCTCCAGCGAGCCCTCGCCGGGCAGCCGCCACCGCAGGCGGCCGGGTCCGAGGTCCGGCACCCGCCCGGAGAGCACGGCGCAGCCGAGCCCGAGCGACCAGAGCCGCGAGGCGATCCCGAACTGCGCGGTCGAAGCCGCCACGCGGCCGGGTCCGCTCCCGATCCGCCGGCCGACTTCGCCGACGTAGGCACCGAGGTGTTCCCCGTAGAGCTCGTCGAGCGGCCGGAAGCCGGGGCCGGGCGGTTCCTTCCCGTACGCCACGGTGAAGAAGGGGCCTACGGATCGAAGCTGCCGCAGTACGCCGTCCACCTCAGGCTCCGAAGCCGTCGTCGGGCAGGTCCGGGTCCGGCTCCGGACAGGCGCCGTGGTTCAGGCCGTACGTGCCCGCCTTCTCCAGCGGCCAGTCCGCCGTGACCGGATCCTCGTCGTCGGGCGCGACGAAGACGAAGTCGGCGACGATGCCGGGTACCGGGTCGGTCAGGAGCGTGCGCTGGTCCGGCAGCGTCGGCGACCACTGCGTGCGCCAGGCGATCCCGGCGGCGGTGAGGGCATCGGTGAACCGCGACTCGGTGACCGGCGTGGTGACGGTGTAGCCCGGTTCGCGGCCCGCCCCCGGGATCTCCAGCCCGTCGCGCCAGACGGGTACGAACATCCGGTCCAGCAGGCGGCACCGGCAGAAGACGATCTCCAGACCGCCGTAACAGAACCAGTGCGGCCAGCGGCGCTTGTCCTCGACCCGCCCCGACCACTCGGGCTTGCCCTTCGCCGCGATGAGATCGGGCAACCGGGCACCGACGAAGAAGTCTCCGAACCGGCCGGTGGCGGCGAGGCGGACTAGGTCGGACGACAAGGGATCCATTCCCGCATGATCCCAGGCCGCCCGTGCACGTCCCGCGCCGGGGAGCGGCGCGGGGTGCACCGAGAAACGGACCGCACGTGCCACAGCCCGCGGAATCCGGGGATCCGCGGGCCGTGGAGTCGGTGGCCGGTTGCCTGCGGCCGCGGGTCAGGCCTGGGTGAAGGCCGCGACCTCGAAGTCGGACATGTCGAGGCCGCCCTGCTTGGTGTCGTCGTTGGCGAAGACGAAGGACTCGATCGGGACGTCCCGCTCGGCGCTGAGCTGGGCGACGAGCTCCTGCAGGACCACGGTCTCCAGGACCACCCGGACCGCGTCCGCGACCTCGGGCAGGCGCAGGACCGACAGGCTGTCCGCCGGCTCCGCCTCGGCCGTGGTCATCAGCAGGGTGAGGTGTCCGGCGCCCGCCAGCGAGCGGGCCAGCTCGATCTCGCGGCCGTCGCCGTAGACGAGGTGCAGGGTGTTGCCCGCCGACTCCATCTCGCCGTGCAGGTAGTTGCGGGTGGCCGAGTGCGCCGCGGTCATCCGCACCACCTCGCGCAGCAGCAGCGCACCTTCCTCGGCGGAGGCCCGGGAGGCCCCGGCCGCCACACCGTCGGAGGCGATGCAGCGGGCGCCGCGCTTCCGCAGGCCCGCCACGATCGCGGTGGCCTGCGAGTGGATCGCGGTGGTCTGCTCGGCGATCTCGCCCCACGGGTCGCCCTCGCGGCCCGCGACGGCCCCGGCGATCAGGTCGAGGGCGACGATGGTGCCGGTGTAGCCGATGGTCGAGGCGTACGAGTCGGGCTCGTTGCCGAGGTCCACGGTGAGGTCGGCGAGGTCGCCGAGCGGCGAGGGGACCACGTTCAGGAGCGCGGTCTTCGTGATGCCGGGGGCGGCGCACTCGAAGGCGGCGATGGTCTCGGAGCTGCGGCCGCCCTGGGAGACGGCGATCAGGCAGTCGGTGTCGAAGCCGTCGGTGCCGGTCTCGATCTCGCTGGACAGCACGCGCTGGGTGACGATCCCGGCCTCGCGGAGCTGTTGCACGGGCACGGCGAGGGCGGCGTACGAGGCTCCGATGCCGGTGAACAGGGGGCGTTCGGCGGCGCGCAGCCCGGCGAGTTCCGGGGAGGCGAGCTGGGTACGGACGCGGTCGGCGATCCGGGCGAGGGCTGCGCCCTGGTCGGCCTGGCCTTCGAGGAACGTGATGCGGGATCCGGACATGGTGGGGGGGGTCCTTAGCGAAGTCTGGGGTCGCCCGCCCCCGCCGGCTCGGGCGGGCGGAGGGGGCGGGCGATCGTACGGGGCGGGCGGGCGGAGCGGGGCCTGGTCGGGCGGCCCGGGCGGGCCGGTCGGGTTACCGGCTCGGGCTCAGAGGGAGGCCTCGGTCTTGGAGAGCGGGTTGCCGTCCTCGTCGCGTTCGCGGCCCGGGGTCGGGAGGTCGAACTTCACGATCGCCCAGCGGAAGAGCACGTAGTAGATGGCGGCGAAGGCCAGGCCTATCGGGATGAGCAGCCAGGGCTTGGTCGCGATGCCGAAGTTCACGATGTAGTCGATGGCACCGGAGGAGAAGCCGAAGCCGTCGCGGATGCCGAGGGCGTAGCAGACGGCCATCGAGACGCCGAAGAGGAAGGCGTGGATCGCGTAGAGCAGCGGGGCCACGAACATGAAGGCGAACTCGATGGGCTCGGTCACGCCGGTGACGAAGGAGGTCAGGGCGACGGAGATCATCATGCCCTTGACCATGGTCCGGTTCTCGGGGCGTGCGGTGTGCGCGATGGCCATGGCTGCGGCCGGGAGCGCGAACATGTAGATCGGGAAGCCGCCGGTCATGAACTGGCCCGCGGTCGGGTCGCCGGCGAGGAAGCGGGCGATGTCTCCGTGCACCTCGGTGCCGGTGGCCGGGTTGACGAAGCTGCCCGCCTCGAACCAGGGGAAGACCGAGAAGAAGTGGTGCATCCCGATCGGGATGAGGGCCCGGACGACGAGGCCGAAGAGGCCCGCGCCCCAGGCGCCGGTGCCGACGAGCCACTCGCCGAAGTGGAAGAACCAGCCGCCGACGGTCGGCCAGACCACTCCGAATACCACTCCCATGCCGACGCCCGCGAAGGCGCTGAGGATGGGCACGAGCCGGCGGCCGCCGAAGAAGCCGAGCCACTCGGGCAGCTTGGTCCGGCTGAAGCGCTGGTAGAGGAGGGCCGCGACCAGGCCCATCACGATGCCGCCGAGGACCTTGGCGTCGAGGGGCTCGCCGTCCACGCCCTTGGGGAAGGCGGGGCTGGCGAGTACGGCCTTGAAGACCAGATAGCCGACCACGGCCGCCAGCGCGGTGGAGCCGTCCGACTTCTTGGCGAAGCCGATGGCCACGCCGACCGCGAAGAGCAGCGGCAGGTTGGCGAAGACGGTGTCACCGGCCGCCGCCAGGACCATCGCGAGCTTCTGGACGATCATCGGGAAGTTCTCGCGGCCCAGCAGGTCGGCTCCGCCGAGGCGGGTCAGCAGGGCGGCCGCCGGCAGCGTGGCCACGGGCAGCATCAGGCTGCGGCCGATGCGCTGCATGACCGGCATGATCCGGCCCGGCTTCTTTCCGGCGGCCGGTGTGACCGCGGCGGTGGCCGTACTCATCTGGTGCTCCTCGTCGAGCGGGGTGGTGGGGACGACTCGAAGGTAACCAGTGGTTTTGGATTGGTCAACAGTGGTCTCTTGTGGTCTTTAATAAAATATCAAGGTCGGGTCGTAAGTCCCGGGCGGGTCCCGACGGCCCCCCGATGAATCCCCGCCGCCCCGCGGCCGACAGTGAGGCAAAGTGGTAGCAAGTGGTATGGTTCGAGCCATGACCGACGACGCTGCCATCGCCGCCACCGCCTCGACCGCCCGTGCGGCCGACCCCCTGTGGACCCAGGCCGCGGACCGGATCCGCGAGGAGATCGCCCGTCGCGGACTGTCCGAGGGCAGCAAGCTGCCGCCCGAGCGCGAGCTGTGCACCCGGCTGGACGTCTCCCGCGTCACCCTGCGCCGCGCGCTCGCCCACCTCGTCGATCAGGGACTGGTCACCGCGTCCCACGGGCGCGGCTGGTTCGTTGCGGCACCGGTGGCACCCACGCCCGCCCGCGAATGGCCCAAGGACCTGGAGTCCTTCACCGCCACCGCGCGGCGCAAGCACATGCGCGCCAGCTCGGTGGTCCTGCGCCACGACACCGTCACCGCGTCCCTGGACGACGCCGACCGCCTCGGCGTGCCCGCCGGCACCCCGCTGCTGCGCCTGGAACGAGTCCGGCTGCTCAACGACGTGCGGATCGCCGTCGACCGGACCCTGGTCGTCGCCGAACTCGCGCCCGACCTCGCCCGTACGGACTTCCGCGAGACCTCCCTCTTCGAAGAACTGCGCCGCTGGGGCGTGGAACCCGACCGCGCCGAAGCGACCATCGAGGCGCGCAACGCCGACGGGGAGCTCGCCGGACACCTGGGCATCGCCGAGGGCGCGCCGGTGCTCGTACTCGACCAGACGGTGTACACCAGGGACCAGCGGCCGCTGCTGCTGTCCACGGTGGAGTACAGCGGGGACCGCTACCGGCTGCGCACCACCCTGCAGACAGACTGACACCGGGCGTCCGGCGCCCGGTAGCCCCGTTCGTCACCCTTCGGACAGCCGAAAGCCCCGGCCGGGGCGGTCGTACGCCCGTCCGGGGCCCGGTGGCCGCGCGCGACGCCGTTCAGATTCCCGCGAGGAACTCCAGCAGCGCCCGGTTGAAGGCCTCCGGCTGTTCCACGCCCGGCAGGTGCCCGGCCCCCTCCACCACGGCGAGCACCGAGTGCGGGACCAGCGCGTGCAGGGACTCGGCCTCGGAGACCGGGGTGTAGACGTCGTCCCGGCCGACCACGATCAGGCAGGGCACCTCGGGCGGCAGCGCCGCGAGCACCGGGGCGTAGTCGGGCCGTTCGGCGCGCCCGCGCAGGGCGGCCGCGGCGCCCTCGGGGGCGGTCGCGCACATCATCCCGGTGACCTTGGCCGCCGCCTCCGGCATACCGGTCACGTTGTACGGCGCGAGCATCTTGTCGATGACCTCGTCGGCATAGGGCTTCATTCCCTCCGCGAGGAGCCGTTCGGCAAGGTTCCGGCGGAAGGTTTTGCCGTCCTCGGTTTCCGGCGGAGAGGAGGTGTCGGAGAGAACGAGGGCCCGCACCCGACCCGGGTGGCCGAGCCTCATCTCCATGGCGATCTGGCCGCCCATGGACACACCGCCGACGACCGCCTGTTCGACGTCCAGACGGTCGAGCAGAGCAACCAGATCATCGGCGAAGTCCGCGAGCAGCGTTTTGCCCGGCAGCACCGGACTTTTCCCGTATCCCCGCAGGTCAGGGGTGATCACTCGGTAACCGGCCGTGGTCAGCGCCGCCGCCTGGGGAGCCCACATGGAGTGGCTGAACGGATGTCCGTGGATCAGGATTACGGGTGCTCCGTCACGGGGACCCAAGTCCTCGAAAAAGAGTGTCACGCCATTGCCAATTTGGGGGTTCATGAAAGGAGTCTAAGGAGCTACATTGAGCCACTCGCGTTCACCTGACAGCCCGTTGCCTTTCACTCGTGTTTTGCACGGGGGGCGACGTCAGGGACGCAGACTGTGCAACCACCCCACCGCCTAGAAGGACCGAAGGCTCCGTGCCCGTACCCGTACTCCTCGCCGGCCGCTCCGTGCGGCTTGAGCCCCTCGCCCCCCACCACACCGAGGCCTTGGCCCTGGCCGGGGCCGAGGATCGTACGACTTACGCCTTCACTCCCGTACCCCACGGGCTGCAGGCGTCACACGAGTACATCGACCGTGCCCTCGCCGATCAGGCGGCGGGTCGATCGCTCCCGTTCGCGGTGGTCAGAGCCACCGACGATCGGGTGGTCGGTTCGACCCGGTTCCTGGAACTCGACTACTGGCAGGGGCCCCTGGTGTGGCCCGCCGTGCCGGGCGTCCCGTTCGGCGATCCGGCGACGGCGATCCCCGATGCCGCCGAGATCGGCAATACCTGGCTGTCTCCGGCGGCCCAGGGCACCGGCATCAACACCGAGGCGAAGCTGCTCATGCTCCGCCATGCCTTCGAGACCTGGGGGGTCCGGCGGATCTCGCTGCGCGCGGACGCCCGCAACGGACGCTCGCGTGCCGCGATGGAGCGGCTCGGGTTCACCAGCGAGGGGGTCCGCCGGGCCCATTCGCGGGGCCTGGACGGCGCCGTGCGCAGTACGGCCTTCTACTCGATCCTCGACGAGGAGTGGCCGACCGTGCGGTCGGTCATCGAGCTGCGGCTGTCGGCCGCGGCGCAGCGCAAGCGGCGCCGCAAGACGCTCATCCCGGCGTAACGGTCCTTCGCCGGAATCCGCACGCCCGGCCCCCGGCTGCGCCCACTCCCCCGCCCGCGCCCCTTCGTCCCCGTCCCCGCCCTCCCGGTGTCAGCCGAGGAAGGCGGGGGCGAGGGCCGAGGTCATCAGGCGCGCCGGGGCGCCGGAGCCGTCGGCGGGCAGGGAGTACAGGTCGGCGCCGAAGTCCCCGGGCAGTGAGTAGACGACGGTCCTGTCATCGGTCCACACCACCTGGTCGTCGACGCTGCGCTCCTCCGCGAGCGGGGTCTCGGTCATGGTGGCGAGGTCCAGGACGTGGAGGCGCCAGGGTGCTTCCGGCGACAGGCCCGGCACCCGCTTCTTGAACACCAGCCGGGTCCCGTCGGGCGACAGGGACGGGCATTCCAGGTTCTCGCGCAGCGTGGTCACCGTGCGCGCCGCGAGGTCGCCGCGGACCAGGTGGGTCCGGCCGCCGGTGGCGAGCGTCGCGTAGAAGGTCCGCTCGTCGGCGGCGAAGGTGACCCCCCAGAAGTTGACGTCCGCGTTGCGGTACTGCTTGCCGTCCTTGTGGATGGTGAAGTCCTCCAGCGAGGCATCGTACGTCCCGCTGCGCAGGTCCAGCAGGGAGGTCCGGGTCGAGAAGTTCGTACCGGCGTACGAGTCCCCGCCGACGAAGACCGTCCAGGCGACGAGGTGGCCCCCGGGCGAGACCCGGGCCCGGGTCGGGATGCCGGCCAGCGGGCGGGAGCCGACCTCCTTCAGCCGGGCATCGAGGACCACCGCCTTGTAGCCCTCCTGCACCCCGCCCTTGTCCGACTGGAGGCAGACCCCGGTGCCGGCGGCCGCGTGGAAGCGCAGGCAGCTGACCCCGGAGGCGGTGCGCGGACCTTCGGGTGCGCCGGCCGCCGCGGTGGCGAGCTCGTCGCGGTGCGGTCCCCAGGCCATGTTCCGGAACACGATCCGCCGGCCGCCGTCGCCCGGGGCGAGTGACACCGGGCCGGGGGTGATCGGCGGGCCTCCGGCCTGGACCCGGTTCTTCTCCCCGGCGTGCGAGGAGGCCCGTACGACGGCGAGCGCACCGATGGCGGCGAGCAGGACGACGCCGGAGACGAAGATCAGGATCCGGCGGTGGAGGGGCATACCGAACACGGACGTTACCTCCGGGCGGGTGCAGGGAGCTGGGGGCGGCGCGGGGGTACCGTACCGATCGGCATGTGGAGAGACCAGGGACGGTCCGCGAAGAGACCGGAACCGGGCGCACCCTTTTCGCGCCGGGCAACGCGCTCCCCTACGGAACCCCAAGAGACGTAAAAATCGGGAACCCGTGGGCACGTACGCTCATCTTTCGATCGAAAGCAGTCCCAACCCCGCCCCAACGGGGCAGCACCAGCCGGAGAGCAACCGCACATGTCGCACGCACCCGACGGACAGCAGCAGCCGTACCGCTCGGAAGGGCCCTACCAGCAGCAGCCCTACGGGCCGTACGACCAGCAGTACGGACAGCCGCTCCCGCCGCCCCCGGAGGAGCCGCGCCGGCCGTCCCGGGTCCGGCGGTGGGTGATCGCGGGCGCCTCGGTCCTCGCGCTCGCCGCCGTCGCCTCGCTCGTGATGAGCCACTACGAGATACCGCCCTTCACCGACAAGGGCGACACCGTCTCCTTCGGGCAGCTGCCGCCCTCCGGCTCCGCCGGGGGCGACACCGGTGGAGCGGCCGTCGCCACGCCGCCGCCGAACTCGAAGATGTCGATGCCCACCGGCCCGGCGGCCGACTTCAAGAACTCGATGACCCTGTCCGACGGCACGCACGTCGCCGTCACCACGCTGGACGGCAAGAAGTCCGGCTTCAAGGGCAAGGTCTGGGTGTGGGCGCCCAAGGAGTACAACGACCCGAAGTTCGCCAAGAGCGGCTTCCCGGTCATGATCGCGCTGCCCGGCGGCGCCGGTTACCCGAACAACTACTGGATGGGCACCGACCTCGGCCTCCAGACCAGCATCAGCAAGTGGTACGCGGAGGGGAAGAGCAAGCCCTTCATCCTGGCCATGCCGGTGCTCAACCCGGGCCCGGACGACAAGGGCATCTACTGGGACGGCTCCGACATCCCGGGTCAGGCCAAGATGGGCACCTGGCTGACCGACGACGTCCCGGACCTGATGCGGGCGAACTTCCGCACGGTCAAGTCCCGTGACGGCTGGGCCTACATGGGCTCCTCCACCGGCGGCTTCGCCAGCCTGAAGGCCGTGCTGAAGCACCCGGACAAGTTCAAGGCCGCGATCTGCTCCGGCCCGGACATCGTCCCCGACTCCCCGCTCTGGACGGGCCACGACAAGGAGAAGGCGGAGAACAACCCCGAGCTGCTCGCCAAGGCGCTGATCGCCAAGAAGGGCGGCCCGGACGTCTACCTGGCCTTCCAGGTCGGCACCGACGAGAGCAACAAGAACACCCTGCCGAACGTGCAGAAGTTCATCGCCGCATACGGCAAGGGGCCGATCCACACCAACCTGAAGATCATTCAGGGCGGCAAGCACAACGCCAAGACCTACGTGCCCAACATGGGCGAGGGACCGATCCAGTTCATCAGCAAGGTCATGGCAGGACCCGTCGAGTAGTCGCCGCTCCGACCCGCACCGACTCCTCGCGCGCCGGCTCCTCGCGCGCCGGCTCTTCGCGCCCCGGATCCCCGTGCACCGGCCCGCCGAACACCTTCGGCGGGCCGTCGCCGTTCCAGGGCGCCCAGCCCGGGTCCCCGTCGACGGCGAAGCGCACCCAGGACCCGTGCATCTCCCCGGCCAGTTCCCGCGGGGCGTCCGGCCCGGCCAGCCAGGACGCCTCGGGCACCTCCAGGGTGTCGAAGACGAAGCCCAGTTCCAGGGCGTGGCAGGACCCGAGCCCTTCGACCCCGGACGGCCACGCGAACTCGTACACGAAGCTCGGCGCGCTCCGCCCGGCCGCGCCCGCCAGCACGCGCAGCGGATCGCGCAGCAGCCGGTCGGTGAGCAGGTGGCCGAGGAGGTCGGCCGGTCCCGCGCCGGGCCGCTCCGCGCGCAGCGCCCGTACGGCGGCCCGGTCCTTGCCGGAGCGGACCCGCCCCAGGGCCACGGACAGCGGCCCCAGCCGGTCCAGCAGCCGCATCGCACCGGTCGGAGCCAGCCAGAGCCGGTACTCCTCGGCGGTCCAGCCCAGCAGCAGCGGTACGTCGCCCCGCGCGGCCGCCGCTTCGAGCGGATCGAGCGGCAGCGTCCCGGGGTCCGCGACCAGCCCGAAGGCGGGGCCGCCGAGCAGCGGCGAGGACCGGCGCAGTACCGCCGCCTGGGCGGCCAGCAGGTCGGGCAGGGCGGCCCGGGCGAAGGCCTCGGCGGTGGCGGGCACCTTGAGCAGCGCGGCCATCCGCCGGACCATGGTGCGCACCTTGTCCCGCGGCAGCACCTCGGGGGCGCCGCTCTGCAGGACCGCCTGGCTGAAGAGCCCCGCGGCGCGGGGGGCGGCGAGCAGGGCGCCGATGCTGATGGCTCCGGCGGACTCGCCGAAGACGGTGACCCGGGAGGGGTCACCGCCGAAGGCCGCGATGTTGTCCCGCACCCAGGCCAGGGCGGCGATCTGGTCGAGCAGCCCGCGGTTGGCGGGGGCGTCGGGGAAGAGACCGTAGCCGAGGACGCCCAGGCGGTAGTTGACGGAGACGAGCACCACCCCGTCGCGGGCGAAGGCGGAGCCCTCGTAGACGGGCACGGCCGAGGAGCCGCGGGTGAGGGCGCCGCCGTGGATCCACACCATGACCGGCAGCCGGGCCGAGGGAGCCGGGTCCGGGGTCCACACGTTGAGGTTGAGGCAGTCGTCGCCCGGGAGGTCGGGGTCCGGCAGCAGCGCGGCGAACGCCTCGGGGTAGGGCACCTTGGGCGCGGTGGGGCCGTACGCCCCCGCGTCGCGTACGCCGTCCCAGGCCTCGGGGGGCTCGGGCGCGGCGAACCGGAGGGCTCCGACGGGCGGGGCGGCGTAGGGAACACCCCGGAAGACGGCGATGCCGCCCGGCCCGGTCCTGCCCTCGACCTCGCCGTGGGCGGTCCGGACACGGGGACGGGGACGGGCCCGGTCCGGGGTCTCGCTCGCCGCTGCGGCCATCACGTCCTCCTGGTGTCGGGGATCCCGGGGCAGGGGATCCCCGGGGGTGGGGGCTCCGGGGCCGCCGGGTCCGGTGTTCCGCACAACGCCGGTCGCACGGTCGCACAGGCATGCGCGGGGTGACAAGGCGTGACCCCGCCGGGGGCGCGCCGGGTTGGGCGGGGCATGCGATCCCTGTCTCTCCCCCACACCATTCGGAGCCTCGTCCGGGCCGGATCGGTCCCCGTCCTGCTGCTGGCGGCCACGGCCACCGGCGCGGCGGCGGCCGGCGGCAGTGCCCACGCGGCCGACGGCCCCACCGCCGCCCTCGGGACCCCGACGGCCGTCGGGCCCGCCTTCCAGTACCTGGGCACGGACGACCGCCCGCACGGCATCGACTCCCCCAAGGGCTGCGTGGAGGCACTGGGCGGCGGCGGGCGGGCGGTGACGAACAAGACCGGGAGCTCGGTGGCCCTGTACCGGGAGCCCGGCTGTGTGGGCACCCCGGTGGAGGTGCTGGCGCCGGGCGCGGTCAGGCAGGTGCCCCGCTACTTCTCCTCCGCCCGCTTCTCGGCCGGCTCGTAGCAATTCGAGATCACCAGCGGCCCAGCGGCCGTGACCCCTGGGCGCTCTCCGCGTTGTATGCCATGTCAAACGCCGCAACTTCTGTTTCCTGCGGCACCCCCATTCCTCTCTAGGAGATCTTGATGTCGCGTATCGCGAAGGCGTTCGTCATCACCGCTGCCGCCGGTAGCGCCCTTGCCGCCGGTGCGGGTCTGGCTGCTGCCGATGCCGGAGCGCACGGTGCGGCGGTCGGCTCCCCCGGTGTCCTGTCGGGCAACCTGCTCCAGGTTCCGGTGCACGTCCCGGTCAACGTCTGCGGCAACACCGTCAACGTGATCGGCCTGCTGAACCCGGCGTTCGGCAACACCTGCATCAACGCCTCGGGCGGCGACCACCACACCGAGGGCAACTACGGCGGCTGAATCGCCTGGTGACCCGAAGGGCCCCCGCCGGACGGCGGGGGCCCTTCCTCGTGTCGTCATCTGCGACCGCCCCGCCGGGGCTCACTCGTAGCGGTAGAGCCCCTGGTGGCCGAGCATCTCGCGCGGGGTGACGTCCCACGGCGGCATCGGCTCGTCGAGGGAGACCACCCGGCCGCGCTGGAGGTCGCCGAGCGCGAGCGGGGCCGCCGGCAGGTAGCCGGAAGCCGGGTGCCGCTGCTGCCAGCGGTCCCAGAGCAGGTCCACGAAGGCGTGGTGCAGCCAGAAGGCCGGGTCGTTGGGGGCCGTGCCGCCGGTCATGTGGCCGCCGATCCACTGGTGCACCTTGTTGTGGTTGCGCCACTTCTCGCTCTTCGGGGCGGCCCAGCCCTCCAGCTTGTTGCGGAAGCCGCCGCGCCCGGCCGTCGAGTCCCAGGGCGAGCTGTCGTACAGCGGGTCGTCGAGCGCCCACTGGAGCTCGGCCGGGGTCGGCAGGCTGATCGGATTCGCCGGCCGGCCCAGGTTGCGGGTGAGGAAGGCGGCCTCCGTGATGCCGACGGTGACCGTCCAGTTGCCCGTCCCGTAGGCGAACGGGCCGGTCATCACCTGGCGGTCGCTCTCGCGGCCGGTCCCGCCGAGGAAGTCCTCCGCCCAGAGGGAAGAGGCCGGGCTGGTGTCGGTGGTCCAGTCCCAGTACGGGATGGTGACGCCCGCGTCGACGCTCTGGAGCTGACGTTCGAACTCCAGCAGGTAGCGCCGGTGCCAGGGGAAGAAGGACGGCGACATGTGCCCGACGCGCAGTTTGCGCTCGCGGTCGGGGACGAAGTACTTGTCGTGGGTACGGACGAACGCGTCGTAGGTGCCGTTGCGCTTGAGCTCGATCACGGCCGCCGTGAAGCGCTTCTTCTGCGCGCTGGTCAGGTTCTTCTGGTTCTGCCTGGTGTACACGCCCTGCTACTCCTGTCCCCCGTGGTGCGCGGCGGCGAACGCCAGCTGGGTGGTGCCCAGTTCGTCGACGGCCGCACGGGCCAGCTCCAGCGGGGTCGCGTAGGACTGGAAGTGGTTGATCCCGCTCAGGTACGTGCCGTCGGAGCGGCGCATGACGTGCAGGGCCCGCCCGTCGATGCGGACGGAGGTCCCGGCCGCGTCGACGGCGATGTGCCGGCCCCGGTACGTCTCCTCGCGTCCCGGCAGCGGGGCCGGGGTGAGGGTCTGGCGGGGACGGCGGGCGCGCAGTACGGGGGCCAGCGCCGCGGCCGTGCCGGCGAACACGGCCGCGGTGAAGGCCGTACGGAGGACCGCGCGGCGGGTGAGTGGTGCGGCGGGTGCTGCGTACATACGGTCTCCCTCGCTCGGTGGCCGGTGGCTACGGGTCTAACGCGGCGCGGCGGGCGAGGTCACCGGGAGCACCTACTCCTGTTCGGTGTGTTTGTAGTAGAGGGTGGTCGCCACCAGGCGGCCGGCCGGGTCGGTGGCGTAGTCGGGGATGGAGCCGGCTTCGGTCCAGCCCGCGGCGCGGTACACCCGCTCGGCCGCACTGCCGCTCTCGGTGTCGAGGATCAGCAGCACCACCCCCGCGCGGGCCGCGGCGGCTTCGGCCTCGGCGAGGAGCGCGCGGCCGGTGCCGCGGCCGCGTGCCCCGGGGTGGACCATCAGCTTGCGGATCTCGGCGCGGTGACGGCCGTTGGGCTTCGTCTCCCGGCTCCAGCTGACGGTGCCGTCGACCCGGCCGTCCGGTCCCCGGGACACCCACAGGGCGAGCGAGCCCTCTGCGACAGCGGGGAGCAGGGAGTCCCACCAGGCGGCGGCCGCCCGGTGGTCGAGGTCGGCGAGGAAGCCGATGGAGGAGCCGCCGCGCACCACGGCGAGGAGCAGGTCGGCGAGCTCCTCGCGGTGTGCGGTCAGGGCGGCGGCGTCGTCGATCCGGGTGAGGGAGGGGTTCATCCGCCCGAGGATAGGGATCAGGCGGCGGTGCGCTGCAGCCGGGGCAGGTGCAGGTCGCGGAAGATCGCGGTCATGCGCAGGGCGAAGACGAGGCCGGCCGAGACGGCGATGTTGGCGGTGTCCGGGACGCCGGCCCGGTGCAGGCCGAGGTAGGACAGCGCCCCGGCGAGGGCGGCGGTCGCGTACACCTCTTCGCGCAGGAGCAAGGGCGGGAACTCCCCGCAGAGCACGTCGCGGACCACCTCGCCGGTGACGCCCGTCAGGACGGCCAGGATGAGCACGGCGACGGGGGTGACGTGCGCGTCGATCGCGGCGCGGGCGCCGATCACGGTGACGACGGCGAGGCCGACGGCATCGACGACCATGAGCGCGCGCTGCGGGAGCTCCCGGCGGCGCAGGTAGAGCATGGTGGCGACGGCGACGGACCCGATGAGGACGAGCAGCAGCCAGTCGTGCGTCCAGTAGAGCGGGTGCCGGTCGAGGATGAGGTCGCGCAGGGTCCCGCCGGAGATGCTGGCCGCGAAGGCGAGGACGAGCCCGCCGAAGGGGTCCATGTTGGCGCGGTGCGCGGCGAGGACGCCGGAGGCGGCGAAGGCGGCGATGCCGAGGAGGTAGAGGGCGTGCAGCATGGCGCCTCCTTCGAGGGGCTGGGCGGGGCCGGGGGAGGTGAGCAGGTCTGTGCGACCGGGCTGGGACAGCACCCTGCGAGGGGCCCGGCCGGCCCGGAGAGGTTCGGGGGGACCCGTAGAGGTTGCCGGATCCGCCCGGGCGCCCGCATCGGCCGTTCGGCCAGGACTGCGGCGCGGCCGGGACGGCGACGCCGCCAGGACGGCAGCGCCGCCAAGACGGCGGCGCGCATGCCGCCCGGCCCCCGGACTCGCCCGCGCTCCCAGCCCCGGGCCGCCCGCGAACCGGACCGTGACCCAGCCCGTGCACCCGCCCGTGAGCCGGACCGTCAGGCGTCGTCGCCGAGCCGGTCGCGCTGGATCCGGTGTGCGAGGGTGCGGCGCACGGAGGCCGGGGTGTCCGTCGTGGCGCCCGAGGGGACGTCGAGGCCTCGGGCGATCGCGTCGTACGCCGCGCGGTGGGAGGCGGGCAGCTCCTCGCGGTGCAGCCTGAGGTCCTCCTCGACCAGGCGCCGCAGCTCGTCCACGTCCCGGGGGGTGAAGCGCTTCTTCCCCCGGGCGATGGCGTCGACGTGGCGGGCACAGCGCGCGGTGTCCGGGTACGCCTCTGCGATCTCCTCGGCCAGGCCCCACAGGCGTCCTTCGAGCCATGGCGGGTCGCCCTGGTCGAGGGAGAGTCCGATCGGCGGCAGCGGGTCTTCCGCCTTGTACTTCGCCACCTGCTTCGACACGGCGGGCTGGCTCATGGCGGTGAGCTGGGCGATCTTGTCCTGTGTCCAGCCGAAACCCGTGAACACCTTGATCATCTCGGTGCGCAGCTTGCGCATCTCCTCGCCCGCGCGGATGACCTCGTTCATCTCCGCGAGCATCCGCCCGGCCTGCTCCTCCGTCAGCGACTCCGGGATCCGGCGCACACCCTCTTCACCTGTCATAGCTCGGTTATACACCGGAAGCGAAGGACGGCGGCAGGCCTCCATAACCGGGTTGTATAACTTGGTTATGACTGGCAGGCTGCGTCCATGCCCACCTTTTGCGCACCCGACGGAAGCCGGCTCGCCTACCGCACGATCGGCGCCGCCGACGGCCACGGCGAACCGGTCGTCTGCATCCCCGGAGGCCCCGCGGATTCCCAGTACCTCGGCGACCTCGGAGGGCTGTCCCGGCACCGCCGGCTGATCCTCCTCGACCTGCGCGGCACCGGCCGGTCGGCGGTTCCCGAGGACACCGCCTCCTACCGCTGCGACCGGCTCGTCGAGGACGTGGAGGCGCTGCGCCAGCACCTCGGGCTCGCCCGGACGCACCTGCTCGGCCACTCCGCCGGGGCGAACATCGCGATGGGGTACGCGGCCCGGTACCCCCGCACCATCGGCAAGCTCGCCCTGGTCGGCCCCGGCACCCGGGCCGTCGGGATCGAGGTCACCGGCGAAACCCGGCTCGCACTCGCACGGCTCCGCAAGGACGAGCCCTGGTTCCCGGCGGCCTTCGCCGCCCTGGAGGCCGTTTCCGCGGGCACGGGCGGCGACTGGGACGCCCTCGCCCCCTTCTTCTGCGGCCGGTGGGACAGCGCGGCACGGGAGCACCACGCGGCCGGCCTGCCGGTCAACCGCGATGCCGTCGCCCACTTCGGCGCCGAGGGTGCCTTCACGCCGCAGACCACCCGGGCGGCGCTCGCCGCCTTCGAGGCACCCGTCCTGCTGCTCACCGGGGAGTTCGACCTGAACAGCCCCCCTCGGTCGACGGCCGAGCTCGCGGGACTCTTCCCCGACGCCACTCTCTCGGTACAGCCCGGAGCGGGCCATTACCCCTGGGTCGACGATGCCGAGCGGTTCGCAGCGACCGTCGAGGAGTTCCTGGGGCAATGACCCGCTCGCCGCTTACGGCGCCGGGAGCTCCGCGAAGTCCGCGACCAGGCCGCGGTGGTGCCCGGTCGTGCCCAGGGCCAGGGAGTCGGCCTTGGCCCGCTTGAGGTAGAGGTGCGCGGGGTGCTCCCAGGTCATGCCGATGCCTCCGTGGAGCTGCACGCACTCCTCGGCGGCCCGGACCGCCACGCCCGAGCAGTAGGCCTGGGCCACCGCCACCGTGAGCGGCGCGTCGGCGGCGCCGGCGGCGAGGGCGTCGGCCGCGGCGCGCGCCGCCGCGCGGGCGGAGGCCACGTCGAGCCACAGCCGGGCGAGGCGGTGCTTGACGGCCTGGAAGGAGCCGACGGGGCGGTTGAACTGGTGGCGGGTGCGCAGGTACGCCACCGTCTCCGTCAGGCACCACTCGGCGATCCCGAGCTGTTCCGAGGCGAGCAGCCCGGCCCCGGAGAGCAGTGCTCCGGCGATGGCCGCGCGGGCGGTGGCCGGGTCGGCGAGCCGGGTTCCGGCGGCTGCGTCGAGGGTGACGCCGGCCAGGGGGCGGGTCAGGTCCAGCGCCACGAGCGGGGTCCGGGTGACCCCCGCCGCGTCGGCCGGGACGGCGTACAGCCCGGTGTCGGCGAGGACCAGCAGCACGTCGGCGCAGACGGCGTCGGCGACCGAGGTCACGCTCCCGCTCAGCGACCCCGTGCCGGAGTCGCGGACCGGCGCCGGCAGGGGTGCGCCGGGGGCGAGGGTCAGGGGCAGCGCGGGCACGCAGATGCGGCTGCCCGCCGCGAGCTCCCGTAGGAGGTCCGCGGATTCCGCGCTCTCACAGCCGAGCAGGATCTCCGTCGAAAGGACCGCGCTCGTGAGGTACGGGACCGGCGCCGCGGCCCGGCCGAGCTCCTCCAGGACCACGGCCGCCTCCCGGTGGCCGGCCCCCTGTCCGCCCAGCTTCTCCGGTACGAGGAGCCCCGCCGTGCCGATGTCGGCGGCGAGCACCCGCCACAGGCCGGGGTCGTGGGGGCTGCCGCCCTCGATCCGGTCGAGGACGGCCGCGGGAGCGCAGCGGGCGGCGAGCAGGGACCGTACCGCCGTACGGAGTTCCTCCTCGGCCTCGGAGTACAGCAGGTCCAGCGGGGCTGCGGCGGGAGAGCTCATCGGGCCAGGTCCTTCCACGCGAGGTCCTTGTCGTCGCGCGGCTCGGCGGGCAGGCCGAGTACGCGTTCGGCGACGATGTTGAGGAGGATTTCGCTGGTGCCGCCCTCGATGCTGTTGCCCTTGGCGCGGAGGTAGCGGTAACCGGCGTCGCGGCCGGTGAAATCGACGATCTCGGGGCGGCGAAGGGTCCAGTCCTCGTACAACAGGCCTTCTTCGCCGAGGAGTTCCACCTCCAGCCCGCTGATCTCCTGGTTGAGGCGGGCGAAGGTCAGCTTCATGCCCGAGCCCTCGGGGCCGGGCTGGCCCTGGGCGAGCTGCTGGCGCAGCCGCTCCCCGGTCAGGCGGGCGACCTCGGCCTCGATCCACAGTTCCAGCAGCCGCCCGTGCAGGTCGTGCGTGCGCAGCTCGGGGCGCTCGCGCCAGGCCGCGGCGACCGGGGCGATCATGCCGCCCTCGCGCGGGATCCGCATGCCGCCGATGGAGACGCGTTCGTTCATCAGGGTGGTGCGGGCCACCGCCCAGCCCTGGCCCACCTCGCCGAGGCGGTGGGCGTCGGGGATCCGGACGCCGGTGAGGAAGACCTCGTTGAACTCGGCCTCGCCGGTGATCTGGCGCAGCGGGCGCACTTCCACGCCGGGGGCGGTCATATCGCACAGGAAGTAGGTGATGCCCTGGTGCTTGGGCAGCTCCGGGTCGGTGCGGGCGATCAGGATGGCCCAGCGGGCGGTGTGGGCGCTGGAGGTCCACACCTTCTGGCCGTCCACCACCCAGTCCTCGCCGTCACGGACCGCACGGGTGCCGAGCGCGGCCAGGTCGGAGCCGGCGCCGGGCTCGCTGAAGAGCTGGCACCAGACCTCCTCGCCGGTCCACAAGGGCCGCAGGAAGCGCCGCTTCTGCTCCTCGGTGCCGTACGCGAGGATCGTGGGCGCGGCCATGCCGAGGCCGATGCCGATCCGGCGCGGTTGGTTGTCGGGGGCTCCGGCGGCCTCCAGTTCCGCGTCCACGACGGCCTGCAGGGAGCGGGGCGCACCGAGTCCGCCGAGGCCCTCGGGGTAGTGCACCCAGGCGAGTCCGGCGTCGAAGCGGGCCCACAGGAACGGCCCGCGCGCGGTGGTGGCGGGCGGGTGCGCGGCGAGCAGTTCCCTCACGCGGGCGCGCACTTGGTCGGCGGTGAGCACGGCGGCCGTCATCGGGAACCTCCTGCGGGTGAGCCGAGCAGCACGGTGTCCAGGGCCGGTACGACGACCAGCCGGCCGGTGGTGGTCCCGTCGGCGAGGCGCTGCACGGCGTCCGCGGCGCCGGCGAGCGGCACCCGCTCGCTGACCAGCGGTTTGATGGAGCCCTCGGCGGCGAGCCGGGTGAGCTCGGCGTGGCAGGCGGCGATCGCGGCCGGGTCCTTGGCGGCGTACAGGCCCCAATGGAGGCCGAGGATGGCGTAGTTCTTGACGAGGGCGTGGTTCAGCGCGGGCGCGGGGATGGTGCCGCTCGCGAAGCCGACCACGATGATCCGGCCTTCGAAGGCCACGCACTTGGCCGAGGCGGTGTAGGCCTCGCCGCCGACCGGGTCGTAGACCACGTCGGCCCCGCGTCCGCCGGTGAACTCCTTGACGCGGGCCACCAGTTCCTCGCTGGTGCGGTCGATGACGAGATCGCAGCCGAGCTCTTCGGCGGCGCGCACCTTGGCCTTGCCGCCGACGACCCCGATGACGGTGGCTCCGGCGGCCTTGCCGAGCTGCACGGCCGCGCTGCCGACGCCGCCCGCGGCGGCGTGCACGAGGAGGGTCTCGCCGGCCTGGAGCCGGGCCCTGCGGTGCAGGCCGAACCAGCCCGTCTGGTAGCCAATGTGCAGGGCGGCCGCCTCGGCGTCGTCGAGGGTGTCCGGGGCGGGGAGCAGGGCGCGCGCGGGGGCGGTGACGTACTCGGCGAAGCCGCCGTGCGGCAGGCTCGGATTGGCGATGACGCGGCGGCCGTCATCGGTCTCGCCGCAGATCTCTACGCCCGGGGTGAAGGGGAGCGGCGGGCGGATCTGGTACTGGCCGCGCACGAGCAGCGCGTCGGGGAAGTTGACGTTGGCGGCGAGCACCTTGAGCCTCACCTCGCCCTCGCCGGGCACCGGTTCGGGCACCTCTTCGAGGCGCATCGCCTCGCGGGGCTCGCCGGGGGTGTGTACTCGCCATGCCTGCATCCGGGGCCTCCAGCCGCCGACGGGGAACCACGCCTCGCGGGCATACTAAGCGGTCGCTTGCAGCTCTGGGAACCGGTGGGACGGGATGGAATCCCGGCGGGAGCCCCGACGGGATTCCGAACCGGAACCCGGCGGGAGTCCGGAGCGGGCCCGGTGGACCGGGATCCTCCGCAACCACTCCCGTAAATCCGGCCACTTCCCGCACACCTTCGGGCAGCATGTGGCGTGCACGTGTCATGACTTAACGGGGAACAGCACAAGTCCAGGGGGAACCACCACATGAGAAGAAGCATGTCCGCGACCGCCGCCGCCGCCGTCCTGGCGGGTCTGGTCACCGCGGCGGGCCCGGCCGCGGCCGCCGAGGCGAAGTGCACGCCGAAGATACAGGTACTGGGACATCTGGCGCCCGACACCTACGTCGCGGGCGGTGCACCGACGCAGGGGGTCCTGGATCTCGGCACGGGCAAACTCTCCGTCGGCTTCTCCGGCAACAAGCCGGTGTACTGGACCGGCACCAGGCTCCACCGGGTCCCGCTGGGCGATGCCACCCGCACGGGCGAGGTGATCGCCGTCAACCGGAGCGGTCTGATGCTGGGCCGGGTGACGGGCGAGACCGGTTACCTCTTCACCTACCGGGCCGGGGACGCGGCGGTCACCCCGCTGCCGGGCAGCGGCTGGCCGGGCATCGAGGCCGACGTCAACGACGCCGGATACGTCGTCTCCACCACCGTGCAGGGAATCGGCACGGTCTGGAAGGACGGCCTGAAGGTGCGGGAGCTCCCGCTGCCCGCCGACAGCGGCCCCGGGACGCGGATCAAGACGGTCACCGCCGTCAACACCGCGGGCGACGTCCTGGGCCTGGCGGAGCAGGACTACGAGGTGCCCGAGACGGGCCAGCACAAGTGGTGGAACTATCCGCTGATCTGGCCCGCGGACGGCTCGCCCGCCCGCGCCCTGGCGCCGAGCGGCGGCGGCGGGTTCGAGGACAGCTACGTACAGGACATGGACGAGAGCGGCCGGGTCGTCGGCTACAACTGGCTCGGCCCGTGGTACGAGTACAAGCCGTTCGTCTGGACCCCGCCGCACACCGGCCCCGCCTCCTCCCCCGGGGTGCTGAACACGCACCCGTACGGCACCTTCGAGGCGATCAGCCCGACGACCGGCGTGAGCGTCGGCACGGCCAAGTTCCACCCGGAATCGCAGACCCTGCCCGACCAGGCGCAGCTGTGGCCCGGCTCCGGTCCTGTCCTCGCGCTTCCCCGGCTGTCGGCGAACGGCGCCAGCACGGCGGAGGCCGTCTCCGACGGCGACCGGGTCGGCGGATCGGCCGTGAACGCGAACGGCAAGCTCAGGCCGGTCATCTGGACCTGCGCGAGCAAGCAGGCGTACCTGCCGCAGCCGTAGGGTCCGGCGACGGGACCCAGGCGCAGGGCCCCGCCGTAAGACCCGGCCATAGGGCCCAGCCATAGGGCCCAGCCGCAGGCCCCGGAAGCGGCCGGTGTTGCGGCCATGGCGATCTGAGCGTGCGCACGCTATCGATGGCGCCATGGAAAACGCTCCGCGCGGTCTGCCCGCGCCTCCGCCGCTCGGTTCCGCCGCCCTGCCGCCCGGCACGTTCACCGGCCGGGCGGTGCTCGTGACCGGCGGCGGGACCGGGCTGGGCAAGGCCATCGCCACCGAGTTCGCACGGCTCGGCGCGGATCTGGTGATCGCCGGCCGCCGGATCGAGCAGTTGAAGTCGGCTCAGGAAGAGCTGGCGGCCGTGCCCGGAGCGGGCCGGGTGACGGCCGCCGTCTGCGACATCCGCGACCCCGAGCGGGTCGCGGAGGTCTTCGACGCGGCCGGGGCGGCCTTCGGCGGCGTCCCGGACGTGCTCGTCAACAACGCGGCCGCCAACTTCCCCTGCCCGGCCGAGGACTTGTCCCCCAACGCCTGGCGGGCGGTGGTCGACATCACCCTGACCGGCACCTGGTTCGTGACCCGGGAGTTCGGCCGCCGCCACCTCGCCGCGGGCAGCGCCGGGTCCATCGTGAACATCGGCGCCTCGTACGCCTGGACCGGCGGGCCGGGCTACGCGCACAGCGCCGCCGCCAAGGCGGGGGTGAAGAACCTCGTCGAGACGCTCGCCGTCGAGTGGGGCCCGTACGGCATCCAGATCAACGGCCTGGTCCCCGGGCTGTTCCCGCACGCGGACATGACCGAGGACATCCGGGGCGGGCTGGAGCGGGCCGCCCCGGACGACAAGGACGCCCGGCAGCCCGCCCTGCGGGTCGGCGCACCGCGCGAACTGGGCTGGGCCGCCACCTTCCTGGCCTCGCCCTACGCCCGCTTCATCACCGGCCACACCCTGGTGGTGGACGGGGCGAACTGGCAGCGGCGCTCGCTCGTCAACCCCGAAGTGGTGCCGGTGCGCGAGCAGTTGGGGCGGGGGCCGTTCACTGCGTGAAGTGCCCGCGGAGCGCGGCCAGCCCACCGCCGTAGGTGCCCTCGCCGAAGATCTCCTCGACCTGGGCCGCGACGGCCTCGTCCGCGAGGTAGCGGGCGGACCAGACGATCTCACTGCCGAGCGGGTGGGGGCGTACGGCCAGGGTGGCGACGTACTCCCGGAGCGGGAGCAGGCTCTCCACCACGGCGTACGAGTACGCGCGCGGCGGGGTCCCGGTCGAGCAGCTCCTCGCGGGCGACGACCGTCCCCTCGATGCTGAAGACCCGTACGGCTCCCGGCTGTTCGGGGTCGCTCCCGCCCTCGATGACGGCCTTGGGTACGTACGGGTGCCACGCGTCGAGCGCGCCGAACCGGCCGACGAGCTCCCAGACGGCGTCCGGGGCGGCCGGGACGACGGCGGTCCTGACCAGTTCGCGGGCGGTCACGGCGGGTCCGGAGCCCCCGGACTGCTCGGCGCTCACCAGGCACCGTCCCCGCGCAGCACGGCGTCGGCCCCGCCGTCGATGAAGACGACCTGGCCGGTGACGTGGGTGTTGTCGGGGGCGGTGAGCCAGTCCAGCAGCGGGGCGACCTGTTCGGCGGTGGCGTGGCCGTGCAGGGGCATCGGCACGCTCGCGTCGACCACCTCGCGCATGCCCGCGTCGGCGAGGAGCGGGGCCGTCATGGGGGTGGTGATGGTGCCCGGGGCGATGGCGTTGAGCGGGATCCCCGCGCCCGCCCAGTCGGCGGTGGGCGCGGTGCGGCGGATCCAGCGGGCCACGGCGGCCTTGGTGGATCCGTAGACGAGGTGGCCCTCGCCGCGCGCGACGGCGGCCGCGGCGGCTTCGGCGGCCGCCTCCTCGTCGCCGGCGAGAGCGGCGTCGACGATGGCGGGGTCGGCGGGGTGGATCGAGGCCACGGAGGAGACGACGACGGCGCGGGGGTCGGATCCCGCGGCGAGCAGCGGGCGCAGGCCCTCCAGGGTGGCGACGGCTCCGAAGTGGTTGACCCGGACGGTCAGCGGATCGAAGGCGGCGATGCCGGCGCAGGCGACGACGGCGTCCAGGCGGCCGCCGGTGCGTTCGGTGGTGCGGGCGACGAGCGCGGCGCGGCCGGCGGCGGTGGCGAGGTCGGCCTCTATGTCGGCGCCCTCGAGGTCGGCGCCGATGACGGTGTGGCCCTGGGCGCGAAGCCGGTCGGCGGTGGCGCGGCCGATGCCGGAGGCGGCGCCGGTGACGAGGTAGGTACGAGTCATGGATGGCACGGTACGCCTTCGTGGCACGACATGCCACAGTGCGATCGTGTGGCACATTGGCCCCATCTACCCCTGGAGGTGTTGCGGTGAGCACGGCGAGTACGGGCCGCCCGTCCTTGACGGAGCGGCGCAGGGAGGCGACGCGGTACGAGATCGCGGAGGCCGCGGCCGCACTGTTCTCGGAGCGGGGGTACGAGGCCACGACGGTCGACGACATCGCGCGGGCGGCCGGCATCTCGCTGCGCACCTTCTACCGGTACTGCCCGGCCAAGGAGGACGCGCTGACCCCGGTCCTCACCGCCGGGGTCGCCACCCTGGTGGAGGAACTCGCCCTGCGTCCCGCGGAGGAGCACCTCACCGAGGCCGCACAGGCCGCCTTCACCATCGCGACGGCGGGCGCGCGCTACGAGGAGCCCGGACAGACGGTCCGCCTCATCCAGGTGATGAGCCGCGTCCCGGAGATCCGGCTGCGCTGGCTGGCGGCCGCCCGCGCGATGCAGGACCGCCTGGTGCCGGTCCTCGCCGCCCGTACGGGCCGCCCTGAAGCTGCCCTGGAGACCCGCCTGTTGGCGGCCGTACTCATCGACGCGGTCACCGTCGCCCTCGAACACTGGGCCGCCGAGGACGGCCGCGAACCGCTCCCGGCGGTTTCGGCCCGCGCCCTCTCCCTGCTGCGCCTGGCGGAGTAGCGGGGACCTGCCGTGGGGCGCGTACGCGCCGCGTCAGCCGAAGCTGCGGCGGTAGGCGTGCGGGCTGACGCCGGTGGTCTTCTTGAACCGGTCGCGGAAGGACGTGGGCGAACCGAAGCCGACCTGGGCGCCGATGCGTTCGACGGAGTGCCGGGTGGTCTCCAGGAGGTGCTGGGCCTGGCGGATGCGGGCGCGGTGGAGCCACTGGAGCGGGGTGGTGCCGGTCTGGTCCCGGAAGCGGCGCATCAGGGTCCGGGTGCTGGTTCCGGCGTGGGCGGCGATCTCGGCGAGGGTGAGATCGGAGCCGAGGTTGTCCTGCAGCCAGACCAGCAGCGGTTCGAGGGCCGAACCCCGGGGGGTGGGTGCGTAATCGTGGACGATGAACTGCGCCTGTCCGCCCTCGCGTTCCAGGGGCATGACGGACAGCCGGGCGGCGTCGGCGGCGACGGCCGAGCCGTAGTCGCGGCGAATCATGTGCAGGCACAGGTCCAGGCCCGCGGCGGCGCCCGCCGAGGTGAGGATCTGGCCGTTGTCGACGTACAGGACGTCCGGGTCGACCTCGATGTCCGGGTGGGTCTCGGCCAGGAGGCCGGCCACGATCCAGTGGGTGGTGGCACGCAGGCCGTCGAGTAGCCCGGTCGCGGCCAGGGGGAAGGTGCCCGAGCAGATGGAGGCGATGCGCGTGCCGTTGGCGGCGGCCGCGCGCAGCGCGTCGCGGACGGCGGGGGCGAGCGGGGCCTCGGGGTCGGCGGTACCGGGAACGATGATCGTGTCCGCGGCGTCGAGCCCTTCCAGTCCCCAGGGCGCGCGCAGGGTGAAGGTTCCCGCATCGATCTCCGGCCGCTCGGCGCAGACGCGGATCTGGTAGCCGGGGCGTCCGTCCGGGAGGCGGGTGCGGGTGAAGATCTCGATCGGGGTGGCCAGATCGAAGGGGATCACCCGGTCCAGCGCGAGGACGGCGACGGTGTGCATGGCCAGAAGATACCTCGCCACGGGCGTGCGGACCTGGCCCGGGCAGCTCAGATCCTCTGCTTCGGGCAGCTCAGAGCCCCTGCGCGCCCGCTTGGCGATATTCCGTTGGAAGGTGTCACTAGTGCCACTGGGAGGCGGACCGGCAGCCGATTAGCGTCGGGAACGGCTCCGGCACCGGCCGGACGCCTCCGCCGCATCCGAAGGAACCCCTCCATGCACGCCCAGATCGTCCTGTTCGACGGCTTCGATCCGCTCGACGTCATCGCCCCCTACGAGGTGCTGTACGCCGGCGGCAGCGCCTGCGGCGGTGCGGTGAGCGTGGAACTGGTGTCCGCGGAAGGTCCGCGCGAGGTGGTCAGCGGCACCGGGGGCCTGGTGCTGCGCGCCACCGCCGCTCTCGATCCCCGGCGTGCGGACCTGATCCTGGTCCCGGGTGCCTCGGGCCGCGTGGGAGAGCCCGGCGAGGTCCCCGACCACGACGCGGGGGCCGGGGAGCGGCAGCAGGACGAGTTCATCCCCGTGCTGCTGGGCCGCGCCCTGACGACCGGGCTGCCCACCCTGTTGAAGGCGGCGATGGACGACCCCGGGGTGACGGTCGCCGCGGTGTGCGGCGGCTCGCTCGTGCTCGCCATGGCCGGCCTGTTGGAGGGCCGCCGTGCCACCACCCACCACCTGGGCCTCGACATGCTCGATGCCACCGGTGTCCAAGCGGTGCGCGCCCGCGTCGTCGATGACGGTGACCTCGTCACCGGAGCCGGCGTCACCTCCGGCCTCGACCTGGGCCTGTACCTGCTGGAGCGCGAGGTGGGCCCGCGGATCGCCCACGCCGTCGAAGAGCTGTTCGCCTACGAGCGCCGCGGCACCGTCTGGCGTGATGCGGGCCCGATGCCCGCCGGCTTCTGACCGCGGCTCCCGGCTCCGCACCTCACCACCGCAACCGCACCCGTACGTAAGGAAGAACAGCAGCATGTCCGTAGAAGGCATCTGGGACCTGTCCGTCTCCACCCCCATCGGCCGGATCCAAGCCGTGGTCGAACTCGTGCGGCAGGGCGGCGTCCTGACCGGGTCCGCCCACGGGGCGGGCGAGGGAGTCCCGCTCACCGACATCACCCTCGACGGCGACCGGCTCGCCTGGAAGCAGGCGATCACCAAGCCGGTGCGCCTGAACCTGGCCTTCGCCGTGACGGTCGACGGCGACATCCTGACCGGCACGTCCAAGGCCGGCCGCCTTCCGGCCTCGAAGGTCACCGGACAGCGCCGGACCGTCCACGCCGTCCGCGCCGTCCACTCGGCCACGGAGCACTGATCATGACGAAGCTCTTCCTCTCCCTGCACGTTCTGGCCGCGGTACTGGCCATCGGCCCGGTCACCGTTGCCGCCAGCATGTTCCCCAAAGCGCTGCGGAGCGCCCACGGCAACCCTGGTGACCACGAGGCGCTCGCGACCCTGCCGACGCTGCACCGCATCTGCCGCGTCTACGCCGGCATCGGCGTCGCGGTCCCCGTCTCCGGTTTCGTCACGGCGAGCAGCCTCGGCGTCCTCGGCAGCGGGTGGCTGATCACCTCGATCGTCCTGACCACCGCGGCGGCCGCCACCCTGGCCCTGCTGATCCTGCCCGCCCAGGACGGCGCCCTCGACACCGTGCGGGCGTTGGACTCCGCACAGGCCCCGGGCTCCACCGCCGGCGTCCGCTCCGCCGCCCGCCTCGCCATGCTCACCGGTGTCTTCAACCTGCTGTGGGCGACCGTCACCGTACTGATGGTCGTCCGGCCCGGCTCCACCACGGGAGCGTGACCGGGCGCCTGCGCAAGCCTGCGCGTGCGGGCCCCCTTTGTCAGTGGTCCGGGGCACCATGGACCCCATGTCCCACGCTGATCTGACCCTTGACCGGTGGCGCTCGTTCGCCCTGCCGGACGTACGCCGGTTCGCCCGGGAAGCCGCCGACCTGGTGGGCGGCCGGGTGAGCCTGATCGATGCCGCCCCGCACCTCGGCGGCCCCCTGCACCGCGTGCTCGTCGAGCGGGACGGGCGGGAGTTCGCCCTGATACCCGGGGGAACGGTCCGCCTCGGCTTCGACCTGGACGCCTGGGAGCCGACGCCGGAACAGACCGCCGACTTCGAGCAGAGCCTGGCCGAGGAGTACGGGTACGGCCCCGATCTCAAGTCACACCTCGCCGAGTTGCTGAGCCCGCCCCGGACCGTCACCCTGCCGGCGGTGTTCATGGCCGTGGCGAACGAGCCGCTCACCGCACCCCCCGCCGGCATGCCCGCCGTGCTCGCGGGGCGCGGGCTGCGGATGCCCGGCGCCGACGAGTGGGAGCACGCCTGCGGGGCCGGGGCGCGCACCCTCTTCCGGTGGGGCGACACCTGCCCGATCGGCGAACCGTCCTACGGCAGCGGCTCGGACGGGCCGCGGTGCGAGCCCAACGCCTTCGGGCTGCGCATCGCCTACGACTCCTACGCCGCCGAGATCAGCGCCGACCCGGGCGCCGTGCACGGCGGGGACGGCGGCGAGTCCGTGTGCGGCGGGTACGGGGACCTGTGGGCCTGGCTGACGCTGGCCACGGCGAACCGCAACCCGGCGATGGCCGAGCTCGTGTACGGCACGGAGGGCGAGTCCGCGTGGGAGGCGTTCTCCGTACGTCCGGTGCTCGGCCTCGGCTGAAGTCCGGGCTCGGCCTCTGCTGAAGTCCGTGCTCGGCTTCGGCTGAAGTCCGCGCTCAGCCTCCGGTGAAGTGCGGGGGCCGGCGCTGCGCCTTGGCGGTGTAGCCCTCGCGGGAGTCCTCCGAGGTGAGGGTGAGGGCCGCCGTCATCGCCACGCGGTCGAGGGCCGCGGGCAGGGCGGCGTCCGCGTAGGAGTCGATCGCGCGTTTGATGCCCTGGACGGCGAGCGGGGCGTTGGCCGCGATCTCCGCCGCGAGCGCGCGGGCGACCGGCTCCAACTCCTTTGGCCTCACGACCTGTTGGACGAGGTTCAGGCGCTCCGCCGTCCGGGCGTCGATGCGGCGGCCGGTCAGCGCCAGGAACTTGGCCCACCCGGCGCCCGCCTCGCGGGCGATGCGCAGGTCGCCGCCCGCGTCCACCGCGACGCCCAGCTGGGCCTCGGGCAGGGCGAAGACGGCATCCTCGGCCGCCACCCGGATGTCGGCCATCAGGGCCAGCTCGAAGCCGAAGCCCAGGCAGTACCCCTGCACGGCGGCCACGACGGGCTGGGGCAGCCGGGCCAGGACCGCGAAGCGTTCGTGGACCCAGCGGATGCCCTCGTAGTAGTTGCGGTTGCGCTCGGCCGCCGAGGCACCCGTGATCGCGCCGCCCGGGGCCGTCACGTCGATGCCCGCGCAGAACGCCCGTCCCTCGGCCCGCAGCAGGACCACCCGTACGGCGGGATCGAAGCGGATCCGGTCCGCCAGCAGGCCGAGCTGGCGCGTGGACTCCCAGCTCCAGCCGTTGAGCTTCTCCGGGCGGCAGAGGGTGAGTTCGGCGATCCCGTCCGCGACGTGCAGCCGGATCCGTTCCTCACCCTCCGCGATTTCCGTGCTCAGGGTGTCGATCACGCGGACACCTTAAGCGGTCTCGGGGAAGTGGGGTGCGTTTTCGCGTCGTCCGGTGCGGTGCCTCGGCGCGCTGCCGCATCCCCCGCGTACTGGACGTACTCGGGTGATGCGGCAGTGCGGCGAGGCGCCGTGCCGGGCGGCGCGGAGACGTGGCCCACTTCCCCGAGACCGCTTAGGCGCCCCGTCTAACGCGGGAAGACCTCGAACGGCACTGCCGGACGGCCGCCGAAGCGGGCCGCCGCCTGCTGGGCGTTGCCCGTCAGGAAGGTGCGTACGTACGTCTCCGGGGCCTCGTCCGTCAGCGCGGCGATGTACGCCTTGTGCTCCATCAGGGACTTCACCGAACGCTCCAGACCGGGGCCGGCGTCGGCCGCGTGCGTGGGCGTCGTGGTGCCGGACACCGCCACCCAGCGCACTCCGTTCCACGGCTCCAGGCCCTGTTCCGTGAGGAGTTCGGGGAAGATCCAGCGGTTGCCCGCGTCGCCGGCGGCGTCCAGGGTGGCGCGGCCGACCGCCTTGTGGTCGGGGGTGTTCCAGTAGCCGCCGCCCTCGGCCCCGCCCCACGTGTCGCGGTGGTTCATCGTGATCACCAGCTCGGGGCGGTGGCGCCGGATGGCGGCCGCGATGTCCCGGCGCAGGTCCAGGCCGTATTCGAGGACCCCGTCGCGGTGGTCGAGGAACTCCACCGTGGGCACTCCGACGACGGCCGCGCTCGCGCGCTGCTCCGCCTCGCGCAGCGGGGCGCACGCGGCGGGGTCGATGGTGTCGATGCCGGCCTCGCCGCGCGTGGCGAGCAGGTAGACGACCTCGCGGCCGCCGTCCGTCCAGTCCGCGATGGCCGCGGCGCAGCCGTACTCCAGGTCATCGGGGTGCGCCACGACGGCCAGCGCACGCTGCCAGTCGGTCGGCATGGGCTCCAAGGGGGCGGGCCCGTCCAGTCGTTGGTTCATACCTCGCACAATAGGCGAATGGACACTCAGGGGCAGGTGGTGGCCCTGCTCGACGCCACCGGATCGTTCTTCGAGCCCGCGGCCACGGCCTTCCCGGGGGCGGGCGCCGCCGCCTGGGAACGGGCCGCGCTGCTGGATCCGGGCGCGGCCGGGCCCGAGGGCTCCTGGCGGCTGGACTTCCGGTGCTTCGCCGTGTCCCGGCCGGGCGGCCGCTGGGTGCTGATCGACGCGGGGGTCGGCCCCGCGCAGGGCCCGGCGGCCGGCTGGGCCCCGGTCCCGGGCCGGCTGCCCGCCGCGCTCGCGGAGGCCGGGATCGCCCCGGCCGACGTGGAGTCGGTGGTCCTGACCCACCTGCACGAGGACCACACCGGCTGGACGCAGGACGAGGCCGGCCGGCCGTTCTTCCCCGACGCGCGGTACCTCGTACAGAGCACGGAGGTCGCGGCCCTGGACCGGGCGGATCCCGTGTGGGACTGGACGGTCGCCCCGCTGCGGGCCTCCGGGCAGCTCCGGGAGGTGACCGGCGAGCACCGGCTCGCTCCCGGCATCACCCTGCTGCCGACACCGGGGCACACGCCCGGCCACCAGTCGGTGCTGGTCGAGGGGACGGCCGGGCCCGGCGGCGGGGGCCGGGGCCGGGACGTGCTGGTCACCGGGGACGTACTGGTCCACGCCGTGCAGCTGGCCGATCCGGCGGTCCCGTACTCCCACGAACGCGACCGGGCCGCGGCCCGCACCTCGCGGGAGGAGCTCCTGTCCCTGGCCGTCCGCCGCCGCGCCCTGCTGGCCACGGCCCACCTGACCCGGGCCTTCGTGGAGCCTCCCGGACCGGGTCGTTGAGGTGACCCGCTCAGGCCTCGTCGCGTACGAGCGCCAGCAGCCGGTCCAGGACGCGCGGGCCCGAGGCACGTACGCCGTCGTGCTCGAACTCGTCCGTCACCCAGGTCTTCAGGCCGCGGATCGCCCGGGCGGTGGCGAGGGAGTGCGCGGTGTCCACGTACATGTCGTCGTGGTAGACGGCCGCGGCCACCGGCACCTCGTTGGCGGCGAGGCGCGCCGGGTCGTACAGCGGGGTCCAGCCGGTGCGGGTCGCCAGCAGGTCTGCGGTCTCGCGCAGCGGGGCGAGCGCCGGGTCGCAGTCGAAGTGCCAGGGGTGGATGGTCTCGCCGGTGAAGTACAGCGGCTCCGTGCCCGCGAGGGTCTTCGCGGCGTCGAACCGCGGGTGGCCGGAGCGGACCTCCTGCGCGGCCCAGCCGGTGGGCGCGCCCGGGTCCTGGGCGTAGATCGCCTCGTGGAGCAGTGCGTAGAGGGGGTGCCCGGCGAAGGAGAGCTGGGCGTGCACGGCCTCCAGGAAGGCGTCGGAGAGGGCGGGACCGGCCGGGGTGGGGACGAAGGCGTCCTCCAGCAGGTAGTGCAGCTGGTGGCTGCCGTCGGAGCCGCCGAGGAGCAGACCGAGGGACTGGAAGGCCTCGGCCGTGAGCAGGTACCCGCCGGGGAGTTCGGCCGGGCGCTCGACGAGGTGGGCGGCGATGCGGCGGGCCCGCTCCACGTCCATGGGGTAGCGGGCGTAGTGCGCCCGGTTCTTGCGCTCGACACGGGGGTACGCGGCTTCGTACACCTCGGTGGCGGTGGCGTCGAGGGAGGGCAGTCCGCCCGTGATGAGGGCGGCCGTCAGCCCCTCGGGGGCGGCGCCCAGGTAGTGGGTGACGCAGAAGCCGCCGAAGCTCTGGCCGAGGACCGTCCAGGGCGCGCCGCCGGTGAGGAGGGGGCGGATGGTCTCGGCGTCGCGCACGATGGAGTCGGCGCGGAAGTGGGCGAGGTACTCGGCCTGCTGCGCGGGGCCGCCGCGCAGCGGCAGGGTCTGCCGGTTGACCGGGGTGGAGCGGCCGGTGCCGCGCTGGTCGAGCAGCAGCACCCGGAACTCGGTCAGGGCCCGCTCCAGCCAGGCCTGCCGGCCGATGAACCGGCGGGCGCCGAAGCCGGGTCCGCCCTCCAGGTAGAGCAGCCAGGGCAGGGACTGCGGGTCCTTGCCGGAGGCGACCAGCTCGCGCGCGTACAGGTCGATCCGCTCGCCGTCGGGGCGGGCGTGGTCGAGGGGGACGCTGAAGTGGTGGTCGGTGAGGACGACACCGGGCTGGCGGTAGCTGCCGGCGGCTGCGGTCTCGGAGGTCGCGGGGTTCACGGGGGTCACGGAAGGTCCCAGGGGTCGGCGCGGTGCGGTGGTGTGCGCGGCGGCCGTCCCGGAGCCGGTGGGTGAGGGCGAACCGGGACGACGGGCCCGTCCGAGCTTACGCGAGGCCCCCGCGAGGGGCCGGGCCCCTGGCTCCGCTCCCGCCGGGCTCCGGGCTCGCACCGTGGGGGCGGACCGAGGGGGCCCGGCCTGCGGACGGCTCGACGAGTGCTTCGACTCCGTCCAGCATCCGCGCGAGCCCGAACTCGAAGAGGGTGCCGAGTTCGAGGTCGAACCGCTCGCCTTCGAAGAGGGTGGCCAGGGTCGGATAGGACCCGGCGGTCTGGATCATTTCCATCCGTGGCTCGTTGGAAGCCATCCATTCCTCGGGTGTCATGCCGGTGTCCTGCCGCGCTTGCGACTCCAGCTCCACGGCCGCCGCGACGCCCTGGGCGTATCCGAGAAGCGCGAGGTGGATGTGAATGACCTGGGTCGGTGTCAGCCCCAGGGGGGTCAGGGCGCTGAGGACCCGCTCGGTGTACCGCATCGCGTGGGGCGAGGCCATCGGCCGGGTGAGGGCGGCCATGGCTCGTGCCAGCCAGGGATGGCGCTGGTACAGGCCCCACAACCACCGCGCCTCCCGTTCCAGTCGCGCACGCCAGGCGTACGGTCGCGGCCCCGGCGGTTCTCCTGCGAACACCGTCTCCGACATCAGCCGTACGAGCTCGCCCTTGCTCGGGACGTGGCGGTAGAGCGCCATGGTGGAGACGCCGAAGTCGGTCGCGACCCGGCGCATGGAGAGTGCGGCGAGCCCTTCGGTGTCGGCGAGGGCGATCGCGGCGCGGATGATGCGGTCCCGGGTCAGTGCGTGAGCGGGAGCCGGCCGTTCGTGCCCCGACTCGGCCACGACGGTGCCGACACCGGGTACGGGCCGCACCAGACCCTCCTGGTTCAGGGCGGCGAGCGCCTTCGTCGCGGTCGCCATGGCGACCCCCCACTCCTGCGTGATCCGCCGGGTGGAAGGAACGCGGGCACCGGGCACGAGCTCGCCCGAGGTGATCCGCCGACGGATGTCGCCGGCGATGCGGAGGTAGGGCGGTTCCGTGTCCATGACCGCACTGTACTAGTGCACTTCACGGCATTCAGGCTGCTCGAAGCCCCGGAACGGCGCAGTGCACTAGGTGCCTGTTTGCGGCGTACGCCAGGGCCCCCGTTCCCTCCTGCTCATGGAGAACACACCGGCCCCCCGCGCGGGGCGCAAGGAATGGACCGCCCTCGGCGTCCTGATGCTGCCCCTGCTCCTCGTCTCGATGGACGTCTCGGTCCTGTACTTCGCGATCCCCTACATCAGCCGGGACCTGGAGCCCGGCGCGACGCAGCAGTTGTGGATCCTCGACATGTACGGCTTCGTCCTCGCCGGACTCCTCATCACCATGGGTGCGCTCGGCGACCGGATCGGCAGGCGCGCGCTGGTGCTCGCGGGAGCGGTGCTCTTCGGGGCGGCCTCGGTCGCGGCCGCGTACGCGCACACGGCCGAACTGCTCATCGCCGTACGCGCGCTGCTGGGACTCGGCGGCGCCGCCTTGATGCCCTCGACCCTGGCCCTGATCCGCAACCTCTTCCACGACGAGAAGCAGCGCGGCAAGGCGGTGACCCTGTGGACCGCCGTGATGACGACGGGCATTTCCCTGGGGCCCGTGGTCAGCGGTCTGCTGCTGGAGCACTTCTGGTGGGGCTCGGTCTTCCTGATCAACCTGCCCGCGATGGTGCTCCTGCTGGCGCTGGTGCCTTTCCTGGTACCGGAGTTCAAGTCGGCGCGGCGCGAGCGCTTCGACCTGCCGAGCGCGGCGCTGTCGCTCGGCGCCGTGCTGCTGGTCATCTACGGCATCAAGGAGTGGGCGCGGCACGGGTACGAGCCGCTGCCGGCCCTCGCCATCGGCGCGGGGTTCGTGCTCGGCTCCGTCTTCGTGCACCGGCAGAAGCACCTCGCGCATCCGGTGATCGACCTCGGCCTGCTCGGCCGGCGCACCTTCGGCGGACCGGTGTTCGCCAATCTCCTGGCGATGTTCGCCACGGTCGGGATGGCCGTCTTCCTCACCCAGTACCTGCAGTCCGTCCTCGGCCTGAGCCCGTTCACCGCCGCGCTGTGGAGCCTGGTACCGGCCGCCGGAGTGGCCGTCGCGGCCCCCGCCGGGGCCGTGCTCGCACAGCGCGTGGACCGTGCGGCCGTCAGGCGGCGGCTTCCTCCTCTCCGCCTGCGGGTTCCTCTGGCTGACCCAGGTGCGCACCGGCTCGGCGCTCTGGTTCACCCTCGCCGGCGTCTGCCTCTACGCGGGCGGGCTGGTCTGCGCCATGACCCTCGCCAACGAACTCGCCCTCGGCGCGGCCCCGCCGGAGCGCGCGGGATCGGCCGCGGCGGTCCTGGAGTCGGGCCAGGAGCTCGGTGGAGCCTTGGGCATGGCGATCCTCGGTTCCATCGGGGCGGCGGCCTACAGCCGCGACATGACGGACGCGCTGCCTCCTGGTGTGCCGCAAGCCGAAGCCGTACGCGAAACCCTCGGCGGCGCGACGGCCGCGGCGGCCCGGCTCCCCGAAGGGGTCGCGGACGGCGTACTGACGGCCGCGCGCGAGGCCTTCACCCACGGGATGAACATCGCGGCCGTCGGCGCGGCCGTCGTCATGGCGGGCGCCGCCCTCTTCTCCTTCACGTGGTTGAGGGGTGCGGGCACGGCGAGGCCCCCGGCGGAAAAATCCAGCGACCCGCGGCCCGCGTCCCTCGCCCCGTGACGGGCTGAGGCATCCGGCGGGTGGTCAGACGGGTGGTCAGAACTCGACCACCGAGCGGAGCACCTCGCCCCGCTCCATCCGTTCGAAGGCCGCCTCGACTCCGTCCAGGGCGATGCGCTCGGAGACGAACGCGTCGAGGTCGAGCCGGCCTTGCAGGTAGAGGTCGATGAGGAGCGGGAAGTCCCGCTCGGGCAGGCAGTCCCCGTACCAGGAGGACTTCAGGGCGCCGCCGCGCCCGAAGACGTCCAGCAGCGGGAGTTCGAGCCGCATCTCCGGTGTCGGGACGCCGACCAGCACCACGGTGCCGGCGAGGTCGCGCGCGTAGAACGCCTGCTTGTACGTCTCGGGGCGGCCGACGGCGTCGATGACCACGTCCGCGCCGTTCCCGCCGGTCAGCTCCTGGATGGCCTTGACCACGTCCACCGCGGTGCCGTTGACGGTGTGGGTGGCGCCGAGTCCCCGCGCCCACTCCAGCTTCCGGTCGTCCAGGTCGACGGCGATGATGCGGGAGGCTCCGGCCAGCTTGGCACCGGCGACGGCGGCGTTGCCCACTCCCCCGCAGCCGATGACGGCCACCGAGTCGCCGCGCCCGACGTTGCCCGTGTTCAGGGCGGCGCCCAGGCCGGCCATCACCCCGCAGCCGAGCAGGCCGGCGGCGGCCGGTGAGGCGGCGGGGTCCACCTTGGTGCACTGGCCGGCGGCGACCAGCGTCTTCTCGGCGAAGGCACCGATGCCGAGGGCCGGGGAGAGCGGGGTGCCGTCCTCCAGGGTCATGGGCTGGGTCGCGTTGTGCGTGGCGAAGCAGTACCAGGGGCGGCCGCGCTTGCAGGCCCGGCAGCTCCCGCACACCGCGCGCCAGTTGAGGACGACGAAGTCGCCGGGGGCGACGGAGGTGACGTCCGGGCCGACCGATTCGACGACCCCGGCCGCCTCGTGGCCGAGCAGGAAGGGGTACTCGTCGTTGATCCCGCCCTCCCGGTAGTGCAGGTCGGTGTGGCAGACCCCGCAGGCCTGGACCCGTACGAGCGCCTCGCCGGGGCCCGGGTCGGGCACGAGGATCGTCGTGGTCTCCACCGGTGCGCCCTTGCTCCGGGCGATGACCCCTCGTACGCGATGCGTCACGTGCTACCCCGATCTCGATCACGGTCTCGTCGACTGTAACCGGAGGTCCCTCGAGGGTTCCGCGAGGTTTCCGCCGGTCCGGCCAACGTACACGCGCTGTCCCGCGTGCGGGAGTTGCCCCGCGTCCCGGCGCGGTGTGCTGCCGCCGCGGCGCGCGGTGCCGGTGCGGTGCCGGTGCGGTGCCGGGCAGCGCACGAAAATCCCGTGTGGGGCCGGTGGGGCCGCTGGTCTAATGCACGGATGGACGAAGACCCGAACGCCGCGACCCCGCCCCGCGACCCCTGGCTCACGTACTTCGCCGACCGCGGGCACGCGGGTGTCCGCCGCATCGGCGCCGGCTCCGAGGGCGTCGTCTACGGGCTGGGCGGGGGCCGGGCCGCCAAGGTGTGGAGCGGTCGGCCTCCGGCCGGTCTCGATCTCACCCGCCAGGTGTACGCGGACATGGCACGGCATCAGCTGCCCTTCGCCACCCCGGAGATCTTCGACGTCGAGGACCACGGGGGCGTCCTGGTCACGTACGAGCGCGAGCTGCCGGGAAACCCGATGAGGATCGACTCCGCACACGCCGACTACGAGCGCGAGCTGCCCGCCCGGCAGAGCGAAGCACTGCTTTCCGTTCTGCGCGGCCTGGCCTCCGTCCCCGGCACCGAGGCGATGCGCCGGTTGACCGTCCAGGGTGACGACCGCCCGCTGTGGCGGGATCACGACTCCTTCCGCGACGCGCTCGCGGCCTTGGTCCACCGGGCCGCGGCCCGGCACGGCGACGCCCTGGCCGCCTGCGTACCGGACTTCGAGGCGGGAGTGGAACGGACGCACGAGGCCCTGCTCTCGCTCCCCGACGCCCCGGTGACGGCCATTCACGGCGACCTCGTCCCGCCCAACATCCACACCGACGCGGCCGGCCGGCCCGTCGCGGTGCTCGACTTCGGCTTCTGCACCACCGCGGGCGACCCGGCCTTCGAGGCCGCCGTGACCGCTGCCGTCTGGGACATGTACGGGCCGCACGCCGAGGAGCACACCGCGGAACTCACCGGGCTCTTCGCCCACGAGCTCGGCTACCCGCCGGCGACCCTCACCACCTATCGGGCCGCGTACGCGCTCATGACCTACGACCTCTTCGGCCTGGACGAACGTGACGGGCACTTCCGGTGGTGCGCGCGGCAGCTGCGCCGCAACGCCGTGTTCAACGGCGCACGGACTGTCTGATCGGCAAGCAACCCGCTAGTCCTCGGACAGTTCGGGCGGCAGCGACGTCCGCAGGGCCGCGCTGAAGGCGGCCACGGCGGGGTGGGTCGCGGCGCCGCTGCGGAAGGCCACGTTGGTACGGCGCTCCATGACCAGGCGGGTGAGCGAGACGGCGGGATCCGCGTTTCCGGTGATCCCGAGCTGCGGCACCACCGCCACGCCCTGGCCGGCCGCGACCAGGGCCAGTACGGTGGCGAACTCGTCCACCTGGTGGCGGATCCTCGGCAGGAACCCGGCGTCCTCGCAGGCCCGCACCGTCATGGCGTGGCAGAGCGTGCCGGGCGTGGCGGTGATCCAGGGCGCGTCGGCATGCGTACGGAGCAACGCGCGCTGCCCGGCTCCGCCAGTGCCGGCGGCTGCGGCCGGGGCGCCCCCGGCGGCCGTTTCCGCCGCGCCTCCGGAGGCCGCGGGCGCCCCCGGTGACGGCGTCGCCAGATACATCGCCTCGCGGTAGAGCGGGTCCGTGGCGAGTCCCGGCTCCTGCGGCGCGGGAACGAAGTCGTAGGCGTGGATCAGGGCCACGTCCAGGTCCCCGGCGCGCAGTGCGTGGGCGACCGCCGCCGGGTCGGTTTCGGACACCATCGGCTCCAGTCCCGGGTGCCGGCGGGCCAGCTCGGCCAGGGCCGCCGGAACGATGGCCCGGGTCGCGGTGGGGAAGGAGCCGATCCGCAGGGCGCCGGCCAGTCCGCCGCGCGCCTCCGCGAGCTCGGCGTCGGCCCGTTCCAGCAGTTCCAGCACCGCGTCGGCGTGCCGGACCAGGTTCTGGCCGGCGGGGGTGAGCCGGACCCGGCGCCCGGTGCGCTCCAGCAGCGGCAGACCGGCCTCGCGTTCGAGGACCGAGAGCTGCTGGGACACCGCCGAAGGGCTGAAGGAGAGCGCCTCGGCGACCGCGGCGATGGTCTCCCGGCGGGCGAGTTCGCGCAGCAGGCGCAGGCGTCGTACATCGAGCATCGGATCAGCTTACGGTTCGGATAAGAAACGCGAACTGGATTCGATGCTCGGAGCGGGCCAGGCTCGACCCATGACCCAGACGCCGAGCACGGCCACGTCCTCCCCCGCCGCCCACCGCCCGTTCGCCCCGCACGGGATCCACGTACCGCTGATCACCCCCTTCACCGCCGCCGGCGAGGTCGCCGCCGAGGCTCTGGAGGCGCTCGCGCACGAGGTGCTCGACGCGGGCGCCACCGGGATCGTGGCGCTGGGCACCACCGGCGAGCCGGCCGCCCTCGACGAAGCCGAGCGCGACCTCGTCACCGACGTCTGCGCCCGGGTCTGCCGGGAGCGCGGGGCGGCGCTGACCGTGGGCGCCGGGGCGAGCGGGACCCGGGCGGCCGAGGAGTCGCTCGGCCGGCTGAAGCGGTGGCCCGAGGCGCGGGCCGCGCTGGTGAGCGTGCCCGCGTTCGTACGGCCCTCCGGCGCCGGGGTACTGGCGCACTTCGAGCGGCTGGCGCGGGTGAGCCCCGTACCGCTGATCGTGTACCACGTCCCGTACCGGACCGGGCAGCCGCTGGACGCGGCCCTGCTGCGGGAGGTCGGGGCGCTGCCCGGGGTGGCCGCGGTGAAGTACGCGGTCGGCTCGCTCGACGGGGAGGCGGTGGCACTGCTCGGTGATCTGCCGGACGGTTTCGCGGTGTTGGCGGGCGACGACACCTTCCTGTCTCCCCTCCTCGCGCTCGGCGCGGCGGGCGGGGTCCTCGCGTCGGCCCATCTCGCGACGGCCCGGTTCACCGAACTCGCGACGGCCTGGCGGGCGGGCGAAGCGGTCCGGGCGCGCACCCTGGGCCACGCGCTGGCCCGGCTCTCCGCAACCCTCTTCGCCGAACCCAACCCGTCAGTGATCAAGGGGGTGTTGTACGCGCAGGGCCGTATTCCGACCCCGGACGTACGCCTCCCCCTGCTGCCCGCGAGCACGGAAGCGGTCGCGGCGGCTCAGCGGGAACTGGCGCAGCTGCCCTGACTCGCCCACCGACCGGGGGGCTCGCCATGAGCAGCAAGGCGCCCCCCGGGCGCGGGCCCCCTTGCGCGCACCACATCGTCCGGGGCCCGCTGCCCGGGATCGCCTCCCAGGAGGTCGGCGGCGGGCACCGGTGACGGTGACGGGTGTCGTCCCCGGTCACGTGAGGGTTCCCGCAGGACGCCCGCCACCGCGTGGTGCGGTGCGCTGCGCTGCGCTGCGGTGCGGTGCGGTGCGAGGAGATCGTCTGCACCAACGGGGACCGGCCGGGATCCATCCCGCGATGGACGAGGACGACACGATCACCTTCGAGGGCCGATTGACCCGGGATGGGCGATTCGCCGCCAACGGGCGGCTCGCCCGAATCGGCCCCGGCGACGGGCGACTTGCCCGTATTGGGCCGCCGCCCGCGGGCCCGTGATGTGAGTCACGCCGACGGCGTCAACATCATTTCCCCGCACGGGGCACTTCCCTTTTCCCGGTTGGATATTCGGGAATTCCCGGAGATCTTTTCAAGGTCATCCACCGGGGCGAATGCGGGAAGTTGATCTCCAGGGCGAATTCGTGTCTTGTTCCGGCCCGCCGGACTCGCCTACGGTCGCCTCGTTCCCGGTGGTAACAGCCGAATCCGGTCGCCGCCAGGGATCTCCCGTACCCCCCAGGTGAGGAATTCCGCCATGCCCGCACACGGAAAGCACCGCCGGCCGAAGCAGCACCACGCACTCACCCGCAAGCTGGCCCTCGCCGGTACGGGCGGTGCGGCGCTGGCCCTCCCGCTGATCAGCGCGACCACGGCCGGAGCGGCGGAGGCGACCCTCGCCCCGACGACGTACTCCGTGGTCAGCGGCGACACCCTGAGCAAGATCGCGGCCGAGCACTCCATCGGCGGCGGCTGGCAGAAGCTCTACGAGGCCAACAAGGGCATCGTCGGCGCCGACCCCTCGGCCATCCGCCCGGGCCTGAAGCTGAACCTCACCGCGGCCGCCGCGCCCGTCGCGGCCAAGGCCGCCAAGGCGCCCACCGGCTACGCGAACAACCTCGACGGCTGGATCCGCGAGTCCCTCGACGTCCTGGCCCAGCACGGAATTCCCGGCAGCTACGAAGGAATTCACCGCAACATCATGCGCGAATCCTCGGGGAATCCACTGGCCATCAACAACTGGGACTCCAACGCGGCGGCCGGCATCCCCTCCAAGGGGCTCCTCCAGGTGATCGACCCGACCTTCAAGGCCTATCACGTGCCCGGCACTTCGCTGGATTCGTACGACCCGGTCGCCAACATCACGGCCGCCTGCAATTACGCGGCGGCCCGCTACGGTTCGATCGACAACGTCAACGGCCCCTACTGAGCGAGTTCGCGGCAGGCACACGGGTCGCGTCGCCTCACTCCAGCCCGTAACGCCGCGCCGACTCCTCTTCCTGCGCCAGCCGGTGCAGGGCCTTCAGTACCGGCTGGACGAGGACGACCGCGGCCACCGCCGTCTCGACCTTCTCCTCCTCGGAGGCGTACGTCTCCATGAAGTCGAGGTCGTGCACGGCCGCTCGGTGCATCAGCTCGGCGTACGGAGCCATCCGCGGGGCGTCCCACGGATAGCCGAGCCGGATGAGGGTGGACACCGCCGATACGAGCGAACGGTGGACGGGGGACAGCTCCCCCACCTCCCGGGCCGTCGACCAGCCCAGCGTCTCCAGCAGCCGGTCCACCTCGCGCCGAGCGGTGATCACCGCCGGATCCTCGCCGTCCGGCTCGGGCGCCCGGGGAAGCGCCCACAGCGCCGCGCCGATCCGCATCGTCCGCCCCAGGGACTCGTCGTCCACGTGCGCGAGCACTTCCCGGGCCGTCGCGACCGGAATCCCGCCGACCTGGATCAGCGCGCGGACCAGCCGCAGCCGCCGCAGATGCCCCTCGTCGTAGTCGGCGGTGGTCGCACTGACCCGTCGCCCCGGCGCCAGCAGCCCTTCGCGCAGGTAGTACTTGATGGTCGCCGTGGAGACGCCACTGCGCTCGCTCAACTCCGCCAGCCGCATCCCGTGGACCTTTCCTTGGAGAGCACAGCTATCCAATTGTGCACGGACGGCACGGTTGGCAGGGCCGGGACGGCGACCGTGCTCCGCCTCTCCTGCCGTCAGCTCCGGTAGACCTTCTTGACCTTGAAGTCGGTGCCGGCGAGGACGTAGCCGCCCTGTCCGTACTCGTCGTTCAGGTAGGGCCGGACCGCGGGTGCGTTCATCCAGGGCGAGACGTTGAGATAGCGGAAGCTCGGGTTGTCGACGCCGAGCTCCTTCGTCGACTGGGCCATCAGGGCGGGGAGGGCGTCCCAGTCCAGCACGGCCATGTCCATGAGCGGCGCGTCGGGCTTCACCGTGCCGGACGGTCCGGTGCGCTTGGCGACGCCGCCGCGGTACTGCCAGGAGTCGACGGTCCTGGCTCCGGGCGCGGTGGGAATGTCGGCGAGCACGTACTCGTCGTAGACCTTCATGTCGACGAAGGTGGTGGTGCCCGTCTGCTGCTTGAAGGCCTCGATGGCGGTACGGATGTTGGCCGGGTCGATCAGACTGCCCTTGGGCGGGGTGACCGGCTTCGGCGTGCTCGCCTTCGGAGTGGGCGCGGGGGTCAGGACCACGGCGGTGCCCTGGGCCGGGGAGGCCGGACCGGAAACGGACGGGGTGCCGGAGGACTTGGCGTCCCCGCTCTTGCCCGAGCCGTCGCCCGCGTTCCCGTCGGGCAGCCAGTTGACGAGGCCGACGACCCCGGCGGTCAGGACCACCGCGAGGAGTCCGGCGAGCAGGGCGGGCCGTCGGCGCCGGCGCGGGACGGGCGGCGGCGGCGGGAAGGCCACGGGGACGGTGGACGCGTACGGGTTGCCTGCGCCCGGAACGAACGGCGTCGGCATGGGCGTCGGCGACTGGACGTGCGTCGCCGGTACGGGGCCCAGGCCGAGACCGGCGGCCGGGGTCGCCGGTCCGAAGCTCCCGAGGGCGGTCGGCGGTACCACCGGGGCCGCGCCTCCGAGAGCACTGCTCGCACCGCGGAGCAGCGCTTCCAGCTCCTCGGCGTCGGGCCGCACGGCCAGGTCCCGTACCAGCAGCCGTTCCAGTACGGGTCCCAGCGGGCCGGACCGGACCGGCGCGGGGATCGGCTCGTCGAGCACCGCGACCACGGTGGCCAGGCTGGTGGCCCGGCGCAGCGGGTGCACCCCCTCGGCGGCCACGTACAGCAGCATCCCCAGGGACCACAGGTCGGAGGCGGCCAGCCCCTCCGCGCCGCGCGCCCGCTCGGGCGCTATGTATTCCGGCGACCCGATCAGGGCTCCGGTCGAGGTCAGCCCGGTCGCGCCGTGCAGGGCGGCGATCCCGAAGTCGGTGAGCACCGCGGAGCCGCCCGGCCGCAGGAGCACGTTGGCCGGTTTCACGTCACGGTGCAGCACGCCCTCCGCGTGCGCGGCGCGCAGCGCGGAGAGCAGGTCGAGCCCGAGGCGCAGCACGTCCGCCACCGGCATCGGCCCGCCCTCCAGGCGGTCGGCCAGGGAACCGCCCCTGACCAGCTCCATCACGATCCACGGATGGCCGTCGGAGCCGGGCTCGGGCTCCACGATGTGGTGGATGGTGACCACGTTCGGGTGGGCGAGCCGGGCGAGGGCCCGGGCCTCGCGGACGGCGCGTTCGCGCAGTTGGACGACGAGCCCGGGCTGGGCGGCGGCGGTCGCCGGGTCCGGCGGCCGCACCTCCTTGAGTGCGACCTCCCGGTCCAGCGCGATGTCGCGGGCGAGCCACACCGTCCCCATCCCGCCACTGCCCAGGGGACGGGCGAGTTCGAATCGCCCGTCGATCAACCGTCTGCCGGCCTCACTGCTGTCCATGGCCGGTCATCGTAGGCGCCGCCACCGACGCCGGTGCACCCGTACCGGGACGTGGACAACACGAACCCCGGCCCGCGTGCCGGGCACGGCCCCGGGCCGGGGCGCGTGGCCGGCACGCGGCGTGGGTAGTGTGCCTGCCCGATGTCCCCGAGGGGCCGAGGCCCGGACGGAGGTGGAACGGGGTCCGAGTGGCTCCCGCCCGCCGAGTACGTCAAGACCATCCCCCGGGCGACCGCTTACGCCTGCCTCTACTTCACCGACCCCAACGGCCGCCCGGTACAGCTGCGTGCGACGTACGCCACGGAGACCTGGCAGTGGCCGGGCGGGAACATGGACCACGGCGAGACGCCCTGGGAGTGCGCGCTCCGGGAGTGCCTGGAGGAGACGGGCATCGCCTTCGGGGGCGAGCGCAAGCTGTTGGGCACGCAGTTCCTCGCCCACCGGGGCGAGTCCTGGCCCGCGAACCACATCGGCTTCATCTTCGACGGCGGCACCCTCACCGAGGACCAGATCGCCGCCATCGTCCTCGACCCCGAGGAACACAGCGAGGTACGGGTGCACTCGGTGCGGGAGTGGGAGGCCCTCATGACCCCGTCGAACTTCGCCCGCCTACGGGAGATCGACGCGGCCCGCCGTACCGGCACGGTGGCCTACATGGAGGTCTGACCCACGGCCCCCTGCCCCCTGCCCACGGCCCGCCGGCCCGGCGGTCAGTTTCGGGAGTTGCCGAAGAGGAGGCGGTAGGCGATCAGGAGGACCAGGGAGCCCGCGATGGCGGAGCCCCAGGTGGCGAGGTCGAAGAAGTCGTTCTGGATCGACCGGTCCAGGAACTTCGCCGAGAGCCAGCCGCCGGTGAAGGCGCCGGCGATGCCGATGAGGGTGGTGCCGATCAGACCGCCCGGGTCACGGCCGGGCAGCAGGACCTTGGCGATCCCGCCCGCCAGCAGTCCGAGGATGATCCAGCCGATGATGCCCATGCCCGTTCACTCCGCTTCGATGTGCGCGCGTCTTCGTGCGCGCGACGTCCGTTCAAGTCTCACAGGAGGAGACGCGTGAACAGGCGAAACGGTTCTCAGCCATGCCGCCGGGGCACGGGGGCGGACCGGAGGGCGGCCGCCATCGCCAAGCCCAGCAGCCCCGCTCCCGCCACGCCCGCCGCCAGGAATCCGCCCCGGGAGCGCCGGGACAGCACCGACCACGTCGACTGGGCGGAGGCGAACGAGCCCGCGCTCAGCACGGATCCCACCGAGGCGGCCGACAGCGCCGAGCCGATCGAGCCGACCGACAGCACGCTGCCGACCGATCCGATCGACAGGATCGATCCCACCGAACCGATGGACAGGATCGAGCCCTTGGAGCGGAGCGAGAGGAACGAACCGTCGTCGGCAGCCATGCGGCTCATGCTGCCACACCGGCCATCGGCGCGGCCTGGGGCGCGGCGACCACCGTCTGCTGCGGGGTCCGGGTGAGCAGCAGCACGCCCCGGGCCGCCGCGAGCGCTCCCGCCACTGCCAACAGGACTCCGAGGGCACCGCCTTGGATGCGTTCGCCGAGGAGGATCATCCCGATCGCGGCCGCGGCCAGCGGGTTGGTCAGGTTGACCACCGCGAGCGGGGCGCCCAGCCCGCCCCGGTAGGCCCGCTGGGACAGGAGCATCCCGCCGACCGCGAAGACCACCACGAGCAGGGCCACCGACACGACCCGGACGCTGAGCAGGGAGCCGCCGCGGCCACCCGCCACGGCGACGGTCTGGGTCAGGGCGGAGGCGGCCGCGGAGGCCAGCCCGGACGCCGTCGCGTGGCGCAGCCCCGAGCGGGTGTCGGTCCGTACCGTCAGCAGCATGATCACCGCGGCCGTGGCTCCGGAGACGGCGAGCGCCTCGGCCAGGGTCAGGGTCTCGTCGGGGGACGGGCCGGAGGCGGGCAGCAGGAGCAGGCCGAGGCCGACCACGGTGGCCAGGGTGCCGCGCCACTCGCTGGCCACGACCCGCCGCCCGGCGCCGCGGGCGCCCAGCGGTACGGCGGCGACGAGGGTGAGCGCGCCGAGCGGCTGGACCAGCGTGAGCGGCCCGTACCGCAGTGCGGCGGCGTGCAGGAGCGCGGCGGCGGCGTTCAGGCCCGCCGACCACCACCAGGCGCCGTTGCCGAGCAGGGCCGCGGTGCTGCGGGCGACCGCGCGGCGGGCGAGGCGTTCCTGGGCGACGGCGGCGGCCGCGTAGGTGACGGCCGCGGCGAGGCAGAGCAGGACGGCGAGGAGCGTGGAGTTCACCGGACCGCTCCTACGGGCGCCATGGGATCCGTGGCTGCCGCACCGGCGCCCGCCCCCGGACCCGCACCCGCCTGCCGTGGCACCGGCAGCGCGGGCCGGCCCGGCACGCTCCGCCGGGCGACGAGCGAGCGGCCGGCCGGGCGCGGGACCAGCAGCAGGGCGGCCCCGAGCAGCAGCGTGGCCACGATGGCGTCGAGCCAGTAGTGGTTGGCCGTGCCGACGACCACGAGCAGGGTCACCAGCGGGTGCAGCAGCCACAGGGCGCGCCACCGCGAGGAGGTCGCCGCGATCATGCCCAGAGCCAGCATCAGCGCCCAGCCGAAGTGCAGGGAGGGCATCGCGGCGAACTGGTTGGCCATGGTGTCGGCGGCGGGCGCGGCCCCGTAGACGGTCGGTCCGTAGACCTGACCGGTGTCGACCAGGTGGGCCGCGCCCAGCATCCGCGGGGGTGCGAGGGGGAAGGCCAGGTGGATGACGAGGGCGGCGCCGGTCAGGACGGCCAGGACCCGGCGGGTCCAGAGGTAGTGCGCGGGGCGGCGCAGGTAGAGCCAGACGAGGAAGAGCACCGTGGCGGGGAAGTGCACGGCCGCGTAGTAGGTGTTCGCGGTGTGCACGAGGGCGTCGCTGTGCAGGAGCAGTCGCTGGACCAGGCCTTCGCCGGGCAGGTGCAGGGTGCGTTCGGCGTCCCAGACCCGGGCGGCGTTGCGGAAGGCCTCCTCCGTGCGGCCGGTGGCGAGCGTACGGCCGAACTTGTAGACGGCGAAGAGGCCCACGACGAGCAGGAGCTCGCGTATGAGGCGGCGGCGGGGGCCCGGCCCCGCGCCGGCCCCGGCGGGTGTGGTGTGGGAGGTCATCCCCCGGTCTCGCTTCCTGTACAGCTGCACGGCTCTCAATCGACACACCAGTGTATCGATACATTCTCGTATCGATACGAGTGTGTACCGATACGCTCGCGTTCCCGTAGACTTTCACTAGAGACCGCTGCGGCGCGACCGAAATATCGCGGCGCGGCACCACCTGGCACGCAGCATCGAGGAGAGCCGCCCCATGACGTCGCCGACGCCGGAAGCCGCACCGGCCCCCGCGCGCCGCTCCAAGATCACACCGGAGCGGGAGCAGCAGCTCTACGACGCCGTCCTGGACCAATTGCGCGAGGACGGCTACGAGGCGCTGACCATGGAGAAGATCGCCGCCCGGGCCACCTGTGGAAAGTCCACGCTCTACCGGCAGTGGAAGACCAAACCGCAGCTCGTCGCCGCCGCCCTGCGCGCGGACCGGCGCGGGACCCTCGCCGCGGTGGACACCGGGACCCTGGCGGGCGACCTGCGCGAGGCGGCCCGGCTCGCCGCCTGCACTTCGGGGCGCGACACCCGGCTCACGCAGGCCCTCGGGCACGCGGTGCTGAGCGACGAGGAGCTGAAGGCCGCCCTGCGCGAGGCCCTGGTGGAGCCGGAGCTGGCGGCGTTCGACTCCATCGTGGCGCGGGCCGTGGCGCGGGGCGAGCTCGCCCCCGGGCACCCGGCCGTGGAGTTCTTGCCGGCGCAGCTGATGGGCGTACTGCGCATCCGGCCCGTGCTGGAGGGGCGCTACGCCGACGCCGAGTACCTCGTACGGTTCGTCGACGCCTGCCTGCTGCCGGTGCTGGGCGCGACCCCGCCCGGGGCGGACCGGGCTCCCCGCAGCCAGGCCCCCTGAACCAGCGGACCGCCGTCCCCGATGACCGGGCGGCGACCCGCTCGCGCTGCCTCGTGGGGACGGTGGCAGCGCGGCTCCCGGACCGGACGGCGGGCACTCCCTCGCGGAGTGGCCGCCGACCGGTCCGTGCGGCCATCCCGCGGGGTGGCCGGCCGGCTCAGCTCCGGGCCGCGCCCATCGCCCGCGCGAACTCCTCCGGGTCGGCGTCGAAGCCCCGCAGGACGGGGTCGATCGACCAGACCCCGGCGTCGTCGCGGGTGAACTCGGCCACCGTGACCGCGCTCGCCGCACCGAAGCCCGTGAGGTCGTCCACGGCGAGATCGGTGTAGCCCTCCCGGATGCGCAGTCCCTTTCCCGCGACGTCGGCGAAGGTCAGCGCCCGGCCGCCGCCCGGCCGCTGGATCACCACCCCCACCACGACCCGGGTCAACGCGTCGGCGATCCGGTTGAGTTCGAGGGTCATCACCTCGTCGAAGCCCAGCCCCAGCCCGGTCCGGCTGTCCCGGTTCAGCGTGATGGTGCCGTCGGGCGAACGGCTGCCGAAGTGCACCAGGTGGACGGGCTCCCCGTACGGGTCCGCGGCGGCGTACACCGCCGCCAGCAGGTCGAGGTCGTGGACGGGCGCTCCCGCCGGGCTGGGATCCCACCGCAGCGCGATCTCCACCTTGGCCAGGCCCTTGCGTACTCCACTCACCGAACTCCCCCTCCGAACACCGTGCGTTGCCCTCCCATGCTGTCACGGGCACCGCCCCGGGGCTCGAACGACCGTACGTTCCCGGCCAGTCCCGGGGCGGGGCGAATGCCTGTCGTCACACTCCCGTCGCCGACCGAGGCGGACGGGAGCCTGACGACAGACCCTGGGGCGGCGCCGGCTACCAGTCGCCGTCCTGTACGGGCTTGCCCGGCCGGGGCGCGTTGCCCAGGGGCGCGATCTGACCGGGGGCGGGTTCCGCCCACGGAGCCTCGTCGGCGCCGAGCCATTCGCCCACGGGCTGCACCTTGCCGAGGGTGCCGGAGGCGGCGAGGTCGGCCCCGTCCTCGTCGTAGTAGTCGAACCACGGCAGCCCGGCCTTGGTGTAGGCGGCCCGGTCCACCGGCGAGGGCGGCGGCTCCTCCCCGGTGATCCGGCGCCACTCGGGCGGGGTCACCAGGTGGACGAAGACCCGCGCGGCCGGCTCGGCCGCCCAGTCCTTCGCCTTGCGGTCGTCGCGGTACACCTCCTGCCGCATGGAGCCGCCGACGCCGAGGCCCATCGCCGGAGCCGCCTGCGGGGCGGGCCGGCCGCCCGCGCGCCGCAGCGGGCCCGCGGCCGAAGCCGCGGGCGGGGCCGCCGGCGCCCCGGGAGGCCCGCCCGGCGCCGGGGCCGCCATCGGCGCGGGCATCGCCATCTGCGTCCCCGGGAGGCCTGCGTAACCGCCTCCGTAACCGCCCGCGGGGCCGCCCGGCGGCAGGATCCCGTACGGAACGGCGCCGGTCGGGGCCGCCCCGGCCGTGCGCGCCCGCTCCCGCTCCTCCTCCCGCCACCTCGCCAGCGCCTTCGCTCCGAGCGGGAAGGCCTGGAGCTGCACGCCGCCCGCGGTCTCCTCGCCGGTGACCTGGCCCTCCACGGTGGCCCCGAGCCCCAGCGGGACGGCGACGAACTGGCGGACCGTACCCGTGCCCGAATTGATCCCGTCCAGCCACGGCTGGCGCGGCAGCACGAGGTAGTTCTGCGGCCGGCGCCCGAGCGTGCCCGTCCACCGCTCACCGGAGACGGCGCACACCTTGCCGACCCCGACCTGGAGCGCGGTGGGCTCCCGGGTGCCGCCGAAGCTGAGCCACATCGCCTCGCGCAGGTAGACGGGGAGCATCACCCCGCCCTTGGCGAGCCAGTCCGCCGGAACCGTGTCCGGATAGTCCTCCACCCGCCGCAGCGGAAACTCCCCCAGCCCCGGGGGCAGATTGTGCGTACCGGTCTCCGGGAGCCGCAGCGTCCGCATGAAACGGACCTGCGCCCCCTCGCCCAGCAGCAGTGCGTTCCCCTCGACCCGTACCCCGCCCTTGGCCACCTGACCGGCTCCTCTCCCGTTCAATGCCGGATCCACCGCAGGATCTGCCGCCGTTCCGGATCGTTACCCTCAAGATTTGCTCAGATGTCGTGACACTGCGCCCGACGAGTTCCTAGCTTCCTCATATACGCGCCCACCAGCCTCCGCGGTTCCCCGCGCCCCGGGCCGGTCCCGGTGCTCTCCGCGCGCTCCCGCGCGGCTCCGCTCGCCCGCGACCCCGCGTAACGGCGTACCTCAGGAAAGAGTGCAGCATGAAGGTTCCCAAGGCCGGCGCCATCGCCGCAGTGATCGGTCTCGCCCTGACCGCATCGGCGTGTGGCGGTGACGAGGACCAGAAGACCTTCTCCGTCGGCATCAAGTTCGACCAGCCCGGCGTCGGCATGCGGGAGCCCGACGGCAGCTTCACCGGTTTCGACGTGGACGTGGCGACGTACATCGCGAAGGAGCTCGGCTACCCGAAGGAGCGGATCACCTTCAAGGAGGTCCTCAGCAACGACCGCGAGCTCCTGATCCAGTACAACGAGGTCGAGATCGTGGCGGCCAGCTACTCGATCAACGAGAAGCGCAAGGAGAAGGTCGACTTCGCCGGGCCGTACTTCCTCGCGCACCAGGACCTGATGGTCCGCGCCGACGACCCGAGCATCACCAAGGCCCAGGACCTCAACAACGCCGACAAGCGGCTGTGTTCGGTGACCGGCTCGACCTCGGCGGAGAACGTCAGGAAGAACCTGGCCCCCAAGGCCAGCCTCCTGGAGCTCGGCGGCTACTCCGAATGCGTCGTCGCCCTCAAGGAGGGCCTGGTCGATGCCATGACCACGGACAACTCCATCCTGGCCGGCTACACCGCCCGCAAGGGCAACGAGGGCAAGTTCCGGCTGATCGGGCTGAGCCTGAGCAGCGAGAACTACGGGATCGGCATGAAGAAGGGCAACACCGAGCTCCAGGTCAAGATCAACAACGCGATCCGCAAGATGGTCGAGGACGGCACCTGGGAAGCGGCCGTGAAGAAGAACTTCGGCCCGGACTACAAGTACGAGGCCGCGCCCGCCATCACAACGGGCAGCTGACGACCGTCGAGGCGGTGGCCGGGTCCGACCAGTCCGCGTCGAAGCGGGCGTTGACCACGTAGAGCCGGCCGCCGTACACCGCGGCCGTCGTCGGCTCGTCGAAGCGCGGGTCGGTGATCTGCTTGACGAAGCGGGCCCGGCGGCCGTCCGCGCTCAGGGTGAACACGTCCACGGCGTAAGCCCAGTTGCGTACGACGTACAGCGTCCGCCCGTGCAGCACGAGCCCGTCTCCGTTGCGCACGGAGCCGCCGTCGAGCACGGTCCGGGTGGCGGCGCCGGTGCGCGGGTCCACCCGGAACAGCGCCTCGGCGGTGTCGTGCACCACGAGCAGGGCCCGGCCGTCGGGGGTCCGTTCGATCCCGTTGGCGCCCCAGTACGCGCCGCCGGGCGGGACCGGGTCCCACTCGCCGCCGAGCCGCAGGGCCCGCGGGGCCGCGCCGGGGCCGGTCAGGTCCCGGCCCACGGGCAGGAAGTACAGGACGTCCGCGAAGGAATCGGTGAACCAGGCACCGCCGCAGCCGACGACGGCGTCGTTGACGAAGGCCGCGCCGGTCGCGGCCTGGTGCGTGGCCAGAACCCGACCGTCCCGGGCGTCGATCATCCGGATCTGCCCGCTGGCGCCGCCGGCGACCAGCAGCCTGCCGTACGGGTCGAGCTTGAGCCCCACCGACATGGGACCCTCGCCCCGCGTGATGATCCGCCCGGCGCCGGTGGCGAGGTCGAAGCGGTAGACCGAGCCGTCGATCAGCGAGCCCGTGTAGGCCGTGCCGTGCGCGGAGACGGCGATCCCCTCGGGCTGGAAGCCCGCCGGGATCGCCACCGTGTCGGGCCGCGGCGGCCGGGCCGCCTGCTGCGCCCGAGTTTCCCGCGCCTGGGCGAGCGGCGCCCCCGCACCGACGAGCGCGGCGCCTCCCAGCGCCGCGGCAGCACCGATGAACCCGCGTCGTCCTATGCTTCCCGTCATGACTGACCCTCTCAACTGCCGTGCGCAACAGGTGGGTTGACTCGCACACCCCACCACATCGATGGCGCCCCGGCAGTCTCCGGTCAGGATCTTTCACAAGGGGACGACGAAGCTCACCCTTCCGAAACCGGGGCCTTGACGCGCAGGACGGTCAGGAACTCCCGCATCCAGGCGGAGTGGTCGGGCCACGCGCGGGCCGACACCAGCGTGCCGTCGACCACCGCTTCGGCATCCTCGAACTCGGCGCCGGCCGCCTTCATGTCCAGCTCCAGGGCCGGATACGCCGTGACCCGGCGCCCGTCGAGGGCGCCGGCCGCGGCGGTGATCAGGGGGCCGTGGCAGATCTGCGCGATCGGCTTGTCGGAACCGGCGAAGGCCGCCAGGATCCGCCGCACCTCGGGGTCGTTGCGCAGGTACTCCGGGGCCCGTCCGCCGGGCACCACCAGGGCCGCGTACTGCCCGGGGTCCACGTCGGCGAAGGCGATGTCCGCGGGCCAGGTGTACCCGGGCTTCTCGGTGTAGGTGTCGAAGCCGTCCTCGAAGTCGTGTACGACGAACCGCAGCTTCTTCACCGCCGGCGCCGCGATGTGGACCTCGTACCCCTCCTCGATCAACCGCTGGTAGGGGTAGAGGACTTCGAGGGATTCCGCCGCGTCGCCGGTCACGATGAGGATCTTCGGTGCCATGGGCTGCTCCTGGTAGGGCTGTTCACGGTGTGGCCTCCGTTACCGTGCCCGCGCCGCCCGCTCCTGCATAGGGATTCTTGCGCCAATCACCCGCATGACGCGGTTGATGACGCGCGTAGAAAATCCTGCCTCCGGACACGTGCTTTTTACCTGTAGGGCACATGACAATGTGAACCTCGCTCTGCCACCTGATGCCCCGCCAATTCCCCGGGCGGGAGCGGTGCGTGTGGAGAGGTACCCCCACGTGATGAGAATCTCGCGCCTTACTCCCTGGGCAGCCGGCCTCGCGGCCGCGTCCCTCATACTGCTGCCGGCCTCCGCCTCGGCGGGCCAGCAGAAGGAGGCCGCCCCCACGGCGGCTTCGGCCTCCGTCGCCGTCGACACCTACTACGCCACGGCCGAGGGCAAGACCGGCGCCGCGCTCAAGACGGCGCTGCACAACATCATCAAGACCCAGTCCAAGGTGACGTACGACGGTGTGTGGAACGCCCTGAAGGTCACCGACCAGGACCCCGCGAACTCCAACAACGTCATCCTGGTCTACTCGGGCCGCTCACAGTCGAAGTCCACCAACGGCGGCGGCGTCAACGACTGGAACCGCGAGCACGTCTGGGCCAAGAGCCACGGCGACTTCGGCACCGCCACCGGCCCCGGGACCGACCTGCACCACCTCAGGCCCGAGGACGTCACCGTCAACAGCACCCGCGGGAACAAGGACTTCGACCTGGGTGGCGGCGCGGTCTCCGAGGCCCCCGGCAGCCTGACCGACGCCGACTCCTTCGAGCCGCGGAACGCGGTCAAGGGCGATGTCGCCCGCATGCTGCTCTACATGGCCGTGCGCTACGACGGCGGTGACGGTTTCGCCGACCTGGAGATGAACGACAAGGTCAACAACGGCAGCGCGCCGCTCTTCGGCAAGATCAGCGTCCTGAAGCAGTGGAACCTGCAGGACCCGCCGGACGCCTTCGAGCAGCGCCGCAACCAGGTCATCTACGACACCTACCAGCACAACCGGAACCCGTTCATCGACCACCCGGAGTGGGTCAACTCCATCTGGTAGACGGGCCCACGGCCCTACTGCGCGCCGAGGGCCATCCACTTCTCCGGTGCCGCGAGCGGCTCGAAGCCGGCCTTCGCGTACACCTCGTGGGCGTCCGCGGTCGCCAGCAGGATCCTGCGCAGCCCGTACGGGGCGAGGTGGTCCCGTACCGCCCCCGCCAGGGCGGTCCCGAGCCCCTTGCCCCGTACGCCCCGGTCCACGTACACGTCGCAGAGCCAGGCGAAGGTGGCCCGGTCGGTGATGACGCGCGCGTAGGCCACCTGGAGGCCCGACACGGCGTCGTAGACCCCGTAGTTGAGCGACCCGTCGATGGCGGCGTCCTGCTTCTCCCGGCTCCGGCCGAGGGCCCAGTAGGCGTCCCCGGACAGCCACCGGTGGATCAGCTCCCGGTCCAGGCGGCCGGGGTCGGTGGAGATCTCATGGCCCTCGGGCGAGGGCAGCGCACTGTCGTCCATGCCCGCATCCAAGCAAAGCGGACGGCACCCGGCCAGCGGGTTTCGACAGCCGGGACGCGGCCGGCCCGGCTGCGGGCGGCCGCGATACCGCCGGCCACGTCCAGGCCGGCCGCGCTGCAGCCGGTCGCGCTACAGCCGGTCGGCCAGGGCCTTGAAGGCCGGCCAGTCCAGGGCCGGGGTGCGGGAGTCCCAGACCTTCTGGGACAGGGCGGCGAGCGGGAGCCTGATGCCGGCCGCGACCTGGGCCTGGGTCTGGGCTCCGGCCAGATCGCACCAGACGGCCAGCCGCGCGCCCAGGATCTGCCCGGCGTACCGCGCGGGCACGGCCGCGGTGCCGCGCAGCACGAGCGGGGTCCACCGCTCGTAGATGCGCCGGCCGTCGGGGTACGTGAACTGGTTCGGCTGCCCCAGCACGTAGTAGAGGTACTCGTCGTTGAGGTTGACGACCTTGCGGCCCTCCCGCAGGTACTCCAGTGGCGGCCGGGCCCCGCCCTCCTTGCCCGTCCAGTACTCGACCTGGATGTCCTTGGCGGGCTGGACGAGCCCTCCGGTGAAGAAGCCGTCGTTCCAGGCCGCCGGCGCGCGGCCTGCCGAACGGACCACGTCCGCCCGGTCGTTCAGCCAGCCCGTCGCGAGGTCCTGGACCCGGGCGGTGGGCCCGTACTGCTGCCGGGCGGCGGCCGTCAGCTGCGGGAAGGAGGCCTGCGGATCGCGGTAGACCAGGGCCTGGTACTCGTCTGCGCCCAGGTTCCACAGGGCGCCGGGGAACAACGGCAGGTATTCCCGGAGGAGTTCGTCCACGAGCTTCGCCGCGGCCGGGTTCGCTATGTCGACCGCCCCCTTGACCGCCCGGCCCTGCACGTCGCGCAGCTGCAGTCCGGGGTGGGCGCGCAGGACCGCTCCGAGGTGGCCCGGCGAGTCGATCTCGGGGACGACCGCGATGTGCAGCCGGGCGGCGAGCGCGGTGATCCCGCGCACCTGCGCCTTGGTGAGGTGGGGGGTGGAGACGATCTCGGGGTGGGTGTCGGACTCGATCCGGAAGGCCTGGTCGTCGGAGAAGTGCAGGCCGAGCTGGTTGAGCTTGAGGTCGGCCATCTCGCGCAGCCGGTCCTCGATCCAGTCCGGGGTGAAGTGCTTGCGGGCTATGTCGAGGTTGAGCCCGCGCTGCGGTTTGGCCGGGGCGTCGCGCACGGTGCCCTCCGGGGCCGAACCGCCGCCGCTCACCTCCTGCTTGAGGGTGCGGGTGCCGTAGAACACCCCGGCCTGGTCGGGTCCGGTGATGCGGACCTGCCCGTCGCGCACGGTGAGGGTGTACGACTCGGGCGCGCCGGAGCCCTTCGGCCCGAGGGCCAGCTCCACGTCGCCCTTGCGCGGGGTGGCCGACTCGGCGAATCCGATCCGCAGCTCACCGGCCAGCAGCTTGCCCTCGTCCGCCAGGGCCGCGCTGTCGGCAGGCGGTACGACGACCCGCGCCTCGGGGCCGGGCCGCCAGCCGGGGCCGCGGGCCGCCACGTGTTCCCGTACGGCCGGGACGGTGCGCGGGGCGGTGGACAGCGCAAAGGTCGGCGTCGGCGAGGGCGCCGCGGCTTGCGGGGTGGAGGGGGTGGCGGCGGGGGTGGCCGGGGCGGCGGCGGGGTCCGTCGCGCTCGGCGGGGTGCTCGCCGCGGCCGGGACCCGGGTGTCCGCCGGGCCGGGCGTACCGGACGCACAGCCCGGGACGGCGACAAGGGTGACCAGCGCGACGACCGTTGCCGTCGCGCTGACGTGGCTGCGCCCGTACTGCTTCGTCTGTCGCATCATGCTCCTGTCCCCCGTACCAACGTGGCACGGGGGACAGCGCGGCGCGACCCGGGCGATCGGGCGATCAGGCGAGGGCGCCGAGCGCCGACTCGGCGAAGCCGTGGTCCTGGGCCGGGGCTCCGCCGCCGACGCCGATGGCTCCGACGAGCCGGCCGTCGCGGTGGACCGGCAGCCCGCCCGCGATGAACAGCAGCGGCCGGTCCAGGGCGGTGGGCAGGGTGTGGAAGGGGCCGCCGGGCTGGACGGCGTCGACGAGATCGGCGGTCGGGGCATCCAGCTGCAGCGCCGTGAAGGCCTTGCGGGTACTGGTCTCGCCCGAGATCAGGACGGCCCGGTCGTCGCGCCGGAAGGCGAGCGGGTGGCCGCCCGCGTCGAGCACGGTCACGCTGACGGCGACCCCGGCGGCTTCGGCGGCGGCCGTGGCGGCGGCGACGAGCGTCTCGGCGTCGGCGGTGGTCAGGGGGGCTACGGCGGTGCGGGTGCGGGTGGGGGTGGACATGCGGGTCTCCTGTGACGTGAGGGGAGGTGGTGTGGGGTGGAGTGGAGTGGTGTGGGGTGGACGGTGGATCAGTGGCGGGCCGGTACGGCGGCTGCGGTCACCGTCGGGGCGCCGGCCGCGATGACCCGGCTGCCGCCTTCGCCGCCCGCGCGGGTCCCCGTACGGCGTTCCAGCGCGCCGGAGACCAGGGCGAGGGCCAGGGCGGAGGCGGCCAGTGCCGCGCCGACCCAGTTCGGGGCGGTCCAGCCGAGTCCGGCGGCGATGACGAGGCCGCCGAGCCAGGCGGCGAGGGCGTTGCCGAGGTTGAAGGCGCCGATGTTGACGGCGGAGGCCAGGGTCGGGGCGCCGGCGGCCTGGTCGAGGACCCGCTTCTGCAGCGGCGGCACGGTGGCGAAGCCGAGGGCCCCGATGAGGAAGAGGGTGACGGCGGCGCCGGCCCGGGTGTGGGCGGTGAGGGTGAAGGCGGCCAGGACCACGGCGAGCGCACCCAGGGAGGTGTAGAGCATCGGCATCAGCGCGCGGTCGGCGAAGCGGCCGCCGACGAGGTTGCCCGCGACCATGCCGAGGCCGAGGAGGACGAGCAGCCAGGTGACGGAGGTGTCGGCGAATCCGGCGACGTTGGTCATCATCGGGGTGATGTAGGTGATGGCGGCGAAGACCCCGCCGAAGCCGAGGACGGTCATCCCCATCGCCAGGAGCACCTGGACGTTGCGGAACGCCGCCAGCTCGTGGCGGATCCGTACGCCCTCGGGGCGCGGCAGGTCGGGGACGAGCCGGGCGATGCCGAGCAGGCCGAGGAGACCGAGCGAGGCGACGATCAGGAAGGTGACGCGCCAGCCGAGGTGCTGGCCGACGAGGGTGCCGAGGGGGACGCCGACGACGTTGGCCACGGTGAGGCCGGTGAACATCATGGCGATGGCTCCGGCCTTCTTCTCGGGGGCGACGAGCTCGGCCGCGACGACCGCGCCGATGCCGAAGAAGGCGCCGTGGGCGAGGGAGGCCACGACCCGCCCGGCGAGCATGACGCCGAAGGCGGGGGCCAGCGCGGAGACCACGTTGCCCACGATGAACAGGCCCATGAGGAGCATCAGCATGCGCTTGCGGGGGATGCGGGTGCCGAGGACGGTCATGAGCGGGGCGCCGAGGACGACACCGAGGGCGTAGCCGGTGACCAGGAAGCCTGCCGTGGGGATCGAGACGCCGTAGGTGGCGGCGACCTCGGGAAGCAGGCCCATGATCACGAATTCGGTGGTGCCGATCCCGAAGGCGCCGATGGCGAGTGCGAGGAGTGCGAGAGGCATGAGGGTGCCCTTCAGGAGCTACAGGCGCTCCAGGGGGAGGGAGAGGGAGGCGGCGGGCCCGGCGATTGCCGCAGCGGGTTGCCTGCGTCCACATTAATTGCAGACGCGGGATATTTGCAAGCGCGGGCAATTGCAGACGTGCCCTATCCTGGAGTGACACGCCTTCGAGGAGGAAGCCATGACGGCCACGGACAGCGCACTCACCGCCCTCTCCCAGGGCTGGTGCGCCCTCTCCCTCCTGCACGGGCGGATCGAGACGCACATCGAGCGCGCGCTCCAGGCCGGACACGACCTGAGCGTGCGCGAGTACTCCCTGCTCGACGTCCTCAGCCGCCAGCACAGCGGCCCCGGCGGCCACCTGCGCATGCACCAGGTCGCGGAATCGGTGGTGCTCAGCCAGAGCGCGACGACCCGGCTGGTCAGCCGGCTGGAGGACCGCGGGCTGCTCAGCCGCTACCTGTGCGACACCGACCGCCGGGGCATCTACACCGAAGTCAGCGCGGCCGGCCTGGAACTCCTGGCCGAGGCCCGCCCCACCAACGACACCGCCCTGCGCGAGGCCCTGGCCGAGGCGTCGCACGATCCGGAACTCGCCCTGCTGGTGGCCGCGGTACGGAACACCCCGGCGGCGGACCGGGGGATCCAGGCGAACCAGACGGCCTAGACCCGCCGGGCCAGTACCTGGCCCGGCCAGGTGCCGGAGAGGAAGCCGGCGGTGCGGGTGAAGCCGTTGCGCTCGTAGTACGCGACCAGTTCGCCTGTGCCGCCCGCCCAGCAGTCGACGCGCAGCAGCTCCACGCCGGCCCGCCTGGTCTCCTCCACGGCCCGGGCCAGCAGCGCGGCGCCGATGCCCAGGCCGGCGTGGCGCCGGTCGGAGACCAGCAGCCGCACGTACCGCTCGGGTTCCCCGGCCGGCTCGATCATCGGCATCTTCGGGCTGGGCCCGGAGTCCAGTACCAGGGCTCCGACGGGCATCCCGTCCAGCTCCGCGAGGTACGGGGAGTTCTCGGTCGTGTACCGCTGGACGCGCTCCACCCCGCCGGGAATGCGCGAGTACGGGATCGTCCCCCACTGCTCGGTGTTCCCGCGGGCGTTCATCCAGGCCACCGCGGAGTCGAGCATGTCCAGAACGGCCGGAACGTCCGCCGGACCACCCGGCCGGATCCGTATGCCGTGGGTCGTGGTGTCGTTCATGGGGCGAGCCTAATCGGTGCCGCGGTGGCTCAGCGCGCGGTACTCCGAGGGCGTGAGCCCGTACGCCTCGCGGAAGGAGCGGCTGAAGACCGCGGGTCCGCCGAAGCCCCAGCGGGCGGCGATGGACTGCACCCGGTGGGCGGCGAGTTCGGGCCGGGCCAGGTCGGCGCGGCACTCTTCGAGGCGGCGCCGCCGGATCCGGGCCCCGACGCTCTCCCCCTGCCCCTGGAAGAGCTGGTGGAGCCCGCGCACCGAGATGTTGTGGCGGGCCGCGATGGCGGGCGGGGCCAGCTCCGGGTCCCCGAGGTTGTGCTCGATGAAGGCGTTGATCCGCCGTAGGAGGACCTCCGTGCGGGCTTCGGAGGGGATCCGGTCCTCGGCGTTCAGGTGCTGGGCCAGGCAAGCCGTGGCGAGGTCGACGGCGACCGCGCCGAGCCGGGCCAGTTCCTGCGGCTCGCATTCGGCGGCGTGGTCCTCCAGGGCGGTCATGAAGGAGGCCAGGATCGCCGCGATGCCACGGTCACCCGGTATCCGGCGGGCCAGCAGCCGCTCCAACCGCTCGGGACGCAGCGGCAGCACGTCCCTGGGGAGCATCAGGATCGTCGCCCGCACCTGGCCGCCCTCCGCGAGCATCGTGTTGTCGGAGGGGAGCGAGGTGTCCCACAGCATGAGGTCCCCGGCCCCGACCGTGCACGCGTTGCGGTGCTGGGACATCGACGTGACGCCCGAGCGCAGCAGGGCCAGTTGGTACTGCTCCGGATCGCCGCGCCTGATCAGCGCGGGAGTGCGCCGCGAACGCAGGGGCGACAGGGTGAACTTGGACGCGCGCAGGGGCCCCAGGTCCACTACGGCGGCCTCCCCCTGGAACTCGGCCGGGCGCTCGCTGCTGAGGGCGGCCGGCATCACCTCGCGCGAGATGATGTCGGCGTACCAGTCGAACCGCTCCCCCGCCGGCACCCCGCCCGACGACACCACGTGCCACATCCCGCGCCCCCTGTTCGATCTCTTCGGCCTCTTCGGCCTCTTCGACAGGATCCAAGGATGCGGCCAACCGATCTCCGTCGGCGCATGGTTGGGGCCGCGCGGCGCCCCGCGCCCCGCCCCCCGTCCCGTCAGCGGCGGCTCGGTGAAGCCGTCGGCGGCGGGGACGAAGGCGAGGACGACGGGCGCGACGAAGCGGAGGGGGCGGAACTCGGCTGTGGCGCACTCGTACCGGGCTCCGGAGCCCGCGACGGGCTCACGGTGGGCACGTACGAGTGCGTGGGCGTGGCCGACGGAGCCGAAGGAGGCGTGATCGGCGACGGGGATGCCGACGGGGAAGGAGACGGGGACGGATCGGCCGGGACGGGCCCCGGAGCCGAGCCGGTCGGCGTGGGCGACGGCGGCGCGGCCGGCGGCACCGGTACCGGGCCCGGGCGGACCGAAGCGTCCGGAGCCAGTACGGCGTACCCCACCATCACCGCGGCGGCGGCCGCCAGGCCCGCCAACGGCAGGGTGAAACCGCGCGGCCAGGCCCACGGCACGCTCCGCACCCCCGGCCCGGGCGGCTGCGCCGGGCGCAGTTCGCGCACGGTGATCCCGGCCGCGCGGGCGTCCAGGGCCTGCCGCAGCCGGTGCTCCACCGGCCTCCCGGAGGGTTCGCAGGGCTCCGGCGGCTCCCAGCCCGGCCCCATGGGCGGCTCCTGCCCACGCGTCATATCCGACCCTCCAGAATCCGCTCCAGCGCGTCCAGCCCACGGCTCGCGTTCGATTTGACCGCCCCACGGCTGATCCCCAGCGTCTCGGCGATCTCCGCCTCGCTGAGGTCCGCCCAGTAGCGCAGCACGAGGACCTGCCGCCGCCTCGGCGTCAGCCGCCCCAGCGCGGCGAGGACTTCGCGGTGCGCCTCGTCGAGGACCACGGACGCCTCGGCGGAGGGCACGTCGGCGGGTGCCTGCGGGGTCCACGCGCGGGCGGTCCGACGGCGGCGCAGCACGGACCGGGCGGTGTTGACGACGGCGGTGCGCAGGTAGCCCAGGGCGTTGTCCACCTCGGTTATCCGCTCGCCGTGGCGCCGGTACAGCGCCGTGAAGGCGTCCTGCACCACGTCTTCGGCGGTACCGAGATCGTCGACCAGCAGCACCGCCAGCCGGACCATCCGCAGCCGGTGGGCGTGGTAGAGCTCGGTCACGGTGGGCGGCGGGCCGCCCTCCTCGGAGGGATGGCCGTACGTGTACCCGTGCCGGTACGGCTCCGGCGGCGCGGGCGGGGCCTGCGCCGAGGAGCGCTCACGGCGCAGCAGGAACGACCACAAGCCCCGCCACGGCCGGTCGAAACCGGGCGCGGCGGGGCCGGCGGATGGTGCGAGGTGGAGCACGGGGGTCCTCAGCCGTTGGCGCGGCGCCGCACGGTGTACAGGGTCGCGGCCCCGGCGGTGATCAGCACGGCGGCCCCGGCGCCGAGTGCGGCGTTGGTGGCGGAGGAGCCAGTATGCGCGAGCTCGGACCCGCCGGGTGAGGCGGGGGCGGCGCTCGGAGCCGCGCTCGGGACGGCGGTCGGCGTCCCGCCCGGGGCGACGGTCGGGGACGCGCTCGGGCGGACGCTGGGGGCCGCGCTCGGCGTCGCGCTCGGGGGCCGGCTCACCGAGGGCGCGGGGGCCGAGGGGGCCGCGCTCGGCGCGGTGCTCGGCGCGGGCGCGGGTGCGGTCGCGGTGGGCGTGGCGGACGCCCCTTGTGCGGCGGAGGCCGGCCCGGCCAGCGCGACGGCCACCCCGGCTGCGGCGGCGGCGAGGCCCGCCGCCCTGCGGACGGACAGCGGGGCGCGCTTCAGGTTCTTCACGGTGGTTCTCCACGGTCGGCTGCGGGGGCGCGGGATCACGCCCTTCACCCCCGCACGACGCGCGAGTGCCCGGGAGGTTGCCGCCGTTCCCGAAAAACTTTTCGCGGCCCCCGGCCCCCGGCCCCCGGCCCCCGGCTCCCGGCTCCCGGCTCCCGGCGCCGCCCGCTCAGACCCGGCGCGACGCCCGTGACCCCCGCGAGCCCCGCTCCTCCCGCAGTCGCCGCAGGACCGTGCCGATGACGGCCACCCCCTCCTCGATCTCCCCCACCGTGCCCGCCGCGTAGCCGAGCACCAGGCCCGGCGGTCCCGGGTTCACCCGGTGCCAGGACAGCGGGTGCGCCTTGACCCCGAGCTCCAGAGCCGCGGCGGCGAGGACCGTGTCGTCGAGGGCCGGGGCGTCGGGTGCCCCGCCGCCGAGTGCCCTGTCGTCGAGTGCCCTGTCGTCGATGCCGCCGGGCCCGGGGGCATCCCCGTCGAAGGCGACCATCAGGTGCAGCCCGGCCGCCGCCCCGTGCACCCGCGCGCCGGGCAGTTCGGCGGCGATCGCGCGGAGCATCGCGTCCCGCCGGGTCCGGTGGCGGCGGCGTACGAAGCGCAGGTGGCGCTCCAACTCCCCCGAGGCCATCAGCCGGGCCAGCACCAGCTGGGCGAGAACGGGATTGCCGAGGTCGGCGTAGCGCTTGGCCTCGATCACCGCGTCCAGCCGGCGTCGCGGGACCAGCAGCCAGCCCAGGCGCAGGGCGGGGGCGAGGAGCTTGGAGACGCTGCCGGTGTAGCAGACGGCCTCCGGGAGCAGGGCCCGCAGGGCGGGGACGGGGGCGCGGTCGTAGCGGTGTTCGGCGTCGTAGTCGTCCTCGATGACGACTCCCCCGGCCGCCGCCCAGCCGAGGAGTTCGCGGCGCCGCTCTCCGTCGAGGACGACCCCGGTCGGGAACTGGTGCGCCGGGGTCAGCACCACCGCCTGGGCCGGGCCGGCGGCCAGGGCGGCGGTGTCGATGCCGCCCCCGTCCACCGGTACGGGCAGGATCTCCATGCCCCCGTGCCGCAGCTGCTGGCGCGCCCCGAGCGAGCCGGGGTCCTCCACGGCCACGCGCCGTACGCCCTCCGCGCGCAGCACTTGGGCCAGCAGTCCCAGCGCCTGGGCCACGCCCGCCACCACGACCACCTCGTCGGGGTCGGCGCGGATCCCTCGGTTCAGGGCGAGCCAGCCGACGATCGCCTCGCGCAGGGCGGGGGCGCCCTGCGGGTTCCCGTAGCCGAAGTCGGCGGGGGTGAGCTCGGCGAGGACCCGGCGCTCGGCCTGGAGCCAGGCCGTGCGCGGGAAGGCGGTCAGGTCGGGCGCGCCGGGCGAGAGGTCGATCCGGCACGGGGCGGCGCGCAGCGCGTCGACGGGTCCGCCCCGTGGCCCCGGGGTGAACGGGCCGGCCGGATCCGGGACTCCGGAGGGGCCGGACCGGGCCGGGGTCGGCCGCTCGGTCACCGGCGCGGCGACCACGACGGTCCCGGCCCGGCCGCGGCCGGCCACCTGGCCGGTCTCCGCCAGCCGCTGGTAGGCCTCGGTGACCAGCCCCCGGGAGACCCGCAGTTCGGCGGCGAGGACGCGGCTGGCCGGGAGCCTGCTGCCGACGGCGAGCGTGCCGTCGGCGATGGCGGCGCGCAGCCGGTCGGCGAGCCAGTCGGTGCGGCCGCCGGCCGGGGCGCGGCCGATGTCGAGCTGGAGGAAGTCCGATCCGGCGCTCTCTCCTGGCGCTGCTTCGTTCACCGCTTCTTCGTTCACCGCTTCTTCGTTCACGGCTGCTTCGGACCCCTGGATGGACCCCTGGATGGCACTCTCTTTGGACCTGTCCACGGGTCCATTGTGGCGCCAGGCTCGACGGTATGAGTACCTCGCCCCCTTCGTCCCGGCAGTTGCGCGACCTCGCCCCCGGCATCGCCGGCATGGCCCTGGTCGGCAGCAGCGTCACCGTCTCCCACTCCCTCGTGGACGCCCCGCTCTTCGGCGTGCAGGCCGCCCGGTACGCGGTGGCCGCGCTGCTCCTCTTCGGTCTGGCCCGCCTCGCCCGGGTGCGGGTCAGGGCCCCGCGCGGCCGGGAGTGGCTGTGGCTGGCCGGGGTCGCCGCGACCGGGCTGGTGCTGTTCAACGTGGCCGTCGTACGGGGCGTCGCGCACGCGGAACCGGCCGTCATCGCCGTCGCCGTGGCCTCGGCGCCGATCCTGCTCGGGGTGATCGGGCCGCTGCTGGAGGGCCGCGGGCCCAGCCCCCGGGTGGTGGTGGCCGCACTGGTGGTCGTCGCCGGGGCGGTCCTGGTGGAGGGAACCGGCCGGACCGACGCCGCCGGGGTGGGCTGGGCCGCGCTCGCGCTGGGCTGCGAGGCCGCCTTCACCCTGCTCGCGGTACCGGTGCTGCGGCGCCACGGCCCGTGGGGTGTCTCCCTGCACGCGGTGTGGCTGGGCGCGGTGATGCTGGCGGTGCTCACGGTGTGCGTCGAGGGGCCTTCGGAGCTCGTGTCGGTGAGCCCGCGCCAGTGGGCGGCCGCCGGATACCTCGCCGTCCTGGTGACCGCGGTGGCCTTTCTCCTCTGGTACCGCACGGTGGCCGCGGTGGGCGCCGGCCGGGCCGGGCTGCTGGCCGGGGTGGCGCCGCTCGCCGCGGCGGGCGCGGGAGCCGTCACCGGCGGCGGGGTGCCGGGGCCGGCGGTGTGGCTGGGCCTGGCCGTGGTGGTCGCCGGGCTGGCGGTCGGACTCCGGCCGGAGCGGACCCCGGGCGGGCCGGCGGTCGCACCAGGCGCACCGGTCGCGCCGATCGCACCCGTCGCCCCGGTCGACCCCGGTGCGCCGGTCGCCCCCGGCACGCCGATCGCGCCGCCGGCGCGAATGCCTCGTAACGCCCAGGAGTCCGCGGCCCCTTGAGCACTCCCCGCGTTGTGGATCACAATCCGCAGATGGCAACGCCTCCGTACAGCAGCTGGATGCGGTACTTCTCACCGACCGCCAACCACCGCCGGCTCGGGCTGGTGTGCCTGGGCGTGGGCGTGCAGCAGGGCGTGCTGCCGGTGGTCGGCCCGCGCGCCCTCGACCACCACGTCGCGGTGGTGGTGTGCGCCGGCCGGGGCTGGTTCAGCCACGGTGGACGGGCCCCGCAGCCGGTGACGGCCCCGGCGCTGCTGTGGCTCGTGCCCGGGGTGGAACACCACTACGGCCCCGATCCGCAGACCGGCTGGGACGAGTGCTTCGTGGACTTCGCGGGCCACAGCGTGGAGGCGTACACCGACCTCGGCTACGTCACCCCCGACCGCCCGCTGGTACCGCTCAGCGGCACGGCCGGGGTGCGGCACGTGGTCGACGGGATCGTCCGGGCGGCCCGGCTCGGCGGCCCCCTGCTGGAAGTGGAGGCCGCCGCCGCCGTGCACGGGCTGCTCGTCGCGCTGCGCTACGCCCGGGCCGAGGTGTCACGGCACGGGGACACCGTGATGGACACCCTGGCCCGGGACGCGCTGCTGCCGATCTCGGTGGCCGAGCACGCCGCCCGGCTCGGGATGACCCTCCCCGAGCTGCGCGGCGCGGTGCGGGGCAGTACCGGGGAGGGGGTCAAGGAGTACCTCCTCGGCATCCGCCTGAGCCGGGCGAAGGAACTGCTGGCCCGCACCGACCTGCCGGTCGCCGGGGTCGCCCGGCGGGTCGGTTACGAGGACGCCGCCTACTTCAGCCGGCTGTTCAGCCGCCGGGTGGGCGTGGCGCCCGTCCGGTTCCGCCAACAGCAGTCGGTGCAGCAGCAGTCGCCGCGGTGGCTCCAGGAGCCACCGACGCCCGTCACGGCAGGTAGCCGATGTTGAGCTCCGCGACCGCCGCCCACGGATTGCCCGAAACCTCGCTCGTGGCCTTGAGCTTGACGTAGCGCGCGGTCCGCGCCGTGAAGGCGACGTCCTGCTGCGTGGTGGTGTTGGGATAGGTCCCGGAGGCGGCCGCGGTCCCCCAGGTGACCCCGTCCGTGGACGTGAGGACCTGGTAGTCGGCGATGCGTCCGTTGCTCTGCGTCTGGCGGGGCAGGTAGTGCAGGGCGGAGACGTTGTAGGAGGCGCCGAGGTCGAGGGTGATCTCGTGCGGCATCGCCGCGGTGGCCTGGTACCACTGGGTGTGCCAGATGGTGGCGCTGTCCCCGTCGAGCACGTTGGCCGCGGCGCCGTTCTCGCCGGCGGTCTCCTGGCTGTCGACGGCCTTGATGCTCATCTGCGTCTGCGGGACCAGGAGTTCACCACCGCCCCCGGTGCCCAGGTCGTCGATGGCGAGGTCGTCGAGGATGAAGTCGGCCTCGTTGTGGGAGCCTTCGCCGGTCACCTTCCGCACGCCGATCCAGGCGTCGGTGCCCGCGGTGAAGGTCTTGGTGAAGGTGGTGGGCGTACGGGCCTGGTTCAGCGCGGTGGCCGTCTCGGTGCTGCCGGAGCCGGTGATGAACTGGTAGTCCCCGCTGAAGCCGTTCTCGTAGCCGAAGGTGACCTTGTACGAGCGGCCGGGCGTCAGCCGCAGGGTCTGCGGGAGGGTGCGGTAGACCAGGCCCTGCCGCTCCTCGTGCGATTTGAGCGAGTTCTGCCCGCTGATCACGTCGTCGACCAGCTTCCCGCTCCAGCCGGCCTGGGTGTACGGGGCGTTGCGCTGGGCGATGTGGGTGCGCGGGTCGGTGGCCGCGCCGCCGGCTCCGCCGAAGGCGAAGGGGCCCCAGCCCGCGTCGACGTTCTCGAAGTCCTCCGTGAACCAGTGGCCGTTCAGCGGGGTGCGGGCCGAGCGGACGACCCGTACGTCGTCCAGGTAAACGGTGCCGGAGCCGGAAGCCGCGGACAGCTTGAGGGTGGCCGCCGACTGCCCCGCGGGGACGTCGAAGAGCACCTTCATGCGCTGCATCTTGGTGCCGTTCTTCTCGCTGCCGCCGAGGCTGTTGGTCAGCGTCGAGGAGTCGGCGTAGACGGAGGCGGCCGAGCCTCCGGCGGGGGTCACGGTGAGGGTGGCGGCGCGTCCGGCCGGGGTCGAGACCCAGACGGAGGCGGCGTAGGTGCCGGGGGTGAGCCCGGTGAGCTGCTGGGAGACGGCGGGCGCGGTGCTCGCGGCCATCGTGAGCTCGTTCTGCCCCTGGGCGTTGCGGGTGACGGCGGCGCCGGTCCCGGTGACGGACCAGGCGTTCAGGTTGCCGGAGAAGAAGGAGGGGTCCTTGACGGGGGCGCCCTGGCCCCAGTTCGGGTCGGCCTGGGCGGGGGCGGCGCCGTTGGTGACGACGTAGGCGGTCCTGGCGGCGGCGTTGATGGTGACCTGCCCGCCGGTGACGGCCAGGTCCCCGACCAACTGGCGTCCGGTGTCGGTCAGTTTGTACAGCTTGGGCGAGGACCAGCCCGCCGGCAGGGCCCAGGTGGTGGAGGCGGCCTTGTCGTTCCAGTGGTAGAGCTTGCCGTCGCGCGGGAGCAGGTAGGCGGAGCCGTCGAGGACGGTCCGGCCGGCGGTGGTGATCTTGCGGGTGTTCCCGGAGGTGGTGACGGTGGTGCCGTTGGCGAGGGTGACCGCGCCCGCGGTCCACTTCACGATCGGGGATTCCTGGAGGTACTTGGTCGGCAGGTTCGTCGCGAAGGTGGTGGTGAGGAAGGAGGTGAAGTCCCGCTTGCCCTGCCAGCCCTCGTAGGCGGTGATCTCCGCGCCGCCGAGCAGCGGGTTGGCGGCGATCCAGTCGTCCTTGGTGTGGTTGGCGATGAAGCGGGCGATGTTCGAGTTGATGCCCTTGAGGTCGGTGCCGCCGTAGTTGACGTCGGTGGCCCAGTGGTGCCAGAGGGACTGTCCGGTCATGGAGGCGGGGAACTCGGTGGCGAGCTGGTAGCCGAGGCCGCCGATCTCGCGTTCGAGCTTGCGCGAGAGGTAACCGTCGCCGTACCAGACGTCCACGTAAAGGAAGTCCAGGCCGGGGGCGGCCGCCTTGAGGTCCTGTAGCCGCTTGAGGCGCCCGCCGGACTGGCCGTCCTTGCGGGTGTCCACGTAGTACGACTGGTCGAGCCAGTCCCAGCCGAGCCCGCCGGTCTGGTGCGCCGGGTCGAAGGTGGCCGAGACCGGGTACTCCTCGGTGGCGTTGATGTGGACGCCGAAGTCGGCGTTGTAGGTGTGGCCGACGGTGGTGAGGGTGTTCAGGTCGGTGGCGCCGCCGAGCTTGGAGCCGATGTTCTTGTAGTCCATGTGGGCCGAGTCGTGGCCCTCGGAGGCGTACCCCTTGAGCAGGACGAACTGGCCGAGGCCGTCGGTGGCGAGGTTGACCCGCTTGGTCTCGTCGAGGGTTTCGGAGAAGGGGTGGGTGGCCGCGGAGGCGAAGTTGAAGGGGATGCGCTGCACGACCCGGTCGGCGGTCTGCTGCCAGCCCGTGGGCGCGGTCCAGATGTCGCGGTAGGCGACCGCCGCGTCCTGCCAGTCCACGGTGGAGTCGGCGTTGCGGTCGGCGGTGATCGCGACGCGGACGTAGGGCAACGGCTCGGTGTCGGTGTCGGCTGCGCCCGTGGCCCGGTAGAGCCAGGATCCGCTCCACAGGCCGGCCCGGCGGTAGGTGCCCTTGTCGGTGACCTGCTTGCTGATCCGGCCGTTCTCGTTGGCGGTGCCGCCGGAGGGGGCGTCGTAGTACGAGTTGGAGTCGATGGCCGCGGCCAGCTTGCCGGTGTTGGCCAAGCCGTACATCACGGTCGTGGCGGCGGCGTCCACCGGGGTGTTCGCGGTGACCGGGGTGAAGGTGTCCCCGGTGCCGGTGGTGGCGGTGTGCATCTTCGCGGTGGAGAGCGCGGCGCCGCTCTGGTTGCTGCGGACGCTGACGAGGTTGTGGTGGGGGATGGCGAAGCTGCGGACGCGCAGGGCGGCCGTGTCCTCGACCGCCGTGACCTTGAACTCCACCACCGAACCCGTCACCGAGAGCCGGGACCTGATGGTCACTCCGGAGAAGGCCAGCGCGTAGTCCACGCCCGAGGCGGAGGGGGTGGAGGTGACGGTGGGGGTGTAGGTGGTTCCGTTGACGACGATCGCGCCGATGGTGTCCTCGTTGCCGTTCAGCACGTCCCCGGTGGCGGTGCGGGTGTAGCTGATGACGCGGGGGAAGGCGCTGTCCACGCTCACGGACAGCTCGGGCGAGGTGATCGTCACGGGGCCGGCCGCCGCGGCGGGGGCGGCGGGCACGGCCACGACCAAGGTGGCCACGAGACCGGCCACCGCGGCTGCGGCCGGCCAGAGGGGGGTTCGCATCGGACCTCCGGGAGTCGGCGCTTCCTGGGCGGAAGACCGCACGCCGTGGAGGCAGGCGGTCCGCTCACTGACCTGACAGCCTGCGGACCGCGGCCCGGCAGGCCCATGGACAAAGCCGAACCCCGTCCTGGACTTCTGTGACGGGTGGGTCGGGTGGGCGCGGGGCCGGTGGGCGCACGCGTCACGACCGCACCCGGTCGGCCCCGGTTACACCGGCTACACCGGCTCGACGCCCTCCGCCCCCGCAGGAGTCGCGTACGAGGCCGCGGGCTCGACGCGCCGCATCCACAGCAGGGCGCCCGCCAGCAGCATCGCGCCTCCCGTCAGCCAGGGCAGCGGTCCCCGCGGCAGCACGCCGACGAGCAGGACGGTGAGCGCCCCGGTCAGTTGCATGGCCAGGGACTGGACCGACAGCGCCGTGGCCCGTCCCGCGCTCGGCACCCGGCGGTGCAGGAGCTCGTTCTGGCTCGGTCCCGCCGCGCCGAGGCCGAGGTACACCAGGCCGTAGCCGAGGATCGCGAGCCCCAGGGCGAACGGGCCCGCGGCCGCCGCGGTGGCGCCGAGCAGGAGCAGTCCGCTCGCGCCTGCGCCCAGCCCCAGCAGGACCGCGCGCTCGCCACTGCCCGCGAGCCGGGCGGTCAGGGGTGCGAGGTGGCTGCCGAGCCCCGAGCAGAGGAAGCCGGCGCAGGCGAGGACGGCGTAGAGCATGGCGCCGGACTCGGGCGCCCCGGTGAACGACGCGGCGCGGCCCGGTGTCAGCAGTTCGAGGGCGGCGAGGGCGCCGCCCGCGGCCGCCGCGCTGAGCAGCACCCGGCGGATCAGCGGGTCGCGGCCGCCCAGTCGTACGCCCTCGGCGACGGTGGCCGGTATGCCGTGGAGTACGGAGCGCAGGGTGCTCGGCGGGCGGGGCGGCTCGGGGAGCGCCGCCAGGACGTACAGCACGAAGGCCGTCACCACCACCGCGCCCAGCAGTGGGGGCGTGGAGAGCGGGAGCACCAGCCCGGAGGTCGCCCGGCTCAGGCCGGCGGCGAGCCCGTCGCCCCGGGCGAGCAGCCAGGGGAGCGCGCCCCCGAGCAGGGTGCCCGCCGCGAGCGCGGCCGAGATCGCGGAGCCACCGCGGGCCAGCCCGGTGCGCAGTTCGGCGTCGGGGCCGGAGTGGGCGTGGACCGTGTCCACGTACCAGGCCTCGGCGGGCCCGCTGGACAGTGCGCGTCCCGCGCCCATGAGGGCCATGCCGAGGGCGAGCACCCAGGGCGCGGTGCCCAGGCCCTGGAGGACGAAGGCCGTCAGGTTCAGCAGGCCGGCCGCGGCCAGCACGGCCCGGCGGCCGAGCACGTCGGAGAGTCCGCCCGTGGGCAGTTCCAGTACGGCGGCGGTCACGGAGTGCGCGACGAAGAACGCGGCGACGGCGGCCAGGGACATGCCGCGCTCGGTGAAGAGCAGGATCAGCGGGCTGACGGCCAGGCCCACGGGGAACCAGTAGAGGACGCAGGCGGTCACGTACCGGCGTCCCGCGGTGCGCGGGTCCAGCGGGCCGGTCACTGCGCGGCCCCGGCGGGCGCCCCGGCATCGAGCATGCGTATGAATTCTTCGTGGATCACCACGGGAGGCTAGAGCCTCCTCCCGGTGATCGCCAAGAGTGCTCGTACGGAACTTCCCCGCGGGCCCGGCCCGGCCGGAAAGGCGCTCCCTACGTGCCGGCCGGCACCAGGATGACCGCCGTCCCGTACGCGCACACCTCGGTGCCGAGGTCGGCCGCGTCGGTCACGTCGAAGCGCATCATCAGCACGGCGTTCGCACCGCGCGCCTTCGCCTGTTCGATGAGGCGGTCCATGGCCTGGTTGCGGGTCTCCACCAGGGTCTTGGTGAGGCCCTTCAGCTCGCCGCCGATCATCGATTTCAGGCCCGCGCCGATCTGGCTGCCCAGGTGGCGGGAGCGCACGGTGAGGCCGAAGACCTCCCCGATGACCTGCTCGACCCGGTAGCCGGGGACGTCGTTCGTCGTCACCACCATGACACCGGTCTGCTGCGCGCCGGGGCCGCCGCCGTAATCCTCGATACCCATGGCATCCACTCTGGCGGCGCCGCGCGGTGCCCGCATCCGGAGGAGGGAGCCGGGCCTCCGGCGCAGCCGGACGAAGCCCCGGCCGGCCCCGCACATTGGGCATATCGGGCTAAGTCACGGTGCGTCAGCCGGACCTCCCTGCCCCGCGTCGCCATAGTCATCGGTGGCAACCGCCTGGTTGCCGCCCCGTGCCGCGCGTCGCGGCCGGGAGGACGCTTTCTCGGAGGAGCCGGCTCATGCTGAAGCCCACCAGGACCATCCTCGCCCTCACCGCCGGAAGCCTGGTGCTCGGCCTGGTCGGGGCGGGCACGGCCGTCGCGGCCGACCACTCGGAGCCCCGCGGCCCGGTCCTGACCGCTCCCGTCAAGGACGCCGACGAGGAGGACGACGAGTACGGAGACCGCGATTACGTCCGCGGCGTCGTCATCTCGCGCGGCCCGCTGACCGTCCGCAGCAAGCCGACCACCCACTCCCACAAGGTGGGCCGGGTGCACCCGCACGAGAAGCTCTCCATCGAGTGCAAGGCCCGCGGCGAGCGGGTCGACGGAAACAACCTCTGGTACCTGCTGGAGCAGCGGGACGAGCAGGAGTCCACGGACGAGGACCGCAAGAACGCCATGACCCCGAAGTCGGCGAAGGCCGCCAAGGACCGCGACGACCACTGGGTCTCCGCCCGCTACGTCAAGAACCTGGGCAAGGTCCACTACTGCCGCCTCTAGGCACCGCCCCGCGGGGCCGTACGCGGCACGGCGCCGCCCCGCCCCGCACTAGGTACGCATCTCCGGGCGTACGGTGCGCGGTCCCACGCACCGCGCACCGTACGCCCGTACGCGCATCCGCAACTCCCGGTCCGCCGTGACCACCACGCACCCGCCGCGCTCCGCGCAGGCCGCCGCGAGCTCCACGATCCGGTCGTCGCCGCTGCCCGGCGCCTCGTCCACCCGTACGCCGGGCACCGACGCGACGCCCCGGGCCGCGCCTTCGACGACGAGGACGATCTCCTCGCCCTCGTCGCGCAGCGCCAGCCGGTCGCGCAGCCGCTCGGCGGCGCCGCGCCGGTCCCGCCACCAGCCGTCCGGAACGGACCCGACGACGTTGGCACCGTCCACGATCAATACGTTCGGCTCGTCCACCTCCCCAGTATGGCGAGCCGGCCGGCACGCGCCGCAGCCGGAAGTCGCCGTACTGGAAATCGCCGTACTAGAAGTCGCCGTAGTTGACCTGCCAGGTGGCCAGCCCCATGCGGCGCCAGATGGCAACCACCCGGTCGCGGTCGTCCAGGGAGACCCGGACCGCGTACCGGTCGCGCACGTGCGCGTTGAACAGCTCCGCCTTGACGATGTCGTCGCGGCGCGTGTCGCCCGCCGCCCGCATCCACAGCTCGTCGTACGGGACCTCGTGCTCGCGCAGCCAGGCCTCGGTCGGCTCCCGGTGCTCCTCGCCCCGCCCGGACAGCAGCACGATGGTGTCGCCGTCGGCCCGCCGGAAGGAGTCCAGCGCGTCGCGCACCGGCGCGTTCAGCGTGTCCAGGCCGCAGCGCGAGAAGTCGTACGGGTTGCGGTCGCCGGTCATCGCGAGCGTGCCGTCGATGTCGCACATCACCGCCGTGGGCAGCGCCGGGTCGGCGACGTACGGGGACACGTCCGGCTGGTCGTTGAGCCAGTCCGCGGTGAGCCGCCAGCCGCCCTTCTTGGCCTTCGCGTGCTTGTCCGCGAGTATCCGGATGATCTCCTCGCCGACCTGGCGCTCGCGCGCGGCGTCGCGCCGCAGGCACTCCTCCACGGGCACGTCGGTGAAGTCGTGCACCACGAAGGTGGCCCGTCCCGCGACGGCCGCCTTGAGCCGCTTGGGGATGTGCGAGGTCAGGTGGGTGTTGTCCACGACCACGTCGAAGCCGCCCTCGACGGCCGCGCCGACGGCCGCGTCCTGGATGTCCAGCACGGTCTGCTCGTGCTTGTACGAACGCCCGCGCTCGGGGTCCGGCACGTCGAGCATGGCCCGCAGGTCGTCGAGGTTGACGCGGCGCATCCGGCCGCCGGACTCCGCCTGGAGGACGCGCGCGGCGGTGGTCTTCCCGGAGGCCGGCAGACCCGTCATGACGTGGACCACCGGCAGCGCGGGAGCCACCGGGGACTCGGCCGGGGGCGCGGGGGTCTCGGTTTCGGGTACTTCGGACACGGGTTCAGTTCTCCTCGTCGTGCGTGAAGGGGTCGGACGCCTCGGGCCGCACCTGCCGCCAGGTGACCAACTCGGTCGTCCTGCCGTCGAGACGCTGGAACAGCGCACCGCGGATCCCGCTGTCGCGGATCGTCTTGGTGGCGCGCGCGAACGCGCCCCGGTCGCCGGCCAGGTGGGCCAGCGAGGCGTACGCCTCGTCGATGGCGCGCTCGCGGAGCGCGGCCTCGGCCTCCAGACGTTCGATCACCGAGCGTACCCAGTGGTCGAACTCGTCGGGCACCTGCTCCAGCAGTTCGTCGAGCGGCTTGCCGCCCGAGGCCTCGATTTCGGCGGCGGAGCAGTTGAGGCCCTGGGCGAGCTGCTTGAGGGGCAGGCCGGCGAACCGCTGGATGCCGTGGCCGCGCCAGATGTCCCGCTCGGTCACGCCGGTGAGCACCTTGTGGAGGCGTACGTACTCGGCGATCTTGGCCTTGGCGCGGACGCCCGAGGCGAAGCGCAGGACGAAGCCCTCCGCGTCGGTGCCGGTCGCGGCGGCGCCGCCCGGCAGGGTGCTGGACCCGGTCAGGGCGAGCAGCTCGTCCAGCGGCATGGCGGGCCACACGGTGACCACGGAGCCGATGCCCTCCCAGTGCGCGGCGGCTTCGGCGAGCGGCACCTCGGTGCCGTCCGCTCCGTACGCGGCGAGCAGGACCAGGTCGCGGCGGTCCCCGTAGTCCACGACGATGCGGTTCTGCGGGTACAGGATCTCCGCGAGGTAGGTGGTGCCGGGGACCAGTGCGGAGGTGTCCCGTCCGTCGAGGTGGCGCTGCGCCCAGACGGCCTGGGTGCTGGTGAAGGAACCCTTGGACGCGGCCCGCCACTTGCCCGCGTAGTGGAAGAGGACCCCGAGGCTGCCGTCGACCTTGTCGTACACCTCGAAGGGCTCGTCGGGCAGGGCCGGCGCGTACGGCCGGCCCGACTCGTGCTCGCCGACGTTGAAGAACTTGGGCAGCGGCAGCGCGACGATCTCGCCGGTGACGTCGTCGGCGACGAGTCCGCGGCAGATCGTGGTGACCTGGTTCCAGACCTGCTCGTACTGGGCGGTGCGGGTGTAGCTGTAGAGGGACAGCGGCAGCTGGGGGTGGACCTTGCGGGCCACGTATCCGGCGTCGATGGCCTCGGTCAGCGCCTGCGCGGGCATCAGGTCGTGCAGAGTCAGGCGGTCCTGGCTCATGGGGTTCCTCCCGGTTCGAGATGCCTCATTCTCGGGTGCGGGAGGCCCTGGCCGAAACCGAATATCGGCTCGTCAGCGCGGGTCTCAGTGCTGTGACCGGGAGGGTTTGCCGGGGCGCGGCGTCCGGTGCGGTGCATCGCAAGGCGGAGGGCCGGGGCTCGTACCGGACGTACCTGCCCGGTCCGACAACGCGGCGAGGCGCCGTGCTGGGCGTCGCGACCCGGTGAACCTTTCCGGCCACACCGCTAAGACCCGTGCGGGCCCGCGCCGCCCACCCGGTTGATGTCGCGGGGGCGCAGGATCCGCTGGGTGCCTGCGACGCCGGGACCGGCTTCGGCGACGGCGATCATGGCGCGGCCGATCGCCCGGGTCGTGGTCACGAGGTGGGGAGCGAAGCGCCGCAGGACCGGGAAGAGCGGAGCGGTGACGGCGTACCCGGCGCGGTAGAGCGGGGTCTTGGAGGGAATGCCGCGGTCCGGCTGCACGATCCCCGGCCGGAACATGTACGCCTCAAAGGGGAGCTTCAGCAGGTCGTTCTCGGTCTTCCCCTTGACCCGGGCCCACATGGAGCGGCCGCTCTCGGTGCTGTCGGTGCCCTCGCCGGAGACGTAGGCGAAGGTCAGCCCCGGGTTGGCGGCGGCGAGGGGGCGGGCGGCGGCGAGCGTCAGGTCGTAGGTGATCCGGCGGTACTCCTCCTCCTTCATGCGGAAGGAGGAGATGCCGAGGCAGAAGAAGCAGGCGTCGTACGAGGCCAGGTCCAGGCCGGGCTCCGACAGGTCGGTCGGATCGGCCCGGACGAGCTCGCGCAGCTTGGGGTGGGTGACGGCGAGCGGGCTGCGGCCGATGACGAGCACGCTTTCGACGGACTCGTCGAGCAGGCACTCGCGCAGCACGCCCCGGCCGATCATGCCGGTGGCACCGAAGAGGATGACGTTCACGGGTCCACCCTAGAGCGGGGTGGGAGCGGCGGGCGGCGGCCGCGCTGCGCCTGCCGGAGACTCACCGGGACTCACCGGGAATCACTCGGACGTCGCTTCTCATGGTCCGACGGCCGTTCAGACGGCACCCTGGGAAGCGACGTCTCAGTGGGAGACGCACAGCTCGTTGCCCTCGGGGTCGGCGAGGGTGGTCCAGGTGAAGGGGCCTTGGTTGCCTTCGTGCAGGTGCCGGGCGCCCTTGGCGAGGAGCCGCTCGACCAGGGCCCGCGGGTCGTCCTCGCCGGTGCGGACGTCGAGGTGCACCCGGTTCTTGACGGTCTTGGGCTCCTCGATGAACTGGAAGAGGACGCGGGGCGCCCGCTCGAAGCCCTCGGGGTGGCGGATCCCCTGGCCCGCCTTCCAGACGAGGACACCCCGGTGGGTGGTGGTGTCCTCCTCGGTCGCCCGCCCGGCGGCGATCATCTCGCGGATGAACTCCTCGTCGCTGGGCTCCACTTCCCATCCGAGGGCCTCGGCCCACCAGTCGGCGAGGGCGTGCGGTGCCTCGGAGTCCACGGTCACCTGAAACGTGTAGGCCATGCGGCGACCCTACCCGCGACGGCCCCTGGAACCCGGGCAGGAAGCGCGGCCGCCGGGTCGCTCCTCCGCGCGTGCGCCCGGCATCGCTAGCATTCCCGGGGACGAAGCCCCCTTCGCCCCTGCCCCCTTCCGGGCGCTCGGGCCCCCCTCCGCCCCGACGGCCCGCTCCACTTCCGGCGGCCTCGCCCCCGACGGCCTGCTGCCGGCCGTCGAGGAACGGCCCACGCGATGACCAGAGGTACCCCATGACCTCCACCCCACCCCGGCGACACGGGCTCCTGCGCCCGCTGGCCGCGCGGCTGTTCCCGCCGGAGGCGGCCGGCGCGGAGTCTCCCCACGGGGTGCTGCCGCCGCTGCTGATCGTCCTCACCTTCGTCAGCGGTGTGGTCGACGCGGTGAGCTACCTGGGCCTCGGGCACGTCTTCGTGGCCAATATGACCGGCAACGTGGTCTTCCTCGGCTTCGCGATCGCCGGGGACCGCTCCCTGTCCGCCCCGGACTCCCTGCTGGCCGTCGGCGCCTTCCTGGCCGGGGCCGCGGCCGCCGGACGGCTGCGGCGGACCACCGGGGCGGCCAGGATGTTCGCCCCGCTGGTGGCGGTACAGACCGTCCTGGTGGGCGGGGCGCTCGCCCTGACCGCGCTCGGCGCCGGGCCGCCGGGCGTCATCGCCCTGCTCGCCCTCGGCATGGGCCTGCAGAACGCCGTCGTGCACCGGCTCGCGATCCCCGATCTGACCACCACCGTCGTCACCAGGGCCCTGACCGGCCTGGCGGCCGATCCGTGGGGGCCGGGTCCGCTGCGCCGCCTCGTGACGGTCGCGGCCCTGCTGCTCGGGGCCCTCACCGGCGGCGTTCTGACACTCCGTCATGGTGCGGTGTGGGCAATGGTCTTGGCCGTCGCCCTACTGGCCTGCGTCACCCTCTCCCCGCGGTGGGACGGCACCGGGCGGTAGCCGCACGGAGTGGGGGCCGACTTCGTGACGCGCCGGCCCCACGTGTTCTCCGGGCCCGCAACCACCGCTCCACAGCCCGCCTTTCCGATCCGCAGCCATTCCCCCACGCCATCCCCCGCCGCACACAGCGGCATTCCGGTGGCGGCGCCACGAGAGCGGCATTTTCTGCGGCGGCAATTCAACTCCGCCCTTTCCCTGGCGGTGTTTCCGCGACGGCCTTTCGGTCGTCGCATTCTCCCGCCGGGAAACACGGCTCACTTTCGCGGACGGGGCCCGTGCTCCACGAGGAAGGCCACGAAGGTGAGCACCCAGGCCCCGACCGCCACCCAGAGCAGTACCGTGCCGAGGGGCCGCAGCCACGCCACCCCGGTCGGGGCGGCCGCCGAGAGGCAAGCGGTGGCCGTCATGCCGAGCGGGAAGACGCTCGACCAGCGCCGGATGTCGTAGCGGGGGCGCGGCCGGACCGCTTCGGCGGTGAGGAGCACGGCGTACCAGGCCAGGGAGAGACCGAGGGCCGCCAGGGTGACGGTACGCAGCCCCGTGTGCGTCCACCCCGTCCACAGCGGTGACGCCGTGAGCCCGGATCCGGCGAGGGCGGTGATGGAGAGCGCCCCGCCGGCCACCCAGTGGTCGCCCGCGCCCGAGACGACCTGACGGAAGTCGAAGCGCACCAGGGCCTCGGCGTAGAGCAGCAGGCCCAGGCAGAAGGCGGCGAGCGCGGCCCGCCCCAGCCAGTCGCGGCCGGTGGCGGTGGCCAGGGCGGCCGCCAGGACGGCGAGCCCTTGGGTGGCCACGCAGACGAGGAAGGCCGCACCGGGCATCCGGTAGCCCCAGTGCCGCAGTACGGCGACCATCAGCCCCGGCCAGAGCGCGGCGGCCAACGCCAGCAGCCCGAGGGCCACGGACTGCCATCCGAGGAGGGAGAGCCGGGCGCCCAGCACGGTCGTGGCGGCCACGGCGGTGAGGGCCGCCGGGGTGTCGGCCTCGGCGCGAAACCGGCTTCGGTCCCCCAGGAGCCGGGCGGTGAAGTCGGCGGCGAGCAGGAGCCACAGTGCGGCGGAGACGCCCAGCGCGGTGATCGACAGCGCGTCCCGGCCGATCAGGTGCAGGCCCGCCGAGATGATCCCGGCCGCCATGACGGCGGCGCCGGCGGCCGGCGACAGCTCGGCCCACCACCGGGCACCCGCAATGACTCGCACCCCGCCAAGGGACACCACCGCGCCGCTCCCGGCCGCCGCGGCGCGCCATCGGGGCGGCGGCAATGACCCTTCCGGGCCCGGCGGACACCCTCTCTCCCACCATTCGATATCCGATATTCCGATCCTATTCCCCTCGACTTCCCCTCGACAGGGACGGGAATGGGAATGACGAACACTCTTATGACAACCCGGCCACAGCCCTCCAATTCGCCCCGACACGCCCATCTCCAGGCGGAATTACTCCGATGCGCAGGTACTGTCATCGTCAACGCACCGCTGATTCACGGGCCCTTCAGGGCCCTCTCTTTTTGCACATGGGAGAATGAAATGCAGGCCTTGGCAACGGAGCCCGCACGCCAGGCTCCCCCCGCCCAACCCGCGAGCTTCATCCAGGAAGTTCTGCGCGGCGTCGCCCAGGTCGATTTCATGCCGAGCGCGATCACCGGGATCTTCTTCCTCGCCGCCCTGGCCGCCGCCGGCTGGCAGTACGCCCTCTACGGCCTCCTCGGCGCGGTCGTCGGCACCGCCACCGCCTACGCGTTCGGCATCGACCGCGCGATCGTCTCGGCCGGACTCCGCGGCTTCAACGGCACCCTCGTGTCCCTCGGATTCGCCGTCTTCCTCGGGTGGGACCACCTGTCCACCCTGCTGCTCGCGATCGGCGGCAGCATCACCGTGGTGGTCGTCACCTCGGCGCTGGCCACCATCCTCGGCACCTGGAACATCCCCACCTTCACCGCGCCGTTCTGCATCATCGCGAGCGTCATGACCATCGCGGCGCCCAGCTTCTCCCGGGTGTGGCACACCGGTCCCGACCTGGCGGCGCTGCCCGCGGCCGCCGGCGGAACCACCGCGCTGGACTGGGGACAGCTCTGGCGCGCCTTCTTCGCCAACGTCGGTCAGATCTTCTTCATGCCGCAGTGGTACGTCGGCCTGATCTTCCTCGCCGGCATCTTCGTGGCCAGCCGGGTCGCCGGGGTCATGGCCTGCGTCGGCAGCGTCACGGCCATCTTCGTCGCCTGGGCGATGGGTTCGCCGTCCGAGGCCGTCTCCCAGGGGCTCATGGGCTACAGCAGCGTGCTCGTGGCCATGGCCCTGTGCGGCGTCTTCCTCGTCCGGTCCAACTGGAGCTTCGCGTTCGCCGTCCTGGGCGCCGCGGCCGCGACCGGGCTCACGGCCGCGATGACCGCGTTCTTCGACCCGTTCGGCGGCCACACCTTCACCTGGCCGTTCGTCCTGACCACGGTCGTCTTCGTCGCCGCCGTCCCCCAGATCCCCCGGCTGCAGCGGACCTGACGCCGTCTCAGCCGAAGCCGCGACGCCAACAGCCGGGGCAGCGGCAGCACTTGAACCATCCTGAGAGCCGAAAGTGAGTGACCGATGAATCTCGCTCCCCGTGAGATGGACAAGCTCTGGATCTACGTCGTGGCCGACCTGGCCCGCAAGCGGCGGGACCGGGGCGTCAAGCTCAACTACAGCGAGGCCTGCGCCCTGATCAGCGAGGGCATCCTGGAAGGCGCCCGCGACGGCAGGACCGTCGCCGAGTGCATGGAGCTCGGCAAGCAGATCGTCTCCGCCGCCGATGTAATGAAGGGCGTGCGGGAGATGCTTCCGCTGCTCCAGGTCGAGGCCGCCTTCGTGGACGGCACCAAGCTCGTCTCCTGCCACGACCCCGTCGGCGCCTGAGCGGTGGCGGCCATCGCACCCGAACGGCCCGAACGGCCCGGCCGGGCACCGGAATCGGCGGCCACGGTCATCCTGGCCGGCGGTCACGAGGGCGGCTCCGCGGCAGGCGCCGTGCACACCGGCCGGCCGCTGGCCGAAGCCGTGCGCGCGGCGCTCGCCGCCTCGCCCGAGCCGGTGTGCGTGGTCCCGATGACGCTGGGGCGCGACCCCGGGCTGATCGCCGACTGCGCCCGCGCCCTGCGCTGGCTGAGCCGGGAGGAGGGGCCCGGGCGGCTCGTGCTGGCGCCCCCCTTCGCCACCGTGGACCACCTGACCGCGTGGCTGCGTACCGCCGCCCTCAAGGCGGTGCGCGAGGCGCCCGACACCTCCGCCGTCCTGGTCACCGCGCCCGCGGCGGGTCCCTTCGAGGACGCCGATCTGTTCCGGGTGGCCCGGCTCGTCCGCCAGTACGGCCACCACCGCTGGGTCGAGGTCGCCTTCGACGGCGGTGACCCCGACCCGGCGGAGGGAGCGGAGCGCTGCCGCCGCCTCGGCGCGGGCCACATCTCCCTGGTCCGGGCCGCGTTCGCCCCGCCGGCCGAGCTTCCGGCCGGGGTCCTGGACACCGGTCCGCTGCTGTCCGACGCGGCGATCGCCCAGGTCGTACGGGCCCGCGCGCAGGAGGCGCTGCACCGGCTGGCCCACGGGCAGGACGGCGTGGCCGAGGGCCTGGACGCCGAGCACGGGCACGGGTACGCGCACTCCCACGGCCCGGGCGGCGACCACGACCACGACCACGCGGACGCGGACCCCGACCACACGCACGCGCACGCAGACGGACACGGACACGGCGAGAGCCACCGCCGCGCGCACGGCCGGGATCACGGCCACCCGCACGGCCATTCCCCCCACTGATCCGAAGGAAGGGAAGTACCACCATGTCAGGTGGCGCCACATACCTTTACGGCGAAGGCACCGTAGAGATCAACGCCGGCCGGCGCAAGGCCAAGGTATCCGTCTCCAACACCGGCGACCGTGCCATCCAGGTCGGCTCGCACTACCACTTCTTCGAGGTCAACCGAGCCCTCGACTTCGACCGCAACGCCGCCTACGGCATGCACCTCGACCTCCCCGCCGGCACCGGCGTCCGCTTCGAGCCGGGCGACACCCGCGAGGTCGAACTCACCGCGTACAGCGGCCACGGCCGGCTGATCGGCTTCAGCTCGCTGACCAACGGCGGCCTCGGCTCCACCGACACCCGCATCCGCGCCATGAACCGCGCCGTCGAGCTCGGATTCCTGGGAGCCCGCGTGGAGTCGGCGCAGCAGGCCGCGGCCGCGCAGGCGGCCTCACCGGCCGTGGCGGCCACGGCGAAGCCGTCCCCGAAGTCCGCGGCCAAACCTGCCGCCAAGCCCGCTGCCAAGCCCGCCGCCAAGGCACCCGCCAAGACTGCGGCCGCCAAGAAGGCCAAGACCTCCAAGAAGGGCGACAAGTAGAGATGGCTGTCCTGAGCCGCAAGCAGTACACCGACCTGTTCGGGCCGACCGTCGGCGACCGCTTCCACCTGGCGGACACCAACCTGATCGTCGAGGTCGAGAAGGACCACAACGAGGGCCACTACGGCGACGAGGCCGTCTACGGCGGCGGCAAGGGCATCCGCGACGGCATGGCGCAGGACCCGCAGGCCACGAACCTGCAGGGGGCCCTGGACCTGGTCATCACCAACGTGGTCGTCATGGACGCGATCCTGGGTGTGGTCAAGGGCGACCTCGGCATCAAGGACGGCTTCATCGCGGGTCTCGGCAAGGCCGGCAACCCGCACACGCAGTCCGGGGTGCACCCCAAGCTGGTCATCGGGCCCGGCACCGAGGTGATCTCGGGCGAACACATGATCGCCACGGCCGGCGGCATCGACACGCACATCCACTTCATCTCCCCGCAGCAGGCCGAGCACGGCCTGTCCAACGGCATCACCACCCTCATCGGCGGCGGCACCGGCCCCTCCGACGGCACCAACGGCACCACGTGCACCCCGGGTCCGTGGAACATCGGCCGGATGTACCAGGCGGTCGAGGACCTGCCGGTCAACGTCGGCCTGCTGGGCAAGGGCAACGGCTCACTGCCGGAAGCGCTGATCGAGCAGGTCGAGGCGGGCGTCTGCGGCCTGAAGGTGCACGAGGACTGGGGCACCACCCCGGCCGCGCTCAGCAAGGCCCTCGACGTGGCCGACGCCTACGACGTGCAGGTCGCGGTGCACACGGACACCCTGAACGAGTCCGGTTTCTTCGAGGACACCCGCTCGGCCATCGACGGGCGCACCATCCACACCTTCCACACCGAGGGCGCGGGCGGCGGTCACGCCCCCGACATCATGCGGGTGGCCGGCGAGCCCAACGTCCTGCCGTCCTCCACCAACCCGACGCTGCCGTACACGGTGAACTCGGTCGACGAGCTGCTCGACATGGTGATGGTCTGTCACCACCTGTCGCACGACATTCCGGAGGACGTCTCCTTCGCGGATTCGCGCGTGCGCGCCGAGACGATCGCCGCCGAGACCGTGCTGCACGACGAGGGGGTCATCTCGATCTTCTCCTCCGACTCCCAGGCCATGGGCCGCATCGGCGAGTCCTGGACCCGCGCCTTCCAGACCGCGCACCACTGCAAGGACCAGCGCGGCAAGCTCGACGGGGACACCGAGCGCAACGACAACTTCCGCGCCCTGCGCTACCTCGCCAAGATCACGATCAACCCGGCGATCGCCTCGGGTACCGCCGAGCACATCGGCTCCCTGGAGACCGGCAAGCTCGCCGACATCGTGCTGTGGCCGATCGGCTCCTTCGCCGCCAAGCCGAAGATGGTCATCAAGGGCGGGCTGATCAACTGGGCGCTGATGGGCGACCCGAACGCCTCGCTCCCGACCCCGCAACCGGTCTACTACCGGCCGATGTTCGGCGCGTACGGCAAGGCCAAGCAGGCCACCCGGGTCTCCTTCATGTCGCAGGCCGCGATCGATCTCGGCGTACCGCAGAAGCTGGGCCTGGACAGCAAGGTCCTGCCGGTCCGGCACTGCCGCACCGTCGGCAAGCAGCACATGGTCCGCAACGACGCCCTCCCGGTCATCGCCGTCGACCCGGAAACCTACAAGGTCACCCTCGACGGGGTGCCGGCCACCATCGAGCCGGCCCGCGAACTGCCCCTGAACCACCTGTTCTACCTGGCATGAGCGCTGCCGCCAACGCCCCCGTGGTCAGCCCCGCGGCCGTGACGCCGGTACAGGCCCTGCTGGTCAGCCTCCAGCTCACCGACTCGGCCTTCCCCAGCGGCTTCTACACCCTCTCCCACGGCCTGGAGGGCTACGCCCAGGCCAAGGCCGTGACCCCCGAGGGCGTGCCGGTCCTGCTGGCCGACCTGCTGCGGCATGCGGTGGGGCCTTCCGACGCCACCGCGCTGGCGCTGGCCCACCGGGCCGCGCTGGCCGGTGACTGGGAGGCCCTGGCCGAGACCGACCAGCGGCTGAACGCGGCCAAGCTGAACGAGGGGCTGCGCCGCGCCGCCACCCGCACCGGCCGCCAGCTGCTGGACCTGGCCCGCGAGTGCGTGGGCGGCGAGCCGCTGGAACGGTACGCGGAGCTCGTGGCCGCCAAGCGGGCTCCCGGCTCGCAGGCGGTGGCCGCCGGGGTCGCGTACGCGGCCGCCGGCGTCCCGGCCGAACAGGCTGTCGTGAGCGACCTGTTCGCCTATTCGGCGAGCTTCACCGGGGCCGCGCTGCGGCTGCGGCTCACCGACCACCGCAAGGCGCAGGTGGTGCTGCGCGCGATCGCACCCGTCATCGAGGAGGTGGCGGGCGCGGCCCTGCGCCGTGAAATCTGCGATCTCGGCGGGTGCGTTCCGATGGCCGATGTGATGTCGGGCCGTCACGAGCGGGCCGAGGCACGGCTGTTCGCGACGTAGCCCCTGCCCCACTCCCTTTCATCAAGCTGTCTTTTACTGAAGGTGTGTGACTTTGATGACCGAGGACAACGTCCTGCGCGTCGGCATCGGCGGCCCCGTCGGCTCCGGCAAGACGGCGCTGATCGAGGCCCTGGTGCCGGTGCTCATCGCACGCGGCCACCGGCCCGCCGTGATCACGAACGACATCTACACGCAGGAGGACGCCCGCCAGGTCCGCCGCACCCTGGCCGGGGTGCTCGACCCCGAGCGCGTCGTGGGCGTGGAGACCGGCGCGTGCCCGCACACCGCCGTGCGCGACGACCCGACCATGAACCTGGCCGCGGGCGCCGAGATGCTGGAGCGGTTCCCCGATGTCGACACCCTGCTCTACGAGTCGGGCGGCGACAACCTCACCCTCACCTTCAGCCCGGTCCTGGTCGACCTCTTCCTCTTCGTCCTGGACACCGCCGAGGGCGAGAAGATGCCCCGCAAGCGCGGTCCGGGCATCACCGAGTCCGACATGCTCGTGATCAACAAGATCGACATCGCCCAGTACGTCCGCTGCGACATCAACGTCATGGAGTCCGACGCGCACCGCGTGCGCGAGGGGCGCCCCGTGGTCCTGACCAACTGCCTCACCGGGCAGGGCCTGGAGGACGTGGCCACCTTCATCGACTCCTTCCGCCGGGTGCCGGCGTGAGCGTGGTGGCCGACCCGCCCCACACGCCGCCCCGCGGCCCCCTGCCGCCCGCACGCCTGGAGGCCGCGCACTACGAACCGCCGCGCGTCCCCCTGGAGGTCCTGCGGCACTCCTCGGTGCCCGACACCCTCGGTGTCGGGCGCCCCGGCAAGGTCGGCCTGCTGGAGCTGGCCTTCGAGCGGGTCGGCGACCGGACCGAGCTGGTGCGGCACTACCAGAAGTCCCCGCTCCAGATCATGCGGCCGCTCTACTTCGACCCGCACCGCCCCGACCTGCCCATCACCTTCCTGATGTCCACGGGCGGCGGGGTCATCCAGGCCGACCGGCTGCGCACCGACCTGTCCTTCGGTCCCGGCGCCTCGGGGCACGTGACCACCCAGGCGGCCACCAAGGTCTACCGGATGGAGCACGACTACGCCGTCGCCCAGACCTTCCTGACCGCCGGCCCGGACGCGTACGTCGAATACCTGCCGGACCCGGTCATCCCCTACGTCGATTCCCGGTTCTACCAGCGCACGGTCATCACCGCCGACCCCACCGCCACCGTGCTGGCGAGCGAGACCGTCCTGTCCGGCCGGCTCGCGCACGGAGAGCGCAACGCCTATCAGGTCTTCGCGTCCGACTTCGAACTGCGCAGGCCGGGCGGTGAGTTGGTGGCGCTGGACACCGTACGGCTGGAGCCCGGCGGGGCCGGGAGGTCCGATGGGTCCGAGGGCTGCTCCGTCGACGGCCCCGCCGTACTGGCCGGTCGTTCCGTGATGGCCTGCTTCTTCGCGGTCAGCCCGCTCGCCCCCGCCCGCGAGCTCGCCGACCTGCTGCACGAGGCCCTGGCCGGCCGCGGTCTCCCGTACGGGGTCAGCGTGCTGCCGCAGGACTGCGGGGCCTGGGTGCGGGTGCTCGGCGAGCACACCGAACCCGTGACCCTGGCGCTCGGGGCCGCCTGGGACGCGGTGCGGCGCAGGCTGATCGGCGTACCCGCCCCGGACCTGCGCAAGACCTGAACTCCTCACCCCCTCCAGCCCGTTCACGACCAGAGAGAGCTCCACACATGCCCAGTGGCTACGACACGGGTAATACCGCCTGGATGATGGCGAGCACCGCCATGGTGCTGCTGATGACCCCCGGCCTCGCCTTCTTCTACGGGGGCATGGTCAAGACCAAGCACGTGCTGGTGATGCTCAAGATGAGCTTCGCCTGCCTGTCGCTGGTGACCATCTTGTGGGTCGCGGTCGGCTACTCCCTCGCCTTCGGCAAGGACTCCGGCGGCGGCATGATCGGCAATCTCGACCACGCCTTCTTCCGGGGCATCGGGATGGACTCCCTGCACGGCTCCATCCCGACCGTGATCTTCGCCTGCTTCCAGATGTCCTTCGCGATCATCACGGTGGCGCTGATCAGCGGCTCGATCGCGGGCCGCGCCACCATGAAGGGGTGGCTGGTCTTCGTCGTCGCCTGGACGATGCTGGTGTATGTGCCCACCGCGCACTGGGTGTTCGCCCCCGACGGCTGGATCAACAAGTCCCTGGGCGCGCTCGACTACGCCGGCGGCCTGCCGGTCGAGCTCAGCTCCGGCGCCTCGGGGCTCGCGGTGGCCATCGTGCTGCGCAAGCGCAAGGACTTCGAGCGCGAGACGATCCGCCCGCACAACCTGCCCCTGGTCATCATCGGTCTGGCGCTGCTGTGGTTCGGCTGGTTCGGTTTCAACGCGGGCTCCGCCCTGCAGGTCGAGGGCAGTGCCCCGACCACCTTCTTCAACACCCAACTGGCCGCCGCGGGCGCGATGATCGGCTGGCCGATCATCGAGAAGTGGCGCCTGGGCCACGTGGAGATGCTGGGTGTGGCTTCGGCGGCGGTCGCCGGCATGGTGGCCATCACCCCGGCCTGCGGCGAGGTGTCCCCGCTCGGCGCGCTGATCATCGGATTCACCGCCGGTGTGGTCTGCTGCTTCGCCATCAACATGAAGTTCAAGATCGGCGTCGACGACACCCTCGACGTGGTCGGCGTGCACGGCTGGGGCGGCATCGTCGGTGTGCTCTCCATCGGCTTCTTCGCCACGGCCGCGATGAGCGGCAAGAAGGGCCTCTTCTACGGGGGCGGCCTCGACCTGCTCTGGCGTCAGGCGGTCGCCGTCCTGGCCGTCGGCTCCTTCGCCTTCGCCATGACCTGGCTCATCGCCAAGGTGATCGACAAGGCCGTCGGCTTCCGCGCCTCCGAGGAGTACGAGAACGTACCCGGCCGGGACGAGGAGGTCGCCTACGACAACGAGACCCTGGACGAGATCCGCGACCGGATCGGCGGGGCCGCGGCCGGGGCCCGGGAGCCCGCCGCGGTGGGCGCCTCACAGGCCGCGGCGGAGCAGCAGGACGCCGAACTGCTCGCCGAGATCGTATCCGTGCTGGACCGACGAGAGCGTGACAAGTGACCGCCCACACGATTGCCACCGACGTACCGGCGGTCTGGGCCGCACCCGCCGTCGCCGACTCCGGCAACGCGGCCTGGCTGATGATGGCCACGGCCCTGGTGCTGCTGATGGCCCCCGGAGTGGCCTTCTTCTACGGCGGCATGGTCCGCACCGGCCAGATCGTCGCCATGCTCAAGATGATCTTCTTCTGCATGGTGATCGTCACCGTGCTCTGGTTCGCGATCGGCTACTCCCTGGCCTTCGGCCCCGACGCCGGCGGGCTCGGCGTCATCGGCACGCTCGACCACGCCTTCCTGCGCGGGATCGATGCCGGTTCGCTGACCGGCTCCGTGCCCACGGTCACCTTCGTGGTCTTCCACCTGTCCTTCGCCGTGGTCACCGTGGCCCTGATCGCCGGCTCCATCGCGGGCCGAGCGAAGATGGGCGGCTGGATCGCCTTCGTCATCGCGTGGACCCTGCTGGTCTACATCCCCATGGCGCACTGGGTGTTCGACCCGGCCGGCTGGGTCGCCAAGCAGCTCGGCGCCGTCGACTTCTCCGGCGGCACCGTCGTGGAGATCGGATCGGGAGCCGCCGGACTCGCCCTCGCCATCGTCGCGGGCAAGCGCGCGGACTTCGACCGCCAGGGCATCCGCCCGCACAACCTGCCGCTCGTGGTCATCGGGCTCTCGCTCATGTGGTTCGGCTGGTTCGGCTTCAACACCGGCTCCTCCCTGGAGACCCCGGGCGGCGCGGCGATGGCCTTCCTCAACAGCCAGCTCGCGGCGGGCGCGGCGATGGCCGGCTGGGCGGTGACCAGTTGGTGGCGCACCCGGCAGGTCGGGCTGCTCGACATGTGCATGGGCGCCGTCACGGGCCTGGTCGCCATGACCCCGCTGGCCGGCGGGGTGAGCCCGGTATGGGCCACCGTCATCGGCTTCCTCGCCGGGCTGAGCTGCGCGTTCGCGATCAGCTGGAAGTACCGGCTGGGCGTGGACGACACGCTGGACGTGGTGGGCATCCACGGCTGGGGCGGCATCGTCGGCATGGTCATGGCCGGCCTCTGCGCGACCGGAACCCTGACGGGCCACAAGGGCCTCTTCTACGGCGGCTCCTGGGACCTGCTGGGCAAGCAGCTCACCGCCACGGTGATCCTCGGCCTGTACTCGTTCGTGATGACCGCACTGATCGGCAAGGCCATCGAGGTCACCATCGGGCTGCGCCAGCCCGGCGCGATGGTGGAGAAGGAGCAGGCCTACGCCGACGGCCTCTCCGACAGCCTCGACCAGCTGTCGGGCGACGCCTCCCGCGCCAAGGGCTCCGAGGAGGAGCCGGAGAGCGCCTCCGCCCTGGTCGCCCGGCTGCGCGAGGTCCTGCTGACGGGTGCGCCGGGCGGCGGCGGCCGAAAGGGCGGCGACGACCGCGGCTGAACAGGGTCGCGCGGCCCCACCAGGTGGTCAGGCCCCGTCCGCGATGCGCGGACGGGGCCGGATCACGCGGCCCGCCGGACCAGGTCTCCCGCGTCCAGGGGCCGCCGCCACACGATGCGGCGGCGTACGGCGTCCAGGTCGGCCCGCAGCGGACCGGGCGGCACGGCCAGCACCGGGCAGGGGGCGTGCGCCAGGCAGTACCGGGTCACCGAGGGCCGCAGCGCGCGCAGCAGAGGGCGGCGCGGTCCCGTACCCACCACCAGCAGGTCGCCGGGGTCCCGGGCGGCGCCCACCAGGGCCGCGCCCGGGGTGCCGCGCACCGCCAGCCCGGCCAGGGTCACCCCCGCCGGGGAACCGCCGAAGGCGGTGTCGAGGACCTCCCGCAACCGCTCGACCGCCGCGTCCCGCGAGGCCGTGAGCAGCGGGGTCCCTCCCCCGCCGCGCCGGGCGCCCGGGCCGCCGAGCGGCGGCTGCCAGGCCAGTACGACCCACAGTTCCGCCTCCCGCGCCCGGGCCTCGGCGTGCGCCGCGTGCAATGCCGTCAGGCTCCCGAGGGATCCGTACACCCCCACCACGACTCGTCCCCGCAAGGTGACCGTCCTCCCCGTCCGATGCCGCTCCGTCTCCTCGATGGAACGGCGGCGACGGGGCCTTCGGCCCTCCCCCGGCGGACTCCTGACGGAGCCCTGACGGGGAACGCGGCAGCCCTGACGGGTCCCTGACGCGGGGGCCCGGCGCCCCGCGGGTTCAGCCGGTGAAGCCGAGGCCGCCCAACGCCTCCTCGATGCGGGCGCGGTGCTGCTCCTCCCAGGCGTCCAGGGACTGCCCGGCCTCCTTGGCCAGCTTGTCCAGGGCGGCGCTCAGGACCTCCTCCTGCCGGGCGGCCGGGGTGACCACGATGCCCTCCTCGTCGGCGACGACGATGTCACCGGGGTGCACGCTCACGCCGCCGACCCGGACCGTGCCGCCGAGCGAGCCGAGCTTCTTCTTGGCGCCCGGGATGGGCACGACTCCGCGGGCGAAGACGGGGAAGCCCGCCTCGCGCACTTCCGCGAGGTCGCGCAGGAGCCCGTCGAGCACGAACGCGGCGATGCCCCGGCGCTGGGCGACGGCGCACACGTTGCCACCGGCGAGCGCGTGGTCGAGGTCGCCGGATTCCACGACGATGACCGAGCCGGGCTCGGCGCGGTAGATGGCCGCGTGCAGCATCAGGTTGTCCCCGGGCTCGCACCGCACCGTGTACGCGGGTCCCGCGACGCGCGGGGCGTCCCACAGCGGGCGGATGCCGATGTCCATGACCTGCTCGCGGCCCAGGAGGTCGGCGAGGGTGGTGGGCGGGACGCCCGTGAAACCGTTTGGCATGTCGGTCCTTTTCTTGACTCCGGTTGTCCCGGGCCCGCCGGGCACCGAGATCGTAGAACACGGTGTACGGCGCGTGCTGCGCCGCGTAGCCCGCGGCGGGCACGGGTGCGGGACCGGTCAGGTCCGGCTGACGCAGAGGGAGTCGGGATCGGGTGTTCCCGGGCGGGAGCATTCCGGGGACGGTACGGGCCTCGGGTGACCGTCGGCCGCGGGCTGCCTCACCCACATGGCGGAACCGGCGAGATCTCCGGCCGGACCGGCCTGCACGGTGGGCGCGTACGCCGATGCCAGCGGGCAGTCCTGCCCCGAAGCGGAGCAGCCTCCGTCGGTTCCCGCGCCCGCGCCGGCGGCCGGGCCCGTGTCGCTCGCGGGCATCGCGGGCATCCCCGCCATCACCGGCACCCCGGCCATATCGGCCATACCCGCCATGGGCGTTCCCGTCACGTGCCCCGTGGACGCGGGATGCGTGAACAGCCCTCCGCAGACGAGCAGCAGCACCGCCAGGACGCCCGCGCCGACCGCCGGGACGCGGTGACGGGCAGGGATGGGCTGCATGTCCCGAGATGCTACGACAGGGGCCCGGACACCTCCTGAACAGGGGCTGAACAGTCCGTCCGAGACCCTTCCCACCGGCTGCTTCGCCGTTAGTGTGTCGCCATGGAGACCCCCACCACCGCACCGGCGAAGTCCGCCGGCGCCCACCGTGACCAGGCCTGAGGCCCCGGACATGGACGCGCCCCGCCACGGCGCCTGGCTTCGTACCGGAATCAGCCGGAACGGCGGCCCGCTCCGGGAAACCGAGCACGTCGTATGGCTGCAGACCGACACCCTCTACGCGGACAGCCGCGGGTTCGCCGGAACCACCTCGTACGACGGCCACCAGATCACCTTCCACCACCACGTCGGCGCCCCCGGCCACGACGTCGGAGTCCTGCGTCCCGACGGCGTCCGCCTGATCGAAACGGGCAGCAACTCCGACGGCAGCACGTTCATGGAGGTCTGGTCCCCCCTGCCGTACGCCCAGGGCCCGACCGGATGCTGGTTCGCCGCGGGCACCCAGACCGTGCGCGTGGGCAACCACGTGGTGCACGTGGACGGCGCCGGGCAGGGCTCGCACCACGTCCTCCTGCGCACCGACCCCGAACCGCCCGGACCGGCGACGGATCAGTCCGAGCAGGTGGAGCCGGCGGATCATGCGTGGCAGGCCGGTCAGCCGGACTGACCCGCCCCGGTGTCCCCTGCCGCGGCCGTACGGGCCTGCCCGCGGCCGAGCAGTTCGGCCAGTCCGCGCCGAGTGGAGGCCATGACCACGCGGTCCTGCGGACGCAGGACGTGGCCGGGGCGCAGGTCCCACACCAGGGCGGGCCGCCTGGCCGTGTCGTAGCCCGGCTCCGTGGCGAGTCCGGGGCGGCGGTCCGCCGGGGCGGCGGTGTCCAGGGCGACGACCCGCCAGGCGCCGGGCCGGAAGGATTCCGCGATGGTGCGGCCCTCCAGCTGGGGATGGCCGGCCACCTCCAGCACCGCGAACACCAGCACCCTGCGCTCCACCGGGATCGCGCCGAGCACCTGGCGGCCCATCATCGCCCCGGCGAACGCGGGCGCGGCCAGGTGGGAGACGCTGCGGCTGCGGGTGAGGGCCGCCGGGTGGGCCTCGCGCAGGGTGCGGTAGACGGCGGTGGCGAACTCGTTGTCGTACAGCCGCATCACCACCCGTACGTCGGGTTTCACCGAGCGGGCGTAGAGCGCGGCCTCCAGGTTGGTGGTGTCCGAACTGGTCACCGCCAGCAGGGCGTCGGCGCGATGGATCCGGGCTGCCTCCAGGACCCCTTCGTCGGTGACGTCTCCGAGCACGACGGGCACGTGCAGGCGGCGTGCGAGGGCGATCCCGCGGGCCGTGGGGTCGGACTCCACGCACACCACGGGGATCCCCAGCTCCCGCAGCCGCGCCAGCACCCGGGCGCCGATCTTGCCGAGGCCGAGCAGGACGACGTGGCCGGAGAGTCCGCGCGGCGGCCTGCGCAGCGCCGTGGCGGTCCGGAAGGCGCCCAGTGCTTCGAGCGCCGCCGCGACGAGGACGGGAAGCAGGAGCAGCCCGACGAAACCGGCCAGGATCTGCAGGAGTTGACGCTCGGTGGGCTGGTCGAGGGCGGGGTCGTTGATCGCGAAGACGTCGAGCAGGGTCAGGTAGACGGCGTGCAGCGGGGTGTCCCCCGTGACCAGGGAGGAGGCCACGGCCAGCGCGCCGACGGCGGCCGTGATCCCGGCCAGTGACCAGCGGAGCCTGCGGGAGAACAGCGAACCCACCGGCAGGGAGACCTGGTTGAGGCGGCGCCCTTCCGGTGCGGCGCCGGCGTGGGAGACCGCTTCCAGCGCGACGATCCCGCGCCCGGTCGCGGCCGCCACCGACCGGGCGTCCGGGAGGAGTTGCGGGCCGCGGTCGCCGCCGAGTTCCGATCCGTCGGCGCCGGCCGGGTCGCCGGCGGTGGTGGAGAGCAGGGCCAGGGTGCACAGCCCCGGGTCGGCGACCTCGCCGGGGCCGGGAGGCGTGCGTTCCACCGCGCGCAGGAGCAGCCCGTCGGCCTGGATCACCTTGCTGGTGCCGGCGACGGCGGAGGCGACGAGGGCGGGGGCGGCCGTATCGGCGTCGGAGAGCACGGTCGTGGCGGAGTCGAGCCCCCGCCGGTCGATCCCCGGTTCCGCGACGAGCGCCGCCTGGTCGAGCAACTCCTCCAGGTGCTGGCCGAGTTTGCGGTTGTAGAGGCGGATGACGAGCCGCAGCCTGGGGTTCAGCCGCCGGGCGACCAGGGCGGCCCGTACGTTCGTCTCGTCGTCCTCGTACACGAGGGCCAGCGCGGCCGCCCCGGCCACCCCGGCGGCGGCCAGCGCCTCCTCGTCGGGGGCGGGAGCCTCCAGCACCCGCAGTTCGGGTACGAGCGCCTCCCCCGCGGCGGCCCGGTCACCGGCGGCCGTACGGATCCGCGCGGCCGGGAACCGTCCCAGCAGTGCGCGCCCGGCGCCGACCCGGGCACGGGTCCGGCCCTGCCCGGGCCCCGTACCGGGCCGCACCTCGCGTCCGGCGGGCACGACCAGCGTCACGCGCTCCTCGTACACGTCGCGGAGCTCCGCCGCCAGCCGGTGGGCGAGCCCGTCGTCCCCGCACACGACCATCAGGTCGGCGGAGTCGGTCTGTTGGCGAGGATGCGCGGAAGGAGAGGACACGGCTCCAGCATGCCGTGTCGTCCGGTCCGACCCGCCGTCGGCCCGTCGTCGTCCCGGGCGGCCGCCCGTGCGTCAGTGGATGACGCTGAAGCTGCGCCAGGGCAGTGCCTCGGGGGCCGTGACGTTCGACAGCGTCGTGCCCACATAGGTGCCGTCGCCGCGGTCGAGCTTGCGGCAGTCTTCCGTCTGGTACAGGACGACGTCCACGAGGGTGTTGTTCTCCACGTGGGTCGCCCCCTTGGGCAGGCCGATCTTCTGGCAGCCCTTGACCGAGGTGTTGATGTAGCTCACCTCGAGCGGCGAGTCGTGGCCGCGGAATTCGAGCATCCCGACGGTGCTCCGGCCCAGGCCCGAGCAGGCGGTGGCCGTCAGCAGCAGCGCTGCCGTTCCCGCGATGATGCTGATACGCCTGCTGTGGGACATGGCGCGGTCCTCGTCTGTGCGGTGATGGCGGTCCTACGCACAGAGTGCCCCGGCACGGCGCGGGCGGCTTCCGCTGCTCCGCCGTCCGGGTGAACGCGGCCCCGTGGCCCCGCGGCCCCGCACCCGACGCCCCGCGGCGACGTGCCGGGGGCCCGGAGCCCACGGGCCCCGCCGCAGGTCCGGGCCGGCCGCCGGTCACGGCCGGCCGGCCCGGGCGCCGGGATCAGACGAGGTCGAACCGGTCCAGGTTCATCACCTTGTCCCAGGCGGCGACGAAGTCCTTGACGAACTTCTCCTTCGCGTCGTCGCTCGCGTAGACCTCCGCGAGCGCGCGCAGCTCGGAGTTCGACCCGAAGACCAGGTCGACCCGGCTGCCGGTCCACTTGACCTTGCCCGTGGCGTCGTCGCGGGCCTCGAAGGTGTTCGCGTCCTCGGAGGTCGGCTTCCAGGTCGTCCCCAGGTCGAGCAGGTTGACGAAGAAGTCGTTGGTGAGGGACCCGGGGGTCGTGGTGAGGACGCCGAGCGGCGACTGCTGGTGGTTCGCCCCGAGCACCCGCAGGCCGCCCACGAGGACGGTCGTCTCGGGGGCGCTGAGGTTCAGCAGGTTCGCCTTGTCGAGCAGCAGGTACTCGGCCGGCAGGCGGTTGCCCTTGCCGAGGTAGTTGCGGAACCCGTCTGCGACCGGCTCCAGCGCGGCGAACGACTCCACGTCGGTCTGCTCCTGCGAGGCGTCCACGCGTCCCGGCGCGAACGGCACCCGGATCTCGACACCGGCGTCCTTGGCGGCCTGCTCGACGCCCGCGCCGCCCGCGAGGACGATCAGGTCGGCCAGCGAGACCTCCTTGCCCCCGGTCTGCGCCGAGTTGAAGGACTCCCGGATCCCCTCCAGGGTGCGCAGTACGCCTCCCAGCTCGTCGGGGTTGTTCACCTCCCACCCGCTCTGCGGCTGGAGGCGGATGCGCGCGCCGTTGGCGCCGCCGCGCTTGTCGCTGCCGCGGAAGGAGGAGGCCGCGGCCCAGGCGGTGGAGACGAGCTGGGACACCGTCAGGTCCGAGGCGAGGACCTTGGCCTTGAGGGCGGCGACGTCCGCGTCGTCGACGAGGGAGTGGGTCACCGCGGGGAGCGGGTCCTGCCACAGCAGGACCTCGGAGGGGACCTCGGGTCCGAGGTAGCGGACGATCGGGCCCATGTCGCGGTGGGTCAGCTTGTACCAGGCGCGCGCGAAGGCGTCCGCGAACTCGGCCGGGTTCTCGTGGAAGCGCCGCGAGATCTGCTCGTAGGCCGGGTCGATGCGCAGCGAGAGGTCGGTCGTGAGCATCGTCGGGGCGTGGGTCTTCGACGGGTCGTGCGCGTCGGGTACGGTGCCCGCTCCGGCGCCGGCCTTCGGCCGCCACTGGTGGGCGCCGGCGGGGCTCTTGAAGAGCTCCCACTCGTAGCCGAAGAGGATGTCGAAGAAGGTGTTGTCCCAGGCGATCGGGGTGTTCGTCCAGATCCCCTCCAGCCCGCTGGTGATGGCGTCGCCGCCCTTGCCGGTACCGAAGGAGTTGGCCCAGCCCAGGCCCTGCGCCTCGATCGGGGCGGCCTCGGGGTCGTCGCCCACGCTCTCCGCGGGGCCCGCGCCGTGGGTCTTGCCGAAGGTGTGGCCGCCCGCGATCAGGGCGACGGTCTCCTCGTCGTTCATCGCCATCCGGCGGAACGTCTCGCGGATGTCGCGCGCCGCGGCGAGCGGGTCGGGGGTGCCGTTGGGGCCCTCCGGGTTGACGTAGATGAGGCCCATCTGCACGGCGCCGAGCGGGTTCTCCAGCTCACGGTCGCCGGTGTAGCGCTCGTCGTCGAGCCAGGTGGTCTCGGGACCCCAGTACACGTCCTCGTCCGGCTCCCAGACGTCGGCGCGGCCGCCGGCGAAGCCGAAGGTCTCGAAGCCCATCGACTCCAGGGCGACATTGCCCGTCAGGATCATGAGGTCGGCCCAGGAGAGGCTCTGGCCGTACTTCTTCTTGACCGGCCACAGCAGACGGCGGGCCTTGTCGAGGTTGCCGTTGTCCGGCCAGCTGTTGAGGGGGGCGAAGCGCTGCTGGCCCGCTCCGGCGCCGCCGCGGCCGTCGCTGATGCGGTAGGTGCCGGCGCTGTGCCAGGCCATGCGGATCATGAACGGGCCGTAGTGGCCGAAGTCGGCGGGCCACCAGTCCTGCGAGGTGGTCAGCACCTCGGCGATGTCCCGCTTCACCGCCGGGAGGTCGAGCGTCTTGAAGGCCGCGGCGTAGTCGAACTCCTCGCCGAGGGGGTTGGCCACGGCGGGGTTCTTGGCGAGGATCTTCAGGTTCAGGCGGTCCGGCCACCACTGGCGGTTTCCGCCGCCTTGGGTCGGGTGGGGGGCACGGTCGTGCGCGACGGGGCAGCCACCGCCGCCCTCGGCCTTCGCGTCCGTGACAATTGCATCGTGGTTCTCAGACATGGGAATCCTTCCGGACCGGACCAGGCGGCCACGGTGATCAGGAACTGCATGCAATGGAACATTTTTTGGGGCACGGGACCCGGCAGCGGGCCTCGGTTTCACGGTCGTCCTGACGCCGGGGCGCTCACCTCGCGGACGGTCTCAAGTCCAGCCTCGCGCTGCTCCGGACCGTTCCTGTCCCTTGGCTATCAACACAACCGATCCTACGATGGACGCAATCCAAGTCAAGAACGACACCAAGCCCACATCCTGTCGGATCCCGGACGTCCGCGGGTAGATTCCCGGGTACCCCGCCGGACCGCCCCTGCGAATCTGAAAGTGGTGAGCCGATATGAGTGACCTGTTGGAGCGGCTGCGCGAGCGCGGTTGGCGGATGACCTCCCAGCGGCGCGTGGTCGCGGAGGTGCTCGACGGTGACCACGTGCACCTCACGGCCGACGAGGTGCACGCCCGCGCGGTGGCGCGGTTGCCGGAGATCTCCCGCGCCACCGTCTACAACGCCCTGGGCGAGCTGGTCTCGCTGGGCGAGGTCCTGGAGGTCACCACCGACGGCCGGGCCAAACGGTACGACCCCAACGCGCACCACCCGCACCAGCACCTGGTGTGTTCCGGCTGCGGCCTGATCCGCGACGTCCACCCCACCGGCGACCCGCTGGCCGGCCTCTCGGCCGAGCAGCGGTTCGGCTTCACGGTGTCCGGGGTCGAGGTCACCTACCGGGGGCTCTGCTCCTCCTGCGCATGAGAGGGGCCGGGCCCGCCGCACGGAGCGGCGGGCCCGGCCCGAAGCGCCCGTACGGATGTCCGCGCACGGTGCGTGAAGTGGACGTCGGCCCCGCCGGACGTCAGCCCCGCCGGACGTCAGCCCCGCCGGACGTCGGTGTCGGGCTGGGCCACCTTGAACAGCGCCCGGGCGATCACCGCGGCGTCCGCGTCGCTGAGGTGCGCGGAGAAGTGCTTCTGGATGCTGCGCATGTAGACCGGGGCCGTGGCCCGATGGGCCTCGGCGCCCTCCGGGGTGATGACGGCCCACGAGGCGCGTTTGTCGTGCGGGTCGGGCAGCTTGGACACGAGCCCGGCGCGCACCATCTCGTCGATCAGGCGGCTGACCCGGGTACGGCTGAGGACCACCCGGTTGGCCACTTCCTGCATCCGTAGCCCGTGCTCTCCGGCCGCCTTGAGTTCGAGCAGCACGTCGTACCACGTCAAGGGGATCCGGCCGTCGCGCTGCACGTCGCTCTCGATGGCGCGCACCGCGGTGTTGTGCGCGAGGAGCATCGCCCGCCACGCCTCAAGTCGATCGTCCTGTCCGTTCACACCGCGATCCTAGCCCCATTGCGTGCGCCCGCACATACTTGTTAAGGTGCGTGCGTACGCACTTATTGATCCTTGATTTTCGGAGGCTGGCTACATGGCGGTTCAGAACCTCTCCCGCGACGAGGTCAAGCAGAAGCTCGACAGTGGCAAGGCCGCGGTCGTCGAGGCCCTGCCGGAGCAGTACTACAAGGAGGCGCACCTGCCGGGAGCGCTGCTGCTGCCCGTCGACGACGTCGACGAGCTGGCTCCGGGCCTGCTGCCCGACAAGGACGCCGAGGTCATCGTCTACTGCACCGGTACGACCTGCTCCAACTCGGGGATCGCGGCCAAGCGGCTCGCGGAGCTCGGCTACTCGAAGGTCTTCACGTACAAGGACGGCAAGGAGGACTGGGTCGGGGGCGGCCTCCCGATCGAGTCCGGCGTCTGAGCGGATCCGCGTCCACACACGAGCAGGAGGAACGGACGATGACCTAGGACAGCAAGGTCACCACCCTGCCCGCGCTCGAAGCGGTGCATGCGGCCAAGTCCCAGTCCCTGGAGGCCGGTGAGCGGCTCGACCGCGTGCTGCGCCGCGCCTTCTCGGGCTCGGCGCGGGCCGCCGTGACGGCCCAGTACGAGTCGGCGCGCGAGGGGCGGGTCAACTGCAGCCCGTACGTGTTCCTCCACGACGGCACCGACCTGGCCAACCCCGGCATCGAGGCGCACGGGGTCAACGGCCACTTCGGGCAGGGGTTCCCGGTGATCGACCGGGACCGCCCGGAGGTGTACGAGGAACTCCTCGCGCACGCCGCACGGTTGCTGCCCTGAGGCCCGACCGGTGGTGCCGGGACCGCCTGATGGCGGGCCCGGCACCGGAGCCGGCCGTCAGACGCGGTCGGCCGCGATCAGCACGTACTGGAAGGAGCCGTCCTTGTAGGACTCGATGAACGCCTCCTCGATGCCGGTGACCAGCGAGGACGTGGCCCGCAGCTCCCAGTAGGGCAGGGTCGCGGGGGTCAGGTCGATGACGGCCTGCGGCACGAGGCGGTTGTCGGCCATGGACCGCAGGTACTCCCGGCGGGAGTGGATGTTGCACTCGAAGTGCGCGTTGATCTGGGAGACCCACTTCGAGGGCTGGCCGTAGCGCGGGTTCCAGCAGCCGGTGATGGTCACGTACCGGCCGCCGACCTTCAGGACGCGGGAGTGCTCGGCGAAGAGGTCGTCCAGGTCGACGTACATGCTCGACTCGTTGTTCCAGGACGCCGCGGCCTGCCCGGTCTCGAAGGGCGTGCCGAGCATGTTGCAGACGCGGGCCCGGACGTGGTCGTCGATGCCGAGCTCGCGGGCGCGCTGGTTGGCGAAGTCGGCCTGCTTGGCGGAGAGGGTGACGCCCTCCACCGTGCAGCCGAAGCGCTGGTGGGCCATGACCATCGAGCCGCCGCGGCCGCAGCCGGCGTCCACGAGGGTGTCCTCGCGGCCGATGGGGCCGAGGTGGTCCAGGAGCAGTTCGGCCTGCGCCGACTCCAGCCGGTGGAGCTCGGCGACCAGCTTCTTCTCGTACGCGCTGTCGTCGGTGTCGCCGAGGGCGGAGTGGTCGACGTCGCCGATGCCGTAGTGGTGGTGGTAGAGGCCGTCCACGTCGCCGAGGCGCAGGTTCACGGGCCTGGCCTCGTTGTTCCAGTAGCGGGCGATGTCCCCCTGGTAGGGGGTGGCCGGGCCGGGAATGATCACGGAGGCGGGGGTCGTGCCGTTGGAGCCGGTGGTCAGATCAATGCTGGTCACGAATAGGTCCGTCCTTACCAGAAGTCGGGCAGGCTGTAGCGATAGGTGTTGGTCTGGTGCCAGTAGTGGTTGCCGTCGAGCCAGACGGCGACCCCCCGCAGGAAGCGCAGCACGCTCGGCACGGGGCAGGCCGCGGCCAAGGCGGCGGCCTCCGCTTCGAAGGCGTGCATGAGGTCGTTGTGGACCTCGACCGCCTTCAGATAGCCCTCCTGGTCGGAGGTGCCCTCCCGGTCGGCGATCACCACGGGAAGGTTCATGTGCCGCCCGGGGGCGGCGAGTTCCTTGGTGTACGAGTACAGGTCGTTGACGATGGTGGTGGCGTTCCCCGCAAGGGCGATGACCCGCTGCATGGGCGCCTGGGCGTGCAGATCGGCCGGGAGCTCGTATCCGCCGATGGTGTCGGTGATGGTGGGGCAGGGGCGGAAGTTGTTGAACTGCCGCATGGCCAGGTACTCCCACACCTCCGGGACGTACTCCGTCTGGCTCCAGGCCGCTTCGGCGAGGTATCCCAGGTGCAGCCGGGCCATGTCGTGCCGGTAGCGGTCCGCCTGCGAGGGGCTGGCCTGCGCGAGGAAGTACTCCATGGCGGAGCTGTAGGCGCGCCGGGGCGCGTCCGAACGGAGCGACGCCGCCCACGCGGGCTCGTACTCCTTCGTGGTGTGGAGCGGGTCGATGGCGGTGTGTGCCAGCAGGAGGCGGCCGCCGAGGCCGATGGGCGAGCCGCCGTGGTCCTCGCAGTAGACGTCGTCGACCGCGTTCTCGGCGACCATCAGCCGGGTGGCGACCATCAGGTGCTCGATGGTGGGGGCGTCCGGATGGCAGGCCACCATGTAGCGCCCGACCTGGAAGCCGTCGAACTGCTTCTCCCAGTCCTCGGGGAACAGGTCGACCTCGTCCACCGCCCAGGCCTTGATGCGGCGGCTGACCTCCTCCACGCGCACCGGGTCCGGCTCCGGCACGGGGTGGTGGTAGAGGCCCGGGATCGGGTTTCCGGCCGCCGGCGCCCCGGACTCCGGAGCCGCCGCGGATACGGTCGGCTGCTCCCGGCGGGCCGGGTGCAGGCCCGTCGTACCCAGGCCACTGGGTCCGCCCAGGAGCCGTCGCAGGGCGGGGCTCGGGGCGGGCGGAGCGGGCGGGGCGGATGTGGCCGGCGGGGCCGCCGATGGCGACGGGAAGGACAGGCCGGGCCCTGCCGGCAGGCCCGGCAGTACGGGCGGACCCGGCAGGCCGCCGGACGCGTGGGCCTGGGCGCTGCCGAGGACGTGGGCCCCGACTTGGGCCGCGGCGCCGGGCAGGCTCGACTGCAGAGGGGAAGGCCCGGGCTCGGGCATCCGTGACTCCTTGGTGAGGTGGGTGGTCCGTCCCGGATCCCGGGCGCGCTCAGCCCCTTAGAGGGTCCGGGCCGTCGTCGTACGGGACTTGCGGCCGGTCAGTCGCTCCGGCGGGCGATCTGGACGTTCTCCAGGACGCCGAGGGCGTCGGGCACCAGGATCGCGGCGGAGTAGTAGGTGGTGACCAGGTAGGAGATGATCGACTTCTCGTCGATGCCCATGAAGCGGACCGACAGGCCCGGCTCGTACTCCTCCGGCAGACCTGTCTGGCGCAGCCCGATGACGCCCTGGTTGTCCTCGCCGGTGCGCATGGCGAGGATCGAGCTGGTGTTCTCCTTGCTGATGGGGATCTTGTTGCAGGGCAGGATCGGGACCCCGCGCCAGGCCGGCACCTGCTGTCCGCCCACGTCCACGTGGTCCGGGTAGAGCCCGCGGGCGTTCATCTCGCGGCCGATCGCCGCGATCGTGCGGGGGTGGGCGAGGAAGAGCTTGGTGCCGCGGCGGCGGCAGAGCAGCTCGTCCATGTCGTCCGGGGTGGGCGGGCCGGAGTGGGTCTGGATCCGCTGCTTGAAGGCGGCGTTGTGGAGCAGGCCGAACTCCCGGTTGTTCACCAGCTCGTGTTCCTGGCGCTCGCGCAACGCCTCGATGGTGAGACGGAGTTGCTCTTCGGTCTGGTTCATCGGCCCGTTGTAGAGGTCGGCGACCCTCGTGTGGACCCGCAGGACGGTCTGGGCGATGGAGAGTTCGTACTCGCGCGGCTTGGATTCGTAGTCGACGAAGGTGCCGGGCAGTTCGGCCTCGCCGGTGTGGCCGGCCGACATCGCGATCTCGGCCTCGCCGTGCTTGTTCTGCCGCTGCAGGGGCAGCGAGCTGAAGCGCTGGATGTGCTCCTGGAGGTGCGGCGCCCCGGACACGATGCCTGCGAAGTCGGCGCGGGAGAGCGTGAGCAGGGTGCCGGGGGTCTCGGCGGTGGCGGTGTAGTCCCACCGGGCGTCGGAGTCCAGCAGGGCGTTCTCGCCGAAGCGGTCGCCGTCGGCGAGTACCGCGACGGAGATCTCGTCGCCGTACTTGCCCGCGGAGGTCTGGCTGATCCGGCCGTGGGCGATCAAGTGGATCTGCTCGGCGGGAGCCCCCCGCTCGACCAGCACCTCACCGGCGCGGAAATCGCGCTGGACGCAGCGGCCCGCGATCGCCGCCAGCACTTCCTCGTCGTCGAAGCCGCGCAGCAGGGCCAGCTCGCCGAGTTCGCGCGGGATCACCTGGACGCGGGCACCGTCCTGGACGAACTCGATGCTCCCGTCGCCGACGGTGTAGCTCAGCCGGCGGTTCACCCGGTAGGCGCCGCCCTTGGTCTCCACCCAGGGGAGCATCCGCAGCAGCCAGCGGGAGGTGATCTCCTGCATCTGCGGGGCGGACTTGGTCGTGGTGGCAAGGTTGCGGGCGGCCGACGTGCCCAGGCTGGACTGCTTGGGCGGATCCAGCTGTGCTTCCGGGCTGGTGTCAACGGTCATCGGTCGAGCTCTCCTTCATCGGCGGGGAAGGGAAGGCGAACGTCTGGGCGTCCGTCCGGATCCCGGGGAACCGTAACGGCGCAGATCCCCGCCCCACCGCGAAAAAACGTTGCCGTTGCTTCGTTCTGGTGATCCTGTCCCGCCCGGGGTTTGTTCGGCGGATCGGCGGTATTCAGCCGGGTCCGCGCAGCCTCCGGACGGCCCGCCGCGGCCGGAAAGCCGGGCAGTGTGCCACAAAAGGGCCGGGCGGTCACGTCACGTGATCCCGGGGCGTGCCCCCGGGGTCCGCGGAATGGCGCAATGAGGTCAACGGAAAAGGGCGGACCCGCCGCCCGGCACCCCGAACAAGGAGGACAGCCATGGCTGCCCTGATCCCCCTGCGCAAGTCGCTCCTCATCGCCGTCTCCGCCGTCGCCGCGCTCCTCGGCGCCGGATCGGCCCACGCCGCATCGGGCTCCGCCCACCTGGCGAACGACCCCTCCGGAGCGAAGGTGCAACGCAGCAGTCCGGTGAAGAGCACACTCGGTGGCCAGGACACTTCCACCGCGTACGGCTACTACTACGTACAGGGACGCTAGCCCGTGCTGTCGGCCCGCGTGCCGCCCGGCCCTTCCGGGGCCGGGCGGCACGGCAACAGGCGTGCGTTCGAGCGGGACCGCCTCGGCTTCCTGCTCGACCAGCAGCAGTACGGCGACCTGGTCCGCTTCGACGACGACCTGTACCTCGTGAACTCGCCCGTCCTCGCGGAGCAGGTGCTCAAGCACACCAACACCACCTACACCATCGCCCGCGACCTGCTGGGCGAAGCGACCGACGGAAGCCGCGCCTCGGAAGACCTGGCCCGGTGGATGCGGGCCCGCGCCCTCGCCGGACGCGGCCTGAACCGGACCGGTACGCGGGCCGCCGGCGACCGCCTCGCGGCCACCGTCACCCGGCACGCGGACACCTGGCGCGCACGCGGCAGGATCGAGGCGATCCCCGCACTGGAGGACCTCACCGCCCACCTCATCGCGGAATTCTGCCTCGGGCCCGAGACGGGCGCGGTCCCCGACCTCCTGGCCCGTCTGCAGGACGCGCTGCTGCCTCCCGCCCTGCCCCTGCCCGCGCGCTGGCACGCGCCGCGCCGGCGCCGCCTGAGCCGCGCCTCCCGCGACCTCGCCGAAGAGGTCTCCGCGCTGATGCTCCGGCGCCGCACCACACGGCGGGAGGACTCCCCGCCCGCGGTCGCGGACCTGCTCGACACCGCCTGCGAGGAAGGCGCCCTCACCCGCGAGGGCGCGACCAGCGTGATCGTCGCCAACCTGTTCGCCGCCCACGAGACCACGGCCGCCGCGCTCTCCTGGCTGCTCCTCCTCCTCGACCGGCAGCCGCACCTGCGCCGCCGGGTACGGGACGAGGCCGACCGGGAACTCGCCGGGCGGCCCCCCACCGCGGCCGATGTGCCCGGCCTGGCCGTCGCCGGCGCCGTCGTGAAGGAGACCCTGCGGCTCTATCCCCCGCTCTGGCTCGTCCAGCGGACCGTGGAGGAGCCCACCGAGCTCGCCGGCTACCCGCTCCGCCCCGGCCAGCGGGTCGGTGTCAGCCCCTTCGTCCTCCACCGCGACCCGCACCACTACGACCGGCCCGACGCCTTCGACCCGGACCGCTGGATCGAGCGCCCCGACACCCCCCTGCCCAAGTACGCGTTCATGCCCTTCGGCGGCGGACCGCGCAACTGCCTCGGCACCCACTTCGCCACCACGGTCATGACCATCGCCGCAGCGACCCTCACCCGCGACTACCGGATCAGCCAGTCCCCCGGCACCACGACGACCTTCGACACCCGCACCATCCTCCAGCCGCAGGGCCTCGCCCTCGACGTCGCCGACCGCCCCCGCACCTCCGGCCCCCGGTGACGGCCCGGTCGGGGAACCTGCGGGTCGGCGCCTGGTTTCGCGTACGAATCCGCGCCCCGCACCGTCGCCGGCCTTCGTGGAATCGACCAAGACGTGCTTGACCGATCAATCTTCGGCACGTAACTTCGACCGCACCAACTCGAGAGCCACTGGAAGGAGGCGAAGCCGGATGTCGACCATCTCCGCACTGCTTCGCCTCGCACACCAGACCGCCTGGGCTCCGGGTCGGGTAGCACACGGCTGCTGAACGAGCCCCTTTCCCGGCGTGCCCGATCGCGGCCCCGGAGATTTTCCCTCACCCTGTCACCACTTACGGCGCCTCCTTGCGTGCCGGTTCGCCGCGCTCCGGGTCGTAGAGCCGCGGCCACTGAACGAGAAAGCTCCTGCCATGGCAACTTGGACAGTCCGATCGACCGCGCCCCGGAACGGGGACGTGCCGTGGTAGCCGCGCGGATCACGGTCAACGGGAAAGAAACACCGATCGCTCCGGCCGCAGCCCACACCACGGTGCTGGACTTCCTGCGCGACCGCGGCCTCACCGGCACCAAAGAGGGCTGCGCCGAAGGCGAATGCGGCGCCTGTTCGGTGCTCGTCGCCCGGCCGGGGGTGAACAAGCCCACCGACTGGGTGGCGGTCAACGCCTGTCTGGTGCCGGCCCTGGCACTCGACGGGCAGGAGGTCGTCACCTCCGAAGGCCTCGCCACCGTCGACGCGTCCGGCGCACCCACGGCGCTGCACCCCGTACAGGAGGAGATGGCCGTCCGCGGCGGCTCCCAATGCGGTTACTGCACACCGGGGTTCATCTGCAGCATGGCCTCCGAGTACTACCGGCCCGACCGCTGCGCACACGCGTCCCCGGCTGCCGGGGAGACCGCGGACCCGGCCGAGGGCACCGACCCGGAGCACGGCCCGAACGGCTTCGACCTGCACGCGCTGAGCGGAAACCTGTGCCGCTGCACCGGCTACCGTCCGATCCGCGATGCCGCCTTCGCCGTGGGCTCGCCCACCGAGGACGACGTCCTGGCACAGCGCCGCGAGCAGTCGCCGCCCGAGGCGGCCGCCACCGAATACGCCCAGGACGGGAGCGAGTTCCTGCGTCCCGGCACTCTCGCGGAGACGGTACGACTGCTGCGCGAGCGGCCCGGGGCGGTCGTGGTCGCGGGCAGTACCGACTGGGGCGTGGAGGTGAACATCCGTTCCCGCCGGGCCGATTGCGTGGTCGCGGTCGACCGGCTCCCCGAACTGCGGGAGCTGCGGGTCGAGTCCGGGCACATCGAGATCGGGGCGGCGCAGACGCTCACCGAGATCGAACGCCGGCTCGACGGCAGCGTCTCGCTCCTGGCGGAGCTGTTCCCGCAGTTCGCGTCCCGGCTGATCCGCAACAGCGCCACCCTCGGCGGCAACCTGGGGACCGGCTCCCCCATCGGTGACAGCCCGCCCGTGCTGCTCGCGCTGGAGGCCTCGCTGCTGCTGGCCGGCGCGGACGGTGAGCGCGAGGTCCCCCTGGCCGAGTACTTCACCGGCTACCGGCAGAGCGTGCGCCGTCCCGGCGAGCTGATCCGCGCGGTGCGCATCCCGCTCCCGCTGTCGCCCGTCACGGCCTTCCACAAGATCGCCAAGCGGCGCTTCGACGACATCTCCAGCGTCGCGGTCGCCTTCGCCCTCGACATCGAGGACGGGATCGTCCGCAAGGCGCGCATCGGCCTGGGCGGCGTGGCCGCCACCCCGATCCGCGCCCTCTCCACCGAGGCGGCCCTGGAGGGCAACGCCTGGACGGCGCAGACCGTCGAGGCCGCGGCCCGGATCCTGCGGGCCGAGGGCACCCCGATGGACGACCACCGCGCCAGCGCCCTCTACCGCTCCGCGATGCTCGGCCAGAGCCTGCACAAGCTGTACGCGCGAACCACCGAGGCGGCGAAGTCATGAGCCAGTTGTCCCAGCGTCCCGAGAAGCCCGTCGTCGGGGTTTCGATGCCGCACGAGAGCGCGAACCTGCACGTCACCGGTGCTGCGCTCTACACCGACGACCTGGTCCACCGCACCAAGGACGTCCTGCACGCCTACCCGGTCCAGGTCATGAAGGCCCACGGCAGGATCACGGCGCTGCGCACCGAACCGGCGCTCGCCGTGCCCGGTGTGGTCCGCGTACTGACCGGGGCCGATGTGCCCGGCGTCAACGACGCCGGAATGAAGCACGACGAACCCCTCTTCCCCGACACGGTCATGTTCCACGGCCACGCGGTCGCCTGGGTCCTGGGCGAGAGCGTGGAGGCGGCCCGGCTCGGTGCGGCGGCCGTCGAGGTGGAACTCGACGAACAGCCCTCCGTGATCACCTTGCGGGAGGCGATCGAAACCGGGAGCTTCCACGGCGCCCGGCCCCTGATGGTGACCGGTGACGTGGACGCCGGCTTCGAGGACTCCGCGCACGTGTTCACCGGCGAGTTCCAGTTCTCCGACCAGGAACACTTCTACCTCGAAACGCACGCGGCGCTCGCTCTCCTCGACGAGAACGGGCAGATGTTCGTCCAGAGCAGCACCCAGCACCCCTCGGAGACCCAGGAGATCGTCGCCCACGTACTCGGCCTGCACAGCCACGAGGTGACGGTGCAGTGCCTGCGGATGGGCGGCGGCTTCGGCGGCAAGGAGATGCAGCCGCACGGGTTCGCGGCCGTCGCCGCGCTCGGCGCCAAGCTCACCGGCCGGCCGGTCCGCGTACGGCTCAACCGGACCCAGGACCTGACCATGTCCGGCAAGCGCCACGGGTTCCACGCCACGTGGAAGATCGGCTTCGACGCCGAGGGCCGCATCCAGGCCCTGGACGCCACGCTGACCGCCGACGGCGGCTGGAGCCTGGACCTGTCCGAGCCCGTGGTGGCCCGCGCGCTGTGCCACATCGACAACACCTACTGGATCCCCAACGCGCGCGTCGCCGGCCGCATCGCCAAGACCAACAAGGTCTCCAACACCGCCTTCCGCGGTTTCGGCGGACCCCAGGGCATGCTGGTGATCGAGGACATCATGGGCCGGTGCGCGCCGCAGCTCGGCCTGGATCCGATGGAGCTGCGCGAGCGCAACTTCTACCGGCAGGGCCAGTCGACGCCGTACGGGCAGCCCGTCCCCTACCCCGAGCGGATCTCCGTCATCTGGCAGCAGGTCAAGGAGGACGCCGCGCTGGCCGAGCGGGGGCGCGAGATCGCGGCCTTCAACGCCGCGCACCCCCACACCAAGCGGGCGCTCGCGATGACCGGGATCAAGTTCGGCATCTCCTTCAACCTCACCGCCTTCAACCAGGCCGGCGCCCTGGTGCTGGTCTACAAGGACGGCTCCGTCCTGATCAACCACGGCGGCACCGAGATGGGGCAGGGCCTGCACACCAAGATGCTGCAGGTGGCCGCGACCACGCTGGGCATCCCGCTGCACAAGGTGCGGCTGGCCCCGACGCGCACCGACAAGGTGCCCAACACCTCGGCGACCGCCGCCAGTGCGGGTGCGGACCTCAACGGCGCGGCGGTGAAGAACGCCTGCGAGCAGATCCGCGAGCGGCTGCTGCAGGTGGCCGGCACGCAGCTGGGTACGAACGCCTCGGACGTGCGCATCGTCGAGGGCGTCGCGCGCGCCCTCGGCAGCGACAAGGAGCTGGCCTGGGACGACCTGGTGCGCACCGCGTACTTCCAGCGGGTCCAGCTCTCGGCGGCCGGCTTCTACCGGACCGAGGGCCTGCACTGGGACGCCAAGGCGTTCCACGGCTCGCCGTTCAAGTACTTCTCCTACGGTGCGGCCGCGACCGAGGTGGAAGTGGACGGTTTCACGGGCGCGTACCGGATCCGGCGCGTGGACATCGTCCACGATGTCGGCGACAGCCTCTCCCCGATGATCGACATCGGTCAGGTCGAGGGCGGTTTCGTCCAGGGCGCGGGCTGGCTGACGCTGGAGGACATGCGCTGGGACTCCGGCGACGGACCGAACCGCGGCCGCCTGCTCACCCAGGCGGCGAGCACGTACAAGCTGCCGAGCTTCTCGGAGATGCCCGAGGAGTTCCACGTCAGGCTGCTGGAGAACGCCACCGAGGAGGGCGCGGTCTACGGGTCCAAAGCGGTCGGTGAGCCCCCGCTGATGCTGGCCTTCTCCGTACGGGAGGCCCTGCGGCAGGCGGCCGCGGAGTTCGGGCCCGCCGGGATCAGCGTGGAGCTGGCCTCGCCGGCCACGCCCGAGGCGGTGTACTGGGCGATCGAAGGGGCCCGCCGGGGCGGTGCGCCGCTCGGCGACGGGCCGGCGCCCGAGCGCAGCGGGGTCCTCGCCGACGCAAGCGCTTCGAGCAATGTCTGACATGAGCTGGGTCGCCGCGGTCGCGCGGTTGCGGGCACGCCGGGAAGCCGGGGTGCTCGTGACCGTCGCGGCCGTGCGCGGCCACGCGCCCCGGCGGGCCGGTGCCAAGCTCGTGGTGGGACGGACCGGGACCTGGGGTTCGATCGGCGGCGGCAACATCGAGGCCGTCGCCATCGACCGGGCGCGCGAACTGAGCGGCGCGGCCGATCCGGAGCCGGAGCTGATGGAGTTCGCCCTCAACGACAAGGTCACCAGCCGGCACGGTGTGCAGTGCTGCGGCGGAGCCGTCACCGTGCTGCTCGAACCGCTGCCGGTGGTCCAGGCCGTGGCCGTCTTCGGCGTCGGGCACGTCGGACTGGAACTGGCGCGGATCCTGGCCCGCCAGGACCTCGACCTGCACCTCGTCGACAGCCGCCCCGACATGCTCACCGAGGAACGGCTCAGTGTGCTCGCCGACGCGGTGGCGCAGGTGCACGTGCACCACACCCCGCTGCTTCCGGAGACGGTGCTCGGGGAGCTGCCGCCCGGCACCCACGTCCTGATCATGACGCACGATCACGCCGAGGACGCCGCGCTGTGCGACGCCGCCCTGCGCACCGACGGTCTCGGCTCGATCGGTCTGATCGGCTCGTCCGCGAAGTGGGCGCGGTTCCGGCAGCGCCTGGCCACCGAGGGCGGTCACGACGCCGGCACCATCGACCGGATCACGACGCCGATCGGGCTGACCGAGATCACGGGCAAGGAGCCCGCCACGATCGCGGTGAGCGTCGCGGCGGACCTGCTCCGCACCTTCGAGCGGGACCGTCATTGGGCGGGCCCGGTCCCCGGCCCGGTCCCTGGCCCGGCCCCGGCCCCGGTCCCGGACACGATGGCCGAGGTGGCGTACCCGACGGCGGCGGGCGGCGCATGAGCCCCCCGGCCCACGCGCCGCCGGCCGCCGGGCCGGGCGGTCTCGCGCGCTCAGTTCGCGGCGGCCCGCGCCGGGCGCCTGAGCAGGTAGCCGGCCGCGGTCAGGACGAGCACCGCCATGCAGCCGATGAACACCAGTCCCGCACCCTCCAGCCCGAGGGGGCCTTCCAGTACGCCCACCCCGATCACGGGCAGCGAGATGCCGGTGTACGCGACCAGGAACAGGGTGGAGATCACCGCTGCCCGCTGGTCCGCGGGAGACGCCCCGGCCACCGCGGACAGTGCCCCGCGGAAGGCCAGCCCCTGCCCCAGTCCGCCGACGAGGGCGCTCAGCACCACCAGCGCCAGCAGGTCCCACCACAGCGCGCCCGCGAGCAGCGCCAGTCCGGCGAGGAGCGCGGCGCACCCGAGCGGCAGCGAGCGCTCCAGGCCGACACGGCCGACCGCCAGCTGGCCGGCGGTCGAGGCGAAGAAGGCCAGTGCGACGACCAGTCCGCTCAGGGCGCGGTTGTGCACGTCCAGGGACTGCGCGAGGAACGCCGGGCTGACGGAGGTGAACACGCCGAACAGGGCGAAACCCACGAACGCGGCGATCGCGGCCGGCCCGAACACCGCTCGCACCTGCGGGGGCAGCGCGGGCCGCTGCGGTCGTACGGTGCTCAGCGGCCGCCGCTCACGGACCGTCTCGGGAAGCCGCAGCAGGACCACGGCCGCGACCGCCACGAGCGCGAGGTGCACCACGAACGGCAGGTACAGCGGCCAGGAGGCGTACTGCGAGAGGACTCCGGCGAGCAGCGGACCGCAGCCCAGTCCGCCCATGTTGGCGGCCGTCGCCACGAACGTGGCCCGCGCGGCGCCGCCGGGCGGTGCCAGCTCCATCACGTAGGCCGTGGCGGCCCCGGTGAACAGGCCGGCGGACAGGCCCGACAGCAGCCGGCCCGCGTACAGCCAGGGCATCCCGTCGGCGCACAGGAAGCAGACGGCGCTCAGCGCGGCGAACCCCAGACCCGCCAGCAGGACCGGCCGGCGGCCCACGGCGTCCGAGGCATTGCCCGCCAGCAGCAGTACGCCGATGACTCCGAAGGCGTACACGGCGTACACCACGGTCACCATCAGCGCGGAGAAGCCGAACTTCTCCTGGTAGAGCCCGTAGAGGGGGGTCGGCAGCGTGGTGCCGGCCATGCACACGGCGAACACCGCCCCGCTCAGCAGGCACCGGCTCCAGCCTTGTCGATCAAGGTCCATGCGGCCGACCGTAACCCGGGAGCACCGACTTCGCGTCAGTACACCAGCTTGTACGTCACGTCTTTGGGGACCGGGTCCGGTGCGGTGTCGGTGTAGAGGAGCCGGATCGTGGTGAAGCGCCGGAGATCCGGGTGCTCGGGCCAGGCCTGCGGATCGCTCAGGGTCACCTTGACCGGGTAGGCGTGGAAGCGGCCGGCGGCGCAGTACGGGCGGCAGTCGTTCACCATGTCGGTGCCGGTGGCCGTGGCGCCGGACTGCCCCCAGGTGTCCCAGCGGAGCCGAACGAGCCGGTTGTTTCCGTCGCCGCAGGCCAGGAGGTACTCCTGGGGGCGCATCTGGGCCTGCTCGAAGCAGTCGACGACCACGACCGGGTCCTGTGAGACCGGGGTCCGGGCCGGGGCCGCGGCGCCGGTGTTCGCCGAGGCGGGGAGCACGGCCGCCGTCATCGCCGCCACCGCGCACAGCAGGGTGGCGGTCCGCACCTTGCGCCGGGACGCGGTGCGTCGGGATGCGTCTGCGGGGCGGCCACCTGCGGAAACGTTCACGGAAGACCTTCCTCGCCACTCTGCGTGCCGCCGGCACCACCGGGGTACTCCCAGCTTCCCCCATGGGGGTGAAGCTCGCACCCGCGGGAACCGCGGGTGCGAGCGGCCGGGTCACTTGCGCAGCAGGGCGCAGACGAAGTCCTCCTGGACCTCCCTGACCTGTTCCAGCAGGTCGGGGTTGATGGTCAGGGACGTCTGCGTGGTGATGGAGAAGGTGATCGAGCGCCGGCCGTCCGCCGAGGCCGCCGCGAACTGCGTGTAGCCGGCGGTGTTGCCGGTGTGGCCGTACACCGTTCCGCAGCGCGTGGTGTAGCGGAAGATCGCCAGGCCCGCCTCGGTGCGGCCGGGGCCGGGGGGCTGGGACAGGGCGCCGGGGATGAACCGGAACTGCTGGCGCCGGGTGCGCTCCGAGACGAGGGCGCCGCCCGCGTAGCCCCGGATGAAGGCGGTCAGGTCCTTCGGCGTCGAGACGATGCCGCCGGACGCCCAGGCCCCCGAGGCGCCCACGGCCTCGCTGACGTCGACGGGCCCCTCCTGCGGGTCGATCTGGTAGCCGTGGAGGTAGGGCTCGGGCAAGCGGTACCCCTGGGGCAGGCTCGTGGCCCGCATGCCCAGCGGCTCGTAGACGAGCTCGCGCAGCAGCGTCTCGTACCGGCGTCCGGTGGCGGCCTCGGCCATGAGGGCGATGGCGATGTTGTCGGAGTTGGAGTACGCGTAGCGACTGCCCGGCTGGAAGGCGAGGTCCTGGTCCGCTACGAACTCCAGCAGGCGGCGGGAGTCGAAGCGGTGGCGGGGGTCCTGGGAGATGATGTCGAAGAACCCCTGGGAGGCCGAGTAGTCGGGCAACCCGCTGGTGTGGTTCAGCAATTGACGAAGCGTCACTCCGTGCCACGCGGACGGCTGCCCGGGCAGCACCTCTCCGATCGTGTCGTCGAGGTGCAGCCGGCCGCGGTCGACGAGCCCGAGGGCCACCGCTCCGCTGAAGGCCTTGGCGACGCTGGCGATCCGCATGTGGTCCGTGGCCCGCGGCGGCCGGCCGCTCTCCACGTCGCCGACGCCCGCCCGGTAGACCTCCGTACGGTCGCCGTCGCGCAGGACGGCGATGACCCCGGGGGGACCGTCGGGCCGCTCCACCAGCTCGCGCAGCTCCTTGTGGAGGGCGGACCCGGCGGGCGGATTGCGGTCCGCTCCGGCCTGTGCGGGCTGCACGGAGACGGCGAGCAGGGCGCCGCACGCGGCGGTGGCGGCGGCCAGGCGCAGCGACGGACGGATCCGGCCGGATTGGCCGTGCGGGCGTCGGGACACGGAGGTACCTCCCGGGGAAGACGGACGCGGTGGCCCACGATGACAGGGGCCGCACCGGCGCCGGCGGCGACGCGGCCGCACGCCGGCGGGCCTTGGCCCATCCGGCCCTGGCGGTCCGGCGCGGCGGCGGGGCCGGGGCTGCGGCTCCCCGGGGCCGCCCCGTCACCTACCTCGGCGGCCACGACGCCGGGCCGTGACCGCGGGGCCCCGGCCCGCCCTCCCCCGGCGCGGACCTACCAGACGGGAATGGGCGCGGGCGCCTCCGTACCGAGGTCCGGTGCGTCGCGGAGTTCGACGGTGGTCCCGGACCGGTGGAGTTCGAGGATCACCAGGGTGTTCTCGCCCGCCCGCCACAGGGGGCCCGGTGCGTACAGCGTCTTCTGCGGGCCCCGCTCCCAGAACCTGCCCAGGGCGAAGCCGTTCAGCCAGACCACGCCCTTGGTCCATCCCGGGAGGGCGATGAACGCGTCCGCTGCGGAGTCCAGTTCGACGGTGACCCGGTGGAACGAGGGGCCTTGCGGGAGCGCGCCGTGGCCGAAGTCGAGTCCGGACAGGTCGTCGAGGGGAAGCGGCCTGATCTCCCAGCCGAACTGGTACTGGTTGTCCAGCCTGACCCCGTCGCGGATGCCCTTGCGATCTGCCAGCAGGGGCCCGTAGTTGATCCGCCCCTGGTTCTCCACCAGGATGTCGAGCTCCGCGCCTCCGTCGGGCACGGAGACGGGCAGGGCCGCGAGCGGTTCGTCCCGCTCCAGGAGCCCGATCCCCCGTCCGTCCAGGAACACTTGGGCCCGGTCGGCCAGGCCGTCGATGCGCAGCGCCGCCTCGGGCAGGGGTCCGCGGAGGCGGGTCCGGTAGTGGATCAGGCCCAGGGACTGGCCGGCCTCCTCCATGGTCAGCGGCTCGACGTGGTGCACGGGCTTGGAGAGCGCGTCCAGGGAGTCGGCCAGCGAGACGCGTCCGTCGACGGAGAGGAGCCGGGGAACCACGCGGGGGAGCAGAGCGGGGGGTTCATGGGTGACGGGGCCGGTGTGCCGGGCGATGACCTCGCGGAAGAGGTGGAACTTCCGGGTGAGTTCGCCGGCCTCGCCGACGGGGGCGTCGTAGTCGTAGCTGGTGACGTCGGGCTGGTAGGTGGTGCCGTCGTGGTTGGCGCCGTTCCACCAGCCGAAGTTGGTGCCGCCGTGGCCCATGTAGATGTTCACCGAGGCGCCCGCGGCGAGCAGGCTGTCCAGGGTGGCGGCGGCATCCTCCGGGTCGCGCGTGTGGTGCGGCTCGCCCCAGTGGTCGAACCAGCCGTGCCAGTACTCCACGCAGACCAGCGGCCCCTGCGGCTGGTACGCGCGCAGGGTCGCGAGCGAGCTCTCGGGGCGCGAGCCGAAGGTCCCGGTGGTCAGCACGCCGGGGATGCGCCCGCCGAGCTGGAACCCGTGGTCGGCGCCGTCGGTGGTGAACAGCAGGCAGTCGATGCCCCGTCGGACCAAGCCGTCGCGGAGGTGTTCCAGATAGCCGGTGTCGTTGCCGAAGCTGCCGTATTCGTTCTCGACGCCCACCGCCACCACCGGCCCGCCCCGGCTGCCGAGGAGGGGGGCCAGTACGGGGGCCAGGGTGTCGAACCACGCGTCGACCGCGGCCAGGTAGGCGGGGTCGCGGCGGCGGATCCGGATGGTGCGGTCGGCCAGCAGCCATCCGGGCAGTCCGCCGAAGTCCCATTCGGCGCAGATGTAGGGGCCCGGCCGGACGATGACGTCGAGGCCCAGGTCGCCGGCGGTGCGGATGAAGGCCGCCACGTCGTTGGGTCCGTCGAAGGAGAACGCGCCGGGGCTGGGCTCGTGGACGTTCCAGGCCACATAGGTCTCGATGGTGTTCACGCCCATCGCGCGCAGGCGCAGCAGGCGGTCGGCCCAGAGGTCCGGGTGCACCCGGAAGTAGTGGATGGCCGCGGAGACGATCCGGTGCGGGTGGCCGTTCCGCAGGAAGCCGGTCTCGTCCGTGGCCAGCGTCGTGATCGACGGCGTGACGGGAGTCGCGACCGGCTCCGTGACGGGAGTCGCGGTCGGCGTCTCAGTCGGCGTCGCGGTCGGCGTCTCGGTCGGCGTCTCGGTCGCCGTCGCGGTCGGCGGGTGGGGTGGCTTCACGTGTGCGCTCTCTTTCGGTGACTTCCGGTGGTGCTCGACTCGTCGGCCGACAGGGCCCGGCAGAAGGAAAGCCCCCCATAGAAAGCGCTTTCTACGGGCCTCTGATCACGCTAGGCTGAAGCAGCCCGAGGGGTCAAGGGAGATCGCATGCGGGAGAGGGTGGACGAGCGGCACAAGAGGGCGCTGCGGCTGGTGCGGGAGCACGGGAGCGTGCGGGTGTCCGACCTCGCCACCGAGCTCGGAATCTCCGTGGAAACCGCTCGCCGCGACGTCGCGGCGCTCTCCGACGCGGGGCTCGTACGGAGACTGCACGGGTCGGCGCTGTGGCCGACCGCGCGCCTGAGCCCCCGTGAGGCACGCCTTGCGCGCGAGGCGCCCCCGGTCGCACCCCGCGGGCTCGTGCTCGGGATGGTGGTCCCGGCGGCCGGCTACTTCTACCCGTCGGTCATTCGCGGTGCCCGGGACGCGGCTGCCGATGTCGGCGCCCGGCTGCTCGTCGCGACCACCGAGTACGACAGGGACCGGGACAAGACGCGCATCGACACCCTCATCGAGGCGGGCGCCACCGGACTGCTGCTCACCCCCAGTTGGGGCATGGACGGCCCGGGCCCCGGCGACCTCCAGGAGCTCGCGGACCTGCCGGTCCCCGCCGTGCTGGTGGAGCGGCACGTACCGGCGGGCTCGCCCGGAGCGGAGATCGACCGGGTCAGCTCGGCCCATGCGGACGGCGCCGCCGCCGGCGTACGCCATCTGGCGGCCCTCGGCCATCGCCGCGTGGCCCTGCTGTCCCGCGCCACGCACACCTCGCCCGCCCTGCGGCAGGGGTACCGCGCCGCGGCCGGTTCCCTCGGCCTGCCCGAGGACGACCTCTCCCCGGCCGGAGGGCTGGAGCCCGGCGGGGCCGATCACTTCGAGCGGCGCCTCGACCGGCTGCTCGGACTCGCCTCCGCGGGCGAGGTGCGCGCCGCACTCGTACACCCCGACTCCGCCGCGATCGACCTGCTCCAGCGGCTGACCGCGCGGGGCCTGCGCGTGCCGGAGGACTTCTCGATCGTCTGCTACGACGACGAGTTGGCAACGCTGGCGGACGTGCCCCTGACCTCGGTCGGACCCGTCAAGGGCGCGGTCGGCGAAGCAGCGCTGAACCTGCTGCTGCGGCGGCTGGAGAACCCCGGGGCCGAGAGTTCGCACGTCGCGCTGCTGCCACGGCTGAAGGTGCGGAACTCGTGCGGCGCCCCGGTGACCGCTTCTTGACCGAATGAGAGCGGAGCATTGACTTCCGGTCACCGGAATCGAAGTGTGGCCAACCAGCGAGACCAACGCCGCACCGGATTCCGCCGCACCAGATTGGTTCCTCCATGACTTCTTCCGCCTGGCCCCGCCGTACCTTCCTGCACGCGGCAGGGGGCAGCGCCCTCGCGCTGGGGCTCACGGGATGGGCCACCCTCCCGGCCGCGGCGGCCGAAACGGCCACCACCGGCGAGGAGTTCGCCGCCCTGCGCGCGAAATGGCGGGACCTGATGCTGGGCACCGGATTCAGCCCGACGGCCGAACCCTTCAGAACACTGCTCGCCAACCTCGGCGCCACGGCCCGCGGACACCTCTCCACCATGGCCCCCGCCGACGGCTCCCTGTGGCCCGGCGTGATCTGGACCGACCCGGATCCGGACCTCGACGCGGAGTCGTACGCCTTCTCGGCCCGTATGAACGACAGCTACACCAGGCTGAACGTCATGGCCCAGGCCTTCTGCCAGCCCGGAACCGGGCTCACCGCAGACCCCGCCCTGCTGGAAGCGGTCATCACCGGACTCGAACACGTCCATGACCAGGTGTACAACCCGGCCACCGTCCCGTACGGCAACTGGTGGAACTGGCAGATCGGCTCCCCGCAGGCCCTCATGGACACCTGCGTACTGATCCACGAGCACCTGACGGAGGACCAGAGGGCCAGGTTCTGCGCGGCCGTGGACCACTTCCTGCCCGATTCGGCCGTGGCCTCGTACACCGGAACCAGTACCGGCGCGAACCGTGTCGACCTGTGCCGCGGCATCATCCTGCGCGGGGTCGTGGGCGAGAACCCCGACAAGATCGCTCTGGCCGCCCGGGCCCTGGCCCCCGTCTTCCCGTACGTCACCTCCGGCGACGGCTTCTACGCCGACGGCTCCTTCATCCAGCACACCTCCGTCCCGTACATCGGCGGTTACGGCTCGGTGCTGCACGACGGCGTGGGCCGGATCCTCGCGCTGCTGCGCGGATCCGCCTGGCAACTGGCTGATCCCCACACCCAGCTCTTCCTCGACACCGTGGAATCGGCCGTCGCACCGTTCATCTACAACGGCCTGATGATGGACAACGTCTCCTCCCGGGGCATCAGCCGCCAGGGCGGCAGCGACCACCTGCGCGCCCACGGCCTCCTCGCCACTCTCGTCCTCCTGGGCCAGGGCGCCTCCCCCGAGGAGAACGCGCGGTGGCGCGCCATGGTCAAGGGCTGGCTCCGGCGGGACTACCACTACCCCGCGCTCAAGAACCCGGGCCTGAGCCTGATCCGGGCCTCCCTGCTACAGGCCCTGCAGGACGACACCACGGTCACCGCGGCTCCCGAGCCCGTGGGGCACCGGCTGTTCCACAACATGGACCGGGTCACCCACCGGCGCCGCGGCTGGGCGGCCTCGGTCAGCATGGCCTCGAACCGCATCGCACACTACGAGTTCGGCAACGGCGAGCACGCCCGCGGCTACCACACGGGCGCCGGCTGGCTGTCCTGGTGGGGCAGCGACTTCGGCCTGGAGCAGTACTCCGACGCGTACTGGCCCACGGTCGACCCGTACCGGCTGCCCGGCATCACCGCCTCCCGCAAGCCCCTCGCCGACGGGCAGGGCGGCAACTGGGGCGGTCCCCGCCCGGACGCGGCCTGGGTCGGCGGCACCACCGACGGCGAGTTCGGCGCCACGGGCCAGCACCTCAAGGGTCTGGCCGGCACGATGAGCGCCAAGAAGTCCTGGTTCTGGCTGGACGACTCCATCGTCTGCCTCGGCGCCGGCATCGGCTCCACCGACGGGTTCCCCGTCGAGACCACCATCGACAACCGCCACCTCGGCACCACCGGCGCCCCCACCCTGATCGTCGACGGCAGGCAGCAGCCGGCCACGCAGGGCTGGACGGCCACGTTCGAGGACGCCGGGTGGGCGCACATCGAGGGCCAGGCCGGCTACGTCTTCCCCGCCGGGACCAGGCTCGAAGCCGTACGCGAGGAACGCACGGGCGCCTGGAAGGACATCAACACCGGCGGCTCCGCCGACCCGATGACCCGCCGCTACCTCACCCTGTTCACCGACCACGGCACGGATCCCGTAGCCGCCGGCTACGCCTACGTCCTCCTGCCCGGCGCCAGCGCCCGGACCACCGAGCAGCGCTCCTGCGACCGGGGCCGGCTGAAGATCCTCGCCAACACCGCCGACCAGCAGGGCGTACGCGTCTCCAGGCTCGGCTTCACCGCCGTCAACTTCTGGACGCCGGGCACCGTGGACAAGATCACCACGAACGCCCTCGCCTCCGTCCTGATCCGGGAGAACCGGAACGGAACCGCGACCGTCGTCGTCTCGGACCCCGCCCGGCAGGCGACCTCGCTGCAGGTCCGGTGGAACCGCCGCGTCTCCAAGATCCTCTCCAAGCCGTCCACCGTCACGGGGGCCACGACGGGCGATGCGCTGACCCTCACGTTCGGCGACCTCAGGGGCGCGGCCGGAGCACCGCAGACCATCACCGTCCGACTCGGCTGAACCGCCGGGCAGGTGGGGCCCACCGAGGGCGGCGGGCCCCACCACCGATGGGTTGACAACGTTGCCAGCCCATTCCTTCCACGCCCTTCTCCCCACTCCCCCACTCCCCCACTCCCCAGGAGGACACCATGCAACGAAGCAACGTCCGACTCCTCGCCCCCACCGCCCTGGCCGCCGTGCTCACCGCCGCGACGACGTCACCCGCGCACGCCGCGGTCGAGTGGGACGGCGACGCGGACAACGGAGGGACCGCCGTCTTCGCCACGGTCGTGTGCGACGACCCCTCGTACGTCTACCAGCCCGACTGGAACGACGGCCGCGGCACGATCTTCGCGTTCACCAAAGCGGTGGGCTCCGAACGCTGCGAGGGACTCGGCATCGCCGGCCGGACCCTGACCGAGGACAGAACGTACTGGTTCGGCTGGGAGTCCATGACCAAGACGGGGAACGCGCAGACCGTCTTCCAGTGGAAGTCGTGGGGCACCGATGCGGAGCAGGACCAGAACTACCCCGTGCTGATGAAGGTGGAGGACAGCCTGCTGAAGATCTGGTACGTCGCACCGGGCGAGGAATGGATCGCCGCCGGCAGCATCCCCTGGACCCCGGGCACCTGGAACAAGATCGAGCTCGGCATCAACGCCCGCTCGTCCACCGGCGGTTCCTTCGCCCTCTACGTCAACGGCCAACTCGTGGTCGACCGACACGACGCCCGGACCTGGGACCTCAAGGGCAACGTGCCCCGCTGGGGGACCTACGGCTCGACCATCACCGGCGTCGAGTCGGTCAACTGGGTCGACGGACTCAAGATGGGCACCACACGCGAGGACGTCGACTGAGCGGCTACTGCGAAAGCAGCTGAAACTGCGGGGTGTTCGGCCCGCACCCGGCCCGATCGCTGCCGCGAGCCAGCGCCGGTAAGGAAGCAACGAGCGTTCCACTGTTGGCGCAGTCCGCGGGGCGGTCTGCGATGTGACGCTCGCAGACCGCCCGGTACGCCGGGAAGCGCAGAGCGATCTCGGAAAGCCTGGCAATCATCTCCGTACGTGTGGGCAAGGGGTAGTACTCGTGGTGCAGTGCGATGCTCAGCCGAACGGCGTCGTCTGCCTTCCGTACCCACTCGTCCAGAGTGGACTTCATGGAGGCACCGTTGTCCGTTCCCGACCACGCCGCAACGTTCAGGAACACGATCGCCTGTTCTGTCGACGCCTGGCCGGCCTCCACTGCCGCGGCAACGATCTCGGCGACATCGTCGGCGCCGTAGGCATCAATCAGGTCGTCCACACGGTCGAACAGCTCGTCAGGGAGGTCGACATCATCCCGTTCCGACCATTGCACGGCACACAGCCGGCCAAGCGCCTCGCCCACTACTGACGTCGCCATCAGGCCCCCTGTTGCTCGCCGCTAAGACGGACAGTAGCCGGACCAGCTGCGGGCAACCGCCCCTTTATGACGGCTACCCGCAGTGATCCGAAAGAGCCGGCCCGGCCGTCCCCCTCGAATCTTGCCGGTCAGGGGCCCGGGCCTCACTCGTCGAGGAAGAAGCCGGGATCGCGTACCGCGAGGGACCCGGCCATCGCACGTAGGTCGGCGTCGGCGGAAACCGAGGACGGCAGGATCAGGTAGCCGAAGGTGCCGCTGAACTCGTCGGCCGCCACGAGGTACAACCGGTAGCCGTCCAGGTCGGGGGCCAGCAACGGGGCCTGGGAGAGGGTGAGTTTGCCCATCCTGATACCGCCGCCGTGCTCACACCATGAGTACGGATACCCATCCGCCCGGACCCGGCGGGAGTTCCGCGTGGACGCCCCGACGGGGGACACCGTGGGTACGGCCTCCTTGGCGCCGCGGGAGCGCGAGGGAGAGCCTCCGCAGGGAGCTCAGGATCAGGTGCCGGACGCCCCGGTGCTGCCGAGGTGTTCCGTAGGGCCGGCGAAGGACAGGAACAGGGTCCGGGTGGTGAGCAGCCAGGTTCCGGCCACCCGTCGGAAGGTGTCCTCGTAGTGCCCCACCTGAGTCGGGGGCCGGGGTGGCACCAGGCCCCCGGAGTGGCCGTCGACCCGGTACGTGGCGAAGTAGGCGGTGGCGGTGGCCGTGTCCGGGGAGGTCACGGTGACCAGGACGTTGGTGCACATGCGGCGCGACAGGCGGTCCTCGGGGCGGCCGCCGAAGTAGTCGCGAAGGGCCTCGCGGCCCGTGATGCGGCGGTCCCCGGCGGGCCATTCCCAGATCCCGTCCGGCGTGAACAGGTCCGCCACCGAGCCCGGGTCCCCGAGGTCGAGGCGGTGGACGAACTCGGTGATCAGTCGCTCGCACGCGCGCTCGGCCAGCAGGTGTTCCATCGGATCCAGAGTGCTTTCGACATCCATGATCAACTCTTAGCAGAGCCGAGCGCGGAGGCGAAGCTTCCCCGGACGTACTCGGATGGCCACGGCCGGGGGGCCGCAGGTCCGATGGTCACTCCGTCACGATGCGTCCACGCCGCCGCCTCAACCCGTACCGGATGGCCTAACGTCTCTGGCCCTCGTTCCCGACATCGACCAGCATGGGGGGCGGTGGGACCGGCGGACGGGATGGGCACGCATGCGCGCCACTGATGGCAACCAGGATTCTCCCTTCGCTGTCACGAACACGGCCGCGGCGCTGTTCGACGGTGCCGGGACGGTCGTGGCCTGGACGCCGGCCGCCGAGGCCCTCCTGGGGCGCCGTTCCGCGGACGTGTGCGGGCGGCCGGCGCGGGAGCTCCTCGCGGACCCGGGCAGCTGGGAAGCGGTTCTGGCTCAGGAGAGAGAGCAAGGGGAGGCCGGGTGGGAGGGCCGGGCCGTGCTGCGGCACGGGTCGGGGGGCGAGGTGGAGATCGGCTTCCGCGCCGTTCCGCTGGACGACGGTGCGCGGGGGAATCCGGCCCGCTGCCTCGTGCTCGGCGCACCCCTGGAGCGCGTCGCCCAATGGCGGCAGGACCACGCCTTCACGCAGGAACTGTTCCTGCAGGGCCGAGTGGGCCTGGCCGTCTTCGATGCGGACCTGCGCCTGCTCCGGACGAACACGCACCTGCTGCCGTACTCCGGGGTGCCCGTCGAACTGACCGGCCGGCGCCTCGCCGACTTCTTGCGGGCCGAGGACGCGCGGATCATCGACGACCGGCTGCGGGAGGTCCTGCGCAGCGGGAACCCCTTGATCGGTTTCAACACGACCGCGCGCACCTTGGACGACTCGAGAGGCGGCCGGGTCGTGACCATCCAGGCATTCCGGCTGCAGGAACCGGACGGACGTCCGATGGGTGTGGCGACGGTGTTCACCGACGTCACCGACCACGAGCGCTCGCGCGGGCGCCTGGACCTGCTGTACCGCGCGACCGGGGCGCTGGGCGGTTCGCTGTCCGTCCTGCGTACCGTCGAGGACCTGGTCGGGATCCTGGCGCCCGCGTTCGGTGATCGTGCCGCGGTGGATCTCGCCGAGACCGTTCTGACCGGGGGCGAGCCCGCCGCTGACGGGCATCCCCCGCTGCCGCTGATCCGGGTGGCCGTCGCCGGAGCGGAAGCGGGCGTGCCGCGTACGGGTACGGCGCTCTTCGCCGCGGTGCGGGAGTGCCGGGGAGAGCTGGTCAACGGTCTCGGAGCCCGGTCCACGGGGTCCGAAGGGTCCGGGCAGGAGGCTGCCCCGGAGTGGGCGGCTGCCGTACCGGGTGCGCATTCGGCGATGACGGCGCCGCTGTGCGTTCGGGGCGTCGGGTTCGGCAGGATCACGCTCTGGCGGACGGGGGACGCTCCCCCGCTGGACGGGGACGACCTGGCGCTGCTGGAGGAGATCGCCGCCCGCGCGGCCGTCGCCGTGGACAACGCGCGGCGGTACACCAAGGAACGCCGCACCGCCGTGGGCCTGCAGCGCAGCCTGCTGCCGCCTGCCACCTCGGAAACGCCGGCGCTGGAAGCCGCCGGCCTCTACCTGCCCGCCGACGCGGACAGCGGGGTGGGCGGCGACTGGTTCGATGTCATCCCCCTGTCGTCGGCCCGTGTCGCCCTGGTGGTCGGGGACGTCGCCGGTCACGGGCTGCACGCCACGGCCATGATGGGACGCCTGCGCAGCGCCGTACGTGCGATGGCGGACCTGGAGCTGGAACCCGAGGAACTGCTGGCGCACGTCGACGACATGGTCCTGCAGGTCGCCGCCGAGGCGGAGAGCGAGGACGCGGAGGACGGTGACGCGGGCACGCCGCCGCGCAGCGGGCCGGCCGGTGCCACCTGTCTGTACGCCGTCTACGACCCGGTCACCCGCAGGTGCGTGATGGCGAGCGCCGGGCACCCGCCTCCGGCCGTGGTCGGCCCGGACGGAACCGTGGAGTACGTCGAGCTGAGCCCCGGCCCGCCCCTGGGGGTCGGCGGCTGGCCCTTCGAGCCGGTCGAACGCGAGCTGCCTCCGGGGAGCGTCCTCGCCCTCTACACCGACGGCCTGATCGAACGCGGAGCGGGGGACATCGACGAGGGCATGCGCGACCTGGCGGACCGCCTGCTGCGCGCGGACGTACTCGGCCGGCCGCTGCGGCAGGCCCGGCACGACATCGTGGAAGGGCTGCCGCCGGGGCGGCTGAAGGACGACGTCACCCTCCTGCTGGCCCGTACCCGGGTGGTGGACGGCGGCTCCGTCGCGACATGGCTGCTCGACGCCGACCCGGCGGTCGTCGCCGACGCGCGCCATCTCGTCCTGGAACAGCTCACCGCCTGGGACCTCGACGAGCTGGCCTTCAGCACGGAGCTCATCGTCAGCGAGCTGGTCACCAACTCCATCCGTCACGCCGGTGGCCAGGTCCGGCTCCGGCTGATCCGGGCGGACACGCTGACGTGCGAGGTCTCGGACTCCAGCAACACGCAGCCGAGGATGCGGCGGGCGAGGAGCCACGAGGAGGGCGGGCGCGGCCTGTACATCGTCGCCCAGCTCTCGCACCGCTGGGGCAGCCGCTACACCGTGGGGGGCAAGACCGTCTGGTCCGAACAGGCCCTGCCCCCCGCCTGACGGGCCGGTCGCTACGGAGCGGCCGCCACCGGCATGACGTGTCCCAGCAGGCCCTCCTTCACGTAAGGCCCCTCGCAGTCGGCCCTGTTGGAGACGAAGTGGTCGAACACCGAAGGTGCGTAGCACCGGTAGAGGGGCAACGATCCCGGTACCGCCTTGGTGTACGCGTATCCGACCGCGCCGAGGGGCTGTTGGCCCTCGCATCCCGGGTCGGCGGTCAGCAGCGAGTGGTTCGCCGCCTTGCATTCGTAGAGCCTGACCGTGCCGGGCGCGGGGTCCCGCAGCACCTTCCAGACCCCCTCGTGGGTGAACCCGGCGGGCAGGGAGCGGGAGGACGCCAGGTGCCCGGCGTGGGGGCGGTGGCCGCGGACCAGGGGTACGTACGGGGTGGTGTGGCCGGCGGCTCCCGCCCAGGTGCGCAGGTAGCCCTCGGCTCCCCGCATGAGCTCGTCCACCACGTCCTGGCCGCCGGTGACGCGGATGTCCTCGATCCAGTCGGGTACGAGGCCGTAGTGGGTGCCGCCGCCGTCGGTGTTGACGTCCCAGACCCGCGATCCGGTGACCTGCCGGTCGAGGACCGAACCGCCGTCGGGGCTGCGGAAGGGGTAGCTGACGGGGTTCCCGGCCGCGGCCCGGGGGCCGGGGAGCCAGGCGAAGCCGTTCATGTCCGTGCCGATCCCGTACCCGGCACCGTACTTGGCGCGCAGGGCGGCGTGCCTGCGCGCCTCGGCGGTGAAGGCGGGGGCCTCGTACATGTGGCCCGTGATGAAGCCGCCCAGGCGGTAGACCCGCTCGGTCCAGCTGTCGTCCATCCAGCCGTGGGTGGACAGCACGCCGGAGTAGCGTTCGGCTTCGAGCACGCGCAGCGCCTGGTTGGCCGCCTTGACGCTCATGTGGTCGATCTCCAGCATCATGTTGCGCTGGGTCATGCCCAGTACCGCGTACTCGCCCAGGGCGGTCAGGCCACGACGGTTGCACTGGGCGCCCGCGGCCTGCAAGGAGGCGCCGTACTCAGGCAGTTCGGCCCCCTCCGGCAGGGCTTCCCGGATCCGGGCCTCCGCCTCGGCCTGGGACATGCCGGTGTCCCCGGCCGTCTTCGCGGCGCCCGCCTCCGCATGGCCCGCCTCCTGGCCCTCGGCGGCCAGACCGAAGCCGATCGGGTTGTCGTGCTCGGCGCCGGGGCAGGGCTCCGTGCTCCAGAAGGTGCCCGTCGACAGGAACTGGCCGACGTTGATGGCCATGCCCTGGGTGCCCGAGTCGAACCGGACTCCGCACAGGGCGTTGTCGAACTTGTGGCACAGGAACATGCTGCGCACGCCCAGCCGGTGCAGTTCGTCGAGGCCGCGGTCGATGTCGGCCATGGTGCAGCGGGCGCCGTCCAACACCTGTTTGCAGCCGAAGGGTTCGGAGGTCTCCACCCCGAGGACGACGGCGAGCTTGCCCTCCTGGATGACCTTGCGGGCCTGGCCGGGCTCGGTGACGACCCGGAACCAGCCCTTGCCGGCGCCGCCGTACATGGCGTCGACATGATCCTGGAGCTCGTACGTCTTCTGGATCTGGAGCCTGATCGCGGTCATCTCGTCGCAGCCGCGGTCCTTGAAGAAGTAGAGCGAGCAGATGACGCCGTTGGTGACCATGTCGTTCACCAGGATCCGCTGGCCGCCCCGCCAGGCGCGCTCCACCCAGGCGTAGTACGTCTGCTGGTGGGTGGCGGAGTCGTGGGCCGGCCAGTCGCGGAACGTCGGCCAGCCGGTCGGGTCGTGCCGGCCGTCACCGCCCTTGGTGATCATGTCGAAGAGGGCGAGGACGCCGTTCGGGTAGTGCTCGGGGCAGTCCTTGAGGGCGTCCGCCGCCCCCGCCGCGGAGAAGACCTTTCCGCAGACCAGCCGTCCTCCGAAGCCCTCGTTGGACATCAGGTGGACGTGCCCGTCGACGTATCCGCGGACCCGTCCCTGGGCGTCGGTCCCGGTGAACGGCTCGCCCGTGACGTTGACCTGCGAGTCCGGGGCCGGACGCGCCACGGGCTCCCACCACTGCGGGCCGGCCGTGGCGCCGGCGGTCGACGGGCCGAGCAGCAGGGTGATCAGTGCGAGGACCAGGCCGGTTAACAGGTACCGGCTTCGCCCGAGGGCTCTTCGTCGGTTCATCCCCATCCCTTTCTCCTTCACGATGCGTTCGTGGCATGGCGTGGTGGCGTGCCGCGGCAGGGCGTGGCACGCCACGGGCGCGGGCCGGGGCCGGAGGCCGACCCTAGGAGCCGGCCCGCGGCGCCGTCATTGACTGCGGCGGCCAACCCGTTGACTCTCCGGACCGGCCCCGGTGTCGTCCCGCGGGCGGTGTTGACGGGGGGCGTGCGCCCGCATTGACTGACCGATGTGTCAGCCACCGAGCCGCCCTTCGTCACCGCGTGCTACGCCCTCGCCGTCCTGAGCGCCACGGTGGAGGACTCCGGCGGGGCGGCCGCCCGGACCTTGCCCACGGACCGGCCGGACCAGCCGGATCGGACGGACCAGCCCGACCGGCCGGCGTTCGGCGAGATGCAGGCCCTGTGGGACGACGTGCTCGGCGCCGTGGGCGCCGGCCCGCACACCGGGCTCCTCGCGGGCGACCGCATCAGGCCCGAGGGCCTGCACATCCTGGGCCACCTCGTCCTCACCTGCGCCAGCCTCGCGGACGCCGCGTGGGCGGCCGAGCGCTACCACCCCCTGATGAGCCGGTCGGGCAGGGTGACCCTGCACCGCCAGGACGGCGTCGGCCGGGTCTGCTACCGGCCGACCGTCGACCCGGCGGCCATGCACCCCCAGCGGGTCGAGGCGATCGTCAGCAGCATGGTGCGGGCGGGCCGCTGGATCGCCGGCGACGGCTGGGCGCCCCTGGCCGTGTCGTTCGCCCACCCCCGCAGGGGCTCGGCGGAGCCCTACGCCCACGTCCTGGGCTGCCCCGTCGCCTTCGACGCCCCGGAGACCGCGATCACGGTCGCCGACGAGGACCTCGACCGGCGCCGCCCCCTCTACGACCCGGCGCTCGACGCCCTGCACCGGGCCTACGCCGACCGCCTCCTGCAGAAGCTGTCCGGGACCGTGACCGTCGCCGAGCGCGTACGGCAGTGGCTGGAGGACACCGCGCTCCAGGACGCGGGCCCCGAGGGCCCCGCCAAGGAGCTCAGCCTCAGCGTCCGGACCCTGCGCAGGGCCCTGCAGGCGGAGGGCACCTCGTGGCGCACGCTCCTCGACACCGCCCGCCACGACCGGGCCGGAAGGCTGCTGGATGCCACGGACCTGCCGCTGGACCGGATAGCACCGCTCGTCGGCCTGAGCGGTGCGACGGCCCTGGTCCGCGCCTTCCACCGGTGGGAGGGCATGCCTCCGGGGGCGTACAGGAGCCGGCAGCGGCCCGCGTCCGCGGATCCCCACGGGGCCGGCCGGGGGTGAGGAGGGTCACCGCGGGCGGCGCCCCGGCCCGCCGCCCGCGTTGCTAGATTGTCCGGCGGCCGACCCGATCCACGAGGCCCCGGACGAGATGCGCCGTACCCGGTTACGCACGACGACGCGCGAGGTGCCGCACGAGCGGCGCCTTCCGCTGTCCGCACCCGGGCAGCGTCCTCGTCGAGCAAGATGGGCCTTACGCCATGACCGTGCCACTCACCCGCAGCCTGTACCGGACGACCGCGCACGCAGCCGGAGGCCGTACCGGGTCCGTCCGCACCGACGACGGCCGCCTGGACGTCCGCCTGGCCCCGCCGCGCAAGAAGGTCCCGGGCACCACCAACCCCGAGCAGCTGTTCGCGGCCGGTTTCGCCGCCTGCTTCACCTCCGCGCTCGCGGAGGTCGCCGCCGAGTTCGGGGCGGACGCCTCCGCCGCGCGCGTGGCGTGCGAAGTGCAGCTCGGCACCACGGACACGCCCGCGGGCTACGGCCTCGCGGTGGCCCTCACCGTCAGCCTGCCCGGGTGGCGGGCGGCGGACCTCCAGCCGCTGCTGCACCGGGCGGACGCCGTCTGCCCCTACTCGCAGGCCGTACGGGGCAACGTACCGCTGACGCTCCTGGCCCTGGACGACCTCGCTTCCGCCGACGGGGCCTGAGCAGCCGCTACGGTGACGGCATGAGCGGATCCCGGCGCCTCGTGCGCACCTGGGAGGTCTTCCCCGGCTCGGGTTACTCGACCGCGTGGGTCGACCTCACCCAGGGCGCCTTGACCGCGCGCGGTCGCTCCGTCGGCCTGGACCCCGAGCCGTACTGGCTCACGTACACCCTTGAGACCTCCGATGACTACGTGACCTCGCGCCTCCACGTGACGGTGGAGACGGCGGCGTCCCCCCGCGAGCTGGACCTGCGCAGCGACCGCGGACGCTGGACCGTGGACGGTGCGCACCGCCCCGATCTCGACGGCGCGCTCGACTGCGACCTGGGCCTCTGCCCGCTGACCAACACCATGCCCGTGCTCCGCCACGGCCTGCACCGGCGGCCCGGAACCGGACCGCACCACTTCCTCATGGCCTGGGTCTCGGTCCCGGACCTCGCCGTCAGCCCGAACCGGCAGACGTACACGCCTCTCGCGCGCGCCGAACACGGCGCGCGCGTGCGCTACGAGTCCGGCGGCTTCCGCGCGGACATCGGCTTCGACGAGGACGGTCTGGTCCTGGACTACCCGTCCCTGGCGGCCCCGCTCACAGCATGACGTGCTTGGCCTGGGTGTAGTCCAGGAGGCCGGACAGGGAGAGGTCGCTGCCGTAGCCGGAGTGTTTGACTCCGCCGTGGGGCATCTCCGAGACCGTGGTGCCGTGGGTGTTCACCCAGACGATGCCGGTGTGCAGGGCGCGGGTGGCGCGCATCGCGCGGTCGTGGTCGGTGGTCCACACGCTCGCGGCCAGGCCGAAGCGCACCCCGTTGGCGAGGTGCAGGGCCTCGGCCTCGTCCGTGAAGGACTGGACGGTCACGACGGGTCCGAAGATCTCCTCCTGCACGATCTCGTCGTCCTGGCGGACGCCCGCGACCACGGTGGGCTCGTGGAAGAAGCCGGGGCGCGGGAGCCGGCCGCCGCCGGTGACGATTCCGGCGTGCGCTGGCAGACGGTCCAACAGCCCTCGTACAGAGGCCAGTTGGGCGGCGTTGTTGAGGGGGCCGAAGTCGGCGCCGGCCCGGAGCGCGGCCGCCTCGGCGGCGAAGGCCGCGAGGAACGTGTCGTGGATCCGGCGGTGGACCAGGAGCCGGGTGGGCGCGGTGCAGTCCTGGCCGGCGTTGTAGTAGGCGACCGCGGCGAGGGCGGCTGCGGTGGCCTGCACGTCCACGTCCTCGTGGACGACGACGGGGGCGTTGCCGCCGAGTTCCAGGTGGACCCGCTTGAGGCCGGCCGCGGCGGCCGCCGCGATCTCCTGTCCGGCCCGGACGCTGCCGGTGACGGCGATCAGGGCGACCGCCGGATGGGCGGTGAGGGCCCGGCCGGTGTCGCGGTCCCCGCAGACGACGTTGAGCACGCCCGGCGGCAGGTGGTCCGCGGCGATCCGGGCCAGGAGCACGGACGAGGAGGGGGTGGTGTCGGCGGGCTTGAGCACGGTGGTGTTTCCGGCGGCGATGGCCGGAGCGATCTTCCAAGCGGCCATCATCAGCGGGTAGTTCCAGGGGGTGATCTGGGCGCAGACCCCGACCGGTTCGCGGCGCAGCAGGGAGGTGCGGCCCTCGGTGTACTCGGCCGCGGCGGCGCCCGGGAGGTTCCGTGCGGCTCCGGCGAAGTAACGGAAGGCGTCGGCGATCCCGGGCAGCTCGTCGTCCCGGAACTGCCCGGCCGGCTTGCCGGTGTCCCCGGTCTCGGCGGCGGTGAAGGCCTCCGCGTGCGCCTCGATGGCGTCGGCGATGCCGAGGAGGGCGCGCTGGCGTACCGCCGGGGTGGTGGTGGACCAGTGTCCGTACGCGGCCGCCGCCGCGAAGCAGGCCGCGTCCGTGTCGGCGGGGCCCGAGCGCGGGGCGTGGCGGTGCACGCGGCCGGTGGCGGGGTCGGTGAGGGCCATGGTGGCGCCCGAGGCGGCGGGCCGGTCCACTCCCCCGATGTGGTTGTGCAGGGGCGCTGCGCCGGGGTCGTGCGGGGTGTCAGCCACGGCGCAGGGCCTCCTCGGCGGCGGCGCGTCCGGTGCGTACGGCGCCTTCCATGTAGCCGGCCACCCACTGGTCGGATCCGCAGACGTAGAAGGGGGGTTCGTGGGTGCCGTGCCGGGGGCCGACGGCCATGACGTCGCCGGGGGTCCACTGGGTGACGTACCCCTGGGTCCACGGATCGGTGCCCCACATGCGGATGAACGTGGCGAGCGGCCGGTGCGCCTCGTCGCCGTAGAGGCGTGCGATGTCGGCCAGCAGTTCGGTGGTGCGCAGGGGTGCGGGCGTGCCGAGGAGGACGCCGTAGCGTTCGGGCGGTACGAGGGCCGAGAGGATGCCTTCGCTCTGCGGCCAGGTGCTGCCGAGGATCCCTTCGCTTTCGGAGAGGCCGCTGAGGCCCCGGTCGCGCCAGAAGGGTCTGGCGTACGCGGCGGTGAATTTGGCCGCGAGGGCGTGGCGCTGGCGGTGCAGGGAGGCGAGCCGCTCGTCGGAGACCCCGGTGACGGCGACCGAGCGGAGCGGGCCGGCCGGAAGGGCGCTGACCACGGCGTCGGCCGTGAGGGTCTCACCGCCGGCGAGGCGTACGGAGCTGCGGCCGGGCCGCCGTATCGCGACCTGCTCGACGGGTGAGCCCGTACGGATCCGGCCGCCGAGGGCCTCGGCCATGCGCAGGGCCACGGTCGCCGAGCCCTCGGCGACGCGCAGGCCCTCCCAGGCCTCGTACTCGTAGTGGCCGGTGCCGGGTACGGCGGCGTGTTTGCGCAGGGCCGCGAGCAGGGAGGTCCGCTCGCAGGAGCCGTCGGCGAGGGCGAGTTGGCCGATCTCCCAGAGGCGTACGACGGCCGGGGTGGCGCCCTGGGCGCGGAGCCAGTCGCCGACGGACAGCCGGTCGAGGTGCGCGGCCTCGGGGTGGGACCAGGGGTCGGCCGGGTCGACGGTGGCGGCGAGCGCCGTGAAGGCGGCGGTGACCTTGGTGCGGCAGGCGTCGTCGCCGGGGCCGAACCAGTGGGGCGGGTCGGTGGCGGAGACTCCTTCGGGGGTGGCGCGGACGAGGGCGCCGGGCTCGGCGACGTAGCTGGGGATCAGGGTGAGGCCCAGTTCCGCGGCGAGGCCGGTGTAGGCGGTGTGGGCCCGGCCCACCACCTCCCCGCCGAGCTGGACCAGCCGGCCGTCGGGGAGGGTGGTCTGCTCGACGCGTCCGCCGACGCGGTCGCGGGCCTCGACGACGAGGACGTCGGCCCCGCCCGCGGCCAGGTCCCGCGCGGCGGCGAGACCTGCCAGTCCGGCGCCGAGCACGATGACGTCGTGGTTCATGGGTGTGCTTCCTTCGGTCGGTGACGGAGCCGAACGGCAGTGGGGGGCAGAGGGGCCGGGGGGTCCGGGGACCACCCGGCCCAGGGACCACCAAGGTCGAGTCAGTCGAGGACCAGGCAGTGTTCGGGGTTCCAGCCGATCTCGACCTGCTCGCCGCCGCTCCAGCGGTCCTCCATGCGGGAGCGGACGGTGTTCTGCTCCAGTACGGACACCGTGACCCCGGGGGCCAGTTCGATGAGGTAGGTCGTGGTCGGGCCGGAGTAGACGGTCTCCCGGACGACTCCGCTGACCTGGGCCATGCCCGGTTCGAAGCCGGAGAGCCAGATCTTCTCGGGGCGGATCGAGAGGCTGACCCGGCTGCCGTCGGGGACGCCGGACCGGGGGCCGACGGGCAGGGCGGGGCCCTGGTCGAGGAGGACGCGGCCGGAGCGGTAGGTCCCCGGTACCAGGTTGGAGGTTCCCATGAAGGAGGCGACGAAGCTGCTCGTGGGGCGCTCGTACACGTCCTCCGGCGTGCCGCACTGCTCGATGCGGCCCTCGTTCATGACCGCGAGGCGGTCCGACATGGTCAGGGCCTCGTCCTGGTCGTGGGTGACGAAGACGAAGGTGATGCCGACCTCCCGCTGGATCTGCTTGAGCTCGACCTGCATCCGGCGCCGCAGTTTCAGGTCGAGGGCGGCCAGCGGCTCGTCCAAGAGCAGGACTTGGGGCCGGTTCACCAGGGCGCGGGCCAGGGCGACGCGCTGGCGCTGGCCGCCGGAGAGCGTGGGCGGTTTGCGGCCGGCCAGTTCTCCGAGCTGTACGAGGTCCAGCATGTCGCCGACCCGTTGGCGGATCTCGGCGCGGGGCACGCCGCTGCGCTTGAGGCCGAAGGCCACGTTGTCGGCGAGCGAGAGGTGGTCGAAGAGGGCGTAGCTCTGGAAGACGGTGTTGACGTTGCGCTTGTTGGGCGGCAGACCCGTGACGTCCTCGCCGTCGAGCAGGACGCTGCCCTCCGAGGGGTCGATGAAGCCGCCGATCATGCGCAGCAGGGTGGTCTTCCCGCAGCCGGAGGGGCCGAGGAGGGAGAAGAACTCGCCCGGGGCGATGTCGAGGGTGACGTCGTGGACGGCGTAGGTGTCCGTGGTGCGGTACTGCTTGGCGACCCGGTCGAGGCGGACGGCGGGGTGCGCGTCCACGGCGTTCGGTTCCGCGGGCGGATCAGGGTTCGGGTGCTGCATGGGTGTCACTTCCCCGGAAGCAGATCGAGGCCGCCCCGGCGGCCGAAGAGGCGCGGGATGGCGAGGGCGAACGCGATGAGGGCGATGGAGCCGACGAGCATGAGGGTGCCGACGGCGTTGATGGTGGGCTGGACGCCGAACCTGATCGCCGAGTAGATGCGGACGGAGAGCGGTTGGGGGTCGACGCCGGTGGTGAAGTAGGCGAGGACGAAGTCGTCGAAGACCAGGGCGAAGATCAGTACCCCGGAGGCGAGGATGCCGGGGAGCAGCGCGGGCAGGGTCACCAGGCGCAGGGCCTGCCCGCGGGTGGCTCCGAGGTCCATCGCCGCCTCCTCGACCTCAGGGTTGAGGGCGGCGATGCGGGAGCGCAGGATGACCGTGACGTAGGAGATGGAGAAGGTGATCTCGGCCAGCATCACGGTGGTGGTGGACAGGGTGATGCCGAGGCCCTTGAAGAGCATCATCGCGGCGACGCCGGTGACGATCTCCGGGGTGATCAGCGGTACGAGCATGACCAGGCCGGCGAAGGACCCGAGGCGGCTCCGGCCCCGGACCAGTCCGAGGGCGAGGGCCACTCCGAGGACGAGCGAGACGGCCATCGCGACCAGGGACACCCGCAGGCTCATGCCGAGGGAGCCGATGAGCGCGTCGTCGCGGAGGAACGCGCGGTACCAGCGCAGGCTCACGCCGTCGAAGACGGTGAGGGACTTCTGCGCGTTGAAGGAGAACAGGACGACGACGCCGACGGGGAGGTAGAGCAGCGCGAAGAAGACCGCGGTGACGGCGATGGCGAACCGGGGCCGGCGGTCGGCTCCGCGGCGCCGCCTCCCGGGGCGGCGCGGCCGGGTGGCGGGCCGCTTCTCCGCCTCGCCGGCGGTCCGCGGGGCGGTGGCGCGTACGGTCGGCGCACCGCTCGGCGCGGAAGGTGCGGTACGGGGAACGGGGCGCGGGTTCATCGGACCGCCTCCGCCTCGTCCTTGCGGGTGCGCTTCAGGTAGCCGAGCATCCCGAGCAGCAGGACCGCCATGAGCAGGATGGTCAGGGCCGAGCCGAGCGGCCAGTTCTGGCCCTGGAAGAACTTGTCCTGGATCAGGTTGCCGATCATGATCTGGTCGGGGCCTCCCATGAGCTGTGCGCTGACGAAGTCGCCCATGGCGGGCAGGAAGACGAGGACGCAGCCGGCGGCCGCGCCCTGGCGGGTGGCGGGCACGGTGACGAAGAGGAAGGTCCTCAAGGGGCCGCCGTAGAGGTCGCGTCCGGCTTCGATGAGCGAGGTGTCCATGCGCTCCATGGCCGCGTACAGCGGAATGATCATGAAGACGACGAATCCGTAGACGAGTCCGGCGATGACCCCCGGGGCGGTCTGGAGGATCTTGCTGTCGCCGTCGGCGAGGCCGATCGCGCGCAGGGCCTTCAGCGCCGGCCCGTCGTCGGAGAGCACGACGGACCAGCCGTACATCCGTACCAGGTAGTTGGCGAAGAACGGGACGACGATCGCGGCGATCAGCAGGTTCTTGAAGCGGCCGCCGCGCAGGGCGATGGCGTAGGCGACGGGGTAGCCCACGGCCAGGCAGATGAGGCAGGTGATCAGCGCGTAGCCCAGCGAGCGCAGCAGGACGGTGCGGTAGGCCGGATCGGCGAGCGCGGCGAAGTTCTCGAAGTTGAGCCCGAAGCGCGGATTGCCGAGCGGGTCGGTGGTGCCGAAGGCGAGGGTGGCCACCAGGAGCAGGGAGGCGAGGAGGAAGCCGGTCATCCACAGGGTGCCGGGGAGCATGAACCAGGTCCACAGCCTCCCCTCCGACGCGGCCCGGCCCCTGCGGGGCGGACGGTCCGGGCCGGATCGGTCCTGCGGATCCCGGGGATCAGGTCGTGCCATGTCAGCCGGCCTTCACATCGGTCCAGGCGGCGTCGCGGAGCTGCTCGCCCTTGGCCGTGCCGTTGCGGAAGTAGAGGTCGTTCTTGAGGTCGGCCGCCGTCACCTGGCACTGGGGGAAGGGCTCCACGAGCGCGGCGTACGTGTCCTCGCTGCCGCGGACCGGCATGGGGTAGCCGATGTACTCGATGTTCCTCTTCACGTTTTCCGGGCGGAGCATGTAGTCGATGAAGAGCATCGCGGTCCCGGGGTGCTGCGCGTTGACGGGTATCGCGTAACAGTCGGAGTTGAGGGGAGCGCCCTCGCGGGCGACTTCGAAGCCGAAGACGGACGGGTCCTCCGCCTGGGCGAGCATGGCGGCCATGTCCCCGCTCCACGCCTGGGTCATATCGGCGTTGCCGTTGAGCAGGTTGTTGTAACTGTCGCTGGAGAAGCCGCGCAGGCGGGGGCGGAGCGAGCGCAGGGTGTCGGTGACGCGCGAGAGATCGCCCTGGTCGTCGGTGGTGAGGCCGAGGCCGAGCTTGAGCGCGCCCAGGCCGAGCACCTCGTCGCGGTCGTCGAGTACGAAGACCTTGCCCTTGGCCTGCTCGTTCCACAGGTCGTCCCAGGAACCGGTCAGTTCGCCGAGCCGGTCGCGGCGCCAGCCGATGCCGGTCTTGTACATGGTGAAGGGCACGGTGTGCCGGGAGCGGGGGTCGTACCAGGGGTCGGCGAAGTAGTCGTAGCCGCCGAACACGGCCTCGGCGTTCTTCAGCCGGGTGTGGTCGATCGTGCGCAGCCTGCCCCCGGCGGCGAGGCGCTGGGACCACTTCGCCGTGGGGAAGATGATGTCGTACTGGTTCCCGGAGTTGAGCTTGGCGGCCATGCCTTCCATCGAGTCGAAGTTCGACTGGACGACCTTGACGCCGTACTCCTTCTCGAAGCCTTGGAAGACGGCCGGGTCGACGAAGTCGGCCCAGTTGAAGTAGACGAGGTCGCCGTCGACCTTGACGTCGATCGGCGCCTCCTCGGCCGCTGTGCCGGCCGGATCGTCACCGGACGCGAATCCGCAGCCGGCTGCCGCGAGGCCGAGGGCGGCGGCGGTGCCGGCGCGGAGGAGGGAGCGTCTGGACAGGGGGTGTGCCTCGGGGGACATGCGGGGTCCTCTCCGTAGGGGGCCGTGGGGGGACGGCGGTTGGGACGACGTGCGGGGGGCGGCGTAGCGGGCGTGACGTGGAGGGCGCAGGGCGAACGAAGGGTGTCTCAGGGGTGGTTCAGCGCTCGGCGCCGGCCGCGTCGGCCGCGTCGGGATCGGCGCCGGCGTCCAGGTCCGCCCGGATGCGGCCGGCGAACCAGGCGACCGCCGACTCGCGGCGGGACAGCGGGCCGGGTTCGAAGCCGGGGGTGGAGAGCCCCTTCTGTACGCGGGCGACCAGCTCGACGTCCTCGTCGTTGGTGATCCAGCCGATGTGGATGTTCAGGCGCCGGGCGAGGCGGGTGCGCAGGCCCGTACCGCGCCGGGTGTAGAACGCGCCGGGGACGGCGACCCGGTCCACGGCCGTCGGGATCGCGGTCCAGGCCAGGACGTGGTCGGGGTAGAAGTCGATGAGGGTGTTCGGGTAGATGACCGCGTACCGCCAGATCCGCCGGTCGGCTTCGGTGAGGCCGGGCATGGGGGCGGCGATGCGCTGGTAGAGGCGTTCGGCCCAGTTCGAGGACGGCTTGTCCCGCAGGGGCGAGGCGAAGAGTGCGTAGGACTCCTCGATCTCGCAGGTGTAGGCCTGGTAGTCGAGCAACCGCATCAGGCCGGGGTGGGCCACCGGCACGTGGTAGCCCTCCAGGTAGTTGTCGACCGTCACCTTCCAGTTGGCCTCCTGGACCTCGGCTCCGGCCAGGTCGTGGATCCGGGCGCGGCCGACCGGCACCAGGCCGGCCCCGGCGTAGTGACCGACGGCCTCGGCGAGCCCGGCGCACTGCTGCGCCAGGGGCACGGCATCGAGGTCGAGGTTGACGAAGACGAAGCCGAGGAAGGATTCGACGCGGGCCGGGAGCAGGCCGAGCGCGGGCTTGTCGAGGCAGGGGATCTGCCGCGCCTCCGGGGCTCCGACCAGGCTTCCGTCGAGGCGGTAGGTCCAGCCGTGGTAGGGGCAGCGGATCGCTTTCCCCTCCGGTTCGGGGGCCGTGACCAGGCGCGTTCCGCGGTGGCGGCACACGTTGAGGTGGGCGGCGAGGGCGCCGTCCTCGGTGCGGACCACGAGTACCTCGCGGCCCGCGACGGTGGCGGCGAGCCGGGCGCCCGGGTTCGGCAGGTCGGACTCGTGGCAGACGAGCTGCCAGGCCTTGGCGAAGACCTGGCGGACCTCCTCGGCGGCCGTGTCGGGATCGGTGTAGTAGCGGGCCGACAGGGCGGGCCCGGGGACATCGGGGACCGGCGGGGCGGCGGGGACCGGCTGATCGGTGGGGACCGGCTGGTCGGTGGGGACCGGCTGATCGGTGGGGGGCTTCTCGGGGGCTCTGGAGTGCATCGGGTGACTCCTCCGTACCGGCGGTGCGGCGGTCGGTCTCGGCGGTGGACATCGAGACGACACGGCGGTGGGCAGCGGGCCGGGGCGGACGCCGAGGCCTTGCTGACCGATTGGACAGCCAGATTGCTGGCTGATTTCCGCCGGGTCAAGACTTGTACGCTGACCGATCGGTCAGCTAGCGTAATTCTCGTCGCTGCACCGGAGTTCATCCACTTCTGGGCCCTTTGTCTGGCCGGACGCAGCCCCGCCGCCCTGGCACCCGCCCGGGCCGGCACCCCCTCCTCCATCCCTTCTTGCCGCACGCCGTCGGCGTCCCCCGCGGTGAGCCCGGGGCATCTCCTCCCCGCCCCGGGCTCCCCGTCACCGGCCCGGCGGCCCACGGCACCCCCATCCCTCCCGGAGGCACGCATGAGCGGTCGTCGCCGTCTGGACTGGCTCGGGCTCACCCCCGAACCGGAGCGGGAACTGCCCGCTGCGGTCGCCGCCCTCCGCGCCTCCTCGCGCCATCCCCCTACGAAGCCCACGGGGCCCAGGGAGCCCCCCGGCCCCGCCCGTCCCCTGAATCCCGAACCGCCGGCAGAGCTGGTGGCCTCCGAGCGGCGCCGCCTGGAGCGCCTGATCCTGCGGGGCAGCCGGCGCGGCTGGCTGCGCTACCTGGCCGAGGTCACCACCCTGGTGACCGCCGTTGCCGACGGTGCCGACGGCCCCGGGCAGGGCGACCGCCCGGCCGCCCTCCTCGCCGGCGAGGTGGTCCTCGACCACCACCGGATGCTGATCGGCCTCCCGGGAACGGGCTACGCCACCGCCGCCGGGGACCGCGCCGCACTTGAGCGCGCCGTACGGACCCTGCGCACCAACTCCCCGACAGGAAGCAGCCGATGACCACGATCCGATTCCCGACGGGGCGGCCGACGGGCTCCGTGCTCGGGGCCGCACCGGACACGGCGGAGGACGCGGAGGCGTACCTCGCCACCGGCGGCTACGCCGACGCCACCGGCCCGGACGAGCTGCTGCGCCACCTCGCCGCATCCGGTCTGCGCGGGCGCGGCGGGGCCGGCTTCCCGGCCGCCGTCAAGCTCCGTGCCGTCCGCGAGCACGGCGGGGTCCCGGTGGTGGTGGCGAACGGCGAGGAGGGCGAGCCCGGTTCGGTCAAGGACCGCTGGCTGCTGCGGGCCAGACCCCACCTGGTCCTCGACGGCCTCGCCCGCGCCGCAGCCATCACCGGGGCCACCCGCGGCTACGTCTACGTCTCGGACCCGGTGGCCGCAGCCCGCGTCCGCCGGGCCCTCGCCGAACGGGAGCCGTGGCTGCCCGTGGAGGTCGTCGAGACCGCCCACACCTACGTCGCCGGGGAGGAGAGCGCGGTCGTCCGCCGGATCGACGGCGGGCCCGCCCTGCCGACCGCCAAACCGCCCCGCCCCTTCGAGCGCGGTGTCGGCGGCGCGCCGACCCTGGTGTCCAACGTCGAGACGCTCGCCCGCATCGCCCTCACCGCCACCCGCCCCGGCCTGCGGCAGGCGATCGCCCGCTCCACCCTGGTGACCCTGTCCGGCGGGAGCGCGGTCCCCCTCCTGGCCGAAGTCGCCTACGGAGCCCCCCTGCGCACGCTGGCCGCCTCGCTCGGCGTCCCGGACCCGGCCGGGGCCCTGATGGGCGGACTGTTCGGCGGACTCGTCCACGCCCGCGCCCTGGACCTCCCCCTCGAACCGGGCGCGCTCGCCGCCGCGGGCACCGGGCTGGGCTGCGGAGCGATCCGCTTCCTCGCCGCCGGAGCCTGCCCCGTGAGCACCGCCGCCGACGCCGTCGGCCACCTCGCGGCGGAGAGCGCACGGCAGTGCGGGGTCTGCGTCTCGGGCACCGCGGCGGTCCGCGACGCCGTGTACGCCCTCGCCGCGGGCACCGCCGCGCCCGACATCCCCGCCCGGTTGGAGCGGTGGTCGCTGGGGCTGCGCGGGCGCGGCGCGTGCGGCCTGCTCGACGCTGCCGCCGGCCTCGCCGGCAGCCTGCTGACCGCCTTCCCCGGACCCGTCCGGTCCCACCTGCGGGGGTCCTGTCCGAGCTGCGCCGCCGCCCTGCCCGGGCGTGGCCACGGGGGCCGCCTCGCCGTGGCCGTACCGGAGGTCGCCGGGGCGGCCTTGGACGCCGCGGACGCCGTGACCGTACCCCGCTCGCCCGTGCTGAAAGGAACACCGTGAAACTCCTGCTGGACTCCACCCGCTGCCAGGGCTACGGACTGTGCCAGGAACACGCACCCCACCTGGTCGAACTCGACGAGTGGGGCTACGCGAAGGTCATCGCCGTCGCCGTCCCGCCCGGTGGCGAGGAAGCGGCGCGCGCCTGCGCCGAGAGCTGCCCCAATTCCGCGCTCCGAGTGGAGAAGTGACATGGGACGCGATCTGACCGCCCTCTTCGACCCGTGCTCGGTCGCCGTGGTCGGCGCCAGCGACGATCCGGCGAAGTACGGCCACGCGGTGGCCTCCCAGGCGCTCCGCGCCGATGGCCGGCGCCCGGTGCACCTGGTGAACCGGCGCGGCGGCACCGTACTCGGCAGACGGGCGGCCCCGTCCCTGGCCGCGATCGGCGAACCCGTCGAGCTGGTGGTGATCTCCGTCCCCGGCAGCGGCTTCGAGGCCGCCGTGGAAGACGCCCTGGCCTGCGGGGCGAAGGCGATCGTCGGCATCACCGCCGGCTTCGCCGAGGCCGGACCGGAGGGAGCGGCCCGCCAGCGCGCGGTCGTCGCCCGGGTCCGGGAGGCCGGAGCCGTGCTCGTCGGCCCCAACTGCCTGGGCATCGCCGACAACACGACCGAGCTGTACCTCGCCTCGGACCGTTTCGCGCCCGGCGGCACCGCCCTGCTGAGCCAGAGCGGCAACCTCGCCCTCGAACTCCAGCTGCGCGGCGCTCCGCACGGCCTGGGCTTCTCCCGGTTCGTCTCCCTCGGCAACCAGGCCGACGTCACCCTCGTCGACCTCGTCGAGGACTGCGCCCGGCACGAGGCCACCACGGCGATCGCCGTGTACGCCGAGGACTTCGGCGACGGCAGGGCCTTCGCCGCGGCCGCCGCCGCGGCGGGCAAGCCGGTGGTCCTGCTCACCGCCGGGCGCGGCTCCGCCTCCGCCCGCAGCGCACAGTCGCACACCGGGGCGCTCACCACCTCGGCCGACGTCGTGGCCGCCGCCTGCCGCGACGCGGGGGTGGAACTCGTACGCACTCCACGGGAGATGACCGTCGTACTGGCAGCCGTGAGCAGCCGGCCCGGACCTCTTGGGGGAGGCCGCCGGACCGCGGTCTTCACCGACGGCGGCGGCCACGGGGCGATCGCGGCCGACGCCGCCGAGGACGCCGGGCTCGACGTGCCGGAGCTCGCCGAGGCGACCCAGGCAGGGCTGCGGACCGTGCTGTGGCCGCAGTCCGCGGTCGGCAATCCGGTCGACCTGGCGGGGATGGGCGAGCAGCAGCCCCTCTCGTACGCCGACGCGGTCGGGCACCTGCTCGCCGCCGAGGAGGTCGACGCGGTCCTGATGACGGGCTACTTCGGCGGGTACGCCGCGTCCGAGGGCGGCCTGGGCGGCGGCCAGGCGACCGGCTCCGTGCTCGCGGAGGGCGAGACCCGGGCCGCCGAGAAGATCGTCACCCACCTCGCGGAGTCGCCCAAACCCCTGGTCGTGCAGTCGATGTATCCCGGGTCGCCGAGCTGCCGGGTGCTGGCCGGGGCCGGGATACCGGTGTTCGCCGCCACCGAGGACGCCGCCCGCGCGCTGTCGGCGATGACCGGCCGGGCGGCGGGCTCCGCATCGCGACTGGCCGCGCTGCCCGCACTCCCCGCCGCCGCCGCGCCGCTGCGGGATCCGGGGTACCACGCGGTGCGCGGGCTGCTCGGCGCCGCCGGTGTGCCCTTCCCGGCCGCGCGGGAGGTCACCGACGAGGCCGGAGTGCTGGCCGCGGCCGCGGAGTTCGAGGGTCCGTACGTACTGAAGGCCCTGCACCTCCTGCACAAGTCCGACGCGGGTGGCGTGGCGCTGCGCCTGGCCGGCCGGGAGGAACTCCTCGCCGCCTACCGGGACATGCGCGCCCGGCTCGGCGCCGGCGCGTACTCGGTCGAGGCGATGGCGGACCTCTCGGACGGGGTCGAACTGATCGTGGGCGTGAACCGCGACCCCCGCTTCGGACCGGTGGCCATGGTCGGGCTCGGCGGGGTCCTCACCGAGACCCTGCGCGACGTGGCCTTCGCGCTGGCGCCCGTACCGGCGCGGCGGGCCGAGGAGTTGCTGCGGGGGCTGCGGAGCGCCGCCCTGCTCGCGGGTGTCCGCGGCCGGCCCGCCCTCGACGTGGCCGCCGCAGCCGCCGTGATCGAACGCATCACGACGGTGGCCGCCGCGCATCCCGAGATCGCCGAGCTGGAGGTCAACCCGCTCCTGGTCCGCCCGGACGGCGCCCTGGCACTGGACGCGCGGGCCGTCCTGGGCTGAGCCCGGTACGCCCCTTCCAATCCTCAACTCACCTGCTACTTACGACCCTTAGGCACCGGAGCACGCCATGGACTTCCGCTACACGCCCGAGCAGGCCGATCTCAAGGCCCGCGCCGCCGCCTACGCACGACTCCTGATGGGGTACGAAGACCAGTCCGAGGAAGCGGGCGGCCCGCTGCCCGCCGAGACGGTCCGCGAACTGACCCGCGCCGCCATGGACGCCGGGGTCTACGCGATCAACATGCCCGCCGCCTGGGGCGGGGCCGGCCTGTCCCTGCTGGACCAGGTCATCGTCGAGGAGGAGTTCGGCAAGGTCACCAACTGCCTCTGGGACATCCCCTGGCGGCCCGCGAACGTCCTCGCCCACGGCACCGAGGCGCAGCGCGAGAAGTACCTCCTGCCCGTGATCCGGGGCGAGCGCTTCGATGCGTTCGCGGTCACCGAACCCGGTGCGGGCTCGGACCCCGGCTCGTGCACGAGCACGGCGACACGCACCGAGGGCGGCTGGCTGCTCAACGGTGAGAAGTGGTTCGTGACCTGCGGTGACATCGCCGACTTCCTGCTGGTGCAGGCCGATGCGGGCCCGGAGCGGGCCGCGACCCTGTTCTTCGTGGACAAGGGGGCCGCGGGCGTCGAGATGACGCGGGTCCCCCGGTTCATGCACTCGGCGGTGAACGGGCACCCCGAGTTCACCTTCACCGATGTCTTCGTCGCCGACGAGGACGTGCTCGGCGGGGTCGGCAACGGCTACGAGCTGACGAAGGAGTGGTTCACGGACGAGCGCCTGATGATCGCCGCCCGGACCGTCGGAGCGGCGGAGCGCGCCCTGGAACTCGCCCGCGACTGGGCCGTCGGCCGCCGCCAGTTCGGCTCCCCCATCGCCGACTTCCAGCTGATCCAGGGCATGCTCGCCGACTGCGCCGTCGACATCGCCGTCAACCGCGCCTACACCCACCAGGTCGCCTGGGAGGCCGACCAGCCGCACACCGACCCCAAGACCCTGCACGCCAAGGCCTCGACGGCGAAGCTCGCCGCGAGCGAGGCCGCGGGACGGGTCATCGACCGGTGCGTCCAGATCTTCGGGGGCCGCGGCTACGACCGCTCGTACCCCGTCGAGCGGATGTACCGGGAACTGCGCGTCGACCGGATCTGGGAGGGCACCTCCGAGATCCAGCGCCTGATCATCGCCAACGAGCTCGTCAAGCGGGGTACGGGGGCGCTCGCGCTGCCCGGCCGCTCCTAACGGGCCCCGCGCCACCGCCTGCCACCGCCTGCCACCCCGCAACCACGATCACGATCTCAAGGACGAGGACGAACAGACCATGGACTTCCGCCTCACCGCCCGTCAGGAAGAGCTCCGCGACTCGGCGCGCGCCCTCACCGGGTTCATCATGAAGTACGAGCTCGACTGCGAGGAGAACAACGGACTGCCCCCGCAGGCCCACACCGAGATCCGCGACGCCGTCCTCGACAGCGGCCTCCAGGCCGTCAACATGCCCGCGGAGTGGGGCGGCGCCGGGCTGAGCATCCTGGAGCAGGTCACCGTGCAGGCCGAACTCGGCCGGCTCACCGGCGCCCTGTGGGACATGGTGTGGCGTCCGGCCAACGCCCTGTCCTTCTGCACGCCGGAGCAGCGCGAGCGGTACCTCGTCCCGGTGATCCGGGGACAGCGCCGCGACTGCTACGCGGTGAGCGAGCCCGAGGCGGGCTCCGACCCGCAGAGCCTGCGGACCACGGCGACGCGTACGCAGGACGGCGGCTGGGTGCTGAACGGCGAGAAGTGGTTCGTCACCGTCGGCGACCACGCGGACTTCATGATCGTGCTCGCGGCCGCCGGGGAGGAGCGGGCACCGACCCTGTTCCTCGTCGACAAGGACACCCCGGGCATCGAGATGACCCGGGTGCCCCGCTGGATGCACACCTTCGTCTACGAGCACCCCGAGTTCACCTTCACCGAGGTCCGTCTGCCCGCGGACGCGGTGCTCGGGGAGGTCGGCTCCGGCTACGACATCACCCGCTCCTGGTTCACCGAGGAACGGCTGATGATCGCCGCGCGCACGATCGGAGCGGCCGAGCGCGCCCTGGAACTCGCCCGCGACTGGGCCGTCGAACGCCGCCAGTTCGGCTCCCCCATCGCCGACTTCCAGCTGATCCAGGGCATGCTCGCCGACTGCGCCGTCGACATCGCCGTCAACCGCGCCTACACCCACCAGGTCGCCTGGGAGGTCGACGAAGGCGTCCTCGACCGCAAGACGCTGCACGCGAAGGCCGCCATCGCCAAGCTGTCGGCGAGCGAGGCGTCCGGCCGGGTCATCGACCGCTGCCTGCAGATCTTCGGTGGCCGCGGCTACGACCGCTCGTACCCCGTCGAGCGGCTCTACCGCGAACTGCGCGTGGACCGCATCTGGGAGGGCACCTCCGAGATCCAGCGCCTCATCGTCGCGGGCGAACTCGTCAAGCGCGGCACCGGTGTGCTGCGGATGCCGTCCTCGGTGTGACCCGGAGCGGCGGTCCGGGCCACGCCCGCGGGCCACTGCCCGGACCGCCGCCGCGTCCGCCCGTACGCGAAGCCCCGTACGAGAAGCCCTGTACGCGAAGCCCCGTACGCGAACCGCTCGTACGAGAACCGTCCGTACGAGAACCGTCCGAGTCCGAAGAGGGAGAACCGATGACCGATGTCGAACGCGTCGGGATCGTGGGCTGCGGCCTGATGGGCTCCGGCATCGCCGAAGTCTGTGCCCGCGCCGGGCGGGACGTGGTGGTGGTGGAGACGAGCCGGAGTGCGGCGGACGCCGGCCTGGAGCGGATCACCCGCTCCCTGGCCCGCGCCACGGCGGCCGGAAAGCTGACCACCGCCGAACGCGACGCCGCCGCGGGCCGGATCGCCATGACCACGGACATGGACCGGATGGCCGACCGGGACCTCGTCGTCGAGGCGGTGGCCGAAGACGAGCGGGCGAAGCTGGAGGTCTTCGCCCTGCTCGACCGGACCGTCGAGCGCAGGGACGCGGTGCTCGCGACGAACACCTCCTCCATCCCGGTCATCCGGGTGGCGGCGGCCACGTCCCGGCCGGAGCAGGTCGTCGGCCTCCACTTCTTCAATCCCGTCCCGGTGCTTCCCCTGGTCGAGCTGGTGCCCTCCCTGCTCACCTCCGCGGAAACCGTCCGGCGCGCGCGGGAGTTCGCCTCCGGCGTGCTGGGCAAGCAGGTCGTCCACGCGGAGGACCGGGCAGGGTTCGTGGTGAACGCGCTCCTCGTCCCGTACCTGCTGGCCGCCGTACGGATGGCCGCGTCGCGGACCGCGTCGGCCGAGGACATCGACCGCGGCATGACCCTGGGGTGCGCGCACCCGCTCGGGCCGCTCGCCCTGGCCGACCTCATCGGACTGGACACCGTCCAGGCGATCGCCCGGTCGATGTACACGGAGTACCGCGAGCCGCTGTACGCACCTCCGCCCCTCCTGGCCCGGATGGTGGACGCGGGCCTGCTCGGCCGCAAGACCGGCCGGGGCTTCCACACCTATTCCTGACCTGGGACGGCCCAGGTGCCCCGACAGCCGCGGCCCGGACGCCCCATGCGCGAGGATGGGGGTCCGGCGGGCGGGGCCGCCGGGGCCCTTCCACTTACCCATGCACCCCTTCCGACGGGTGCCGACACGGGGAGCAGCCCACGTGACCAAGGCCGAACGGGCACTCGAAACGCGTGAGCGGATCCTCACGGCCGCGTGCGAAGTGATCGCCGACATCGGTTTCGAGCACGTCAGCATGCGCAAGGTCGCCGAGGCCGCCGGTGTCTCGAAGGCCCTGCTCCACTATCACTTCGAGACCCGCGAGAAGCTCTTCGCCGAGGCGATGACGCATTCCTTCGCCAAGACCGGTACGGATACGGGCAGCGAGGACGATTCGCTCCCGGCCGCCGCCGTGCTGGCCCGGATCGTACGGAGCATGCTGCCCACGGACGAGGAGCTCCGCCAGGACTGGAAGCTCTGGCAGGAGTTGTGGGTGCGCGCCCTGCGCGACGGCACGGCCCGTGACCTCGCCGTCGACCTGTACGACCAACTGCACGCCTGGGTCGCCGGAGTCGTGGAACGGGGCATCGCCTCCGGGGAGTTCACCGACTGCGACGTCGCCGAGGTCGGCACGCTGGTGCTGGCCCTGTGCGACGGCCTCGGCAACCGCCTGATGCTGGAGGACCCCCGGATCGACCTCGCCACGGCCCAGTCGACGATCTGGCGGGCGATCGCGCCGGCCCTCGGGATCGCCCCCGTCTTCCCCGAGGTCGCTCCGGTGGCCCCGGCGGTCTGACGGCGCGGGCGGAACCCGGGCGCCCCGGGCCTGGGTCGCCCCCGGGCCTGGGTCGCCCCTGGCCTTCACCGCCCGCGCGGCCGTCCCGTACGCCGCCGGGAGGCGCGCGGCCCGCGTCCGGACGGCAGGGGCGCCGCCAGGCCGAAGACCACGGTGATCCGGGCGCCGCCGCGGGGTCCGCGGGCGATGCGCACCGAGCCGCCCGTGACGGAGCCGGCCCGGCGGGCGATGTCGAGGCCGAGGCCCGAGGAGCCGCTGCTGCTTCCGCGGGAGAGTGCCTGGTCCGGTTCGGGGATGCCCGGACCGTCGTCCTCCACGACCAGTTCCACGGCCTGGGCGGTACGGGCGACACGTACGGCGAACGGGGTACCGGGCGGGGTGTGCCGGAAGACGTTGCCGATGAGCGCGTCCACCACGGCGGCGACGTCGTCCTCGCAGAGGCCGACGGCCGCGGACTCCTGGGTGAGGTCGAGGGAGCAGGGGCGGTCCTGCTGCTCCGCCAGGACCGCCCAGAAGGCGGTCCTGCGGCGTACGACGTCCGCCGCCTCGCAGCGGGGGCCGGCCGGTCCCGGGCCCGTGGCCTGGTGCGCCGTGCCCGCTTCCGGGCCGAGCATGCCCTGTCCCATGGGGCCCACGGCGAGCGGGGTGCGGGCCGCGGTGATGATGGCCCGGAGTTCCGTCTCCAGTGCGCAGACGGCCGCCTCGACCCTGGCCGACTCCGGTGAGCCGGCCATGCGTTCCGTGGCCAGGTGCAGGGCGGTCAGCGGGGTGCGCAGCCGGTGGGACAGGTCGGCGACCAGTTCGCGTTCGACGGCGAGCAGCTCGGTCATCCGGTGGGCCATGGTGTTGAAGGCGATGCCCGCCTCACGCAGTTCCCTGGGCCCCATGGGGTCCACGCGGGCGTCCAGATTGCCCCGGCCCAGGGCCTGGGAGGCGTGGGCGAGCCTCTTGGAGGACCGGACGACCTTGGCGCCGAGGCGGTCGGCGACCAGGACGGAGCCTCCGACCAGTCCGACGGCGAGGAGGAGCATGACCGCCCAGGAGGCCGTGACCCCGCGGGTCAGCTCCTGTTCGGGGACGAAGTTCTCGATGACGGCGACCTGGTCGCCGGGCAGTACCACCGGCTGCAGGCAGATCCAGCCGCCGGGGATCCGTTCGGATATGGACTCGCGGCCCTGCTGGGCGCGTTCGAGCAGCGCCGCGGGGGCCCGGGACGTGCCGAGGGCGGGGGCCTCCGGCAGGTGGACGACCACGTACTCGGCCGCGTCCAGGCTGGCGGCGGATTCCCGCAGGGCGGACGGATCCGTGGTCAGGGTCAGTACGGGGGCCAGGGCGGCGGCCCGCTGCTCGGCGGCGGTGACACTCTGCTCCTTGACGAGCGACATGACCAGGGCGGCCAGCGGGATGAGGAAGGAGAGGGCGACCATGGACGTGACGGCGAGCGCCACTCCGGCCAGGGAGCGTCTCACCGCGGCGCCACCAGCTTGATGCCGACGCCGCGGACGGTCAGCAGGTAGCGCGGGGCGGCCGCGCGTTCGCCGAGCTTGCGGCGCAGCGAGGACAGGTGCACGTCGACGGTCTGGTCGTCGACGTACGGCTCGCGCCAGACCTCGGTCAGCAGCCGCCGTTTCGAGACGACCTGGCCGGTGTGGTGGGCGAGGAAGGCCAGGAGGTCGAACTCGCGGCGGGTGAGCCGGAGCTCTCGGCCGGACAGGTACGCCGTGCGCGCCCCGGGGTCCACCGCCAGCTCGCCCACGGTGGTGGGGCGCAGCGGTTCGGCCGCCGCCGGCAGCTGGCCCCGGGCGCCGTGCGCGGCGTGGGCGGGCGGCAGGTGGCTGGTGCGCCGCAGGACGGCGGAGAGGCGTGCGATGAGCTGTCCCCCGGAGAAGGGTTTGACCAGGTAGTCGTCGGCGCCCGCGTTGAGGAGCCGGATGATCTCCGCTTCGTCGTCGCGGGCGGTGGCGACCAGCACGGGAACGGAGGAGATGCCGCGGATCATGCGCAGTGCGTCTCCTCCGTCCAGATCGGGCAGCCCCAGGTCGAGGACCACGGCGTCGACGGGCGACTGGGTGACCTCGCGCAGGGCGCCGAACCCGTCGCCCGCGCTGCGTACGGCATACCCGTGCTCCGTCAGGACTTCGATGAGTGACTGGCGGATGCTGGGGTCGTCTTCGACGACCAGGACGCTCGGCATGGGCACACCTTAGGTGAACGTTCGTTCCTATCGGTCCCCGAAGGCCGGGCCCCCGTCGCCGACGCGCAGGTGGACGGGGCGGTCGGAGACCGGAATGGTGCAGCCTTCCTCCGCGCTGCAGCTCGCGTACCCGAGCAGTACGGTCGCGTCGCCGTTGCCGTCCAGGCGGACGGGCAGCGTGGTGGTGACGGGCCCGTCCGGGTAGACGGGGAGCGGGGCGTCGACGCCGGGCACGCTGATCGTCCGTACGTCCGCCGCGGCCGTGAGCTTCCCGTCCGCCCGCAGGACGCCGATGACGTCCATCGAGGTCGGCCGGCCCACGCCGTCGATTCCGGTGGCCGGCAGTTCGGTGCTGTAGAGGTGGAACCCCTTCTCCTCGGGGGTGAAGACCGCGGTCAGGGTGGCCCTCGGCGGATGCCACTCGGACACCGAGAGCGTGACGGTGACCCCGTTCTCGGAGAAGCTCGTCGTGGGCGCGGAGGCGGTCTCGGCGGGCTGCTCGCCGCAGGCCGTGACCGCGGCCAGACAGAGCAGGGCGGCGGCGAGGCGGGCCGTGCGGGAGGAGGGGTGCGCGTACGGGGACACGTTCATGGCCGTGCTTTCGTCAGGGGAGGGAGGGAAGGCGAGGGGGGAGGGAAGGCGGGGGGGGAGGGCCGCGGTCTAGACGGCTGTGGTGTACGCCGCGCTCCACAACTGGAGCCGGTACACCAGGTCGTTCCACACGCCGGTGGCCAGCAGTACGCCGACGAGGACGAGCATGCCGCCGCCGATCCGCAGGACCCACTGGTAGTGCCGTTTGACCAGGCCGAAGGCGCCCAGGGCCCGGCGGAAGGCCAGGGCGGCGAGGATGAACGGCAGGCCCAGCCCGAGGCAGTAGGCCGCCATCAGCAGGGCCCCGCGGGCCGCGCTCGCCTCGCTCCAGGCGAGCGCCTGTACGGCGGCCAGCGTCGGGCCGATGCACGGGGTCCACCCGACCGCGAACACCGCCCCCAGCAGCGGTGCGCCCGCCAGACCGAGCACGGGCCGCCGGTGGCTGCGGAACTCCCGCTGGGTGAAGCCCGGCAGGAACCCCATGAAGGACAGCCCCATGAGCACGGTGAAGACGCCGAGCACCTGCGTGACCACCTCCTGGTGGGCCAGCAGGGTGCGGCCGACGTACCCGAACAGGGCTCCCCCGGAGACGAGGACGGCCGTGAAGCCCAGGACGAACAGCAGCGCGCCGGCCGCCATGCGGCCGCGCCGCCCGCCGCGGGCGTCCGCCAGGTCGGACACCGACAGGCTGGTCACGTAGCTCAAGTAGCCCGGCACGAGGGGCAGTACGCACGGGGAGAGGAAGGAGACGAGTCCCGCGAAGAACGCCACGGGGGCGGCGACGGCCGGCGTGCCGTGGAGGAGGGAGGGGGTCGCGTCGGTGGGGGCGAGCGCCATCGTTTCGGCGACCGTCGTCATGCCGGTGAGCGCCGTCATCTCCATGAGCGCCGCCATGGCGGTGAGCGCCGTCACGACGTCTCCTGCGCCACGCGGGCGACCAAGGGCCGCAGTTGCTCGTCGGTGACCGCTCCCCCGATGCTGACGGCGATCCGGCCGCGGCGGTCGATCACCAGCGTCGAGGGGATGGTCTGCGGGTTGAGGAGCGCGGGCGGGAAGCGGAGCAGGAGCTCGCCGGAGGGGTCGTGGAGGCTGGGGAATCCCAGGCCGTGCGCGCGTACGAAGGACTGCGCCGCCGCGCGGTCCCGGTCGCGGGTGTTGATCCCGAGGAACCGGACGCCCTGCGCCCGGGTCTGCGCGCTGAGCCGCTCCAAGTCGTCGGCCTCCGCGCGGCAGGGCCCGCACCACGATCCCCAGACGTTGAGGACGACGACCTGGCCCCGGAACCCGGCGAGGCCGACCGGCTTTCCGTCCAGGTCGGCGCCCGCCAGCGCGGGCGCCTGCGGTCGGGCGCCCGCGTCCACGACCGCCGCCGCGGCCATGGGTCTGACTGCAACGCTCCCCGGTCCGGACGGCTGCCCACCGCCGCCGTCGCCGTCGTCGTCGGAGGCCGCGCCCGCAGCGGCGTAGAGGCACCCGGCGAGGGCCACCGCGAGCGCGGCACCGGCCAGGGCGGTGGGGCGCGGGACCGCTCGTCTCATGACGCCCACTGGCGGAGGAAGGAGCCGATGCCGTCCGCGGTCAGGGCGGGGTTGCCGGTGACGTGCGTGTCGGTGCGCACGGTGCCGGACGGCGAGACCACGACCAGCACGGGCATCTTGTAGGTCCCGCCCGAGGGGCTGTACTTGCGCAGGAGGGCGGAGTTGGCGGAGCTGTTGCCGCCGATGTCCACCTTGACCAGGTGGTACGAGGCTCCGAGGATCGATGCCGTCTTGGGCTGGGCGAACACCTTGTCGGCCGCCTTGCAGTTGCCGCACCAGTTGGCGCCGAAGTCGAGCAGCACCATCCGCCCGTCGGTCTTGGCCGCGCGCAGCGCGGCGTCGATCAGCTTCTGCGCGTCGGCCGAACTGTCGTAGCCGGGGCCGGGTATCCGGGCCGCCGGGGCGGGCGCGGCGGAGGTGCGGGACGGCTTGGGGGCGGGCTTGGCGGGCTGGGCGCGCGAGGGGGTGGGCGAGGCGCCGGCGGCGGTACTGGCCGACGCGGATGCGGACGGCGACGGCGACGGCGACGCGGACGGCGTGGCGGACCCGGTCGAGGACGCCTCGGCGGACGCCGACTCCGTGCCGGCCGGAAGGGCCTGCGAGGACTGTCCGGCCGTCGTCGGCGCGGCGGCGCCGACGGACTGGGTGGACGAAGGACCGCACGCTGCGGTCAGCCCGGCGGCGAGCACGGCCGCGGTCACCAGGGGGAGCCGCACGCCCAGCGGCACGGCGGAGCGCGGGCTCGTCGTACGGCGGGCTGCGCGGACGGGTCGGAGTATGCGAGAAGTCATGACGAAGACACCCCAAGGCACGGTTCGGACTACGGGAAGCGCGAGACGCCTTCCGGATCGGTGGAGCCGGTGGCGCGACGGCTCGTCGGGCGCCGGGGCAGGTGTGCCCGGGCGCCGGAGGCCGCTCGGCTGACGCGAGCATAGGACGGCCGGGGGCCACCGGAACCGGATGCGCGTGATCTTGAGGTTCCCCTAAGGAACAGCTCACCTTCCGCTTCACCGGGGTCCGGGCGATGGGCGTGCAGAAGGGGGTGAAATCCGTAAAGGGGATCAGGGGGGCGAGTGGTGCGGACCGGTCAGAAGGAGGTCTCGCGCACGCTGGCCCGCGCCGACGGGGTGATCGTCGCCGTGATGACCGAGCGGTGGTTCGCGCTGGTGAAGGTGACGGTCAGGGTGTCGTCCGCGGTCTGCGACGTGCCGGCCTTGTATCCCCGGCCGGGTACGGCCGAGATCAGGCACACGCCGCGGCTGCCGTAGCGCACGGTGACCTTGCCGCCCTCCGAGGGGACGGTGTGCAGGCCCGGTCCGCCCTCGGCGCAGTCGACGGATGGCTTGGGCGCTGTCGGCCGGGGCGTTCCCGGCGAGGCCTTGACCGAAGTGGGCGTCGCGGCCGGGGAGGACGGCCGAATGGTCGCGGAGGGCGAACCGCTGGGGGTGGGGCTCGGGGACTGCGGGCTCGGCGACTGCCCCTGCGACGCCTGCCAGGCCGGCGGAGTGTCGACGACCATGGGGGCGGACCGCGCGACCGGAGGCGTGTGCCTGGTCGAACCGACCACGAACTGGACCGTGGCGAGCACGGCGGTCACGCTGGCGGCGGTGCACGACAGCCATATGAGCAAGTAGCGCGGAATTCGGGGCACGGCCCCATAGTGACCGACCCGGCGGGCCGCCCGTCACCGCCTCCCCCGTAAGAACGCGGCCTGCCGGCCGGACCCCGGCCGGACCCCGATCCGGCCGGGAACGCCGACGTCCTCCCGGCCCGCGTACGGGCCAGGAGGACGTGTTGCCGGGCCCCGTGGGGGCGGGCCCGGAGGAGAGTGGCAGGTGGGGGTGACGGGCGGGAGTGAGGGGTGGGAGCGAGAGGGTGGGAGCGAGAGGTGGGAGTTCCTACCTCGGCGCTCCGAAGTTCTGTGTCCACCAGGGGCCGCCGTCGCCCTTGTGGAAACCTATGCCGATCTCCTTGAACCCGCAGTTGAGGATGTTGGCCTTGTGGCCGGGGCTGTTCATCCACGCGTTCATGACCGCGGCGGCGTCCGACTGCCCGCGGGCTATGTTCTCCCCCAGCCGGGACCAGCCGTATCCGGCGGCTTCCACGCGGGTGGTCATGGTGGAGCCGTCGGGGCCGGTGTGGGACATGACCCCGCTGCGGGCCATCGTGTCGCTGTACGCCCGCGCCGCGGCACTCAGCTTGGCGTTCACGGTCAGCCCACCGCAACCGGCGGCGGCCCGCTCCTTGTTGACCAGGGACAGGACCGCGGACTCCACGCCGGACGCACCGGAGGAGCCGCCCGAACCGCCGGAACCACCGGACCCACCGGAACTGCCCGAACCGCCGCCGCCGGTGGTCGCGGCGGGCGTACGGGTCGGCGGCTTCGGCTTGGCGGCCGGGGTGGATGCCGCGGAGGCCGGGCGGCTCTCCGTCGCCGTCTTCGTGGGCGAGGCCGATCCCGAGGCGGAGGGGGTGGGCGTCGCGGACGGCATCGCACCCGTCGCCGACGCGGCGTCGGCGGAGAGCGTGGGGGCGGCGGACGAGGGACTTGCCGTCGCCCGCTCACCACCGGAACCCGCCGCCGCGGCCTTCGCCCCGGTCGCACGTGCGCCCTCGCCGGAATCGGCCACCGCGACTCCGACCGCCACCACCGCGGCCGCCGTGCCGAGGGACAGCACGATGCGCGTGCGCACCGTCTTCTTCCGTCGCGCCTCGACGCGGGACGGGGCTCCGGGGGTTCGGCTGCGGCTCATGCCTGTGGCACCTCTCGGCGAGAAGGGAGGACGGGTCCCTGAGCGTAGGCCGATGACCAGCGAAAACGGGGGTCCGGAGGCGTTCTTCAAGGTCCCTTAAGGAAGCCCGCAGACTCGGCACAGGAACGCCGTAGGAACTCGACCGTCCGGGCACCCGCCGGCCCGCGCGGCAGCACGGCCACCTCACCCCGCGCGAGGGCCTACGCCTGCGGCGTCATCGCCGCTCACCGGCCTGCTTCGCCTTGGCGGCTATGTCTTCGAGCACCACCTTGGGGTCTCCGCCCGGTTCCACGGCGCGGCCGATGTTGCGCTTGATGGTGTCGCTGACCGCCATCCACGACGGGTCGTTGACCGGGTAGAGCCGGGCGCTGCGCAGCGCGGTGAGGAACTCGGCGTCGGTCTTGTCCATGCCGTCGCTGCCGGCCAGGGCTCGCGAGGCCGAGACGGTCGACGGCAGCAGGTGGTAGCGGCCGGCGAACTCCGACAGGTTCTCGTCCTCGTAGACGAACTCCAGGAACTTGCCGATCTCGGCGCGCTTTCCGTTCTGCTTGAACGCCATCATCCAGTCGGCCACCCCGACCGCCGGCGGTGTCTCGTCGGAGCCGAGGGTGTCCGAGACCGGCATCGGAACGGTGCCGACGCCGATGCCCTTGGCGCGCGCCTCGTGGTAGAGGGAGGGGTAGCCGTTGAGCATGCCGACCTCGCCGCGCAGGAAGGCGGCGAAGGCGTCGGCGCGGTTGAGCTGGGACGGCGGGGTGGGGCCGGTCAGGCCGGGGGTGACCAGTTGGTCCTTCACCCAGTTCCACGTCTTGACGTTGCGGTCGGACGCCAGGCTGTAGTCGCCGCTGCTGTCGGCGTACCCGCCTCCGTTGCTGAGCTCCCAGATCATCGTCTCGGCGTGCGCCTCCTCCGGGCCCAGCGGCAGGGCGTACGGGTACTTCACGCCCTTGGCCTTCAACGCCTTGGCGGCGGCCTTGAGTTCGCTCCAGGTTTCGGGGGCCTTGATGCGGGCCTTGTCGAACAGGGCCTCGTTGTAGAAGAGCAGGCGGCTGCTCGCCACGAACGGCAGGCCGTAGAGGCTGCTGCCGACGGAGCCCGCGTCGGCGAGCGGGGCGAGGAAGTTCGCCTCGGCGTTGACCGAGAGGAGTTCCTCCGCGGAGTAGAGCCGGTCCTGCGCGGCGAAGTCCGAGTAGGAACCCATGAGGGCCATGTCCGGCGCCTTGCCGTCCCTGACCATGGCGGTGACCTCGCGGTCGATGTCGGCCCACGGAAGCAGCCTGACCTCGATCTTGATACCGGGGTTGGCGGCGGTGAAGTCACTGGTCACCTTGGACCAGAAGACCTCGGAACTGGTGGCCGGAGTGTCCCCGTACTCGGCGGCCACCAGGAACAGGGTCCCGTCGTCGCCCGCACCGCCCGGGGAGGTCCCGCATCCGGAGAGTGGTACCAGCAGACCGAGTACGGCCGCGGTGGCGGCCCGCACGAGGATCCTTCGTCGCATGGGTGTGTTCCCTTGATGTTCTTCGGATTCCGTCACTGCTCACGTCGCATCGGGCCGGAGGCTGTTCCGTCGCTACCCGATGGCCGGGATTCTCTCCACGTCATGACGCGTTTGGTGTACCCGGACGAACATGTGTGGGAGATGACCCAAACCGGGCGCTTCCGGATTGTGCGTTCCCACGAGTACTTGACGGATCGGACGCGCGTAGAACACTGGAACACTCGTTTCAGGCAAGCAAGTGGGCTTCGGTGCACCCAGACCCTGGGGCATCAGTCGGTCCAGATGTCCAGCAGTTCGTTTGCCGCACGGAAATGGTCGGGCGCATCCACGTTGCACACGACGGTGACGGCGGTACTGCGGTCCGGGCTCACCTTGAAGGTGCTGTGAAACCCCTCCCAGTCGCCGCGGTGCACCAGGCTCTTGTCGGGGAGGACGAGGATCCCGGCTCCGTACCGCCCTTCCTCGATGCCGCGCGGACGCAGGACGTCGCCCACGCTCACCGATCCCTGCGTGACCCCGGTGAGCAGTTCCGGTCCACCGATGCGACCGGTGCGGTAGTTGTCGGCCCAGCGGACCATTTCCCCGGGGTCGGTCTGGACGGACCCGTCTCCGTACTGTTTCCAGGGGGAGGAAGTGGGAGTGAAGGAGCCGTCCTTCTCCTCGTACGACTTCGCCTTCCCGGGAACGTCCACCGCCGGGGACAACGTCATGCGCAGCTGCAGTGGGGTGAAGAACTCCTGCTGGACGAAGGTGGGGAACGGCTTGCCGGTGACCCGTTCGACGACGTGCGCCAGGAGGATGTAGTTGGAGTTGGAGTAGGAGAAGCGCTTGCCCGGCGGATCTTCCGGCTGCGAGGCGAGGATGGCGGCGATCGCTTCCTTCTGACCGGCCGGATCCGTCAGCTGGACTCCCTTGGCCTCCAGCAGATCCTGGTAGTCGGTTATGCCGCTGGTGTGACGCATGAGGTCGCCCAGGGTGACGTTCCGCATCCAGGCTGGCGGGTCATCGAAGAACTCGGACAGCGGGTCGCTCAGCGCGAGTTGGTGCCGTCCGGCCAGCAAGAGGACGGCATCCGAGGTGAATTGCTTGGAGTTGGATGCCATGTCGAAGACCGTCTTCGAGGTGATGGCGCGCCCTGTCGCCAGATCGGCCTTCCCCTTCCCCGCTTCCCAGACGACGTTCCCCCGCACGCCGACAGCTGCCGCACAGCCCGGGCCGTCAGGAGAAGGCACCAGCTGCCGGAGAACATCCGCGCTGCGCTTCTCCCGGTCATCGCCGGTCGCGTAGGCCTGCTGCGGACTTGCGGCACCGGTCAGCAGGACCACGACCACGGCGCCCCCGGCCGCGCACCATGACGCCATCCGATTCACGGACACCACCTTCTTCTTCCGCCGGGACGTCCACGAGCCACGAGCGGAGCCGCCTTGGCTATCGGAAGGTTCAGCGATGCGGCGCCGCCGAAGAAGGGACGACCGTCACCGGGTCTCCGCCCTGCGGTGGCCGGGGCGCAACACACACCATCAACGCTACCGGGTGGCCCGAAGACGCGCGCGCCTGCAACACGGCCGCGAAGACGTCCTCTCAGGCTGCGGCCGACGTGCGCGCGGGCACGCGCGCGGATGCGCGTACGAGCGCCCCGCAGTAGCGTGGAAGAGGTGCGTTCCGCCCAAAACGCTGCGGCCTGGCCCCGGCAGGGCCGCCGATGCCGGCAGAGGAACGGGATCACATGCCAAAGCACAGCGTCCCCGCGGTGACTGCCGCAGCCGCCCTGCTCTGTCTGGCGGCACTCGGCTCCACACCCAGCAGCGCCGCGCCACGAGCATCCCAGCCCGTTGGGCAGCCCAGCCCGGTGGCCCCGCGCTTCGTACCCGGTGCCTGTCCGAAGACACCCGAGCCGATCGAAGCGCTGAGTACCGCGCAGTGCGGCCGCCTCCAGGTCCCCGAGAACCGCTCCACCCCCGGGAGCCGCACCATAGACCTGGCCGTTGCACGGATTCCGGCCGCCTCCGCGAAGCCCGGCGCCGACCCGGTGGTGTTCATGGCGGGCGGCCCCGGTGCCGATACCTTCGACGACATCCCCTTCCTCGTCGACTCCGGCCTGAACAAGGACCGCGAGCTGATCGTCATGGCCCAGCGCGGCAACCTCTACGACCGGCCGAACCTCGCCTGCCCGGAGGTCGACCGGTTCAACGCGCAGGCCGTGGGCCTGGGTTACGACGCACAGGAGGCGGAACAGCTCTTCCTGAAAGCGGTGAAGGAGTGCCGGGACCGCCTGACGGCCGACGGCACCGACCTCAGCGCCTACAACAGCACCGAGAACGCCGCCGACTTCGCCGACCTACGCAAGGCGCTGGACATCCCCCGGTGGAACGTCTACGGCTACTCCTACGGCAGCAACCTGGCCCTCACGTACCTGCGCCTGCACCCCGAGGGGATCCGCGCGGTGGCGCTCGACTCGGTCGCGCCCTCCCAGTTCGTGACCCTGCCGTGGACATGGGGCAGCACCGCCGAGGGCATCCGCAACATCTTCGAGGCGTGCGCTGCCCAGCCCGCCTGCAAGGACCGGTACCCGGACCTCCCGGGCCTGCTGACGGAGCAGGTGAGCAAGCTGGAGGCCGCCCCCCTGACGCTCGACGTCACACCGAAGGACGGGGGGCAACCGGTCAAGACCGTCCTCGACGGGGGCGCCCTGCTGAATCTGATCGTCGCCTTCACCCCCCGGCCCAAAGACATCCCGGCGGCGCTCGATGAACTGGGCAACGGAAACCCGGAGCGGTTCGCGCAGGCCCGCGCGGCCGGTTCGGTGCAGAAGGTCGGCGAGTTCGCGCACGGCCTGACGAACTCGATAGCGTGCAGCGAATGGGCTCCGGGGTACTCGGAATCCGACGTGCTCAAGGCGGGGCAGAAGGCCTACCCGGGGTGGCCGGACTCGGTCCTGGCCCAGGCGCCGCAACTTCCCTTCCAATATCCGGCATGCGGAGTCTGGAACGTTCCGGATCGCGCGGAGATCCAGCGGGTGCCCACCTTCAGCTCGGTGCCGGCGCTCGTCGTCTCCGGCACGTTCGACGTGAAGACCGGAGCGAGTTGGGCGCAGGGCGTAGCCCGGAACCTGTCCGGCTCGACCGCCGTGCAGGTGCCCGGAATCGGCCACTGGGTGGTCCCGCAGTCGCCTTGCGCGCAAAGCGTGCTGGCCTCGTTCTTCGTCAACCCGACGGCCCCCGACACGAGTTGCGTGGACGATCTGGAGCCCCAGCCGTTCACGATCATCCCGAAGTAACCGGGAGAGCAGATGACACGCCACCACGCGCCCCGTCGTCGGCGCACCGTACGACGACTCCTCGCCCCGTCGGCCGGCATGGCGGCCGGTCTCCTCGTCACCGGCATGCTCACGGCGCCCGCCCAGGCACAGCCCCGCGCCGACGACGGCGCCGGAGCGCCGATCGGCACGGTGGCCCGGACGGTGGGCGACGCCACCTTCACTCCAGGGCCCTGCCCGAAGACCACGGAACCCATCGAGGAACTGAAGGACGCCCGCTGCGGAACGCTCACCGTGCCCGAGAACCGCGCCGAGCCGAGCAGCCGAACGATCAAGCTCGGTGTCGCGATCGTGCCCGCGGTGGCCGACACGCCCAAACCCGACCCCGTCGTGTGGCTCGCGGGCGGACCGGGCGACGACGCGGTGGGAGAGGCGAAGATGGCCGTCGACGGCGGCCTGAACCGCGACCGTGACCTGATCCTCATGTCCCAGCGCGGTACGTACTCCGCCGACCCGGAGCTCCTCTGCCCCAACGTCGACGAGTTCAACGGACAGGTGATCAGCCTCGTCTACGACGCTCCGTCCACCGAGCGCCTGCACGTCGAGGCCACGAAGGCCTGCCGCGACAAGCTGGCGGCCCGCGGGGTCGACCTCAGTGCCTACAACGACACCGAGAGCGCCGCCGACTACGACGCCCTGCGCACGGCGCTGGGCATCAAACAGTGGAACCTGTACGGCATTTCCTACGGCACCCACTTGGCGCTGGTCTCCATGCGCCTGCACCCCGAGGGACTCCGCTCGGTGGGCATCGACGGCATCCTGCCGCCGTCCCGGTCCGGGTCGGCCTCGACCTGGAGCAGCTTCCGGCAGGGCGTCGAGGGCCTGTTCAAGGCCTGCGCGGACCAGCCGGCCTGCAACGAGCGCTATCCGAACCTGCCCTCCACCTTCGAGAAGCTCGTCAGCGACCTCGAAGCCAAGCCGGTCACCACCACCGTCACGCGCCCCGGCAGCGAGGAGCCGGTCAAGGTCGTGATCGACGGCGGAACCCTGGTGAACTGGCTGACCTCCGCCACCCACACGGCCGAGGCCGTACCGCTCTCCCTCGACGAGCTGGCGAACGGCAACCCGCAGCGGATCGCCCAGCAGTGGGCGGGCTGGAGGCTCAACCCCAAGGGCATCGGCGTGGTGTCGCACGGCCTCGCTTACGGCATCTTCTGCAGCGAGTGGACTCCGTACGAGAGCAAGGACGCGGCGCTCCAGGGCGGGCGGAAGGAGTTCCCGTCGTTCCCCGCCTCGGTGCAGGCCCAGGCCCCGCTGCTGACCTTCCTCCCTGCTGACTGCGAAGCCTGGAACGTCCCCGCGGCCGCGCCCTCGATCCGTGACGTCACGACGAGCGACATCCCCACCCTCGCCCTGTCGGGTTCGTTCGATGCCCAGACCGGCGCCGACAACGGCCCGTACGTCGCCCGGACGTTGAGCAAGGCGAAGGTCGTCACGATCCCCTACGAACCCCACGTGGTGATCGCCACGTCGAAGTGCGCCCAGGAGATCGCCGTCTCGTTCTTCGACACCCCCGACACCCCGAAGACCGAATGCCTGAAGGACCTCGCCCCACCCAAGTTCGAGACCACTCCCTAACCACTCCCTGACCACTCCCTGAGGTCCCACCTCGCCGGAGTCACCATGACGCCCACCTGGGAAGCACGTCACCCACCTCGCTCCGGGGCTTCGCTCCTGGCGGTCCTGCTCCCCCTCGCGGTCCTGATCGTGATGGCGGTGGCCCTGGGGTCGTGGTTGCAGTACACCGAGCGGCAGCGGCTCGACACGGTCCACACGGTCGGATCCCAGGCCACCGACCGGGTGGACGTGGAGGCCGACGTCCAACGCGTCGACGCCGCGGCCAGAGAACTGGCGCTACGGGTACGGGTCACCGCGCGCGGGACCCTCGGCGAGGAGGCGGGGACCGCCCCGGTGGCCGATCTCAGCCTCCAGACCTCCGCGCAGACCCTCGGCGACCTGGATTTCACGGCGCACGAGCGGCTCACGATCAGGGACGTGCGGGTGGCGCTCACGGACGGATCGATCAGCGACTATCCGTTCGACACCTACAAGACCGACATCGCCTTCTGGGCGCAGCTGGACGGCGAACAGGTGCCGGTGCGGGTGCTGTTCTCCAACGACGACCCGCTCTTCTCGATCTCCGCGACACCCGCCCCGGCCGGGCAAGAGGCCGCCGGCGTGGCGCTGGGGCTGTCCCGATCGGGCAGCCTGCTCGTCTTCACGGTCTTCATGATGATCGTGATGTGGGCGCTGGCGGCGTCCGTGCTCATCGGCGCCTGGTACGTGACGACCCGCAGGGAAGGCCTGGTCTGGGCCGCCCTGGGCTGGATGGCCGCCACCCTGTTCGCCCTCTCGGCCTTCCGCAACAACGCCCCCGGCACGCCCCCGATCGGCTGCGTACTCGACTGGTTCGCCTTCCTGTGGGCCGAAACCATCATCGCCCTCTGCCTCATCACCGTAGTCATCACGGGCGTCCACACCGCCCTCCAACACGACGACCCCCCATAGCGACTCACGGGACGCGCCGAGGCCCCGCCAGAACGAATTCTGGCGGGGCCTCGGCCTTCGGTCCGGCTGCTCGGGTCATCAGCGATCCCCGCGGCCACGACGGCTCGTACAGCGATCACCACCCGTCCACGACCAACACGAACCCGGCCGCAGGGGTCGGCAGTGCTCAGGGCGCTTCGACCAGCGGGGGCTCCCCCATGGGGATGGTCAGCGCCTCGCGCAGGGCGCCGACCGCGTCGGCGCCGATGCGTTGCGCCAGGACGCCTTCGATGACGGTGAGGGTCTCCCGGGCGCGTCGGTGTACGCGCGCGCCCTCCGCCGTCGGGCGGATCAGGCGGCTGCGGGCGGAGGCGGGGTCGGGTGTCTGCTCCAGCAGGCCCAGGCCGATGAGGGCGTGCACCGCCTGGTGGGCGGTCTGCCGGGTGACGCCCATCCGGCGGGCCAGGCCCGAGACCGTGGTGCCCTCTTCGTCGAGGGCGGCGAAGACGGCCGCCTGCCCGACGGTGACCGGCTGCTCGCCGGCGGCCCGCATGCTGGCCAGCAACGCGTCGTCGAACCAGCGCTTGGCCTCGGTGAGCAGCTGGGGCAGGTTGGGTGCGGGGGTGGTCATGGTTCCTCGGGGGACGGGGATTCGAGGATAGCGACCGTACGGGGACTCCCCCCGAGATTAATGTCAGGTAACCTGACACACCTCGTCCCGTCGTGCCGGAGGTTCTCATGACCATGGAGTTCGCCCGTCCCAGCCGCCCGCGGTCGCACATCCCGGCCGAGCCCGGGAAGCCGTACTTCATCGAGAAGGGCATGGGCGACCGCGCCCACCTGTTCACCGACCTGGTCACCGTCTACGCGGGCGGCGAGCAGACCGAGAACGCCTTCAACTTCTTCACCGTCGAGGGGCCCAGGGGCGAGGTGATCCCCGCGCACGTCCACTCCGACACCTACGAGGTCTTCTACATCACCGACGGCGCGGTGCGGCTGTTCGTCGAGGACCTCGCGGGTGAGCAGCACGAAAGGCTGCTCACCGCAGGCGACTTCGGCTTCGTACCGAAGAACTGCCCGCACGCCTACCGCATCGAGCGCCACCACAGCCGGGTCGTCGGCGTGGCCGCGGGACCCGGCGGCACCTTCGAGCGGTTCTTCGAGAGCCTCGGCGTCCCGACCGAGGAACTCGGCCTGCCCCCCGAGCCGTACGTACCGCGGCCGCAGCAGTTCGCCACCGTGCCGGAGCGGTACGACGTGCGCTTCCTGCCCGGACACCAGTGGCGCACGGGGAGCTGATCCCGTGCCGCTGACGCCCGGCCTCGCCGCGTTCCTCGCGCCGCCCGCCCCCGAGCGGCTGCCGCTTCCGCCCGCCGCGCACCCCGCTCCCGGCGTACGGGTGCTGCGCGGGGTCCCGTACGCCTACCGTGCGGGCATCCGGCCGCTCGAACTCGACCTGTGGCTGCCCGACGGGGCGCACGGGCCGCCCCTGCCGGTCGTGCTCTACCTCCACGGCGGGGGCTGGCGCGCGGGTTCCCGGGCGGAGCTGGGACCGCGCTTCCGGCACTGGAGCCCCGACCCCTTCGCCCGTCTCGCCCGGGCCGGTTTCGCGGTCGCCTCCGTCGACTACCGGCTCAGCGGCGAGGCCGTCCATCCGGCTCAGCTCGACGACGCGACGGCCGCGCTGGGCTGGCTGACCGCCCGGGCCGGCGAACTCGGCCTCGACGCACACCGCATCGTGTCGTGGGGCGAGTCGGCCGGCGCCCACCTGGCCGCCCTGCTCGCCCTCACCGCTCCCGTGAGCGGCTGCGTCGTCTGGTACGGGCCCACCGACCTGACCACCCTGCCCGGCCAGTGCCCGCCCGGCGCCTACGACGCCGCCGACCCCACCACCCGTGAGGCGCTGTTGATCGGAGCCGCGCTCGCCGACGCACCGGACCGGGCCCGCGCCGCGAGCCCGGTCGCCCATGTGCACGCCGGCGCACCGCCGTTCCTCGTCCTGCACGGCGCCGAGGACACGCTCATCCCGCTCGCCCAGGGCGAGCAACTGGCCGCAGCCCTGCACCGGGTGGGCGCCCGGGTCGACTTCCGGCCCGTACCCGGCGCCGACCACGGCTGGGCCGGTCTGCCGGACGAGGAGGCCGAGCGGATCTTCAGCGCGTCCGTGGACTTCGCCCTGGCTTGCACCGCGGGCCCGGCGGGGCCGGCGCACCCGTAGGCCGGGCGCCCTTCAGCGGCGGCGGACCGATCACCGGTCCCCGAAGGCCCGCATGCCCTTCGCGCGGGCGGTCTTCCACGCCGGGCCGGAACCGAGGAAGTCGAGGACTTCGCGGGCCCGGCCCGGCTGGGAGGAGACGGCCAGGACTCCCCCGCCGAACGTCGAGCTGATCGCGTGCTCGCCCGGCAGCGGGCCGACCACGACCACGCCCGGCAGGTCCATCAGCTCGCTGTGCTGCTGGAAGGCCAGGTCCGCCCGGCCGGACGACAGCAGGCTGCCCGCGGGTACGCCGGGTGGCGCCTGCACGAGCCGGTCCCCCAGCGCGTCGGCGAGGTCCAGCCGGGTGATCAGATCGACGAGGGCCGTACCGCTGGGGCCCGTGGAATAGGCGATCCTCTTCGCCGACAGGAGCGCCGCCCGCAGGTCGGATTCCGAGCGCAGTGCCGGGACCGGTGTCCCCTGCGGCACCGCGGCGACGACCTGCGAGACCCACAGCGGGCGCAGCGAATCACCGAGGACGTACCCCTCCTCGGCCAGCGCGGCCAGCGCCCCCTCCGCGAGCACGAGCACGTCGGCCCCGGCGCCCTCGCGCACCCGCCGCGCGATCTCGACGCCACCCGCGGAGTCGAAGCGCACCACGAGCCCTTCGGCGAGCCGGATGTGTTCGGTGAGCTCGGCGAGCACGGGCCGCGTCGCCATCGAGGACAGCCCGGAGATCTCTCGGTCCACGTCTCCTCCTTGGTTTCCGGCAGATGGTACGGCGGATGGTACGGCGCACGGACGGGCAGCTCAACGCGGGTCTGCGAGACTGACCGCGTGAGCGCAACCCGGAACACCGCGGCCGGAAAGGTCCTTCTCGTCCTGTCGGCCTTCGACCGCGAACACCCCTCGCAGACCCTGTCGGAGATCGCCCAGCGGACGGGTCTGGCCCTCAGCACCACCCATCGCGTGGTGGCGGAGCTCGCGGCGTGGGGGGCTCTGGAGCGGGTCGAGGACGGGTCGTGGCACGTCGGGCTGAGGCTCTGGGAGATCGCCTCCGGTTGCCCGCGCACCCAGATCCTCCGGGACGCCGCCCTGCCGTTCATGCAGGACCTCTACGAGGCGACGCACGAGAACGTCCAGCTCGCGGTGCGCGAGGGCCTGGAGCTCGTGTTCGTGGAACGGATCGCCGGACACCGGTCGGTGCAGCTGCTGACGATGGTCGGGAGCCGGTTCCCGATCGGTTCCACCGGAATGGGCCGGGTGCTGCTGGCGCACGCGCCGCGGGAGGTCCAGGAGGAGGTCCTGGAGTCGCCGTTGCGGGCCTGGACCCCGCACACCGTCACGGACCCGAAGACGCTGCGCGCCCAGCTGGACGCCATCCGCCGCGAGCAGGTCTTCGTGAGCGACCGGCAGCTCTCCGAGGACACGGTCGCGGTGGCCGCGACCGTACGGATCGGCCGGACCGGGCCGGTCAGCGCCGCCTTGGGGATCGTCGTGGCGGCGCGTAGTGCGAACCGTGCGCGGGGACTTCGGGAACCGCTGCTCAGGGCGGCGTACGCGATCTCCGACGAGCTCGGCCGGCGGGCCCGCACCGCGGACTGACGCCCGAGGGGCTTCCGCCTGGCGGAAACACCGGCGACCGGCACGGGCTCCGGCTGCCAACGTTCGGGGTGTCCGGAACGTTCGCAGCCGCTCAGGAGATGCCATGGCCGAAGCCCCCGTCGACACCGTCGCCTCGGTACCCGTTGCCGTCATCGGGGCCGGGCCGGCCGGACTGATGCTGGCGCACCTGCTCGGGCGGGCCGGAGTCGAGGCGGTGGCGGTCGACACCCGCTCCCGCCACGAGATCGAGACGACGCAGCGGGCGGGCATCCTCGAAGCCGGCGCCGCCCGCGACCTGGTCGAGACCGGAGTCAGCGACCGGATCCTGCGCGAGGGCCACGAGCACGAGGGCATCGAGCTCCGCTTCGGCGGCCGGCCGCACCGCATCCACTTCAAGGAGCTGGTGGGCGCCTCCGCGTGGCTCTACCCGCAGACCGACGTGTTCGTCGATCTGGCCGATGCCCGGGCCCGCGACGGCGGCACGGTCCATTTCGGGATCAGGGACACCGAGGTCCTCGACGTCACCACCGGCGCCCCCCGGGTCCGTTTCACCGCGCCGGACGGCTCCCGCCACGAGATCCGGGCCCGGTACGTGGTCGGCGCGGACGGCTCGCGCAGCATGTGCCGCGATCTGGTGCCCGAGGAGCGACGGGTGCGCTACGGCAAGGAGTATCCCTTCGCGTGGTTCGGCATCCTGGCCGAGGCGCCCACGAGCGCGCCCGAGCTGGTCTACGCCCACTCCGAGCACGGTTTCGCGCTCATCAGCCAGCGCACCGAGAGCGTGCAGCGGATGTACTTCCAGTGCGATCCCCAGGCGTCCCCCGAGGACTGGCCGGACGACCGCATCTGGGAGACGCTGCAGGCCCGCGTGGCCGGCCGGGACGGCTTCCGCCTCCATGAGGGGCCGGTCCTGGAGAAGACGGTGCTGCGGTTCCGCTCGTTCGTCCAGGAGCCCATGCGCTGGGGGTCCATGGCCCTGGCGGGCGACGCCGCGCACACCGTGCCGCCGACCGGTGCCCGCGGGCTCAACCTCGCGCTGCACGACGTGAAGGTGCTCGCCGACGTCCTGCTGAAGGCGCTCGGCGGCGCCGGCGAGGCCGCGCTGGACGAGTACGAGCCGCGGGCCCTCCAGCGGATCTGGCGGGCGCAGAACTTCTCCTACTGGATGACCCGGCTGTTGCACACGACGGCCGGCGCGACACCGTTCGACCTGCGCCGCCAGCTCGGCGAGCTCGACAACGTGGTGGGCACCCGCGCCGGGCGCACGTACCTCGCCGAGCAGTACACGGGCTGGCCGGCCGGCTCCTCCGGCTGACCCCGACCGCACCACCTGGAGCACGCACATGATCATCGACTGCCACGGACACTTCACCACCGCACCGCCGCAGCTGGCCCACTGGCGGGACCGCCAGATAGCGGCGGTCGGAGCGCCCCAGGACGCGCCCCGTCCCGACGAGCTGGTCATCACCGACGACGACCTGCGCCACGCGATCGAGGACAACCAGCTGCGGCTCATGGACGCGCGCGGCTGCGACCTGACGGTCTTCTCCCCCCGGGCCAGCTTCATGGCCCACCACATAGGCGACTTCGCCGTCTCCTCGACGTGGGCGCGGATCTGCAACGACCTGGTCCACCGCGTCGCCGCGCTCTATCCCACCCGCTTCGCGATGGGCGCGATGCTGCCGCAGTCGCCGGGGGTCGATCCGGCGACCTGCCTGCCCGAGCTGCGCCGCGCGGTCGAGGAGCTCGGCGCGGTGACGGTCAACCTCAACCCCGACCCGTCGGGGGGCAAGTGGACCGCGCCACCCCTGACCGACCGCAGCTGGTACCCGCTCTACGAGGCGATGGTCGAGTACGACGTACCCGCCATGATCCACGTCAGTACCTCGTGCAACCCGGCCTTCCACACCACCGGCGCCCACTACCTCAACGCCGACACCACGGCGTTCATGCAGCTGGTCCAGGGAAACCTGTTCGCCGACTTCCCGACCCTGCGGTTCGTGATCCCGCACGGCGGGGGTGCGGTGCCCTACCACTGGGGACGGTTCCGCGGTCTGGCGATGGCGCTGGGCAGGCCGGATCCCGAGACGCTGCTGGACAACGTCTTCTTCGACACCTGCGTCTACCACCAGCCCGGCATCGACCTGCTCACCCGGGTGGTGCCCAGCCGTTCCGTCCTGTTCGCCAGCGAGATGATCGGCGCGGTCCGCGACATCGACCCGCGCACCGGCCACCACTTCGACGACACGAAGCGGTACGTCGAGGCCACCCCGCACCTCTCCGACGAGGAACGCGCCGCCGTCTACGGCGGCAACGCCCTTCGCGTCTACCCCCGCCTCGCCGCCCGCCTCGCCGCGGCCGGCCACTGAACTCCCAGGAGGAGAAGGCATGGAGCACACCGAGCTGGGTGTCGTCCACACCTCGATCACCCGCGCCGATCCCGAGGCCGTCGCCGCACTGTCGGCCTTCGGTGTCGCCACGATCCACGAGGCCATGGGCCGGGTGGGGCTGATGCGCCCCTATGTCCGCCCCGTCTACCCCGCCGCCCGTCTGTGCGGTACCGCGGTGACCGTGCTGCTGCAGCCCGGTGACAACTGGATGCTCCACGTCGCGGCCGAGCAGATCCGGGAGGGCGACGTCGTGGTCGCTGCCTGTACGACCGAGAGCGAGGACGGCTTCTTCGGCGATCTGCTCGCCACCTCGTTCCGCTCCCGGGGGTGCGCGGGCCTGGTCATCGACGGCGGTGTGCGCGACGTGGCCGACCTGGAGGAGATGGACTTCCCGGTCTTCTCCCGGGCGATCAACGCCAAGGGCGCGGTCAAGGCCACGCTCGGCTCGGTCAACGTGCCGGTGGTCTGCGCCAACGCCCTGGTCAGGCCCGGGGACGTGGTCGTGGCGGACCGCGACGGTGTCGTGGTCGTGCCGCGCGAGCGGGCGGCCGAGGTCGCCGAGGCCTCGGCCCGGCGCGAGGCCAACGAGGAGGGCAAGCGCGCCCGGTTCCGCGCGGGCGAGCTCGGCCTGGACATGTACGCGATGCGCGGCCCGCTGGCCGAGCTCGGTCTGCGCTACCAGGACTGACCGGACGCACGGGACTGACCGCACCCACGGGACTGACGGGACTGAATTGACCGAGATGGATGAGTTGAATGAGATGACGACCTTCGAGAAGACCCCCGGCTGGCTGGACTGGTACGCCGACCCCGGCCGGCCGGAGTTCCAGGTGCCCGACGGCGCCGTCGACGCGCACTGCCACGTCTTCGGACCGGGGGCGCGGTTCCCGTACGCCCCCGAGCGGAAGTACACCCCCTGCGACGCCTCAAAGGACCAACTGCACGCACTGCGCGACCGGTTGGGCTTCGCCCGCAACGTGATCGTGCAGGCGACCTGCCACGGCGCCGACAACAGCGCCATGCTCGACGCCCTGGAGTCGTCGGGGGGCCTGGCCCGGGGCGTCGCGACCGTACGGCCGGGGATCGCGGACGCCGAGTTGCGGAAGCTGCACGAGGCGGGCGTCCGCGGCGTACGGTTCAACTTCGTCAAGCGGCTCGTCGACGCGGCGCCCCGCCAGGACCTGTTGGACGTCGCCCGGCGGATCGCCCCGTACGGCTGGCACGTCGTCGTCTACTTCGAGGCGGCCGACCTCACCGGCCTGCGGGACTTCCTCCTGGCGATCCCGGTGCCGCTGGTCGTCGACCACATGGGCCGGCCCGATGTCACGAAGGATCCGTACGGTCCGGAGTTCGAGGAGTTCCTCGGCTTCCTGCGGGCCAGGCCCGACATCTGGTGCAAGGTGACCTGCCCCGAACGGCTCACCGTGAGCGGCCCGCCCGCCCTCGACGGGGAGCGGCACGCGTACCGCGACGTGATCCCCTTCGCCCGGCGCGTGGTCGAGGAGTTCCCCGACCGGGTGCTCTGGGGCACCGACTGGCCGCATCCGAACCTGACCGGCCACATGCCGGACGACGGCCTGCTCGTCGACTTCATCCCGCACATCGCGCCCACCCCGGCCCTGCAGCGGGGGCTCCTCGTCGACAACCCCATGCGCCTGTACTGGCCGGACGCCGACTGATCCACCCACCACCGGAGACCACCATGTCGCTGGACAAGACCTACAAACTGGTGCCGGGGACCACGGTCTTCGACGCCGAGCAGTCCGCCAAGGGCTACCACCTCAACCAGTTCTGCATGTCGCTCATGACAGCGGAGAACCGCGCCCTGTACCTCGCCGACGAGCACGCCTACCTGGACTCCTGGCCGCTGCGCGAGGACCAGAAGCGGGCCCTGCTCGACCGGGACCTCAACGCCGCCGTGCGCGCGGGCGGCAACATCTACTTCCTCGCCAAGTGGGGCGCGACCCTGGGGCTCTCGTTCCAGCAGATGGCCGGTTCGATGACGGGCATGACCGAGGAGGAGTACCGCGCCATGATGGCCGGCGGCGGCCGCTCCGTGGAGGGCAACCGCATCGACCACGCCGTTCTGGAGGCGGCGCACGCCGACCCGGCGCCCCCGGCCGAGCACGCCGTGGTCACCGGCGCGGTCTTCACCTCCCACGTACCGGCGATCGGCGCGGCGATGGACCACGCCAAGACCGAAGAGCCTTACTGGCGACCGGTCTTCGAGGGGTACGAGTACTCCCGGCGGTGGGAGCGGGAGAACCTCCCCGACGTGATCTTCCTGGTCTACAACGACCACGCCTCCGCCTTCGACCAGTCCCTGATCCCGACCTTCGTGCTCGGGACGGGCGCCTCCTTCCCGACCGCCGACGAGGGGTACGGGCCGCGCCCCGTCCCCGGCGTCGAGGGCGAACCCGACCTGGCCGCGCACATCGCGCACACGCTCATCAGGAGCGACTTCGACCTCACGCTCGCCAACGAGATGGCCGTCGACCACGGACTCACCGTCCCGCTGTCGCTGATGTTCGGCGACGTCGAGAAGTGGCCGTGCAAGGTGATCCCCTTCCACGTCAACGTGGTGCAGTACCCCGTCCCCTCCGGTTCCCGCTGCTTCGAGCTGGGCCGGGCGCTGCGCCGGGCGATCGAGTCGTACGACCGGCCGCTGAAGGTCCAGGTGTGGGGCACCGGAGGCATGAGCCACCAGCTCCAGGGCCCCCGCGCCGGCCTCATCAACCGCGCGTGGGACAACGCCTTCCTCGACCGCCTGATCACCGACCCGGCCGGCCTGGCGCAGGTCCAGCACCTCGAATACGTCGAGGAGGCCGGGTCGGAGGGCATCGAACTGGTCATGTGGCTCATAGCCCGGGGCGCCATGAGCGACGTGGACGGCGAGGGCCGGGCCGAGGTCAAGCACCGCTTCTACCACGTGCCGGCGTCCAACACCGCCGTCGGCCACCTGATCCTGGAAAACCACCCGGGGGCCGAGACGCCCGCCGTGAAGGAGTGACATGACTGACGACCGAACCCTGAGGGTGGCCCTCGCCGGAGGCGGCGCCTTCGGAGCCAAGCACGCCGCCGCGCTCCGGCGGATCGAGGGCGTCGAGGTGGCCGCCGTGGTGAGCGGCTCCCTCGACAGCGCACGGAAGTTCGCCGATGAGCAGGACGCCGGCCGCGGCGTCGCCACCCTCGACGAGGTGCTGGCCATGGACGACATCGACGCCGTCATCCTCGCCACGCCCACTCCGCTGCACGCCGAGCAGACGCTGGCCTGCCTGGAAGCGGGCAAGCACGTCCAGGTCGAGATCCCGCTGGCAGCCTCCCTCGGTGACGCCGAGGCCTGCCTGAAGGCCCAGCAGGGCAGCGGGCTGGTCGGGATGGTCGGGCACACCCGGCGCTTCAACCCCAGCCACCAGTGGGTGCGGGGACGGATCCGGACGGGCGAGTTCTCGCTCCAGCAGCTGGACGTGCAGACGTACTTCTTCCGCCGCACCAACCTCAACGCCCTTGGTCAGCCCCGGTCCTGGACCGACCACCTGCTGTGGCACCACGCCGCACACACCGTCGACCTCTTCGCCCACCAGACCGGTTCGCCGATCGTGCAGGCGAACGCCGTCCAGGGTCCGATCCACCCCGAGCTCGGCATCGCGATGGACATGTCCATCCAGCTGCGTGCGGAGAACGGCGCCCTCTGCACCCTGTCGCTGTCGTTCAACAACGACGGGCCGATCGGCACCTTCTTCCGCTACATCGGCGACACCGGCACCTACCTCGCCCGGTACGACGACCTCGTCACCGGCAAGGACGAGCCGATCGACGTCAGCGGCGTCGACGTGTCGATGGACGGCATCGAGCTCCAGGACCGCGAGTTCGTCGCCGCCATCCGCGAGGGCCGCGAGCCCAACTCCTCCATCGCCCAGGTGATGGCCTGCTACCGGACGCTGGCCGCTCTGGAACAGCAACTCGACCCCTCGGCCCGCCCGGTGGGCTGAAACAGAGACGAGGGAGCGGTACCGACCCGGTGGGTCGGTACCGCTCCCTCGTCTTACTGCCCGGTGTCGTCAGGCGTAGTGGCGGTAGACCGCCTGGGCGACGCAGGCCGGCTTGTCGTTGCCTTCGACCTCGATGGTGAACGTCAGGGGCATCTGCACGCCGTTGCCCTTGACCTCCTCCACGGTGCCGACGGCGCCGTGCAGGCGTATCTTCGCGCCGACCGGCACGGGACTGGGGAAACGGACCTTGTCCAGGCCGTAGTTGACGCTCATCTTGGTGCCGGTGATGGTGAGGAGCTCGCCGAAGAGCGGGATGATCAGGGCGAGGGTGAGGTAGCCGTGGGCGATCGGGCCCCCGAAGGGGCCGTCCTTGGCCTTCTCCGGGTCCGTGTGGATCCACTGGTGGTCGTCGGTGGCGTCGGCGAAGGTGTTCACCCGGTTCTGGGTGATGTCGAGCCATTCGGTGCGGCCGAGGTCGGCTCCGCTGAGGGCTTTGAGTTCGTCGAGGCCGTGGGTGAGCGTGGGCATGGGAGTTCCTTTCGATGGCAAGGGCCTTGGTGTGCAAGGCCCTTGAGGCTGTGCCGCTCGGACTTCCGTTACGGGTGCGGGCGCGCGGTGGGACCGGGTGCGTGGGCGTCGCGCACCGCGGGCTTGATGATCTTTCCGGAGGCCGTACGGGGCAGTGCGCCGGTCACGACGAGGGACCTGGGGATCTTGTACTTGGCCAGCCGGCCCCGGAGATGGCCGAGGATCGCGTCCTCATCGGTGCGGGCGAACGGCCTGAGGACGACCACGGCGCGGCCGACCTCGCCCCAGACCGGGTCGGGCACGCCGATGACCGCGCACTCGGCGACGGCGGGGTGGGTGAGGAGGACCTCCTCCACCTCGGCCGGGTAGACGTTCTCCCCTCCCGAGACGAACATGTCCTTCACCCGGTCGACGATGTAGGTGTAGCCGTCGTCGTCCGTGCGTGCGACGTCGCCCGTGCGCAGCCAGCGGCCGTCGGCGAAGGCGGCCTCGGTGTGCCCGGGCAGGCCCCAGTAGCCGGTCATGACGTGGGGCCCCTCGACCAGGATCTCGCCGCGCTGTCCCGGCCCGGCCGCACTGCCGTCCGGCAGCACGAGGCGGGTGTCGGTGAAGAAGTGCGGCACCCCGGCGGAGCCCGCCTTGGCCGAGGTCTGCTCGCGGTCCAGGAAGAGGACCCCGGGGGACGCCTCGGTCATGCCGTAGCCCTGGCTGAAGGCCAGACCGCGGGCGAGGTAGGCGGCGATGGTGTGGGCGGGCACGGGGGCGCCGCCGCAGTTGACGGTGCGCAGGCTGGAGAGGTCCGCGCTGTGCCAGCGGGGCCGGGCCGCCATGGCGTCGTACATCGTGGGGACGCCGAACATGTACGTCACCCGCAGCTCCTCGACGAGTTCCAGGACGCGGTCGGCGTCGAAGGCGCCGAGGAGGACCACGCGGCCGCCCTTGAGCAGGGTGGGCAGGCAGGTCATGTTGAGGCCCGCGGTGTGGAACAGCGGGGCCACCACGAGGGTCACCTCGTCGCCGGCCAGGTCGGTGTCGACGAGGACGTTGACGCTGTTCCAGGTGATGTTGGCGTGGGAGAGGACGGCGCCCTTGGGCCGGCCCGTGGTCCCGGAGGTGTACATGATCATGCACGGGTCCTCGGGCGCCACGACCTCGTCCAGCGGGCCGCTCCCGGCGCCCGCGAGCAGCGCCTCGTAGTCGAGGGCGCCCTCCTCGCCGGAGCCTGAGCCGGAACCGGAGCCGGAACCGGACCCGCCGACCGCGATCCGGTGCCGTACGCCCGACTCGGCCGCGGCGGCACGGGCCACCTCGGCCTGTTCGGGCGCGTGGATGAGGAGGGTGCTGCCCGAGTCGGCCAGGTTGTACGCCAACTCCGGCGCGGCCAGGCGGGTGTTGAGCGGGACGAAGACCGCACCCACCGTCCCGGCGGCGAACAGGGCCTCCAGGAAGGCCGGATGGTTGGGCCCCAGGTAGGCGATCCGGTCCCCCGGCGCCACTCCCAGCGCGCGCAGGGCGTGGGCGAGGCGCAGGACCCGCCCGTGCAGCTCCCGGTAGGTCCAGGTGCGGCCTTCGTGGACGACGGCGATCCGGTCGGGGGTCTTGCGGGCCCTGCGGGCCGGCCAGGAGCCGATGCCTTGGTTCAACACGAGCTGTTCCTTCAGTCGGTGAGCAGGCCGAGCAGGCGGGCGGCGTTCTCCTTGAGGATCTTCGGCCGGACCTCGGGCTTGATGTCGAGGTTCTCGAAGTCGGCGAGCCAGCGGTCGGGGGTGATGACGGGGTAGTCGGAGCCGAAGAGCACCTTGTCCTTGAGCAGGGTGTTGGCGTAGCGCACGAGTTGCGGCGGGAAGTACTTCGGGGACCAGCCGGACAGGTCGATGTACACGTGCGGCTTGTGGGTGGCCACCGCCAGGGCCTCGTCCTGCCACGGGAAGGAGGGGTGGGCGAGGATGATCCGCAGTTCGGGGAAGTCCACGGCCACGTCGTCGATCAGCATCGGGTTCGAGTACTTGAGCCGGATGCCTCCGCCGCCCGGTACGCCGGCGCCGATGCCGGTCTGACCGGTGTGGAAGAGGGCGGGCACGCCGAGTTCCTCGATGGCCTCGTACAGGGGGTAGGCGAGCGGGTCGTTCGGGGAGAACGCCTGGATGCTGGGGTGGAACTTGAAGCCGCGAACGCCGTGTTCCTCGACCAGCCGACGGGCCTCGCGCACGCCCGCGCGGCCCTTGTGGGGGTCGATGCTGGCGAAGGGGATCAGCACGTCGGCGTGAGCGGCGCAACTTTCGGCGATCTCCTCGTTGGAGATCCGCGGATGGCCGGTGGCGTGCTCGGCGTCGACGGTGAACACCACGGCCGCCATGCGGCGTTCGCGGTAGTGGCCGGCCATCTCCTCGATGGTCGGCTGCCGGTGTCCGTGCGCCTTGAAGTAGGTCTCGGAGGCACCGAACAGCTCGGGGCTGAGCGCCCCGTGGCCGTCCTTGGAGACCTCCGCGTGCGTGTGCATGTCGATGGCGGTCAGCCGCTCGACGTCCAGCGCGAGGGCGCCCATCTCACGCCCCCGGGATCTGGGGCGCGGGAATGCCGTAGGTCTCGGGCTCGGCTCCGACGCCGCCCGGCCATTCGGCGGCGATGGCGTCGGCGCTCCAGCCGCCGCCGGCGAAGGCGACCGCCTTCTCCTGCGGGTGCGTCCAGAGGGCGAGCCGGTCGCCGCCGATGCCGATGGCCTGTCCGGTGACTCCGTCGGAGGCGTCCGAGGCGAGGAAGGCGATGAGCGCGGCGACGTCCTCTACGGTGCCGAGACCCTCGTCCTTGCGCAGCCAGTCGGGCAGCGGCTCGCCGGTGCGCTCGGACTCCTCGATCAGCGGGGCGAAGGCCGGTATGGACTTGGTCATCTCGGTGGCCGCGACGGGCACGACGGCGTTGACGGTGATGCCGGCGCGGCCCAGCTCCATGGCCCAGGTGCGGGCCATGGCGACGATGCCCGCCTTGGCGGCGGCGTAGTTGGTCTGCCCGAAGTTGCCGCGCTGTCCGGCGGGCGAGGAGATGAGGACGAGCCGGCCGCCGGTCCCCTGTTCGCGCATGCGGACGGCTGCCGCACGGGCGCAGGTGAAGGTGCCGCGCAGGTGGACGCGGACGACGTCGTCGAAATCTTCGTCGGTCATCTTCCACAGCACCCGGTCGCGCAGGATGCCGGCGTTGGTGACGAGCACGTCCAGCCGGCCGAACTCCTCGACCGCCGTGTCCACCAGCTGCTGCGCCGATCGGCTGTCGCCGACCGCCGCGACGACGCCGGTCGCCGTACCGCCCTCGGAGGTGATCGAGGCGACGGCGGCGTCGACGACCGCCCGGTCGACGTCGTTGACGACGACGGCGGCGCCTGCCGCGGCGAGGGCCCGGGCGTATGCCAGACCGAGACCTCGTCCGCTGCCGGTGACGACGGCGACCTTGCCGTGGAGATTCATGAGAGGGGCCTCTCGTAGGTACGGGAAGGGGGGAAGGGGATACACCGAGGTGCCGGCCCGAGCCGGGATCGACAGGAATCCTGATGAACGTCAGTCTGTGCAATCAACAGGATTCCTGTCAATGCCCTAGTCTGGGCGTCCTGTCACCACCACGGGAGGACGAACGTGAGCACCTCATTGCTCTACCTGCTCAAGAGGACGGAGCTGGCGGTCCGCGCCCGCCTGGAGGAGCTGGTCAGGCCCGCCGGGATCACGGCGTTGCAGTACACCGCCCTGACGGTGCTGGAGCGGCACGACGGCATCTCCGCCGCACAGCTCGCCCGCGACTCGTTCGTCACCGCACAGTCGATGGCCGACATGGTCCGGGCACTGGAGAGCCGCGAACTGATCCGGCGCGAGCCCAATCCCGCCAACCGCCGCGAACGCCTCATCCTGCTCGCCGACCCCGGGCGGCGACTGCTCGCCGAGTACGCCGAGCCGGCCCGCCTCCTGGAGGAGCGCATGGTGGCCGACCTGAGCGCCGAGGAGATCGGCGTGCTCCGCCAGGCCCTGGTCGGGGCCTGGCGGTCCCTGTCCTAGGGGGTCCCCGCCGATCGGGCCGGGCCCGCTACTTGAGCGCGTACATGCGAATGACCACGGCATTGTCGCCGTCCGGGCGGGCGAGCCCGACGAAGACCGTCTCCGCGAGCCAGCGGTGGGCGGGGGCATCCGTACGGAAGACCGGCGAGGTGCGGTAGTAGTGCCCGGCCTCGGAGACCTGGAGCTCCCCGTCGAACTGGTCCGGGGTGTCGGCCTTGGGGCTGTAGTAGCCGCGGTTGACGATGTCGATCACGGCGCCGTCCTCGGCCTGGAGCAGGTAGCGGGCCTCCAGCTCGCACACCGCCCCGCGCGTACTGCTCCAGTCGCCTCCCCCGGGAAGGACCTTGCCCCGCAGGCGGGGCCCGTCCACGCTGCCCCCGGTGATGGGGGTGAACTCGGCGACCTCCCCGTCGCCGTGGCCGATGTGCAGCGTGTCGGCCACCTCGGCCCGGATCTCGAACGCGAAGTCGAGGGCGGGAGTGAAGGACATGGCGGTTCTCCGATTCTGTGAGGGAGCACGACGGGCCCGCACGGTCGACGACCGAGGGTGCGGGGCCGCGCGACATCGCCGCCGGTCAGGCCGATCGCGGCGCCGGGCCGGGCCAGACGGGGCGAATGCCCGATCCGGGAGAGAGTCGCGCCTTGCTCTTGACGCCCTAGCTCACCAGATGCAAGCGTGACATGCAACAACGTTATATGACGTTCGTTTATGACGGCTCGCGGGCGGCCTCCCCCACACCCCCCGTGTCGAGCGTCCCCCTCCTTCTCACTCCCCTCGGCAAGGAGCATCAGCCATGGCTGCGAAAAGATCGGTGCTGATCGTGCTGACGAGCGCAGGACTGCTGGCTGCCACAGCATGTAGCGGCTCGACGACCGGAAACGGCGCAACCCCCACGGCCTCGGCCGCACGTCTCACCACCACCACGGCGCCCGGCAGCTCCGAGGTGGACCGGATCGCCTGGGCCCTGCCCTACGGCGAACCGACGACCCTCGACCCGGCCAAGATCGGCGACTACTCGCCCCAGACGGTCGAAGCCAACCTCTGCGACACCCTGACCCGGATGAACGCGGACTTCTCCCTGAGCCCCGGCCTCGCCCAGAAGGTCGCCTGGACCGACGACCACAACCTGGTCCTCGACCTTCGCCCGGACGTCACCTTCTGGGACGGCTCGCCCATGACCCCCGTGGACGTGATCCACAGCCTGGAGCGACAGCGGGACCCGAGGACACAGGCCCTCTACGGCAACTACCTGGCCGCCGTGACCTCGATCGAGGCCACCGGCCCCCACCAGGTGACACTGCGGACCGAGAAGTACGACCAGACCCTCCCCAAGGCCCTGTCCACGTCGTTCGGCGCGGTCGGCCAGAAGGCGTACACCGAGAAGGCCGGCGCCGCCTACGGCAGCCCCAAAGGCGGCCTGATGTGTACGGGGCCCTTCAAGCTGGGGTCCTGGAAGTCCGGCACCGGCATCACCCTGGAACGCAACGACGCGTACTGGGACACCGGGCTCAAGCCGAAGGTGAAGCAGATCGAGTTCCGGTTCATCACCAACAACAACACGCTGACCAGCGCCCTGCTGTCCGGCGAGATCGACGGCACGTACGAACTTCCGCCCAGCAGCGCCACCGCGCTCGCCAGGGCGGACAACGGCGAGGTGCACCTGGGCCCGTCGACCCAGAACGTCCTGCTGATCCCCGGCAACGCCGAGTCGCCCGCGGCCGACCGGAAGCTCCTGGACGCCCTGTCCCTGGTCATCGACCGCGACGCGCTGATCAGACACGTCTTCGGGGGCGACGCCACCACCCTGAAGTCCCTCGTCCCGCCCCTGACCTGGAGCGGTGACAAGGCCGCCGCCCAGTTCGACGCGGCCTACGCGGCGCTGCCCGAGGTCCCCCGGCCGGACGTGGAGAAGGCGAAGGCACTGGTCGCACGGGCCCGCCCGGCCGGGCGTCCGCTGGTGGCCGCCATTCCCGCCGGGGACCAGCGCTCGCTGCAGGCCCTGACCTTCATCCAGGCCGCGGCGAAGAAGATCGACGTGGACATCGAGATCAAGCAGCTCCAGCCCACCGAGATGTCCTCGCTCTTCTACGACCCCTCGGTCCGCAAGGGCCTCGACCTCATCCTCACCTTCGGCTACGTCACGATGCCCGACCCGGCGTCCTACGTGGCCGAGAGCGTCACCCCCCGCGGCATCTTCAACTGGACCGGCTACGACAACCCCGACGTGAACCGGCTGCTCGACCAGGCCCGCACCTCCTCCGACCCCGCTGCCTCGGCCGCGGCGTACGCGCAGGCCCAGGCCCTCTTCACCCCCACCACCCCGGCCGTGTTCCTGGCGACCACGCACGAGCGGATGTTCATGAACGAGCGCATCAGCGGTGCGCCGACCTCCTTCGCGTACATGGGCATGCCGTGGGCCGCCCACCTCGGCGGGACCGCCAAGTGACCGCCACCCCTTCGAATCAGGAGACGACGATGACCGACACCACCGGTGGCACCCCCCTGTGGGACCACTCGGCCGCCGAACTGGCCGCCGGCATCCGCGCGAAGACCTTCTCGGCGACCGAGGTCGCGCAGGCCTTCCTCGCACGCATCGAGGAGACCAACCCCGCGCTGAACGCCCTCGTGGACATCCGGCCCGAGGAAGCCCTCGCCCAGGCGGCGGCCGCCGACGCCGCGGTGGCCGCGGGCGGAGAACTGCCCCCGCTGCTCGGCGTCCCGGTGTCCACCAAGATCAACACCTCGCAGCGCGGGTACGCCAGCTCGCACGGGGTCGCCGCCTGGGCCGGCGCCGTCGCCCAGGACGACGCCGTCTGTATCGCCGGCCTGCGCGACGCGGGGGCGACCCTGCTGGGCCGCAGCAACAGCCCGGCCTTCGCCGTGCGCTGGTTCACCGGAAACGAACTGCACGGCACGACCCTCAACCCCTGGGACCCCACCCGCACGCCGGGCGGCTCCTCGGGAGGCGCCGCCGCGTCGGTCGCCGCCGGCATGACCCCCATCGCGCAGGGCAACGACATCGGCGGCTCCGTCCGCTTCCCCGCGTACTGCTGCGGCGCCGTCGGCCTGCGCCCCACCATGGGACTCGTCTCCGGTGTGGAGCCGCGCGGCGCGGAGGAGTTCGACAGCCCGCTGTCCTTCCAGACCATGGCCGTCCACGGGGCGCTCGGCTGGACCGTCGACGACGTCCGGCTCGGCCTGCACGCCATGGTGAGCCCGGATCTGAACGACCCCGTGGGCCTCCCGGTGCGGCCGCCGCTGGGCACCCCCGGCCGGGTCAAGGTCGCGGTCGTCCGTTCCGTCGGAGGCACCAAGCCGCACCCCTCCGTCGACGCGGCCATCGACGACGCGGCCCGGTGGCTGAGCGAGGCCGGCCACGAGGTGGAGGAGATCGAGCTTCCTCTTCTCGGCGAGGCCGCCCGGCTGTGGTCGCTCCTGATCTACCAGGAGCTGAAGACGATGATGTCCGAGATCGAGATGTTCGGCGACGAAGCCGTACGCGTCTCCCTCGCGTCCTGCTTCGCCGCGGCCGCGGAGATGTGGGGCGCGCAGCCCACCCTCGCCGAGTACATCCGCGGGTACGCCCGCCGCGGCACCCTCATCAGCCGCTTCCAGCAGTTCCTGGGCCAGGACCGGGTCGTGCTGACGCCGGTCTGCGCCGAGCCGCCCTTCGAGCAGGACGCCGACCTCGCCGGCGACGCCCGGGTGGGCGAACTGCTGGCCTCACAGTGGCCGATGCAGGCCGTACCCGTCCTCGGGTTCCCCGCCATCTCCGTGCCCACCGGCCTGCGCGACGGGCTGCCGTCGGGCGTACAGCTGATCGGCGGCCGCTTCCAGGAGGACCTGCTGCTGCACGTCGCCACGGCGATCGAGACCCGGGCCACCCGTACCCGGCCGACCCTCTCCTGGGCAACGACCGGCTGACCGACCCGTGTCCCCGGCACACCAACGGCGTGCCCCGGCGGTCTTCCCAGACCGCCGGGGCACGCCGTTTCCCGCTTCCTCCAGCGCGCCGCACGGCTCGCCGGGGGCCTGGAACCTCGCCGGGGAAGGCCTCACCGATACCGGGACCCGGGCGCACGAACCCGAGCGCACGAACCCGGGTGCACAACGACGAAGACGCCCGCCCCCTCACCGGGGCGGGCGTCTTCGTCGTTGTGCGCCGCGTGGCACGCGGGACGTCAGGGGGCGGCAGCCCTGTCCGCCATCCTCCGCGGCTTCCAGCCCGGCTTCGGGATGGAGTCGATGAGGCGCCGGGTGTACGGGGCCTGCGGAGCGCCGAGGACCCTCGCGACCGGGCCTTGTTCGACGACCCTTCCCGCCTGCATCACCAGGACGTCGTCGCTGATGTGCCGGACGGCGCCGAGGTCGTGCGTGATGAACAGCAGGGCGGTGCCGGTGTCCGCACGGATACGGGCGAGCAGGGCCAGTACCTGCGCCTGGATGGACACGTCCAGGGCGGCGATGGCCTCGTCGAGGATCAGTACCCGTGGTTCGGCGGCCAGGGAGCGGGCGATGGCGACGCGCTGGCGCTGTCCGCCGGAGAGGGCCTTCGGCAGCGAGCGTGCCTGCCGCTCGTCCAGGCCCACCATGTCGAGCAGTTCGGTCACCCGGGCGCGCAGCCGGTCGGCGGGCAGCTGCCGGTGCAGCGCGACCGCCTCGGCGACGGCGTCCCCGACCCGCTGACGCCGGTCCAGGGAGGAGTAGGGGTCCTGGAACACCATCTGGATCTGCCGGCCACGGACGTGGCGCTCGCGAGAACGCGCCCGCCCGGCCCGGCGCTCGTCCCCGTCGACGACGACGTGTCCGCCGCTCGGCGCTTCGAGCCCGGCGATCATGCGGGCGGTGGTCGTCTTGCCCGATCCCGACTCGCCGACGATCGCCAGGGAACCGTGCTCCGGGAGCGAGAACGTCACGTCGTCCACGGCGACGAAGTCACCGAACTCCTTGCGGAGGTTGCGTACCTCAAGCACGGCTACCGGCCTCCTCGGTCGAGGGTGTGTGCGGGAAGTGGCAGGCCGCCGTGGCGTCGGCGGTGGTGCTCGGGTGCGGTCGGTCGCTGCGGCACAGGTCCCGTACGCGCGGACATCGTTCCCCGAAGGCGCATCCGTCGGGCGCTTCGAAGCCGGACAGGGGTCTGCCCGGGATCGAGCGGAGTTCCGCGGTGGTGTCGGAGACCGAGGGACGGGAGGCCAGCAGGGCGCGCGTGTAGGGGTGGGCGGCGCCGGAGCGCAGGCGGCCGGCGGGGAGTTCCTCCACGGTCGAGCCCGCGTACATGACCACGACCCGGTCGCACACGGCTGCCGCGAGTTCCAGGTCGTGGGTGATGAACAGCATGGCCAGCCCGCGGGCTTCGCGGGCCTCGCCGATGATGGCCATGACCTCTTCCTGCGTGGTCACGTCGAGGGCGGTCGTCGGCTCGTCCGCGAGGAGCAGGCGTGGTTCGGCGGCCAGCGCGGCCCCGATCATCACCCGCTGGAGCAGACCGCCCGACAGCTCGTGGGGCCGTTGGCGCATGCGCCGGTCGGCATCGGCGATGCCGACTTCCCGCAGGATTCCGGTGACCTTCCGGACCGCCTCGGCGGCCGGCACGCGGCGTGTGGTGGTGAGTCCTTCGATCAGGAAGTCGCCGACGCTGCGGGCGGGGTTGATGTGGGCGCGGGGGTCCTGGAACACCATGGCGACCTCGCCGGCGCGGAAGGCGCGCAGGCGCTCGGGGCTCATCCGCGGGACGGACTCCCCCGCGAACAGCACGTCTCCGTGGATCCGGGCGGTCCGGGGCAGCAGCCCCATGACGGCGCGGGCGGTCAGGGACTTGCCGGATCCGGACTCGCCGACCAGGGCGACGGCCGTTCCCTCGTGGATGGCGACATCGGCGCGGTGGACGACGGTGCGGGCGGCCCCGTCGACGGGCAGGTCGATGCCGAGCGCGTCGATCCTCAGCAGCGGTGTGGAAGTCATGCGTTCTCTCCGAGCAGACGTCGGGACAGGCCCGTCCCCAGCAGGTTGAACGCGATGACGACGACCAGGATGGCGAGGCCCGCGTACAGCGACTGCTCTGGTTGTCCCGCGAGGATGGAGGGGGCCCCGTTGGAGACCATGAGTCCCCACTCCGGGTCCGGGGGCTGGCTGCCGAGTCCGAGGAAGGAGATCGCCGCCACGTCGAGCAGGGCGTAGCCGAATCCGATGGTGGCCTGGACCAGGACGAGCGGGAGCAGGTTCGGCAGGAGGTGCCGCAGCCAGATGCGGGCGGTGGGCGCGCCGAGGAGCTGGAGCGCCGAGACGTAGGGCAGGTGGCGCTCCTTGATCGCGGCGGACCGTACGACACGGGTGATCAGGGGCAGGTAGGCGATCGACAGGGCGACGATCGGTGCGACGAGTCCGGCGCCGAAGACCGCGGCGACGAGGACGGCCATGATCAGCCCCGGGAAGCCGAAGACGATGTCCAGGGCTCCGGAGACGAACCGGTCGAGCCGGCCTCCGCACCACGCCGCCGCCAGCGCGAGGAGGGTGCCGAGCGTGGTGGACACGGCGATCACGACGGCGGGGGCGCAGAGGCTGGCGCGGGTTCCGGCGATCAGCCGGGACAGCAGGTCGCGTCCGGTGTCGTCGGTGCCCAGGAGGTGGGCGGCGGAGGGTCCGGCGTTGACGTTCAGCGGGTCGACGGCATTGGGGTCGTGCGGGGCGAGCAGGGGGCCGAGCACGGCCAGCAGGACGAACAGGGCGACGACGCAGGCCGCCGCGAGCGTCAGGTGGTCGCGCGGGGGGCCGGTGCGCCGTGCGGGCACCGTACGGGTGGACAGGGCGGTGGTCATCGGACCCCCTTCTGCGCGGTTCGGGGGTCGAGCGCGGCGCTGACCAGGTCGACGGTGGTGTTGAGGACGACGAAGACCACCACGAAGACCAGCGACACGGCCTGTACGACGGCCATGTCCTGCTTGGACGCGGCCTCGATCATGAGGGCTCCGAGCCCTCCGGTGCCGAACGCCTGCTCGGCGACGGCCGCGGTGGCGATGAGCCCGGCGACGCCGACGCCGGAGACGGCGAAGACGGGGCCCGAGGCGTTGTGCAGCACGTGCCGCCTGATCACCGTGCGCTCGGGGACGCCGCGGCTGCGGGCGGTCTCGACGTGCTCGGAGCGCATCTCCGCGCGGACGGCGGTACGGGTCACCTGGGCGACGTAGCCGATCCAGGTCAGCGCCAGGGCGACGGCCGGGAGCGTCAGGTGCGTGAGGGTGCCGCCGAAGCCCTCGCCGGAACCGTAGACGGGAAACCACGGCAGCTGCACGGCGAAGAGCCAGATGAGCAGCACCGCCATGATGAAGGTCGGTACCGCCATCGCACCCGCCGTCAGGGTCGTGGCCAGGGTTTCCGTACGTCCGCCGCGCAGGGCGGCGACGGTGCCGATGACGGTGCCGCCGACGAGGACGAGGACGGAGGCGTAGGAGACGAGCGCGAGGGTGTCTCCGGCGCGGGCGCCGATGAGTCCGGCGACGGAGTCGCGGTAGACGAGGGACTTCCCGAAGTCCCCCTGCAGGCAGTTGCTCAGCCAGTGCCAGTAGCCCTGGATGAAGGGGTCGTCCAGGTGGTACTCGCGGTGGATCTGGGCCAGCACCGCGGGGTCGGGGTTCCGGCTGCCGCCGACGAGCAGCGTGGCCGGATCGCCGGGAGTGAGGAACATCGCGCCGTAGATGGCCAGGCTGGAGACGAGCACGGTCACGACGAGCATGCCCAGCCGGGTGGTGGCGAATCGCAGGCTCATCTCGGACCGCCCCCTTCACGGCGGAGCCGCTCCGCGGCCGGGTGGTGCACGGCCGGGTGGTGCACGGCCGAGCCGTCGGGCAGGACGGTCAGGCACAGCCGGGAAGGGTGGGCGGAGCCGGTCCGCAGCGTCTGCAGGCTCGCCTTGGGCGAGGTCGTCAGCCAAGGGCTCTCCAGCGAACCGGAGTTGGGCAGGTGGTTCGGGAAGTCGCTGCCTGCGATCATCAGCGCGAGACGGTGCCCCGGGCGCACCCGGTAGCCGGTGTGCCCGAGGGTGATGTCCAGCTCGCCCGCCCTGTCGGCCTGGGCGCAGCCGCGCACGATCAGGCGCGCCGTGCCGTCCGGGGCCAGGTCGAGGAGACGGACGAACACGTCGAAGGTGGGCGCCGTGCTGTCCACGTGCAGCACCGCGCGTACGGGGCCGGCAAGGTCCAGCGGCCGGTCTGAGGCGGGGCCGGTGAACACGAGGACGTCGTCCCGGTCGAGGGTGCGGCGCTCGTCGGCGTGGTCGCGCAACTGCAGGAAGGTGTCGGCCGCGGCGGACGGCACGAGATCGTCGGGGTCGTACCGCCACCGGGCCGATTGCGGCGGGCCGGCCTGGCCCGGGGCCAGTCTGCCCCCGGGGACCGTTCCGGCCGCCTCGGCCGGATCCGTCAAGTACAGCTCGGCGGACGTGGCTTCGGGCAGCGGCCAGGTCTCCGCGGTGCGCCAGCCCTCGTGGCCGAGCTTCCAGCGCACCCGGGGCAGGGAGTCGGGCCGTGCGGCGCCCTTCAGGAAGATGTCGAAGAACTCGATCGCGGTCCCGGCGTAGGAATCGAGCATGCGCTCAAGGGCGGCATCGCCTTCCCCGTGGTCGGTCTCGGGCGTAGCCGGGGCGTCCTCCAGGAAGTAGTTCTCGTGGTCGATCGTGTCGGCGACCAGGTACTGGACGGCCGCCCACCCGGGGCGCTCGGCCAGCTCCGTGTAGTCGCGCATGTGCGCGATGCCGAGGTTGTCGAACCAGCCCACGCAGTGCAGCACGGGCACGGGGCGGGCGTCGTAGGGGTGCGGACCGTTGTACGGGGCGAGGGGGATGCCGCCGACGATGAGGTCGAAGCCGGCCGAACGCTTCCCGATGGCGGTGAACGCCTCCTCGTAGGCGGCGACGATCGGGCGCCGGGTGAGATCGACGTCGAACTCGTAGGTGTCGTTGTCCGTCCACACCTGCGCCTGATAGGTGGCCCCCTCCAGCCACAGGGGCTGCCGGCCCGAGCCGGAGTCGTAGGCGGCGACGCCGGGGGCGTTCGCGGTGCAGGTCACCCGGGGGACGATGGCGCGCAGCGCGGGATGCTGGCTGGAGACCGCCGACCACTGGGTGAATCCGTAGTACGAGTCGCCGAACATGCCCACGACCCCGTCGGACCAGGGCTGGTGGGTGATCCAGTCGAGGGTGTCGTAGCCGTCGTCGACCTCTCCGGTCCAGCCCAGGGTCCGGCCCTGGGAGCGGAACTTGCCCCGGACGTCCTGGACCACCACGACGTACCCGCGCGCCGTGAACCGCTCCGCGATCCGGTCGAAGAAGACGTACCGGCTGTTCTTGTCGTAGGGCAGGCGGGCCAGGACGGTCGGCGCCGGCGCCGACCCCCCGGCGGCGGCGTACACGTCGGTGGCCAGCCGCACGCCGTCGCGCATCCGGACCATGTGCTGCCGTGCGGACGGAGGGACGGGTTCCGACGTGACCTGTCGGACGGCAAGGTTCATGAAGCCCTCCATGGAAGCAAACCTTTAGAAAACAACGTGATATAACAGCGTTGCATTTAGATGAGTTCAGCGTCAACCCCCTCTGAGCTAGGTTGCTTCCATGCCGATCGACGTCGACGAAGTCCAGCGCCGCAAGGCAATCGCCCACGCGACCCTCGCGGTCGCCGCCCGGGACGGTGCGCGCGCCGTCACCATCCGCGCCGTGGCCAAGGAGCTCGGCGGGTCCACGGCCATGGTCACCAACTACGTGCCCACCCGCACCGAGCTGATCACCAACGCCGTGCGCGCCGCGGAATCCCGCTGGCGCGCCGACCTGGAGGCCCACCTGGGCGAACTGGCCGGCCCGGACCGGCTGCGCGCCACGGTGGAATGGCACCTCAGCACGGAGCCGGAAGACCTGCTGCTCCGTTCGCTCTGGATCGAGATGCTCTCGTCGGCACACTCCGACCCGGGCGGCGTAGACCACCACGAGCCGCGCGAATCGCGCCAGGAGTTCCTGGAGGCGTCCATCGCCGCGGGAGTACCCGACGCCGGCCTCGCGGCCGACCTCCTCTCACTGCTGACCCGCGGCTACTACGTCTCATCAGTGGAAGAGCCGTCCCACTGGACACCGGAGCGCGCGAGCCGCGTCGCCAGGGCCGTCGTGGACGCTCTGATCGAGGCCTGAGCGAGGCTTGATCAAGGCCTGAGCGAGGCCTGACCGAGGCCGGAACCGCCGAGGGGGCACCTGAACCGCCGAGGGTGGTGCCTGAGCTGCCGAGGTCGGGCCTCGGTGTCCGCCATATCGGCCGACACTCAACGGAGTTGGGCAGCCCCGGGACTGCCCGAGCGAGTGGCCGGCGGACCCGTGGTCCCCGCCCGGGGTGCGCCGGCACATCTGACCGGATTGACCGGAAGACCTGGTGCGCCCCGCCCCGCCTGTGGTTCCCTGGGCCCATGACCGTACTCGTGACCCGTCGCCACGTCGACTACGCGCGCGTCACGACCACGGGTTGTCCCGTCACCGGCTGACGCGGCGCCGCGCGGCACAGCCCGCGCTTCCCCTCCCGCACCACGCACCTCGCACCGCTCGCTCCCGCGTACCCGTCGTACGCCGTCCCGTCCTGCCTGGACGCAACGGCCGCCGGGCGGGAGCCGTCGGGCGGGAGCCGTCCGGTGCCGGGGCCTTCGCTCCACGGTGAGCCCCGACGCGCTGCCGCCCACACCGGCTCCCCCGCGCCCGTACCCGTACCGGCCCGCAGGGTGCCGCGCCTCCCTTCCGCGTACCAACGGCCGCCTGCCACCGCTGCCACCGCACCGTTCCGCACCTCCGAGTCACCCGCACCTCCGAGGAGACCCATGAGCCAGCCCATCGACGCCGTCACCGCAGGGCACACCCCCGAGAGCGAGCCCGCCGGATCCGCGACGCCCGCCTGGTCCTTCGAGACCAAGCAGCTCCACGCCGGCTCCGCTCCCGATCCGGCCACCGGCGCCCGCGCGGTCCCGATCTACCAGACCACCTCGTTCGTCTTCCGCGACACCCAGCACGCCTCCGACCTCTTCTCCCTGGCCGAACCCGGGAACATCTACACCCGCATCCACAACCCCACCCAGGACGCCCTGGAGCAGCGCGTCGCCGCCCTCGAAGGCGGCGTCGCCGCCGTCGCCCTCGCCTCCGGGCAGGCCGCGGAGACCCTCGCGATCCTGAACCTGGCGTCGGCCGGCGACCACATCGTCTCCAGCGCCTCCCTCTACGGCGGTACGTACAACCTGTTCCGGCACACCCTGCCGAAGTTCGGCATCGAGGTGTCGTTCGTCGAGGACCCCGACGACCTCGACGCCTGGCGGGCCGCCGTACGGCCGCAGACCAAGGCCCTGTTCGCGGAGACCCTCGGCAACCCGCGCGGCAACGTCCTCGACGTCCGGGCCGTGGCCGACGTCGCGCACGCGGCGGGCCTGCCGCTCATCGTCGACAACACCGTGCCCACGCCGTACCTGCTGCGCCCCATCGAGCACGGAGCCGACGTCGTCGTCCACTCGGCCACCAAGTTCCTCGGCGGACACGGCACCACCCTCGGCGGGGTGGTCGTCGACGCGGGCACCTTCGACTTCGGCGCGCACCCCGAGCGCTTTCCCGGGTTCACCGAACCCGACCCCAGCTACCACGGCCTGCGCTACTGGTCCGCCCTGGGACCGGGCGCGTTCGCGGTCAAGCTGCGCGTGCAGCTGCTGCGCGATCTCGGTCCCGCCATCGCGCCGCACTCCGCGTTCCTGCTCCTGCAGGGCGTGGAGACGCTGAGCCTGCGCCTGGAGCGGCACTCGTCGAACGCCCAGGAGTTGGCCCAGTGGCTCGAACAGCGCGACGAGGTCTCGGCGGTGCACTACCCCGGCCTGCCGTCGAACCGCTGGTACGAGGCGGCGCGCCGCTACCTGCCGCGCGGCGCCGGGGCCGTGCTCTCGTTCGAGTTGCGGGGTGGCGTCGAGGCGGGCCGCCGTTTCGTGGACGGACTGGAGCTGTTCAGCCACCTCGCGAACATCGGCGACGTACGCAGCCTCGTCATCCACCCCGCCTCCACCACCCACAGCCAGCTCGACGAGGCGCAGCTGGCCGCCACCGGCACCACCCCGGGGCTGGTGCGCCTGTCCGTCGGCATCGAGAACCTCGCCGACCTGAAGGACGATCTGGAGGCCGGCTTCCGCGCCTCGAAGGAAGCGTCCTGAACCCCGCCACAGCGGCCCCGGACACCGCGGCCCTCCCTCCGGCCACCGGCGCGTGGCGGGAGGGGGACCCGCCGGGCCGCCGCAAGTGGCACCGGCGCACGCAACCGCTGGCGCTGGAGGCGGGCGGTGTGCTGCCGGAGGTGCGGCTGGCGTTCGAGACCTGGGGGCGGCTCGCACCCGACCGTTCGAACGCGGTCCTCGTCCTGCACGCGCTGACCGGCGACAGCCACGTCGCGGGCGCCGCCGGGCCCGGTCACCCGACCTCCGGCTGGTGGGACGCGCTGGTCGGCCCGGGCCGGGCGCTCGACACCGACCGGTGGTTCGTGGTGGCGCCGAACGTCCTGGGCGGCTGCCAGGGAAGCACGGGGCCCGCCTCCCCGGGCCCCGGCGGGCGCCCCTGGGGCGGTTCCTTCCCGCGCCTCACCCAACGCGACCAGGTCCGTGCCGAGGCCGGGCTCGCGGACGCACTCGGCGTCGACCGCTGGGCCCTGGTGATCGGGGGATCCATGGGCGGGATGCGGGCGTTGGAGTGGGCCGTCGGTGAACCCCGGCGCGTGGCGGCGCTGTTGCTGCTCGCCTGCCCCGCGGCGGCGAGCGCGGACCAGATCGCGTGGGCCACCACCCAGATCCACGCCATCCGCGCCGACCCCCATTGGCGGGGCGGCGATTACCACGATGCCGGGCCCGGGCGGGGGCCGCACGCGGGGCTGGGCATCGCCCGCCGCATCGCGCACATCACCTACCGGTCGGCCGGGGAACTGCAGACCCGCTTCGGCCACGAGGCCCAGGAGGGAGAGCAGCCCCGGCTCGGCGGCCGCTACCGCGTCGAGTCCTATCTCGACCACCAGGCCCGCAAACTCCCCCGGCGCTTCGACGCGGCCAGCTACGTCGCTCTGGCCGAGGCCATGAACACCCACGACATCGGGCGGGGCCGGGGCGGCCCGCGCGCGGCCCTCGGCCGGGTACGGGCCCGCACGGTGGTGGCCGGCGTGGACTCCGACCGCCTCTACCCCCTGGCACAGCAGGAGGAACTGGCGCACGGGATCCCGACCGCGGACGGAGTCCGGGTCATCAGCTCCCCGTACGGGCACGACGGGTTCCTGCTGGAGACGGACCAGGTCGGCGCACTGGTACGGGAGCTCCTCGACGGCGCCCCGGATCCGCGCGCCGGTGTCACGAACTACTGAGGTTTCCGGGTTGTCGTCGGGTGGTGACGGGTCATGATCCCTGCGGTATGACGGTGTGCGGTTCGTGGTGGGTGAGAAGACCGTGGTGATCGCGAAGGATCTGCGGGTGAGTGTCCGATCGGTGGAACCGGCGCCGTGCCTGGCGCGAGGGCGGAATGGAGGCCCTTCGCTCGAGTGGGCCGGCGAACTGCCCGACCGCTGTCGGTGGCGACGGCAGAAATCCGTGGACGGACCCGCGGAAGATCACGTACCGTGTGGCTCCACGCCCTGAGATGAACGGAAGGAGGCGAGTGCCGTGTGGTTCACACCTTTCCAGCGCTCCCTCTTCCAGCATCCCGGCGTGGTTTCTCAGTTCTGACCGGGGGCGCTCCAAGCAGCCTGTATCCCGGAGGAATCCATGACCGATCTGGTCATCCGTACGCTCTCCGCGAGCGACGCACATCTCTTTGACGCACTTCCCGACCCCCTGGGCGCCCGTGAGGGTCATCGGCGTACTCGGTTCCGCCCCCACTGGAAGCGCGTCGCCCTGCGCGATGGCGAAGTCGTTGCACGCGGCGCTTGGTGGGGCGGCCCCGACGACTCGGAGCCCGTCAACATCAACTGGTTCGACGTGGCCGAGGGGGAGGAGGAGGCCGGAGCCGAACTCCTGCGCTCCGCTCCCTGGCAGGTCGAACTCGAGATCAACCTGCCCAGCGGCTGGCGGGACGACCCCGAACTGCGGGCCGGCGCCGAGACGCGCTTCGCCGCCGCACGAGCCGCTGGGTACGAACTCCTGGTGGAACGCTTCCTGTACCGCTGGACCCCGGAGCAAGGTCTGCCCGAGCGGCCCGGACGCCTGCGCTTCAGCGCCGAACCCGACGACGCCGTGTTCTTCGACGCGTTTCGCCGCATCCATTCCGTCACCCTGGACGCCCACGCGCTCAGGGCCATCGAGGAGGGCGGTCTCGACCAGGCCGCCCAGGAGGAACTCGACTTCCTCCACTGGTGCCCCTCCCCACGGGAGTGGTGGCAGATCGCGCACACGCCCGAGGGCGACCTGGCCGGCATCCACATACCGGCCCACAACCCCTCCGGCCCGACCATCGGCTTCATCGGAGTCCTGCCGGAGCAGCGCGGTCACGGCTACGCCTACGACCTCCTCGCGGAGTGCACCCACCTCCTCGTCGAGCACGGCGCGGAGGTCGTCACCGGATCGACCGACCAGGGCAACTTCCCCATGGCCGCCAACTTCACCAAGGCCGGCTTCCCCGTCATCAAGGAACGCATCAACTTCCACGCAGCGGGCCGGGAGGCCTAGCGAGGAGTAGCACCCGGTGCGAGCGGTCCGGTCCGAGGGCAGGTCCGGACCGCTTGCCGTCATACCGAAGGGACCATGAACCGTCACTGCCCGACGCCGAACAGAAAACCTCAGTAACGGGCCGGTCCGCACCTCGCACCCCCCGGAGACCGCGCTCAACTCCGGCAGACGCGTTCCACCAGGTCCTGCCAGGCCTGGGCCATGCGCTCGACGTGATCGGTGGGCTCTTCCTCCGTGGAAGCCGTCAGGTAGAGCAGGAAGGGGCCTTCGAGGGCGGCGGTGAGCTGTACGGCCAGCATGTCGAGGTCCGCGCCGTGGAGTTCCGCCTGCCCGAGCAGCATGCGGATGTGGACCCGGGAGATCGTGCCCTCGCCGGCCGGTACCGGCCGGGATCCGTCCAGGGCGGCGCGGGCGACGGCGTAGTGCCTCAGCTGGAAGTCGATCCGGGTCCGGCCGTAAGCGACCAGCCGCTCCACGGGGCCCGCTCCCGGTCCCAGCGGCGGCGGACCGGACAGCACCTGTTCCTGGAGGGCGCGTTCGTCGTCGTCCAGCAAGGCCTGGAAGATCCCCGCCCGGCTGCCGAACCTCCGGAAGACCGTTCCCTTGCCCAGGCCGGAACGCTCGGCCAGGCCGTCCATCGTCAGCTTCTCCACGCCGTGTTCGGCGATCAGCTCCCGGGCGGTGGACAGCAGCAGAAGGCGGTTGCGCACGGCGTCGGCGCGCTCGGCGCGGGGCGCTCCCACGGGCAGGACGAATCGATTCACAGCATCCACGCTACAACGGGAACGGTAAACGGGGTAAAGTCCGTTTATGCTGGCGTGCGGATGCACCGCCACGATGCCGCCGGGATGAACATCCCGCTGACCTGCGGAGATACAGTCATGAGCTTGCTGCGCCTGGATTTCAGCCTCTTCCCCGACGCCTCGGCCAGTGCCGAGATCGCCGACCTGGTGGAGGCCGAGTGGACCGCCGCCCACCCCGGTGAGCCCGTCGTACGCCGACGCCCGGGTACCGACCCGCTTCCCGCCGACGCCTGGGCCCTGGCCACCGTCGCCGCCTCCACCCCCGAACCCGACCGCACCGCGGCCCAGCGCGAAGCCCTCGCCCTGGCCGCCGGCCTGGCCGGGGAGTTGACCGACGCCGACGCGGTCGTACTGGCCGTACCGCTCTACAACTACGGGGTTTCCCAGCACTTCAAGACCTGGGTCGACCTGGTCATCACCGGAGCCGGCGGCCCCAACCCGATCCTGGAAGGAAAGCCCGCCGTACTGGTCACCGTACGCGGCGGCGGCTACGGCCCCGGCGCCCCGCGGCACGGCTGGGACCACTCCACCGCCTACCTCACCCGCATCCTGGCCGACGTCTTCCAGGCCGACCTGACCGTCATCGAACGCGAGCTCACCCTCGCCGCCACCACCCCGGGCATGGAATCCCTCCGCGACCAGGCCTCCCAACTCCACAAGGAAGCCCTGCAGGCGGCCCGCAAAACCACCCTCACCCCGACCGCCGGCTAACCACCCCACCCCGCCGGGACGCCGCGAACCCCTGCCCAGCGGATCGGATTCCGCTGGGCAGGGGTTCGCGTTGGGAGGGCTCAGCCCCCTGAACACAAAGGTGAAGCGCCCTAAAGCCAGCCGTTCAGGCGGGCCGTCGGCACAAGGTTCCCCACGGTGAGTAGCCTCCTTCGGCGATCAGTCGCACGGGCCGCACAGATACTCGCGCGGCAAGGTGGAGCGGGGATTGGCCACCCCCGGCACGGGGGCCCACCGGCCGCGGCGGGTCCGGTGCGACGGCGGACCGTACGGCGACTGCCAGGCGGGCCGGTCACTTCGGCCCGAGACACCCGGGTCGAGGAGCTTGTGGTGCGCGTTGACTCGGAAGGTGCCGCGTTCCCAGAAGCGCCCGGAGGGGCACCTGTGGCAACGGCGGAGAACGATCGGCAGGCAGGTGGGAACGACCACCCAGGTTCTGGACATGGAGATACACCGGTTCCAGTGAGAAGACCGCAGCGAAAAGGAGCACGGCGCACAGGTGCGACGCGCGACGGTTCAGCGCTCGGGGTGACTCACTTGGTGTACAACGGCACGTCCTTGCCGGGGGCGACTGCGGGCGAGAACACGCTAACGGCCCACGGGAGTACGGCTCCACCGATTTTCGGGCGCGTGTGGCAGGGCCGCCCGCGGGTGGCAGGCGAGCTGCCGGCCCGAGGTGTCGGCTCCCAAAGCGGGCAGACGCGGCGGCGGGCGGGGCGCATGCCCGGATGCCGGCGCGGGCCGGCAGCAGGGAAGCGGGGGCCAGGAGCTCACGCGCCTGCGAACGCAGGAACCCGGCCAGCAAACGAGGCTGGCCGGGCTTCCTACAGGAGCGTCGCTACCGCGGCGCCCCCCATGAAGAGGAAAGGCTTAGGCGGGGGTGATGTTCTCCGCCTGGGGGCCCTTCTGGCCCTGGGTGACGTCGAAGTTCACCTTCTGGCCTTCCTGGAGCTCACGGAAGCCCTGGGCGGCGATGTTCGAGTAGTGGGCGAAGACGTCCGGGCCGCCACCCTCCTGCTCGATGAAGCCGAAGCCCTTTTCCGAGTTGAACCACTTCACAGTTCCGGTAGCCATGTGTCCTCCAAGGGACTAGAAACCGATCCCGCACCATGCGGGAGCCGGAGGTGATCGCCCTGGTCCTCAGAGACTGTGAACAGCAAAATCGCCCGTGAATCCTGCACTCACGGGCGACCGGTACTTCGGAACCATGACAGCTGGCTTTGACGGTACACGCAGAGTGCTCCTCGCACTACAAGAATGTCGGCCAAGAGGAGGACACGGCACGAATCCGCCCCTGGATGGCACCGCCGGCTCCGACGGCCGGAGCGGACTCGCCACCCGGCCTCCGACCCGTCCACGCGCCGAGGTGGACCCCTGCCTTCGTGCCGGAGCGCAGGCGACGAGCAGCGGATGCCGGTTGGTACCGCGGGTGGCGATCACTCGCGGGTGCCTGGCGAATGACCTCATCCACCTCTTGGGTGATCCTCTGATCCACTCAGCTCCCCATGGCCGGATTCCGTACCAGACACCAGTCGCCCTCACAGGTCACGCCTTGGTTCACTGATGCAGGCGCCACCCCGGAACTGCTTGCGGCTCTCGCAGCCTGAGGCGGCGCGGCGGAGAAAGCCCCTGCACGCCGATCGCGGTGTTCGATGTGCAGGGGCTCCGTCAGAGGCGGACCGTTTCGGAGAGGTTGATGGAGCCCCGGCCGCGCGATGGCGGGGGGATGCCACCACGCGGCTCGGGCCCGCTGGGAACTCCGCGCCGCTCACCGCCGCGGACTCCCGTGCCCCTTCGTATGGCCGGTCTCCGGGAGCCCAAACGGTCGGAGTGCAGAAAATCCCGACCCGGCCTGGCGCCCTGTTCAGCAGTAGCGCACCCATGCGTGGGCGTGGGCGTGGACGTAGCGGGCATCGACCCAGCCGGACTTGTCGGCGAGGTGGTACCACGGCGGCCAGTCCGCGTCCGACGAGCAGGACGAGCGCGGAGGGGCTGGGCACGAGGCCGCCTGTTCCCCCGAAAGGGAGGGCTTCCCGGCAGGCGGCCGAACGGGGCTCCGCGCACCCGCCGCCCCCGGAACAGCGGCCGTGCCACCGCTCCGGCCGTCGGGCCGCGCGGACGGTCAGGCGGGGAGGGCGAGCAGGAGCAGAGGACTCGTGGTGGGCTGCGGGGAGCCGCCGGCGGGCTCCAGGGTCAGACCGACGGCGCGAGCACTGCCACGGTCGCCTTGCATGACGGTGGACCCGTCGCCGGGGAGGAGGCCGGCGGGGCGCATGGTGCCGTGGTCGTCGAACCACAGCTGATAGCTCTTGCCGGCCGGCGGGGTCGGCAGGCCCGCGCTGACGAAGACGGCCTTGTCGCGCAGTGCGGAGGTGATCACGGTGGTGGCGGCTCCGTTGGTGGTGCGTCCGTGCACGGTCCGGGCGTCGGGGGCAGCCACGACGGCGGCCAGCTCCTGGGCCTGCCGGCCGGCCTGCTGAGCCTGGGCGCGGGCCTGCTCGGTCTGCTGGTGCTGCCAGGCGGCGAGTCCGCCGAAGGCCGCGGCGAGGGCGATGCTCGCGGCGACGACGAAGGGACCGGCCCTGCGCGTCAGAACGGTGGTGAGGCGGGCAGGGGGCTGAGTGCGCGGGGGCAACTGGCGGACGGTCTCGATGCGGTGCGCGACCGCCTGCCTCATCGGCGCGGGCGCGGGCAGGGCGGCCGCCGCGGCCAGGCGTGCGGCCGTCGCCCGGAACTCGGCGACCTCCTGCGTGCAGGCCGGGCAGTGCCCGAGGTGCGCGGCGAAGGCTTCGAGCTCCTCACCGGTGAGTGCGTCCAGTACGTACGCGCCGGTGAGGGTGTGCAGGTCTTCGTCGTGTTTCATGTGGTCACCCCCATGCAGTCGCGCAGCCGGATCAGTCCGTCGCGCATTCGGGTCTTGATGGTCGGAAGCGGGGAGCGCAGTGCGTCCGCGACCTCGCGGTAGGTCAGCCCCTGGTAGTAGGCCAGGGTCACGGCTTGTCGCTGGAGTTCGGTCAGGCCGCGCAGGCAGCGGCGTACCTGTTCACTGTCCAGGCGGGTTTCGACCTGCTCGGCGACTTCGTCGAAGGGCGTGGGCTGGTCGCGTACGGCGTTGGCGTACTCGCGGTTGGCGGAGGCCTGGGCGGAACGGACGCGGTCCACCGCCCTGCGATGGGCGATCATCGCCACCCAGGTCCTGACGGTTCCCTGCTCCGGGTGGTAGCGGGCGGCCTGGCGCCACAGGTCGATCATCACTTCCTGAGCCACCTCCTCCGACTGCGCACGGTCCCGCACGACCTTGACGGCGATCCCGAAGACCATGGCGGCGACCGCGTCGTACAGGACGGTGAAGGCGTCCTTGTCGCCGTGGCCCACCCGCTCCATCACCTCCTCCAGCCGCGACCCGCCCGCGTCCGCGCCTTCGAACCGCAGCGGCTGCGTCACCGGCATCCCCTCCCGTGTCGCCCGGAGCCGGGCTGTGACCCGACGGCTCGGCAGCCGCGCCCGCACATGTGCCTCGATGCCATCAACCGCTCTTTCGCCGTCGCCGAGAGAAAGACCGGCCCGTGGTCGGGGGCCGGTCATGGTTGCTCTGTCCTGCATCTTCTTCGTAGCGGACCTTTGTACGGATTGCTCCGGTGCGACAACGCCGTACCGCCGGCGCCATCCGATCGAGTGAAACCGGCTTCGACCGCCCAGCCGCCGCAACCACGGTCCGGAAGGTCGCAGGAGTGGTCAAGCCGGACAGGAGTCCTTTCGCGGCGCCCGGCCCACGAGGCCTCCCGTTCCCCGTTCCGGCAGCGGAAACCCGCTGATCCCGACGCGCGACCAATCCGCCGGACGGAGCACAGCGAATGCCGGGTGTGAGGAGCCCACGGGTGACGTCCGCGGACCTTTTCCGCCCCCAGGCTTCTGATTTTTCTTGAAACGCCAGAAACACACGAGGAGATCCTCATGTCCAGCACGCTTCGTTTCCGCCGTACCGCACTCGCTGCCGCCGCCGCGGCAGTCCTGCCCTTCGCTCTGGCCGCCTGCTCCGACTCGGGCAGCGATTCCGCTGCCGGATCCTCGGCGGACAAGAGCGGCAGCACTTCGGCTGCTTCGCAGGCGGCGACGCCGGATGCCTCCACGGCCATGGACACACCGTTCGGCCCGGCCTGTTCCGGCGTTCCCACCGAGGGCGCGGGCTCCTTCGACGGCATGGCCAAGGACCCGGTCGCCACCGCCGCGTCCAACAACCCGGCGCTGTCCACCCTGGTCGCCGCCGTCAAGCAGGCCGGCCTGGTCGACACGCTCAACAACGCCAAGGACATCACGGTGTTCGCGCCGACCAACGACGCCTTCGCCAAGATCCCGAAGGCTGACCTCGACAAGGTCCTCGCCGACAAGGCCACCTTGACCAAGATCCTCACGTACCACGTCGTCGGCCAGCCGCTCGCTCCCCGGCAGTTGGAGAACGGCTCCTTCGACACGCTGGAGAAGAGCAAGCTCACCACCAGTGGCTCGGGCGAGTCCTACAAGGTCAACGGCACCTCCAACGTGGTCTGCGGCAACGTCAAGACGGCCAACGCCAACGTCTACATCGTCGACACCGTCCTGATGCCGAAGTAGCCCCACCACTGGACCGCGGCCCGTTCCGGACGCCCGCCCTGCGTCCCCGAGGCACCCCGGCCGGACGAACCACCTTCGGCATCCGCACTCCCGCGAGGACTCGGCGGGGCCGCCCCCCAGCGGTCTCGCCGAGTCCTCGTTTCGGGCTACCGCTCCTGGCTGAGGGGCAGGGCGATGTCGGTGACCTGCTGCCTGCCCGGGAAGGCGCCCCGGCCGGCGGCCTTGCCGGTGAGCAGGTTGATCTCGTACAGGCCGTAGGAGCTACCCGTGCCGAGGGCGGCGAAGCCCTTGTTCGTGCCGGTCCTGGCGTTGTAGTAGATGTCGAAGCCGGCCTCCGGGCCGGCGTTCGCGCCGAGGTTCCCGGTGGGGGCGAGGGCGCCGCTATTGGCCGGGGACTGCAGGGAGATCCGGTCGGCCATGGTGTCGATGTCGAACAGGGTCGTCGCGGTCGCGGCGTTCAGGTCGTTGTTGGTGTAGGCGGCGCCCGTCACGCCCAGGGCGGTGGAGGGCGGGGTTGTGGGGGTGGTCAGCGTCCCATCGGTGGTGGTGCCCAGGGGTGCGGTGACGTCGTCGATGTTGTGGCGCAGGTTCTGGCCGGTGTCGGAGATGACGCGCAGCCGGTTGGCGGCGGGGTTGAAGTCGACACCGAAGTACGTGCCGGAGAGGGCGACGGTGAGCTGGGAGACCTTCGTTGCCCCGGCGTTGGTGGTGCTGAGCGTGTAAACGCCGCCACGGTCGCCGACTCCGTAGAGCTTCTCGTTCTGTACGCGGAAGTCGATGCCGACGATCTTGGTGTCGCCCTGGAGGCCGGATACCCGGCCCACGGCCGACGTCCTGGACGGCCTGTCGACGTCGAATTCGACGAGCCGCTGGTCGGAGGTGAGTCCGATCGCACTCAGTCCCCCGCGTTCCATGGCCGGCAGGGTCCGCGGCGGCGTATCGGTGGCGGAGGCCGCCGCGAGCGCGGGAGCGGAGCAGACCGCCGCGAGGACGGCGGAGAGGGCGATGACGGTCCTGCGAGTAAGCATGTTCACCTTTCGCGTGGCTGATGGACCTGCCCGAGGTGACGGCGGGTCCGGGCATGGTTCGCAGCCGGCAGCCATGCGGACGTCCTCGTATCGGGAATCCACCCCAACGGCGCAGTGCGGCCGGCCCACGGCAGCCGCCGTCTGCGCCGGCCCCGCGCCCCTTCCCCCGGTCAAGCCCCGCTGCGGGGCAGCAGCGGCAGGCCTCTCGCCGCGCGCTCTCGCTCCGGTCGTGCCCGGGCGGGTCAGTGGGAAGGGGCTCCGAATTCCGCGTGCTGGGTGTGGAAGGCGTACTCCGCGTCGTCGCCTGAAGGCGGGGCGGAGAAGGAGATCCTGCGCACCTCGGCCCGCGCCTGGTCCATGAGCTCTTCGAACTCTTCGTCGGTCATCGTGCTCGCCTCATAAAATCCATCCCCCCTACAGATGATTCGCGGCGAAGCTGCGAGCGGACTGGTGGGTGTGCCGTGGATCGGGGGGCCCTTTCGGAGGAACCCGAAACGGCCCCCCCGATCACCGTCCGTCGTGATGCGGGTAGGACGGATTACCAACTGGGCATGTTAGTAAGCGAATTGTTGGCGAACTCGACATCGGTGGGCGGATCTCGTAGGTACGCTCCCCGGGCGGTTCGGGGAGAGGGCGCCAAGGGGGAGTGTCGGGTGGACGGGGAGACAAGAGTCGTGGAAGAGCCGCGCCTGGCCGTCGGGCGTCCGGTGTCCTCCCGGTGGCCCAGACGCAGGCTGCTGGCGGTCCTGCTGCCCGCGCTGGCGGTCGTGCTGGTCGGCGGAGCGGTGCTGGCCCGGTCGGGGAACGCGGCCCTGCCGACCGAGCGCATCGTCACCCTGGAGGGCCGGATGGCTTCCAAGCGGGACTTCTTCGAGGACCCGGAAGTCCAGCGAATTCTGATGAGGCACCACATACGGCTGCACATCACGAGCTCCGGATCGCGGGAGGTCGCGGTCCGCGACCTGTCCGCGTACGACTTCGTCTTCCCCTCCGGCCAGCCGGCGGGCGACTTGATCACGAACCGGCGCGCGGCGGAGAACAAGTACGCCAAGGTGCACCGGCCCTTCGTCAGCCCCATCGTGCTCGCCACCTACCGCGAGTACGCGGAGACCCTGCGCGACGCGGGGATCGCCATCCCGCAACCGGGCGCCTCCGCCGCGGCCGGCCCGGACCAACCGCTCTACTACGAGCTCGACATGACCAAGTTCCTCGCCGGAATCGACAAGGGGCAGCGCTGGAACGACCTGGGCATCCAGGCGCACGGGATAGCCAACGCCAACCGGATCGTGGTCCAGTCCCCGGACGTCTGCCAATCCAACTCGGCGGGAACCTACCTGGCGTTGGTCTCCTACACCTGGCGCGGAAACGGCAGCGAGGTCCCCACCACCGACCAGGAGGCAGACGACCGCGCCCGGTCCATCAAGCACCTGATGGAGCAGGGATTGCCGGCCGCCGACGTGTTCCGTACGTACATCTCCCCGGAAGGCAAGGGGATCGCCCCGCTCGTGGTGGCGTACGAGCACCAATACCTCACCTATCAGGCCCAGGTGCAGGCCGAGTCGAAGCGGCTGGACACACAGCGGGTGCTGCTCTACCCCTCCACCCAGTTCGTCACCCAGCCGGAGTTCATCGCGCTGAACCGGGACGGCGACCGGCTCGGCGAACTCCTCACCCACGACCCGGGGTTGCGTCGCCGGGCGATGGAACTGGGCTTCAGGATCCTCGACCCGGCGGGCAAGGTGGCGGGCGACCAGCTCACGCACTTCCTGGAGGAGCGCCGCATCCCCGTGCCCTCGGTGGGCGGCAACGACACCCGGTCCCCCCTCCCCCGCATCCGTTACCTGGAGCGGATGATCTCCCTGATCGGCGAATGTCCGGACATCGACGTGGCGGGCGGGTCCCCCGAGTGAGGGGCCGCCGCCGGACGGCCCGGCTGCTCGCGCCGTGCCTGACCTTCCTCTGGCTCTTCGTCGCGACGGCCTGCTCCACCGGCGGGGACGAGCCGGTCACCTTACGGGTGCTGGCCAGTTCGGAACTCGAAGACATGCGACCCCTGTTGGACGAGCTCCGCCGTGACACGGGCATCACGCTGGAGATGGACTACCGGGGTACGGACGACGCGACCCGGGCGCTCGGCGCCGGCCACTACGAGCACGACCTCGCCTGGCTCTCCTCCGACCGCCCCCTCCAGCTGAAGCTGAAGGCCGCCGGCGTCCGTACCGAGAGCCCGATCAGCACCAGCATCATGCGGTCCCCGGTGGTGATCGGGCTCAAGCCGGCCGCCGCGGGCCGGCTGCGCGGGCGTACTCCCGACGGCCAGATCTCCTGGGCCGACGTGGCCGACGCCGCCGCCGACGGCTCCCTGTCCTTCGGCATGGCCGACCCCGGGCACACCGACAGCGGCCTGGCCGCGCTGGTCGGTGTCGCGACCGCCGCCGCGGGAACCGGCGCCGCCCTGCGGCCCGAGGACGTCTCCTGCGAGCGGCTGAACGGATTCTTCACCGGACACCTGCTCACGGAGGACTCCTCGGCCGCCCTGGCCGACGGATTCGTCAAGCGGCAAGGCGAGTTGGACGCGCTGGTCACCTACGAGTCGGAGCTTCTGGCACTCAACGCCGGCGGGCGGCTGCGCGAGCCGCTGGAGATCGTCCACCCGAAGGACGGCATGGTGCTCGCCGACTACCCCCTCCTGCTGCTCGATCCGGCGAAGCGGGCGGCGTACGACCGGCTCGTGGACTGGCTGAAGAGCGGACGGGTGCAGAAGAAGATCATGGAACGGACCCTGCGCCGGCCCGTCGACCCGGCCATGACCCGGATCGCGTCCCTGCGTCCGGCCATCGGCAACGCCCTCTACTTCCCCGACCGGCAGGAGGTGCTCGACCGGTTGCTGTCCGACTACGGCGACGCCAAGAACGCACCCCCTGCCCGGGTGTTCTTCGTCCTCGACTTCTCCACGTCGATGAAGGGCGAGCGCATCGCCGGACTACGCGCCACCTTCGCCGGGCTCGGCGGCGAGGACGGCTCCCCTTCGGGCAAGTTCCTCCGGTTCCACCGGGGCGAGTCGTTCACGCTGATCCGCTTCGCCGGCCGGGTGCTGGACGAACGGACGATCACCTACCGCACGCAGGCGGATCTGGACCTGCTACGGGCGGCGGTGGCCTCCGACGACTTCGGCGAGGCCACGGCGGTCTGGTCCGCCCTCGACCGCGCCTACGGACAAGTGGGCCAACTCGTAAGGGCGTTCCCCGGGCAGGGGGCCTCGGTCGTCCTCATGACGGACGGCGAGAACAACGCCGGGATCGGGCTCGACGCCTTCCTCGAGCGGTACCGCGCACTGCCCCCCGCCGCGCAGGCCGTCCACACCTACACCGTTCGCTACGGTGACGCCGACCCTCAGGAACTCGACCGGGCGGCGCGAGCCACCGGCGGACGCATGGTCGACGCCACCGCCCAGTCACTACTGAGCGCCTTCAAGGAGACCCGTGGCTGTACTGAGTGAGGACTGGTGGGCGGTCTGGTGGCCTTGGATGCTCCTGTGGCTGCTGACGGCGGGCGGCGCGTTGACCCTCCTGGTGCTCGCCGTGTCCTGGTTCACCCGCGGCGGCCGCTCCGCCGGGCAGAGCCTCACGTACAGCATCTGCTTCTACCTGCACGACAAGTCGGTCATGGACCACTACCAGATGCGCGGGTACGCGGCGGCGCTGCGCCGGCAGGTCGAGCAGCGGACCAGCGACAGCAAGGACGGGACGATCCGGACGAGGGTCTTCGGGGTCGGAGCGGACGCGGGCCGGCGGGAGAACCGAGAGATCGTCAGCAGGTACCTGGAGGTCGCCGAGCCCATATCGGTGATCGGCCTGGTCATGGACGTGCTGGAGGAGAAGGACGTGATCGTCCACGTCGATCTCGTCAACCAGACGGTCCTGCGCAACAAGGCACTGGCCAAGGCGCTCGCCGCGGCTCCCGGGGGCGCGGCTCCCGAGGCCCGGACCGGGCGTCCCGGACCGGCGCACCGGGACGTACGACTGCGTGACATCGAGGACTTCGTCCTCATCCGGGGCCGGTTCCGCAAGATCGGCGACACCCCGGAGGGCTCGGTCTTCCTCGCCCCCTACGGGGACCCCGAGGACCCCGCACGCGGACCGCGGGTCCGCGTCACCTGTGCCGCGGAGGGGCTGCGCAACGAGGTGCCGAAGGGCACCTTCTCCGCGCGCTGCCTGGGCAAGGTCCAGGACTGGAACGCCGAGGAGGGGGTTCTCGAAGTCCAGGCCATGGCGATCTTCCGCTGACCGGGGCCGTCATCCCGTCCGGAGGGGCCCTGCGGCAGCCAAGGCGCCGGGGCAGACGGGGCAGACGGGCTGAGCGGTGTCACCCCGTTCGTCGTGGCATCGTGATGCCATGACCATCGCAGTTCACCCCGCCTCCGTCTTCGAGGATGTCCGTACCCTGATCGGCCCGAAGTCGCCCGAGGCCAACGTCTGCTGGTGCCTGAGCTACCGGATCCCGTCCAAGCTCAACAACGAGCTCCGCGGACCGGCCCGCGGTGAACACGTCGCCGAGCTGTGCCGGGTCGGGACGCCCCTGGGAGTGCTGGCCTATGACGGCGACGAGCCGGTCGGCTGGGCCGCCGTGGCACCCCGCTCGGACACCTCCTTCGCGCGCAGCCGGAAGATCCCGTACGTCGACGACCTGCCGGTCTGGTCCCTGTGGTGCATCCGCGTACGCCCCGGTCATCGCAAGAAGGGCATCTCGCATGCCCTCATCGCCGGCGCCGTCGAGTTCGCCCGCTCCCAGGGCGCACCGGCGATCGAGGCGTACCCCCTCGACAACGGGGACGCCAAGGTCGACCTCACGATGGCGTACGCCGGAATCCGGAAGAACTTCGAACGCGCCGGATTCACCCACGCCGCCGACACCACCTCGGTACTGGCCGGTCATCCCAGGGTCCTGATGCGGCTCGACCTGCGCTGACGGGTGACGGCGGGAGACGACGGGAGACGACGGGAGAATGCAGGTGGCGCCGGCCGCCTGGTCGCGGCGGCGGCGCGCGATCCCCGACAGGGCCTCCAGGACGACGCGGTTGGCCAGGGCCGCACGGCGGTCGAGGTCCTCGGGGTGGTGGGCGGTGTGGCGCTGTCTTCGCCGCGGCCGGTGCCTTGCCGGGCCATGGCCTGTTGGCGCCGGGTCTGAGCCTGCCGGCCTAACGGGGCTCTGGAGTGCCGGTCTTCAGGGGGTGTCGCCCTCCCAGAGAAACGGACCCCCGGGATCGGCTTCGGAGGGCTTGTAGAGAGAGCGGCCGCCGGGTCCGAAGAGGCCTCGATCGGTGATCAGGAGCGCTCCTACTGCGCGTTCCTGCGGGGACAGGTCGGTGATGTCGTAGAGCTGGCCGTCGAGGGGGCCGCCGAGCAGGTTCACGTACACGCGTCCGGGCGACGGGCCGGCCCACTGGCCGTCGTCGCCGCAGTACACTCTCGCGTCCATTGTGGTCACCTCACTCGCCTGCCCTCCTCAGGGCCGTGCAAGCAGGTGAACTGGCTCACTCACCCCAGGCGAGCGCCGCTTCGATGCTGTCGGCGACGTGGAACAGGGCGCGGGCTTGCGTGAGTTCGAGTACTCGTTCCAGGGATGTGGGCAGAGGGCCGATGAGGACCAGGCGGCTGTTGCGCCGGAGGCGGAACATTTCGTTGAGCATGGAGGAGTCGGCGAAGGTGACGCGGCTGACGTCCAGGATGATGCGTCGGATGTTCGGATCGGTGATGGCTGCGGTGCCGGCCTCTTGAACGGCCTGCAGGGTCCGCTGGTCGAATTCACCGGCGCAGACGATGACGCGTGCCCCGTCGTTGCGGTCCGGGAGGGCCAGGACCTGCTGCGCTCCTGGTGATTTCTCATGGGCGTCGGGCCTGGGGCCGCTGCTGGCGAGGAGTCCGGCCTGGTTCAGTTCGTGGACGATGATCCAGGCGAGGTCGTCGGGGTTCGGGGCGTCGGGGGGAACCGCGGCGAGGTAGGCAGCAATTCTGGTTGCGACTAGTTTTGCTGTTCCTGCATCACTCATGCGTGCCTGTCTGCTGCTCTTCGGCTGTCCCGAACGCCCTGCGGAGTTGGGGCTGGTGATGGTGTGACGTCGCGTCCGTGCTCTTCAGACGCTGGGTGGTGGTGATGGTCTTCCCACCGCCTGGGAGGGGGGTGATGTCGACGCGTTCGGTGAGGAGCTGGATGAGGGGCCATCCGTAGCCGCCGGGGCGGCCATGGGCCGTGGGGTGGGACCAGGGGTGGTCAGGGCTGGCGTCGCTGGCGGCCAGGTGGAGGACGTCCCCGGTGATGACTGCGTGAAAGTGGGTGATGCCGCCGCCGTGGCGGATGGCATTGGTCACCAGTTCCGAGGTGACCAGGAGCGCGTCTGCGGCAGGAACGCTGTCGGGGCTGATGCCCGCGCGCGCGAGGAGCTCGGCGACCCGGTGGCGGGCGGAAGCCGCCGTGGCAACAGCCGACCGGGCACCGTTCCTGGTGTGCTCCGGACGGGGGGTGTTGTCGGCTGTCGCAGGCGCGTTCATGCCTTCATCGCCTGCCCTTGATGGTGGAGGTCATGCGCCGCACTGATCCGGTCCGGCTGCCGGTGCCGGCAGCCGGTGCCGGCAGCCAGCATGTCATTGCGTCCTCCACGCTGTCCGCCCATCGGCATACGGGCCGAGACCGGTGAGCTGGAAGAAACGGCGGACCCCGCGTTGCAGCGGGCCTGCCAGGACGAGCGTAGTTCCTCGGCGGTACGGGCGCGGGCGAGGTCAGGGGGAACTGTGTCGAGGGTGCGGGACGGCGCGGCGGGGGGCGCGGTTGCCATGGCGATGGATATGGAGGATGGTTGCCGGAAGGCAATTAATCTTCTTCCAGACTATGAGGTGAGGGGTTCGCACAGCGGGCCTCAACGATTTGGTGATTCCCACCCAGGAAGCGGCCCCTTCGGTGCGCGCGCCGTGGAGTGAGGCCCCCTACCCCGTGCTTGTGGCAGATGACCAGGGAACCCTGCTGCTGGTCAACGAGGTTGCCGGTCTGCTTTTCCCTCAGGCCCGCGCGGGGACGCCGATCGCGGACACTGTGCCCGCGTGGCTGTCCGAAGCCCACACCCGCCGTCTTGCCCCAACACGTACCCGGCCTTCGGCCGCTGAAGCCGGCGCCCTGGTGCAGGGCCCGGTCGGCGACCGTTCGTATGAAGCGCATCCGACGTGCCCCGGTGACGGGACGGTGGTGTGGTGGCTCGTCGACGACACCGACCACCGCCTGGCCCGCGAGGCCCTGCGGATGGAGCGCAAGCGCACCGCCTTCCTGGGGGAGGCCTCGAATGTGCTGCTGTCCTCGCTGAATCTGGAGCGGTGCATGGACGTCACCGCCCAGATGGCCGCGGAGCACCTGGCCGACGCAACCGTGGTCATCGCACCCTCACGCGGCCGTGAACTGCCCATCGTGTCCTGCGTGCGCGGCGGGATGCCGGTGGCGTCGAGGGTTGCCGCGCACCCCGAGGCCGTACCGGGGCTGGCGGAAGCGCTGCAGGGGTTCCCGCCCGTCCCGTCGCGCTGGATCGATCCTGCCACCGCCCCGGCATGGCTGGTCCCCGAGGAGTTCGGCACGGTGGGTTCGGTAGTGATCACACCGCTGCCCGGCCACGGCGTCCCCGCGGGAGCGCTGGTCCTGCTGCGCCGCTCGGGCGGCAGCGGATTCACCGAGGGCGAGGAGGTGTTCGCCCGCCTCTTCGCCGCCCGGGCGGGCGCCGCCATGTCGGCCGCGCGCCTGTATGCGGAGCAGGCGTCGATCAGCGAGACGCTGATGCGCGAACTGCTCCCGCCGTCCCTGCATCAGGTGGCGGGGGTCGAGTACGCGGGCGGCTACCGGCCCTCCCTGGACCATGAGCGGATCGGTGGCGACTTCTACGACGTCCACCCCGCCGCCGTGGCGGGTGACGCGTCGCTGGTCGTCCTCGGCGACGTATGCGGCAAGGGTCTGGAAGCCGCCGTGATGACGGGAAAGATCCGGAACACCCTGCACGCCCTGCTGCCCATGGCCGATGACCACCCGCGGATGCTGAACCTGCTGAACACCGCGCTGCTGAGCACGCACAACGCGCGCTTCGCGACCCTGGTCCTGGCCTCCGCGGTCCGCGAGGGCGGCTCCGTCAAGCTGCGGCTGACCAGCGCCGGCCATCCCCCTCCGCTGATCCTGCGCGCCGACGGAACCGTCGAGGAAACCGCGACCTACGGCACGCTGGTCGGAGCGCTGCCGGCCGTGACCGCCGAGACGGCGGAAGTGACGCTCGCCCCGGGCGAGACGTGCGTGCTCTACACCGACGGGATCACCGAGGCTCGAGGCGGACCGCTCGGCGGGGCCATGTTCGGAGACGCGCGGCTCCAGCGAGTGCTTGCGGAGTGCGCGGGGATGCCCGCTGAAGCGGTGGTGGAGCGCGTGCAGATGCTCGCTTCCGAATGGGTCGGCACCGGCCGTCACGACGACATGGCCGTCGTTGCGATCTCCGCGCCCCGAACCAACCACCTCAGTGCCGTAGACGGGCACACGAGGGGCAGGTTCACAGCGTGATAGGAAACGCGACAAGCACGGAACCTCTGGCCGCACGGCTTTGGGACGCGGCCCTGGCCGGCGACGAGCAGGCCGCGGTCACCGCGGTCCGCCAGGCCCTGGAGGACGGAGCCAAACCTCAGGATGTCTTCTTGAACGTGATCGCCCGGGTGCAGGGCCGCGTCGGGGAGCAATGGGCCGCCAATCGGATCAACGTCGCGCAGGAGCACGCCGCGACCGCGATCAACGAGCGGGCCGTAGCCGTCGTCGCCGAGCATCCTGCCGCCCGTACGAAGCCGTCGCGCGGGCGGGTCGTGGTGGCGTGCGTGGACGGGGAGTGGCACGGGCTGCCGGCCCGGCTCGTAGCCGAGGTCCTCAAGCTGCGGGGCTGGCAGGTGGACTACCTGGGCGCCCACGTCCCGACCCCTCATCTCGTCGCGCACATCCACCGCACCGGGCCGGACGTCGTCGCCCTGTCCAGTTCGATCCCCACCCGGCTGCCCACCGCGCACGCCACGATCACCGCGTGTCAGGCGGCCGGGGCCCCGGTTCTCGTGGGGGGAGCCGCGTTCGGCCCGGACGGCGAGTACGCCCGCCTGCTCGGCGCGGACGCTTGGACGCCGGACGCCCGCTCGGCCGCCGACCTTCTCGAGCGCGGGCCGCTGCCGCGTCCGCGGCCCGACCACCAGCCCATCGATGACCTGCCGCACCTGGCCGACCAGGAGTACACCCTCGTCACCCGCAGCCGCCCCCAGCTCGTACGGACGGTCCTGACCGCCCTGGAGAACAGATTTCCGGCGATGCGCGGCTACGACGAGGCGCAGCGGGAACGCACGGCAGAGGACTTGGCTCACATCGTCGATTTCCTCGGTGCCGCCCTCTACACCGGCGACGCCGAGCTCTTCTCCCGCTTCCTGCTGTGGACCGCGGGCATCCTCGAAGCCCGCGGCGTCCCCGCGCAGAGCCTGCCGCCGGCGCTGGACGTACTCGCAGGTGAGCTGAAGGACTTCCCCCGCGCCACCGGCATGCTGCGCCTCGCCATCACGCGCCTGACCAGTACCCCTCTGACCGTTGGCGGAGCCGCCGAATGATCCCCGTACCCGGGCCGCTGCGCCTCACCCGCACCGATACGGCCGGCGCCGTGCGCATCGAGCTGCACGGCGACTTCGACTACCAGGATGCCGACCGCCTCCTGGATGCCGTCACCGAAGTCCTGGCCTGCCCGGGCGGGCTGCGTGATCTGCACCTGGACTGCACAGACATGGCCGGCGTCGACTCCAGCGGGCTGTCGGTCCTGCTGATGATCCGCCGGCGCACGGACGCCGCGGGCGTACGCTTGCACCTGGAGGGGCGGCCGCCGGCGCTGGAGCGGATACTGCAGGTCACCGGCACCCTCAACTACCTCACCAGCGCACACACCGGCAACGCGTCGGCGGCCCCGCCGGCCGAGAGAGCGTCCACCGCCACGCAGGAAGCCATAAAGTCCCGCTCCAGCGGGCAGGACCCCAGCACTTGACCGGCACCGGCGGGCGGGCCGCTCGCACGGAGGGAATGCACATGTCCGTACCGGCCTTCGGGCCCAGCAGTATCGACCCGGACACCGCGCGCTCGGTCAGCGACATCGCCGAACTCCTCGACGTCGTCTACGAGAACGCCCGCCAAGCCGCTACGGCTTCATCGGTCTCCACAACGCAGCTGCGCCTGATGTTCCTCCTCGACCGCCAGCCCGGGATCCGCATGAGCGCCCTGGCCCAGCTCCTCGGCGCCGCAGCCCCCTCCGTAACCCGGCTCTGCGACCGGCTGGAGGCCACCGGATTCCTACGCCGCCACCCCGGCCCCGGCGACGGCCGCGAGCTCACCCCCCGGCTCACCCCAGCCGGTGAGCACCACCTCGCCCAGATACGAGAAAAGCGCCAGCAGACACTCGCCCAGGCCCTCGACACCATGAGCGCCGATACCCGGCAGGCACTCGCCACAGGACTCGCAGCACTCCAGCTGGGCATCACCACGACCGCCGGATCCCCCCAGCAGGACGGCCCCGCCGCCTGAGACCGTGAACGCCATCCTCGCCCGGTAGCTCCGCCGGCGAAGCCGCCCGGGCGGCGAACCGAGCCGTTCGACGTGCGCCCCGCGGCAACAGGTCAGCCGGATGACCGGTGCGCTCCCCGGCCGCACCGGCCCGGGAACGCTCGGCCGACGACCGAACTACCGAGCCAACCGCGCTGCCTGCCCACCAGTTCCTGAAGCCTCGTGATGCAATGAGGCCTGTCCGATGCCGCCTCCGGGCGGATCCTCGCGCATCCGGGACAAGGCCCCGGGGCGGCATCGAGTGGTAAAGGGGTCGCCGTGAGCGCAGGAGAACCAGACAGCGACCGGGGGTCCGGCCCTGACGCGGGCGGAAGCCGCCGGGGTAAGGCGATGACATTGGCGGGCGCGTTGGAGGCTGCTGAGGCCGCCGCGCCCGTGGAGTCGCTGGACGTCGTGGCGCGCATGCTCAAGGACCACCTCCAGGCGGCATCGGTGTCGTTCCTGATCACCGACTTCACCGGCAGTTCCGTCGTACGGCTGGGAACCGCCGACAGCATCGACACCGACGAGCCGCCCCAGCGGATACTGCTGCGCGACACCTTGTACGAAGAGGTCATCCGCACCCAGCAGCCGCAGGTCGAACACCGGGGCGAGGGCCGGCACGTCCGCGTGATCGCCCCGGTGACCAACCGGGGAGACGCCATCGGGCTCCTCGAACTGTTCCTGCCCACCGTTCCGGACGCGGAGGTGATGCGGGAGGTCGGCGAGGCCGCACACGCGTTGGCGTACATCGTCATCGCAAACCGGTCCCACACCGATGTGTACCAGTGGGGCCGGCGCACCAAGCCGCTGAGCCTGGCAGCCGAGATCCAGCACCGCCTGCTCCCCGCGTCCCTGGCGTGCGAGGCGGCGCAGTTCGCGGTCGCCGGGGCGCTGGAGCCCGCCGAACACGTCGGGGGCGACACCTTCGACTACGTCATCGACCGGGACACCGTCCAGCTCTCCGTCACCGATGCCATGGGCCACGACGTCGACGCCGCGCTGCTCGCCACCCTGGTGGTGGGCGCCCTGCGACGGGCCCGGCGGGAGGGCGCCGACCTCGCCGACCAGGCCCGCCAAGCCGACCAGGCCATGCGCGAACACGGCCGCAGCGGCTTCGTCACCGGTCAGCTGCTGCGCATCAGCCTCCTCGACGGCGGGACCGAGTTCGTCAACGCCGGGCACCCCTGGCCACTGCGGATGCGCGACGGAAAGGTCGAGGAGATCGTTCCGAAGGTCGACCGGGCGTTCGGCCTCAACATCCATCCCTCACAGCCCAACACCTACCAGGTGCAGACCTTGGACCTGCGGCCCGGCGACCGGCTGATCATGCTGACCGACGGCATGCTGGAGCGCGACGCCGAGAGCCTCGACCTCTCGGACCTGATCATCCGCACCCGCGAACTACATCCCCGCGAAGCCGCCCGTACGCTCATCAAAGCGGTCGTCGAGGCGGTCAACGGCCACCTCGACGACGACGCGACCGTTATGTGCCTGGACTGGCACGGCGTCCACCACTCCGAACGTGACGCCGCCCACGGCGCTGACGTCACCGACGCCTCGCCACCTGCGACAACGGGACCGCCCGCTCCCTAGTCCTGTGGCCGAGTACGGCCGACAAGGCTGGACCGGTGGCTTTCCCGGCATTCCCGGACTCCTTGCGGCCCGGGGCGGTCAGAAGCAGCTCCGCGACCGGCTGAAGCGCTGCCGCACCCGTGCGGCAAGGGCGATCCTGGCCGACATCGTCAGGGGAGGCGTCCGGCCGGGTCCCCGCCGGGGTCGTCGGCCAGTCCTATCGTGACCTTCACTCGCTTGCCCACGGGCTCGCGCCGCACCTCGAAACTGCGGCACACCGCCATCGCGATCTCCAGGCCGTGCTGCCCGATCCGACTCGGATCGGCCGGGCTCACCGCGGGCAGCTGCGCGTCGGTATCCCACACGCTGATCTCCACGACACCGGCGCCGACCTCCAGCTCCAGCAGACACGGGCCGGGCGCGTACTTGTAGGCGTTGGTCACCAGCTCACTGACGACCAGCTCCACCATGCTCATCGCACGGTCCGACACCGGAATCCCGTGAACACCCTGCACCGCGGTCATGAAACCGCGGGCAGCACGCCTGGCCCCAGCGATCGGTTCGCTGCCGTCCAAGGCCATGGCCGACACGATCGGACCGCCGACTAGCAACTCACCTTGGTGCACCACAGCAGCCATACCGCCACCCTCGTCCTGAGCAAGCCACACGGCCGCTTCCAGCCGGTTACCCCGAAACAGGAGCCATACACGAGAGCACAGAACAAAAATTCGAGCGCCCCGAGCGAAGCCGCTCCGAACCACAGGCCCCGCCGCTCCCGGGCGTGACGCGAACGCTGCGGACAGACAGCCTGCGCGCAGTTCCAGGGCAGGTGTGACGGATGTGTTGACGAGGGCTTTCAGGGGGCCTCCGGGAAGCGTGCGCGGGTCCTGCCGCGCTCTGCCCTACAGGATGCGGGCCGCCTCGACACCCTCTGCGGTCGGGAACAGGGCGGTAGTCCCGGTGAGGTCCAGCAGTCGCCCCATGCGAGGCGGCACGGGGCCGACCAGAACCAGGCGGCCAGTGCGCCGCACGCGCAGCATGAGGTTGAGCATCGCGGAGTCGGCGAAGGTCACGCCGGTGACGTCCAGGACGACCCGACGGACAGCATGATCATCCACAGACGCCACACAGGCTGCTTCGAGGGGTCCAAGAGAGTCCTGGTCGAACTCGCCTGCGCACACGATGACGCGGACGCCGTCCTTGTCAGACAGCACCTGTACCTGCTGTTCCACCATCAACTCCCCAACTCAGCCCGCGGTGCGCTCTCGCACCGCCTCCCCTTCTCTACCCACGACACAACCTCAACCAGAACGCTCCGCCAATCCGAAACACGACCTTCGCCTTGCATGGACGGCCACGGCCCGCCAGCACCGCGCGTCACACCATCCCGGTCGATGGGACGAGCTGCTCCGCGAGCCGCCGGACCCCATCAGGCGGGCGCACCGGAGAGCACGGAGGGGCCCTGGCGCCGATGGCACCGGGGCCCCGAAGGAACTGACTACACCATCCACCGGCCCTGGTGCTGCGCCGGCCCACTATGTCCACACACCCGACTCACGAGCTGCCGGGCCCTACTGTCTCTCCGGACTACGAGAGAAACCATAACCACGCCACAGTCCAATGTCTACTTCAGCCAACACAGATTTTCAGATGCCCGTCACAGAGGTAATCGGGCGTCGTTAGGTTCAACAGCCGCGGGCCCGGGGACAACGCCCGGACAGGCAGGACCCACCACCACGACGGACTGCTTCCCAACCAGAGGCCGGTCCGGCACCGCGGTCGATATGCGTTCGCCGGGGTAGGCGCCCGGCATGAAGAAGCCGACGGAAGACTCCGAGGACCTGCTCGCCGGGTTGAGCGTGGACAACAGCCGCCCGGAGGAACCGGTGCTGCTCGACGCGGGCGGCGCGCCGATCCGGACCTGGCGTGAGAACTACCCCTACGACCGCAAGATCCGCCGGGCGGAGTACGAGCGGGCCAAGCGGATCCTGCAGATCGAACTGCTCAAACTGCAGAGCTGGGTGAGGGCGACCGGTTCCAGGGTGGTGGTCATCTGCGAGGGCCGGGACGCCGCCGGGAAAGGTGGCACGATCCAGCGGTTCACCGAGCGGCTCAATCCCCGCGGGGCGCGCGTCGTGGCCTTGGACAAGCCCACCGAGCGAGAGGCCGGCCAGTGGTACTTCCAGCGCTACACCGCCCACCTGCCCGCCCCGGGGGAGATCGTCTTCTTCGACCGGTCCTGGTACAACCGCGCCGGCGTCGAGAAGGTCATGGGCTTCTGCTCCGACGACCAGTACAAGCTGTTCCTGCGGCAGTGCCCGGCCTTCGAGGCCATGCTCGTCCAGGACGGCATCCTGCTGGTCAAGTTCTGGTTCTCCGTCTCCCGCGCCGAACAGCGCACCCGCTTCGCGATCCGCCGGGTCGACCCGGTACGACAGTGGAAGCTGTCCCCCACCGACCTTGCCTCGCTTGACCTGTGGGACGCCTACACCACCGCCAAGGTCGACATGTTCCGGGCCACCGACACCGACCACGCGCCCTGGACCGTGGTCAAGAGCAACGACAAGCGACGGGCCCGGCTGGAAGCGATCCGCAGCCTTCTCGACCGCATCGACTACGACCGCAAGGACACCACGGCGGTCGGCCGTCCCGACCCCCGGATCGTCGGCGCCGCCGACACGCTCCTGGAAGCCGGCGAGGAACCCGCCGACCTCACACCCACCCCGCTGGCCGGCACGCCCCGAGGACCCGGCAGGCACCCACACCACCCTCTGCCCGCCGACTGCGCTCGGGGAGGAGCATGACGCTCCGGAGGGCCATCTACGTCGCGGTCGGCGAATACCCCAACTTTCGAAACGCTCCACTGGGGGTGAATCAATATCTGCCCCCGCCGCCTGAGAGTTTAACGGGCATCGCGAGGAGAGTTTTTTACCGGAGCACAGGGGGTATATCCATGCGACCCACGCAATCCACTATGACGTGCTACTGTCCATCTCGGTTGCAGTTTTGGTACCCAAAAACTTAAAGCACATCCAGTCGGCCTCTGTGCCGCATGGAAGCGCTTCATATTTCCGGTCAATTTCCGGGCGGGGCATCATCGCGGCGACACGGCGTCCGCACCATGCGGACGCCGGTCTACTGCCCCAAGGAGATATGACATGACTGCTGGCACCGTGAAGTGGTTCAACGCGGCAAAGGGCTTCGGCTTCATCGAGCAGGACGGTGGCGGCGACGACGTCTTCGCCCACTTCTCGAACATCGCCGCGCAGGGCTTCCGCGAGCTGAACGAGGGCCAGAAGGTCACCTTCGACATCGCGCCGGGCCCCAAGGGCCCGACGGCGGAGAACATCGTTCCCGCCTGACGCCGACCCGCGTTTCGCAGTTGGGGCCCGCATCCCTCAGGGTGCGGGCCCCAACTGCACCCACCTCCCGCGGTGCTTCCACCCCGCGGGTCTCAGCAGGGGCTGCCGCCCCCTCGGAGCTGCACCCGAGTTCATTTCTCCGGCTTTCGCATGAAGCCACCCCCGCGACGATCACCCGCATCCGCACACATTCTTCGGGGACCGAATCCGATTTCGCATTCCATTCGACCCGTTCCTCGCATTTTCCCGTGCCGCTCCTACCTGCGGGAATCCCTTGATGCGCGCCGCATCAAGGAAGGTTCCGCATGAATCCCACCCGTACGAACGACCGCATGGAGCGGTAGGCGTTCATCGGCTGGAAGGCACGAGACATGGCTACGGAAACTGGGAAGTGGCCCGGACGCCTTCGCCCACTACTCCGCGATCAAATCCTCGGGCTTCCGTGAGCTCCAACAGGGCCAGGTCGTCACGTTCGACATCACCCACAGGGCCGCGCCGCGTTAGCTGCGCGGCCCTGCTCCACGTCTGGAGCGGGACCGACCGACGGGGCGGCTGACCGGTGGCTGTCCGTCTCGACGGAGGCCGGCGTGCGCCGTGTCCAGGGTCGCGCCCGAAGTCCGCGGCGTACGCACGGCTGGACCGGCTGGACGGCCCCGTGGCCGGCAGGCCGCAGAGCCCGGATTCACCGGGGAAGGGTGGCGGTGATCGCCTTGCCCGTGCCGGTCCCGGCCTGGGCGATGGTGACGTCACGGGCCAAGCGTTGGATCATGGGCCAGCCGAATCCGCCGGTCCGGCCAGTGAGGTCGGGAGTCCGGTCCTGGGGGTGGGCCGGGCTGGGGTCTTCAACGACGACCTGGATGTGGTGGCGGTTCGCGCGGAGCTCCATGGAGGTGACCGTGCCGACGTGCCGGAGCGCGTTGGTCACCAGTTCCGACACCAACAGCACCACGTTCTGAACGGTCGACTCGGGCGGTGGTGGGTTGAGGCGGGCCAGGAAGTCGGATGCGGCCTCGCGGGCCTGTGCCGTCCGCACGGGCCGGCAGGCGGTCTCCAACGGGTGGGCAGAATGACTGTCGGCGTACTCAAAGTGGCGCAAGTCCTTCACCCCGTCCTGCGGCGTCCTCGTGCGGGATCAGTGCCGCTTTGTCCCGCTTACCCCGGGTAGGCAGGGGCACGCAGAACATGGACCGTGAGCCCGGGGAAGCTCGGAGACGTGAGCGGCCGGGATCGGCAACCGCTCGCCGCAGTGGCGTGGCGCACTCGGCGGCGCGTCCGGTGTGCAGGTCCAGCTCGGCAAGCTCAGGGAGCAGCGGACACGTTCGAGCTCGATTTCCTCCTGACCAGCGACGAGGAAATCTATCTTGGCTGGAGTAGACATTGGGCGGTGACGTGGTTATGGTTTCTCTCGTAGCACAGAGAGACCGCAGGGCCGGGCAGAGACGAACTGCCGGGCAGCAGTACGCAGGACGGTGCGGTGGTGGAGTTCCGAAGCCAGGGCTGGTGCAGGACGGCGACGGTGCTGACGACTGGACCGGGTGGCCCGCAGTGATCAGGGGCCACCACGAGTGGTACCCAGCAGTGAAGTCAGTGAGCAGCACCTTGGTGAAGGCGTCGGCTGCGGGCGCGCGCACCGGGAGGTTCGGCAGTGGGGTTCCAAGCCAGAGCAGACGCAGGATGGGCGACGGGGCTGGCTGCCGGAACGTGGCGCCAGGTCGGGCCACGCGCAGCATGAGCAGTACAAGCAGTGAGCAGTACCAGCAGTAGGCGTGACCAGCATGACGCAGTACCCGTTGGGCAAGTAGTTGATCACTGAGGGAAGAACGGAGGAGCTGAGCGCCATCAGGATCGCCCGGGCCGGCAGGTTGGAGCCCGGGTACCGCAGGACATCGATAGTGAGGTGGTCTCCGGTCAAGCAACCGCGATCCCCGCACCCCGCTCACGTATGAGTCGGGTCTGCGGACACAGAGGGCCGGCGCAGTATCAGGGCCGGCAGATGGTGTAGTAGTTCCTTCGGGGCCCTGGTGCCATAGGCACCAGGGCCCCTCCACGCGTTCCAGAAAGAGGTTCAATGACAGCAGGTGACTCGTTCGGCCGTCTCGACGACGACGACTACCCCGCCTACACCATGGGCAGGGCCGCAGCGATGCTCGGCACCACCCAAGGCTTCCTCCGCGCCCTGGGCGAGGCCCGCCTCATCACCCCGCTCCGCTCGGACGGCGGCCACCGGCGCTACTCCCGCTACCAGCTGCGCATCGCCGCCCGCGCCCGCGAGCTCGTCGACCAAGGCACCCCGATCGACGCCGCCTGCCGCATCATCATCCTCGAAGACCAACTCGAAGAAGCCCAACGCATCAACGCCGAATACCGCCGCGCCAGCGAAACCCCCACCCCACCGACCTCGGCCTGAGGTGATCACGCCCGTCGGCATCGACGGCCAGACGATCATCTCGGCCCGCAGACCGGACTCCGGACAGAGTGCTACTCGGGTGCCGAGGCTTCGGCGAGGTCCGCCCCGGCGTCAGCGCTGCGCGTGGCCTCGTGCGTACGGTGCGTACCGTGCCAGTCCAATCCCATGACCGTCGCATCGTCCTGGAGACGGCCGCGAGGAGCAGAGGGTGCCCGGCAGAGCGACGCGCCCAGGGGGCTCGCTGGACTCGACGGGGGAGGCGGATTCCGCTGCCGCGAGCGTGTCCGCAAGATCCATCTGCTCAGGCTGCTGGCCAGACCCTGCACCGCACTCAGGAGATGCCGCCGCAATCGCTGACTGCACTGGCGAGCCGATGTCCGACCACCGGCGTAGCGCGCCCGGAGTGTTCTGCGGACTCGGTTGCGCGACAAGTACGGGGGCATGCGGTCGGGCAGACGCGAACCGGTGGTGCACCGAGCCAGCACGTCCGGTCGTCGAAAACGAGGAGATGGTCTGTGAGCGGAATGTGGATGTACGCGCAGGACAGCGGATACACGTCCGGACAGTCATTGGTGGGATTCACCGTGGAAGCCGCTGACGGTGCCATCGGGCACGTGGACCGCCAGCAGGACCAGTCCGGCATGCAGCACCTGGTGGTCGACACCGGCGTGTGGGTGTTCGGAAAGAGCGTCCTGATCCCGGCCGGCGCCGTCACGCGCATCGATGCCGAAGTGCAGGCGGTGCGGGTCTCGGCCACGCAGGAAGAGATCAAGGCCGCGCCCCGGTTCACCACCGACAGCGAAACAGCCGAGCACGACTACCTGTCCGCGGTCGGCGACTACTACGTCTCCCTCCGCCGCCCGTTCGCGCCCGGATCCGACGCCGGTCGGTAACCCCACCGGCCCCACGCAACGGGACGATCATGCATCGCCACGTCTCGTAATCAGCAGGCGGCGAGCGAGACGGCGACGTAGTACGCGGTGAAGGCTGCCACCGTCAGTGCGGGGAACACCGCGTGGTAGCCGAACCAGCGGGGTGAGGGGTCGGGACGCTGAAGGGCGTACACGACGGCGCCCGCACTGTAGAGCAGCCCGCCCGTCACGATCAGGGCGAGTACGGCCGCGCCACCGCTGTGCAGGTAGCCCACCGCTGCCCAGCCCAGGCGACTTCCTCGACTGCGCCGACGTCATCCGCTTCGTCAAGGTCCAGGCCGCCACCCAGGGCATACGGGTACGCCTGCGCCGACACAGCGGAGTCTCAGAGGCCCAACAGCTCCGCGAGCGAGCGCCCCGCGTCGCGGGCTGACGAGCTACTGCAAGGCGCGGAAGGTTAGCGGGTGGCCTGGGTGGCCTGGGTGGCCCGGGTGATCCAGTCCACATACTCGGCGCGGCCCCCGTCGATCGCGAACGCGATGACCTCCGGCGACTCGTAGGGGAGGACGAGTCCGTGCCTCTCCACGGTAGGACCGTTACAACACTGAGGGCCCGACCCGATACACAGGTCGGGCCCTCAGCCCTGCGGCGGGTGCTCGCCGTAATCTCGGGTCAATTGTCGGAGTAGCTGAAGTCGCCCACGGTCCAGGCGCTGACGTCCTTGATCGAGATGCGGTACATCCCGCCCGTCTCCGGGATGCCCACGGTTCCCTGCAGGATCCGCGCCACATGGAAGTGCAGATGTGTGGGCGGCCCCTCCCTGGGTGTCGTGGCAGTGAAGATGGCGGAGAACTCGCCCAGGCGTGCGGAATCCGTCAGCACCTCCGACACCCGTTCTCTCCACACGGCTTCGGGGGCGAGCCGGCCGGTGATCACAGCACCGCCGGTGACCACGGTCAGGGACATCTGGTTGCTCTGCCCGGACTCCACCAGGGCGGCGACGTTCACGAGCAGCTCGTCAGGCTTCGACATGGAAGTCAATTATATTCCCCACCGCACCCCGGCGTGGCGCCGCCCGTGGTCCCTCTCTCCGCATGCTGAGGCGCCCGGCAATGAATTGGCCGGAAGCCGGCTCCCCATGCCTTGAGTACGGCGGTCGACTTCGCTTGCCGGTTCGCAACGGGGGCGACCGCGGGGACGGTGCCCGGACGTGGAAGCGGCACGCCGGGCCTGAGGCCGGCGCGCCGCGCCGTGACGACACCCTCTAGTGCTCGGGCAGGGGCGCGCGCAGTGCACTTCGTTCGTGGTCCCAGGCCTCTCGGATGTGGCTCGCGAGCCGGTCTTCGAGCAGGACCGTTGCCGCGCATCCGAACGCGATGTCCCCTTCGAGGTCCGGTTCGTCGGCGAGGAGGCCGCCGATGACTTCGTGGCGTACGACCTGCTCGTGGACGGCGTCGGCCTCGACGTGCTCGGCGTAGAAGTGCTCGGCGGCGGGGCCCGCTCCGCAGCGCCGCATGGCCTTGGCCAGGCGGCGGGAGCCGGGTGAGGAGGTGACCTCGACGCAGGCGAAGTGGCCGACGAGCGCTCCTCGCAGGGCCCGGTGCAGCCCGAAGAGGGACATCAGGTTCACAGTGGCGAGCAGCGGCGCCGGGCCTTGCTCGAGGTAGCGGCCGTAGGCGGGATCCAGGTCGAGGTCGGTCATGAGGTCGGCGAAGAGCTGCGCGTGGATGCGGTCGGCATGGCCGGCGCCGAACTCGTCGTACTCAATGGCGACCATCGCGGCCTTCGCCCGGCCGGTGAGCCGGGGGACCACCCACACGTGCGGGTCCGCCTCCTTGAGGTGGTACAGGGACCGCAGAGCCGCGTACTCACGCAGTTGCCAGAGCTCACCCTCGATTTCGAGGCGGTGACTGAGGCTGTCGGAGAGGTCCACGGGCTCGACGAGGAGGGGGGCGAAGGCCTCCTCGACAGTCCGGGGCGCATCGGACAGCTCGGTGCGCAGGGCGTGCAGGAATCGGGCTTCCATGGCCTGGCGCAGGCGGAGCAGGTCCGGGTCCCATTCGCATTCGTCCTCGACTTCCTCGAAGCCGCGGTAGTGCAGTTCGTACAGCAGGTAGAGGGCGAGCTGAAGGTCTTCGCCCCACGGGTCGGCCTTCAGTACGTCGCCGGGGGCGTACACCGGCGGGGTTCCCGTCCGCAGCGCACCGGTGACGGCGTCGGAGAGTTCGCCCCGCCCCTCCACGAGCCGGGGGCCGCCGGCGGTCGCGGTGCTGGTCGGGCTCGTCGGGCTCGGCGGAGGCGTCATTCCGGGTTCCTGTTCTCAGGCGATGGTGCGGCTCGTTCGCGGCGCCGGTGGCTGGTGTCGCACCACGGGTACGTACGGCTGCGGCGGCACATGCAGATGGCGACCATGAAGCGGTCGGACCGGGCGACCGTCCCGTCGTCCAGGACGAACTCGACCGGGCCCTCCACCAGGACCGGGCCGCCGGGCTCCACGGCCACCCGCCGGGCATCCACTGCGCCGGGGACCGGGCACGGCCCGGGATCAGGTTCGCTGGGCACGGATGACCACCAGTTCCTCCCGCTCTTCGGCTTCCGCCGCGAGGCCCTGCTGTTCCAGCCAGGAGCGCCGTGATCGAAGGACGGGGCCCCAGGGTACGGATGCCGTCGCCGTGACCTCGGGGTCCAGCCCTGCCCCCGCCAGCCGATCGAGGGTCTCTCCGGCCCCGCACAACCCCGAGTGCACCATGAGCAGGACTCCGCCGGGCCGCAGCAGTGCCGGGGCGTCCGCGCAGATCCGGTCGATGACCGCCCGCCCGTCGCGTCCGGCGTCCCAGGCCCGTTCCGGGCCGCGCGAGGGCACTCGACCGTCCGGGGCGGGGACGTACGGGGGGTTCGAGAAGACGATGTCGAAGCGTTGTCCGGTGGTGCGTGCTTCGAAATCCCCGTGCAGGACGCGCAAGGGAAGGCGGTGGATCCAGGCGTTCAGTCGCGCTGTGGCAACGGCGGACCAGGACACGTCGACCGCCGTGACCCGGGCTCCCGTGGTCGCGGCGTGCAGGGCCAGGGCGCCGGTGCCCGTACCGATCTCGAGGACCTGGGTATGGGGCCCGAGGTCCTCGTGGGCGAGGGCCGCGGCGAGGAGCCGGGTGTCCGCTTGGGGCTGGTACACGCCCGGCAGGGCCACCAGGCCGCCGGGCAGCGAGGCCAAGGAGAGAGCAGTACTGGGCACCCGTACCTCCATTTTCGCTATGGGTCGCCGAGCTATTCACAGCGATCGATGAGGTAGTGCGCCTGCCCCGTCCCGGTCTCCCCATCCGAAGGCGCGTCGATCTTCGGAGGATCAGACCAAAAATGCACCGCCATTACTGGGGTGGGCTGAACGTTCCGACGGATCCGCCTCGGCGGGCGGTTCCTTTCCGCTTTCGCGACGACACTCCCGCCGCTGGATCCGGCTCTTCGCATCGGCGAGTTCAATAAACCCAGGTGACGCTTGCTATGGTCGCGGATCGCGGGTAAGTGCCGCACATGACTGCTCTCGAAACGCTCGCGGCCGAAGGCCAGGCCTCGCTCTTCCTCATTCTTGCCGGAGTCGTCCTGGTCGTTCTTCTGATCGGTGCGTTCTGGTACGGGAGCCGACGCAGACGCCGGGAGTCACCACCGGCCGAGCAGAATCCCGCCGCGCAGCGCCGCGAGGATTCCTGGCAAACCCCGGAAGAGCGTGTCCGCGATCAAAAAGGCCAGGAGCATCCCCGACCGTGACTCGGATGCAATCCGAGTCACGATGGCTTGACCGGAGGAAATATGTCGCACACAGAGAACGACCGCATCAGCTACCACGATGGGCGGCCGGACCTGCAGAAGGGGCGGATAGAGGAAGTCCGCGACGAGGGCCCGCATGCCGTATACCGGGTGCGTAACGAGGAGACCAACGAGATACAGGTCATCACCCAGGGCCAGATCGACTGAAGCATCCGCCTCCTCGGACCGTCATGAACCCTGAGTTCCGGCGTCCTTGAGTGCCGGCCTGGTGTGGGCCCGATCAGACTCGAGCGGGCCGACACCACGCCGTTCACCTCAGGACCTGCTCCAACAGCGGGTCGGGGGTGTGGTCCGCCGCGTCCCGGATCAGGCAGGCCCCTGGCTTGGCGGCTCTCCCCTGCCGGCGGCCTGTCGTTCGGGTGCAGTCGGGGCCGGCGCGGGATAGCGGCGTGGCAGCGGGTAGGCGTCGTGTATGAACTCACAGACCCTCGACACCTCGCCCACGGCTGGGCAGACCGCGGCCCTCGACACCGCCTCGGCTTGCTGGCTGAAGTCCCTCGACCGGCTCGAACGGGCGACGGCGGCCGATCCGGCCATCAGGGTGCTGCAGCGGGGCATCCGTTCGCTCCCGCTGGGTGGTATGCGCGATCTGTTGCGTGGCAGGCCGCTGGGCCACCCCTTGCACCCCGTGCTGGTGCAGGTGCCCATCGGCTGCTGGCTGTCGGCTTCGGTACTGGACTTCGTGCCCGGGGCACAGCGCGCGACGACCACCCTGACCGCCGTCGGACTGGCGGGCGTCGCCCCGGCAGCGGTCGCCGGCTGGGCGGACTGGGCGGATCTACCGCCGGAGCAGGCCCGGGTCGGTCTGGCCCACGCGGCCTCCAACGCGGCTGCGGTGGCCTGCTACACCGCGTCCCTGACGGCGCGGCTCCGCGGCCGCTCGGCAAAGGGCCGGCTGTGGGCTATGGGTGGGATGGCTGCCGTGGCCGTCAGCGGTGCGCTGGGTGGGCACGTGGCGTACCGACAGGCCGTCGGAGCGCACGCCGCGACGTGAAGGAGCGGAGCTGAAGGAGCCGCCCCCCTGCGGGCCCCCCTTCATCCGCTCCGATGGCCCCCGGTCGGTCAGCGTTCGGGTGGACCTCATGCGCGCCGTAGCCGAGCCGGGCTCCCTCAAGAGGTGGGCGTTGCGGTGTGGTCAGGATGATGGGGGGTACGGCGAGCCGTTTTGAGGCGGGCCTCCAGGAGGTGGTCCCGCCCGCCGGCCAGCTCGTCGACGATGTCGCGTTCCACCGCGGCGAAGGGTTGGTAGTAGGTCTCGTTGTAGGCCTCGATGATCTGGAACGTCCAGTGGCCCGGGATGACGTTGCGGCCCACGATCTCGCGCTCGACCCGGGCGGCCTGCTCCTCGTGGCCGGCCTCGCGCAGGAACCGGACCGCGTCGCCGAGCTCGAAGTCCGCGGTCCCGGTCAGCTGGTGGAACCCGTAGAGGTGGCCACGAGCCCGCTCCGTGGTCTCCAGCGCCTTCGACAGCGCACCCAGAGCGCGCACCGTCTTCTCATCTACGCCGTCCGGAACCTCGTGTGCCGGGTCCATCTCGTGATTGGTGTCCATGGAGGAAGTCCTGCCCGAAGAACGCTTCACCGAGTGGCTGATTGGGCCAGGCGGCGCAAGACAGCCGGGGCGCCACTGCGGAATGCCGGGCAGGATCTCCTGCCCGGCCACCAGGACAGGAAACACATGGAAATCGAATGCATGTCCCGGGTGGGGTCGGGCACACGGTGCTTCGGAGGTTGATAACCATGGTTCCCCTGCTTCTCGTTCTTCTGCTGATCCTGATCCTCTTCGGCGCGGGTTTCGCGGTGAAGATTCTCTGGTGGGTGGCTATCGCGGTCCTGGTCCTGTGGCTGATCGGTTTCGTCGCCCGCCCCAAGAGCGGTAGCGGCCGCTGGTATCGCTGGTAGCGGTACGACAAGGCGCAGTTCCGACACTGCATGGCGGTGGCCGGTCACCCCTTCCCGGGGTGACCGGCCACCGCCATGTCTTCGTCGGCGGACCTTCACGAACGCGGAAGTAATGAAGGCGGGCATCGGGGGCATTCGAAGGGCAGCCGGGGCGGTCGCCGTGACGCAGCAGGGGACCTGCTGACCTCCAATGATCGACGGCCACCCCGGTCCCGATTGCGGATCCGGGTGCGTGAAGCAGAAAAGTCCGGGCAGGCGAGGATCTGGCAGAACGCAGCACGGCTGCCGAGCACGACGTACGGAACAAGGAGGATGGGCGGAGAATTCGTTCTTCGCCCTCCCCCGTTGACCGGAGGAGTTGTTTTCGCGTGACTGAACATGTGTGGAGCTACCAGCCGACCTCGGGCCACCTGGCCGGCACCGATCTGACCGGATACAAGGTCGAGGCGACCGACGGCAGCATCGGCAAGGTCGACAAGCACTCCGACGAGGTCGGTGACGCCTACCTGGTGGTCGACACCGGTATCTGGATCTTCGGCAAGGAGGTCCTGCTGCCGGCGAGCACCGTGGTCCGGGTCGACCCGGAGGACAAGAAGCTCTTCGTCGACCGCACCAAGGAACAGATCAAGAACGCACCGGAGTTCCACCGGGACAAGCACCTCGGCGACGCCGGTTACCGGGAGGAGCTGGGCACGTACTACGGCACCGGCGGCCCCTTCGGCGGCCGCCCCGCCTGATCGCTTCCCCCGCACGGCGACGCCGGTCCCGGCACCCTTCCTGGGTGCCGGGACCGGCGTCGTGCGGTCAGCCGCCCTCGAATTCGAAGGCCTCGGCCAACGCGGCTTCCAGCTGGACTACGTCGGCGGCGCTCCCAGCGATCGCCGCGTACCGCCAGGAACGGCCGTCGGGCGGCACGTCCGCGTAGAGAACCACACCCTCGCCCCGCTCCGGGTCGAACGCCAGGCGTGAAGCACGCAACCGGGCGAGCGCCTTGTCGAAGTCCATGGGACTCAGGGTCCACCCCTTGGACACCGCCCATGCCGGGTGTGCGTTGGCCGATCCATCGGTCAGCCGGATGACCATGCTGTGGGGTGTGGTGGTGGCGGTACGGCGGATGTTGCTCTCACTCGCATGCGCGTCGCCTTCGGTGTCCACCAGCGCGTCGAGCCCGAAGGGCCCGGCGTAGCCGTGGTCGGCCAGGTGGCGGCCCAGGGCCGTCCCCCACTCCTCCAGCTCGCGGGCCACGTGGGCGCAAGACGGCGGCAGCGGAGAGGCGTATCCCGTGAAGGAGCCCTGAAGCGTGCGCATGGCTCCGCTGAAGAGCGCGAGTGTTCCGGAGGCGGTTACCTCCAGTTGGACACTGACCGATTCGGCCACGTCGAGGCACTCCTCCACCACCCACATGCCTTCGGGCCCACCGACTGTTGCGAGCGGCAGGTTCGCCCCGCCCTTCAGGTCGTTGCGGGCCACGAATCGCATACCGTGCCCTCCCGCCGAACGGTCGGGCTTCACCACGACCCGCCCGTGGTCGCGCAGGAGCTCGCGTACCAGGCTCTCAACCTCCGGGCGTCGGCACATCCGCCTACGAGCGGCGTGCTGCCCGAGCCCGTTGCGGCGGAAAGACTCCGCCCTCAAGAGAGGCGGAGTCTTTCCGTACGGAGAGGACGCGTAGGTCAGGCGCGGCGCCTGTTGCCAGTGACCAGTCGGTAGACGGCGAGGAGGAGCATGGAGCCGACGATGGCAGCGATCCAGGTGGAGAGGTCGAAGAAGCCGTCTATGGAGTCGACACCGAAGATGACCTTGCCGAGCCACCCGCCGAGCAGGCCGCCCGCGATCCCGATCAGCATGGTGATGATGATGCCGCCCGGGTCCCTGCCCGGCATGAGCGCCTTGGCGATGAGGCCCGCGAGCAGCCCTATGAGAATCCAGGCCAGAATGCCCATGATGCGTCTCCTACCTCGGGGGATAAAGTTGGTGTTAGCGATCGTCTGCGCCGTTTGGAGATTTCCAAACGCCCCCCGCCCTTGATCATTTCGCTGGGTTCAGGGTGCGCCGATCAGCCGGATTCGTCTGGCCGCCGGCCGCCTTCCACTCCCCTGCGTCAGCTCCCCTGCGTCAGCGTCAGTGGCCGGCTACGACGATCCGCTCATGGATGGCCCTCAGCGAGAAGCCGACGCACTGCGTCCTCCACGGCGCCGTGAGTCGCAAGGTCCCCCTCCGCGGCGCTCGCGCCGAGCGCATCGAGCGCGGGTCGGATCGTCACGCCGTTCTCGAACAGCTCCACCACGCGCGGGTTGATGTAGGACGCACGGCAGACTGCCGGCGTGTTGCCCAGGTAATGGCTCACTTCACGCACGGCCCGCGCCTCCGCGCTCCGTCGGCGGGCAGGAGGTGCTCCGGCCATGTCCTCGGACACGGCGAGGGCCACGGCGGCGAGAACCGTCGCGTGCCACGTGCGGAAGTCCTTCGCGGTGAGATCGGCGCCGGCCCGGTCCCGCAGATACTCGTTCACGTCCTCGGCGCGTACGTCGCGCCAGGCGCCCGCCTGCCGGTAGACGAAGAGCTGCGGACGGTCGTCCCGCCGCAGCAGCGCCCGGACCACCGCGAAGGAAGCCGGGTCCTCGATCGACCGGATCTGCTGCTGCGCGGACTTGCCCGGGAAGTCGAAGCGGACCCGCCCCCGGGCACACCGCGCGTGCTCCCGGAGCAGGGTGGTCAGGCCGTACGCCTCGTGGTCGCGCCGGTAGGAGGCGCCCCCGATCCGGAAGAAGCCGAGGTCCAGCAGCCGCGCCACACAGGCGAGCACGCGGTCCCGTACCAGTCCCCGCCCGGACAGGTCCTCCTCTACGGCCTTCCTCAGGAACGGCAGACGCGCGGACACCTCCACGACGTGATCGTGCTTGGACGCTTCACGCAGCTCGCGGAACCGTTCGTGATAGAGGTACTGGCGCCGCCCGGCGGCGTCCGTCCCCATCGCCTGGATGTGCCCGTTCCCCCAGGGGCAGATCCAGACGTCCTGCCAAGCCGGCGGGATGACCAGCGCCTTCATGCGGGACCGCTCCGCGTCATCCGTGATACGACGCCCTTCGGAATCGACGTACCGGAACCCGCTCCCGGCGCGTCGCCGCGTACATCCGGGCCGGTCGGGGCGACTCGTCCGCAGCCTCACGGCTCACCCCGCTCACCCGAAGGCCCGTACGACTCCTTATTGGACATATCGGGCGCCTACCCGTGGTGTCCGTTCCCACTCCCCCCGCCCGCCGGGACGCCGTGGAACCGTTCCCCGGTGGATGTCCAGGGGAGGGCCCTGCGACGAGAGCGCCCGGCCTGGCTCGCGTGATGCGGCCCGCCCTGGGTACGCGCACCATGACCGTGTCGGCGCACACCACGATGAAGGATCACGTCCTGTCACGCGGATCCGGCGAGCGAGAGCTCAGGGACGTCTTCGGTGTCTGATCGCGGCGGATGCCTGCCCGGCGTGCGCAGCTCCCGTCCGTTTCGGCAGTAGGAGGAGTTCCCATGGCCGTCCGTCATCAACTCATCCGGCGATCGCCACGCACGGTGTGGGCCGTACTCGCCGATCCGAACCGGTACGGCGAATGGGTCGTGGGCCCCTCCGAGTCCACTCCGCTCGACCACACATGGCCCGCCCTGGGGTCCCGGCTGCGCTACACGATCCGGCTGGGGCCGTGGTCCGTCGAGGGCATCACGACCGTCCGCCACCGGGAAACCGGCAAGGAACTGGAGCTGGAGGCGTCCTTCAAGGCCCTCGGCACCGCGAGGATCTTCCTCCAGCTCAGACCCTGGGGGCGAGGAAACCCTCATCGTCTGCGACGAGCACCCCCTGCGGGGTCTGGGAGGAGTCCTGCACAACCCCTTGAGCGAGGCAGCCCTCCAGCTCCGGCACCGGGGCATGCTGGCCCGCCTGGCCAGGGTCGTGGAGGAGCAGCCTGCCGGGGTACTCCGCGCCTGACGCGGTGGTGATCGGCCTTCACGCCGGGTCCGTCGCTGGCCCCCTCCGCCCGCGCCGCTGCAGGTTCGCTGGCGCGTCAGAGGCACCTCAGGGCCACCCCGGCCGGTCCGAACGCGACCGGCCCGTACACCGGCTGACCGGTGCGCGCTCAGGCCCCGAAGGCGTCCTCGACGCTCGGGTGTACAGAAAGGACCGTATCGGCACCGGTCACGGCGAAGAGCCGGCGCAACTGCTCGCCGGGGGCCGCGATGCGCAGGGCCGTCAGATGGTGCAGCCGCAGGAGCAGGTTCAGGAAGGAGGAGTCCCCGAAGGTGATGCCACCGGCGTCCAGAACCACCAGTGGGTACCGGTCCGCAGCGGAGGCGAGAGCCTCCTCCAGCGGAGCCAGGGTGTCCTGGTCCAGCTCTCCGCGGGCCGCCACCACCCACCCGGCCCCTGCCGCGTAGCTGTCGCCGACCACACCTGGCTGGAACGCGTCCCCTGCTCTGATCATGCCCGCCTCCCGGCTCGCCACCTGTAACGTCGTCGTCAAGGGAGTATGCCTGGTCGCTCGATCGACAAGGCCTCCGCAGGGTGCGGACGGCCCCCGGGCGCACGGCGTGGTCCGGGAATCGAAGAGGTTGCCGCGCGAAGGGTGTAGGACCGATGAACCGGGGCACACGCGCCCGGAACGCCATCAGTCAATCGGGAGGGAGTGGCCACCATGTCTCGCTCGGCCACCGTTATGGGACCCATGCTTGCTACAGCCGCACAAGCTCCTGCTCGTGACGGGGGCATCGTGGGAACGCCAATGCCGGACATGGACCGCATCGAGGTCGAGAACGCCCGCGAGATGGCGCCGACCGACGCCCGTGAGCTGTCGCGGCACTTCTTCGCGAGGCTGCGCACCCTGGAGGAGGGCACGCGCGAGTACCAGTACACGCGCAACACCCTGATCGAGATGAACCTCTCGCTCGTACAGTTCGCGGCGCGGCGCTTCCGTGCCCGCGTGCTCGGCGGGGGCCTCGACATGGACGACATCATCCAGGTGGGAACGATCGGCCTGATCAAGGCCATCGACCGCTACGACCTCGAGCGGGAGGTCGAGTTCTCCACGCTCGCCCTCCCCTACATCATCGGTGAGATCAAGCGCTATTTCCGCGACACCACCTGGGCCGTGCACGTACCGCGCCGGCTGCAGGAGCTGCGTACGGAACTGGCCAAGGCCCAGGAGGCCCTGAGCGATGTCCTGGGCAGGGCGCCGACGGTCAAGGAGCTCGCCCTCCACCTCGAATTGTCCGAAGACGAGGTCATAGACGGGCTGGTGGCCGCCAACGGCTACACGAGCAGCTCCCTCGACGCCGCCGTCGACGGCGACGAGGCGTCCTCGGCGGGCCGGAGCGCACGCCCTGCGGCGGAACGCCACGGAGCCGTCGATCCCGGCATGGAGCTGTTCGAGGAGTTCCACACCCTCGCGCCCCTGCTGGGACAGTTGGAGGAACGCGACCGGCTCATCCTGCGGATGCGATTCGGCCAGGAGCAGACCCAGGCCGAGATCGGCGCCGAGCTGGGCATCTCCCAGATGCAGGTGTCACGCATTCTGTCGCGCACGCTGGCCCGGCTGCGCACCGGCATGCTCATGGAGTAGGGGATGGACCCCGCAACGCCCACGGCGCCGTCGACCGCCCAGCCGCCTGCGCGACTGGCCCCGGGGCGCAGCTGAGCGGCAGCTGCGACCGGGATGCCCGGCCCCGTCGTCCACCTCGACCTCTCCGCCGTAGTCCTCCTGGACACGGCCGCGGTCGCCGCCCTCGTAGGGGCGGCGGCCGCCCTCAGCGGGCAGGGCCGGCGCCTGTTGCTCCACGACCCGCCCTACTCGCTCCGCAAGGTCGCGGAGATGTTCCCGGACGAATGCGCCGCGCTGGAGGTCGCAGCATGATCACCGTTCCTGCGCCCGCCGCACCCGGGGCCTCCGCGACGGTGGCCGCCTGGCCGACCCCCTGGCGGGGCGCCGCCGGCCCTCCCTCGCATCGGCGAACGGCGGCCGCGGCCTGTGGATGATCCACCAGCTCTGCGATCTGGTCGGGGTCCGCGCCACCGACACGGGCTTCGCCCTGCGGCTCCCCATGGCAACGCCGTGAGAACGGCGGCCACCTAGACTGTCACGGGGTGGGGCCAGAGAGCACAGACCAGTACCAACGATGGGGGTGAAGGACTTCGGTGGAGACCATCGGACCTGAAACGGGTGATTCGTTGAGCGCGGGCCCTCCTACCGCAGGACAGCGCCGCAGGCTCGCCCTGAAGGGTGTCCGTGGAGCTGTGGCCAAGGGCCGCGACTTCACACGCGAGGCCCTGCGGGACTGGGGCTGGGACGGGACCGAGACCGCCGAGGACACCCTGCTCCTCGTATCCGAGCTGCTGACCAACGCCTCCCTCCACGCGGAAGGCTGTCACGAGCTCGTACTCACGGCCGGGGAGACCCTGCGCATCGAGGTCTACGACGGCTCGACCACACTTCCCAGCCGCCACCCGGCCCCGCAGCGCGGCATCCCGGGCGGGCACGGCCTGCACATCGTGGAGCGCCTGTCCGACCGCTGGGGCTCGCACGCCCACGAGGGCGGCAAGGCCGTATGGGCGGAGATCGAGGCGTCCCGGCTGAAGTCCGGCAGGCCCACCGGTCGATGACCGGTCCGGCGCACTCCCGCTCGCGCGCTCGGGCGTCCGCCCGAGAGGGATTCGATCGCCGCCGTCCGTGGGGACGGAAGTCGGTTCGGCGCTGTTGAGCCCCGCAGGGTCCCACCGGGTTGCGGGTGCCGCCGCCCGACGCGATCACCTCCGTCGCCCCGGAGAGCCGGACGGCGACGGCGTCAGCGACGGTCCGTGCCGCGGCGAGGGCCCGGCTCGTCAGGCGGTGGACACGCGCGCGGCGGCATCGCGGCTGTCCGCTTCCCAGGGCGGGGCTGCGGCCGAGTCGGTCCAGGCGGCCAGGGCTTCGCCGTCGACGCAGACGATGCCGCAAGCGGCGGCGTACTCAAGGGCGGGGGCGGTGTAGGAGCTCGTGGTGACGACGATCGCCACGTCGGCGCCGTGAACGGCGAAGCAGGTGCCGCCGAAGCGCTGCAGGTCCTGCGAGCCGACGCGATGGGTGTCGGCGTAGTGCTTGCACTGAACGACGACACGCAGTCCGTCCGGGGTCGTGGCGATGACGTCGGCCCCCAAGTCGCCCGCACCGCCCACCACTTCCACAGGCGTGCAGCCGTCACGCGCACACAGCGCGGCTATCGTGTGCTCGAAGCCGTCGGCGTCGGCCGCGGCGTGGTCCAGCGCACTGGAACCGACGTCGGGCACCTCTCCGGCGGCGGGCACGTCCCGTACCGCCGTCGCCTCGATCGGGTACGGATCCCCGTGCGCGGCCGGGCCGGGAGCCCCAGGGGTGGTGGAACGCCGGCGGACGGGCGAGACGCTCCACTTGGCCAGCGCCACCCCAACCGCGAGGACCACCGCGGCGGCGACGGGTACGACCCACACCTCCGCCCCGGCCCCCGCTGCGGTCTTGAGGAAGACGGCCAGACCGCCGACACAGATCCCCACGAGCCCCACGGCCAGCACCACATCGCGCCCGAACGGCGCGGAACCGCCCCCGGCCTTCCTTCTGCCTTCCCCCGGCAACGTCATGCGGGAGCCCTCTCTCGATCGGTTCGGACGCGCCGCGGTCCCGGACCCGTGGGGGTCCGGGACCGCGGCGGTGGACGCCGGGCGTGCGGGTCAGTGCTTGAAGACGTCCTTGATCTTTTCCTTGGCCTGGCGGGCGTCGCCCTTTGCTTGCTCCGCACGGCCCTCGGTCGTCAGTCGCTTGTTGCCCACCAGGCGGCCGGCCGTCTCCTTGAGTTTGCCCTTGGCCTGCTCGGTCCTGGCCCGGCTCTTCTCGTCCTTCGACACAGCTGATCACTCCCTGAGGGACGGGGAACTCCTTGCCCTCCTCGTCTGACCCGGATCGCGGCCCGCAAACGCACAGGCCGACTCCTGCGGGAGCACCCGCCCGCCACCCGAAAGCGTGCCTGCCGGCTCAGGGTCGGCGTCGAGTGCTCAGTCGGACTGCCCAGCGCTGGTGATCAGTCCTATCAGCGCCGGCAGCCCGCCGTCGGACACTGCGCGGCGCTGACGGTCTGCCGGGGTGCCTTCCTGGAGCAGCCGGTGCGCGAGGGCGCTGACCTCCCGGAGGTCACCGGCCTCTTCCAGGGCCGGTGAGATGTGGCGGATGAGAGAGCACAGGACGTCGCCGCTGCTTCCGGGGCGGCCGTCCGGCCCTAGGAGGGTGCCGTTCAATCCGTATCGGGCGGCGTGCCAGCTCGAAGCTTGGAGAAGTTCCGCGTCCGCCGCAGTGGCCGGCGGGGTGCCCGCCTTCTCCTCGGCGATCGCCGTGGCGACCAGGGCGCGGACGATGCCGGCGAGCATCACGGCGTCGTCCGGCCTCAGTTGTACGTCCAGGCAGCGCACCTCTACGGTCGGGTAGCGGTCGGACAGCCTTGCCTGCCAGTAGACCTGTCCTCGGTCGGCGATCACTCCGGAGGCCACCAGTGCCTGCAGCCTTCGCTCGTAGTCGGCGATCCCGTCGAAGTGCGGAGGCAGGCCGCTGACCGGCCAGCGGCTGAAGACGATGGTCCGCCAGCTGGCAAATCCAGTGTCGCGCCCGTCCCACAGGGGCGAGTTCGCCGACATGGCCAGCAGCGTCGGCAGCCACACCCGGATGCGGTTCAGTACGGCCACGCCCGTCTCGGCATCGGGAATCCCCACATGGACGTGCATCCCGCAGATGAGGTGCTCGTCCACCAGTTGGCGCGCCTCCCCCTCCATCTTCAAGTACCGGGGTGTCCGTGTGACGGGCACCGGCAGCGCCCCTCGCACCGGCGCCGCACCGGTCGCCGCAACCCGGCAGCCGCTGGCCTCTGCAGCTGACGCCAGCGCATGGCGCAGCCGAAGCAGGTGCCCTCCGACTTCCTCGAGGTTCCAGCAGACGGGAGTGGCCACCTCGATCTGCGCCTGGAGCAGCTCGTCCTGGACTTCGCCCTGTTCCGTGAGGGCGCCGAGGCCAGCCCTACGGCGCACCTCCTCGACCAGCGGAGTCGGGACGGCGGTGTCCGGGTCCAGCAGCAGATACTCTTCTTCGACTCCGAGGGTGATCACCTCCTGCGGCTACCCGCACGTCCCATGATCACCCCCACCTGCCCGGTCGGATCCCGCCACTGGCCAGGGCAGGGGCGTACGCAGGGCACTGTGCCCGTGAAGTGACCTACGAGCGCGCCGCAGGGTTACGGTGAACGGGTGGGCCCGGCTCGGGGAGCGGTTCTCCCTCGCTTTCCGCGAGGGTGCTCCGGTCGCCGGTTTCGGGGTCCCCGCCAGTCGCCGCGGAGGTCTACCCCGGCCAGGTGCCCGTGACCCGCCGGGTCGCGAGGGCCCCGGACCGGTCGACGGCCGCCTTGACGACGGCGAAGATCGCGCCTTGGAGGGCGGCGGCAATCAGGATCTCCTTCCAGGAGCGGTCCTCATCTGTGGCATCTGGGGCATCCCCCTCCCCTTCGATCACCTTCCAGGCCTGCCTGAACGCCATCCCTGCGAGCATGCCGCTCGCCGCCCCCAGCACCAGCCCGACCGGCTTGTACGCGACCTTGGACGCCTTCACTTTCGCCCCCGGCCACGACGCACCAGCAGGATGACGATCAAGGCCGCTCCGATGGCGATCAGCGGAGTGCGGTTGGCCCATGCCCTGGTGGCAACCCGGTCTGCTTCGTCGAGTACCGGGTCCGGTGTCTTGTCCTTCGAAATTCGCGGTCTGCTCCGTCATCACGGACGCCTTCTCCATGGCGTGTGCCGTGAGGTCCTGGGCCTGAGCCTTGGCGTCGGCCGCCACGTCCATGGCCTGCGCCTTGATATCGGCTGCCTTCTCCTTGGCCTGGGCCTTGACGTCGGCCTTGGCCGCAAGTGCTTCGACGGTCTGGCCGAGCTCATCGCGAGTGTGCTCGATCCGGACGCGCAGTTCCTCGGACGAGGGGGTGGAGTCGCTCTTGTGGGAGTGGCTCGGCTGGTTTGGCAGGTTCGGCTGGTTTGGCAGGTTCGGCTGGTTCCTCATCGGTGGGCCCTCTCCTTGATCTCGGCCACATCGGCCTTGACGCTGTTCACGGTCTGCTCGGGCACGGGTGGGACGGACCGCGCGATCCGCTTCTTGCCGACCACCGCCGGCGCGGTCGCCGTTCAGCCGGATGGCGCCGGGCAGGACGCCATCGACCCTTGCCGGGGAAATGCGTGAGGGGGCCCGAACTCGCGGAGTTCGGACCCCCTCACGCGGGGAGTCAGGCGGGCCGACCGCCGAAGGGGGCGCCGGTGCCGTAGTACGTGCCCAGCTCCTCGTGGTATCCCGCGTCCCCGAGGTGCTTGTCCCGGTGGAACTCGGGAGCGCTCTTGATCTGCTCCTTGGTCCGGTCCACGTAGACCTTCTTGTCCTCCGGGTCGACCCGGAGGACCGTGCTCGCCGGCAGCAGGACCTCCTTGCCGAAGATCCAGACCCCGGTGTCCACGACCAGATGGGCGTCACCGACCTCGTCGGAGTGCTTGTCCACCTTGCCGATGTCACCGTCGACCGCCTCGACCTTGAAACCGGTCAGATCGGTCCCGGCCAGATGGCCCGAGGTGGACTTGTAACTCCACACATGCTCAGTCACGCGAAAACAACTCCTCCGGTAAGCGGAGGACGGCAAAGGGATCACCCCTGCCGCCCCTCCATTTCCGATGCCTTGCAGCGGACGGCGTCGCCTTCCGCTTGGACTCCCGCCTGCCCCTGTCCCGGAACCCCATGCCTGCGTCACTGAAGAGAATTCGGAACGGCAGCCGCAGGTGCGTGGCATCAGCCGGTATCGAGGCCACCGATCAGGCCGCTGAGGAACCGGATGCAACCACTGGCCGGGCCCACGCCACGCGTACGGGGAAGGAGGGCTGGTCAGTCCTTGAGAAACGGCCTGGAGCAGGTCGCCGACCTTGGCTCCTCCGCGTCGAACGGACGGACCCCGGCTCGGTGAAGGCTGGTGGCCTCGCCCAGGGCAAGGCCGTCACCATCGGCGCCGACGAACCACCCCAGGCCACGTCTGCCCCGTACTTCAGCGAGCCGCGCACCGGCCTGAGGACGGCCAGGCCACGATGGTTGCCCGCAGGCGCGGACGCGTGCGGACAGCAGAGGAGAAAACCTTGGTCACTGTCGACGTTCAGCACTGCGGCAGCTCGGTCCTGGTCAGAGTCACCGGCGCACTCGACGGGGCCGCGGACGAGAAGCTCCAACAAGCGCTGGACGGTGTCACTGCTTACCAGCGGGACCTTCTGGTGGACCTGCACGGGGTCGCGGTCATGGACGGTGATGGCCTGCTGCACCTCTTGGACCTGCACCGGCGCGCGGAGTGCCTGGGCTTGCGGGTGCTGGTCACCGGCTGGCAGTCGCAGCCCCAGCAGTGCATGGCCGAGGTGGTCGGCATCCCCGGGCCCGGCTCGGCGACCGGAGAGCGGTACGCGCTGGCGGGGTTCCGCCGCCTCATCGAGGACCGGGCGCAGCGCGCCCGGGACCGTGCGGATTCCGCTGCCGGGTGGCCGCCGCTCGCCTAGTGCGGGTGGCCCGCCGGCGTCGCATTCCGCCGCCAAAGAATCGTCGATGTCACGTGATGGACCTCCCCTCGTGCCGCCGATCACGCAGCCCGCTCTTAGCCGAGATGGACGTACTCGGCGTGCCCGCGGCGAAAGGAAGGCGAAGGCTTTCCCCTGGGGCATGACTGCCGCCTGCCGGGTGGACGGCAGAAGTTCTCGCTGGCCCCGCAGGCCGCCCAGGAGGAGACGTAACGCATGGTGCAGAAGAAGGCGACCAAAGCCACGGCCAAGAAGGCCGCGCCTGCCAAGCCGAAGAAGCAGGCCGGCTCCCCCGGCGTGTCTGGCCGAACCGCCCCGCGACCGCACGAGCCATTGCCTGCGAAACCGGACCAGGACGGCCCGGACACCCTCAGCCCCACGGGACAGCCCACCGGCGCGCCCCAGGCCGCGGTGGCGCAGGGCGGTGCGTACCTGACGACCGCGCAGGGGGCCCGGCTGTACGAGAGCGATCATTCGTTGAAGGCGGGTGCGCGGGGGCCGGTGCTGCTGCAGGACCACCACCTGCGGGAGAAGATCACGCACTTCGACCACGAGCGGATTCCCGAGCGGGTCGTCCACGCGCGTGGTGCCGCCGCCCACGGGATCTTCCAGGGCTACGGCACCGCGGGGAAGGTCACCAAGGCGGCATTTTTGGCGAAGGGCGCCGAGACGCCGGTCTTCGTACGGTTCTCCACGGTCCTCGGATCGCGCGGCTCGGCGGACACGGTGCGTGACACGCGCGGGTTCGCCACGAAGTTCTACACCGGTGAGGGCACCTTCGACCTGGTGGGCAACAACATTCCGGTGTTCTTCATCCAGGACGCCGTCAAGTTCCCCGACGTCATCCACGCCGGCAAACCGCACCCCGACCGGGAGATCCCGCAGGCGCAGAGCGCGCACGACACGTTCTGGGACTTCGTGTCCCTGCACACCGAGGCCACCCACCACACCATCTGGAACATGTCCGACCGGGCGATCCCCCGCTCGCTGCGGATGATGGAGGGCTTCGGCGTCCACACCTTCCGCCTCGTCAACGCCAAGGGCGCCACGACGCTGGTGAAGTTCCACTGGAAGCCGAAGCTCGGCGTGCACTCCCTGGTCTGGGAGGAGGCGCAGATCACCAACGGCATGGACCCGGACTTCCACCGCCGTGACCTGGCCGACGCGATCGAGGCGGGCGCGTTCCCCCAGTGGGAACTGGGCATCCAGACCTTCCCCGACACCGCGGACCAGACCTTCGAGGGCATCGACCTGCTCGACCCCACGAAGATCGTTCCGGAGGAACTGGCCCCGGTCCGCCCCATCGGGCTGATGACGCTGAACGCCAACCCGACGAACTACTTCGCGGAGACCGAGCAGGTCGCCTTCCACCCCGGCCACCTGGTCCCGGGCATCGATGTCACCGACGACCCGCTGCTCGCAGGCAGGCTCTTCTCGTACCTCGATACGCAGATCAGCAGGCTCGGCGGCCCCAACTTCGGCCAGCTCCCCATCAACCGCCCGCACGCCCCCGTCAACGACATGCTCCGCGACGGCATGCACCAGACCGCCGTCCACGCCGGGGCCGCGCCGTACCGGCCCAACAGCCTCGACGGAGGCTGCCCCTTCCTCGCCGGTGCCGATACGGGCGCCTTCATCGAGGTACCCGTCGCCCTGCCCGCGGCAGCGAAGGTCCGCGAGGCTCCCGCCTCGTTCGCCGACCACTTCTCCCAGCCGCGCCTCTTCTGGCTGAGCATGACGCCGGTCGAGCGCGAGCACATCATCGCCGCGTATACCTTCGAGCTCACCAAGTGCCACGAGCAGGCCGTCAAGGAACGCGCACTGTCCGTCCTGGCGAACATCGACCCGCAGCTGTGCGAGGAGGTGGCCACCGGGCTCGGACTTCCCGCGCCGGCCCCAACCCAGCCCCTCACCGAACCGGCACCGAGCCCGGCGCTGTCCCAAGTCGGCGGCACCTGGCCGCTCGACGGACGGGTCGTCGGCATCGTCGCCGACGCCGGTTCCGATCTGAAGGGCGTCCGTACCGTGCGGGACGCCGTCCTGAAGGCCGGAATGGTCCCGCTCGTGATCGCCCCCACCGGGGGCACGCTCGGAACCGGGAAGAGCCCGGTCACGGTCCAGCGGACGTTCGCCGCCACGCGTTCCATCGAGTTCGACGCCCTCCTCCTCTCCGGCACGCCCGCGGCCGCGGCCGACGCCCGCGGCGCCCGCGACTCCAAGGCCGGAGCCCCGTACTCGAACGGCCCCGACCCCCGAGTCCTCCTGCTGCTCGCGGAGGCCTACCGCCACGGCAAGGCCATCGGCGGCTGGAACGACTCGTCCCGCATCCTGAACGCGGCCGGCATCCGGGAGGGTGACCCCGGCATCACGTTCGCCGGCAGCCCCACCGCCGCCTTCAAGGGCATCGCCCAGGGGCTGACGGAACACCGCGCCTGGGACAGGTTCCCCACCTCGGTCTGAACAAGGCCCACCGGGTCCGCACGGCCCAAGGAAGCCTCGGCCTCTGCTCCCCTGAAGCAGGGGCCGACCGACGGTCATCGTGCACCGAAGCCGCAGGGATGTACTCGGGCTGCCCGTTGCAAGATCGGGTAGGCGGAAAGGGCTCGTCCCGCGCGGTGGGCCGCGTGCGGCCTGGCGCCGCGCCCGGCGCGTCGGCCGCCCCTCGTGCCGGACCGTGGTTCAGGGGGTAGCGGTGAGCGGGATGAACGCTGTGATCGTCTTGCCGTCGCCATACGGCCGGATCTCCGTATGGTCGGCGATCCGGTTGACCAGCAACCAGCCGAACCCACCCGGTACATCAAGGGGTGTTCCCGGCGTGCGAGGGAACAGCGAAGATCTGTCCGACACTGCGACCGCCACACATCCCGCGAGAGGCACGACGCGGAAGTCGCTGACGCCGCCGGCGTGGCGGTCCGCGTTGGAGACCAGCTCGGAAACGACCAGCAGCACGTCGTTCACCAGGTGGTCCCCCACACCGCTCGCCACCAGGACATCGCGGGCGATCGACCGGGCGTCCTCACATCTCAGACCGGCCGTGCGACGTGGCGCATCCGACATCACCTCTCGCTTCATGACTCGCTTCTTCCCCTTCTCGCCCACTCAACCCACCAGGACGCCTGCGACACATCTCTTCGTCGACTCCGAGCGGGGGCCTTGTCGAGCCGGCGCCGCAGGAACGGGGTGGGCACCCGCCGTTCTCCACCGCCGCCGATGATGCAGCCCTCGAAGGTCGCGCATACCGGTCCCAGACGCGGGCATCCGCACGATATCCAGTCGAGGTGATCATGAGGACAAGGAGTGTCCGTGCTGCCCTTCAACGTGACCGAGAGCGGTGTGCTGATCATCCGACTGCCGGCCGATCTGGATATCGGCGGCCGGGCCGCAGCCGCCTGGGCGATCGACGGATACCTCGCCGCCCACCGGTCCGCACCCGTCATGCTGGAGCTCTCGGACGCGCCGCTGAGTACCGCCGCGGTGAGCACGGTCGTACGAACCCACCGCATGTGCCGCTCGTCAGGAGCACCGCTGGCCGTCCTCGCGGCGACCGCCGAAGCTCGCCGGGCGCTGGAGGCACAGGCGGGGGCCGAGGGGTTGGCCGTCCAACCCACCCGAGCCCTGGCCGCCTCCGCGCTCTCGGCCACCTCGTCGGCGGTAGCCACAGCAGCGTAGGCCGCACCCTGGCCCTGCCGGGGGCTCGCGCCACCCGGCGGCCCGCGCCCGTGAGGAGGCGCGGCTTGCGTACTCCCCCATTGCACGAGGAGATCCCTTCATGAGTACCACCCCGGTCCTGGAAGTCACCCCTCGCCGATCGGTGCACGCAGCCGCCCGTATAGCCGTTGGTCGCCCGCATTCGGCGCTCGACGCGATGCTGGATGCCGCCTACGAGACGCACCGCCGTTTCCGGCACGGCGCGTTCGCCGAGCCGTGCCCGACCTGCCACGTCTCGGCGGGCGAGCTCTGCCTGGCGCGACGCAGTGTGCACGCTGCCCGCCGGCTGGCACACCGCGCCCGGGCAACCCAGAGCGGCCCGGGCTTCCCTCCTTTCACCGCACGGTGACCCGCTGGACGGCGGCGCGATGGACATCGACCGTGCGCCGCTGCTCTACGAAGCCCTGCGCACGCTGATCACCCACTCTCAACACGGCCACCGGCCCGCTCCGTGTCGCCGGGGGCGCAGCAACAGGGCGGGGGCGACAGCGTGTTGCTGCCGCCCCCGCCCTGGAGTGCTTGGTGTCCGCTCGCGCTACAGACGGTGCGGTCCGTCGTAGTAGCCGCCGACCTGGCGCTGGTAGTCGGCATCACCGAGGTGCTTGTCCTTGTCGAACTCCGGAGCGTTCTTGATCTGCTCCTTCGTCCGGTCGACATAGATCTTCTCGTCGTTCGCGTCGATCCGGCTGATCGTGCCCGCCGGCAGCAGGACTTCCTTGCCGAAGATCCACGGACCGGTGTCGACCACGATGTACGAGGACCCGACTTCATCCGAGTGCTTGTCGACCTTGCCGATGGAACCGTCGCTCGCCTCGACCTTGTACCCCGTCAGATCCGACCCACCCAGACGGCCGGCAGTCTCGCGGTAACCCCAGAAATTCTCAGTCATGCGAAAAACAACTCCTCCGGTTATGGGGACGCAGGGAAATGGAAATCCCTACCGCACCTTTCTCTGCTGTGTTCACGGCGGAACTCTCGTTCCGGCCCACCGATCACCTGCCCCGCTTTTCGCCCCGTACACCGGGCCCGATATCCAATGCCACCTGGTAGGCCAAATACAGGCCCCCGCACATGGCGAGGCGGCGGTGGCCTGTGACCCCCGATCGGGGGTCACAGGCCACCGCCACACCACATCTGAACTGCGACTCCGTGAACCAGCTACCAGCGATACCACCGGCCACTGCCACCCTTCGGGCGGGCGACCTATCGACGCAGGCGGGAAAACGTTTCGACCGTCCTCGGCAGCATGAACCGTGCAACCTCGTACCGCGGGCTCATCGTCGTACCGGCGATCGCATCACCGGACGATTCCCCACCGGGCGGCATCGACAGCTCGATGCGGCAGAGCAGACAAGCCCCCGTTTTCAAGCGGCCGCGTGCGGCTTCCGTTTAGCCCACACGGGTGGGGTAGGAGGGCCGCATGTTCAACAAGCACCGAAGTGTTCGTACGACTGCTGTACTTGCCATCAGCTGGGCCGCCTTGACGGGTGTCGAGCGGGTGAGCGAAGGCGCATCCTGGCGGATGGCTCTGCTGCGCGGGCTGGTGTGGGCGGTCGCGATAGCCGGTGCGTGGTGGTTTGCCGAATGGACTCAGATGGGCCGCCGCACCCGGAGCGACCTCGCAGATCCGGCTGCCACCCGCCGGGATCCGAGCGGAACGACGAGGAGCCACACATGACAGACCGACGTCGTAACGCCCTACGGTTCTCCGACGGCTTGCCGCTTCGGCCGCCCTCGCTCGGCCCCCGCCTCCTGACGGAGGCCCTTGACGTCATTTCACGCCGCATACGGTTCCGTCGCGCCGCAGGCACCATAGCCGTCTGCACGTCTGCTTCCGGGGACCGGTCGCACCCCGACCGATGGAGCAGGTCCGGAGGGAGCGCCTCAACCCGGCCCCGGCACCGGAGCCCATTCCCGGGCGTCACGGACCCTCACGAGCGTGCCCGAGAAGTGATCGAGTCCCATACCACCAGCCCCAGCGACCTGGCGTCGCTTCTCAAGATGTTGGGCCTGGCGCCGCCCGAAGAGCCGCACGGAAGCCGATCCCGTACCGAAGGCGACCGAGGCCACCCTGGGCCGCAGTAACGGGCAGCGGTGATCGGGGGCAGGTCTGCCCGGCATCCTCTTCCGCTCCCGGGCAGTGCCGCGCACACCTACGCGTTGCGAGTCGCACTACGACCGAACCCCCGCCCCGTACCCGGGGACAGGCCGATCGGACGAAGTCCCCTGCGCAAGCCATTCGGAGGGGGACCTCAGCGGCAAGCCACGCACGGCGTCCAGAGCGAGCAAGCCCCGAATCGCCAGGGGCGAAGCCGGTGTCAGGCGGCCGCCCCGCCCTCCCAATGGCGTTTCACGTACCGAGTTCCGCCCTCGCCCGGCACGAATCCGGCGTCAGACGGCATATCTGAACCGGGTATCGTTGCTGGCGGCTTGGAACACCGCCCGGAAGCGGTGGGACGAGCCTTTTCCACGCGGGCTCGCGAGCCAGGGGCGGACGGTGAGGAAACGATGATCTCGCAGGGCAGCAGGGAGCGGCCGGTCCAGAGCCTTGGCCATGGGGATCACGTATGTCTGGCGTTCGCCGACGATTCCGAGCAGCGCCGGGTGGTCACCGCCTACGTGTCCGATGGGTTGAAGCGCGGTGAGCGAGTACTGTATTTCGCCGACCGCCAGAAGCCTGCCTCGGTGCTCGACTGGCTTCGGTCGACGCAGACGGATCCGGACGCCGCGTTGTCCAGCGGACAGCTACAGGTGATCGCTGCCAGCGACCGCTACCTGGTTTCGGGACGTTTCGACGCCATGGCGATGGCGGCCACCCTGCGGCAGGAGATGGCAAGCGCTGCGGCCTCTGGCTTCAAGGGATTCCGGGTCGTCGGTGAAATGAGCTGGGTCCTACGTGAGATCGCCGGCGCGGACGAGCTCGCCGCGTACGAGAGCATGGTCAATTCGGTCTTCGAGGGACAGCCTGCTTCGGCCGTCTGCCAGTACGATGCCCGCCTCTTTCACCCCGCTCAACTGCAGACCTACGACCACTGCCACCCGGGCACCGTGGAACTCTCCCCGCTCTACGAAGACAGACTGTTGCGGATCGTTCCCACCTTCGAGGAAGGGGAACGCACGATGCGTGTGATCGGCACCGTGGACGACCGCACCACCGACGCCCTGACTGCGGTTCTGGACGCCACCCTCGACTGGGCCGGGGACGTGCGGGTGGACATGAGTGCGCTCGAGTTCATCGACCTGGCCGGTCTGCGCGCTCTGGCGCACACCGCCGAGCGATACGAGCCGGGCCGCCGCCTGCGGGTGGTGGAACTTGCTCCGCTGCTGTGCCAGGTCATAGCCGTGGCCGGGTTCGACCAACAAGTCGCCCTGGTCGTCACCTCCCCGGGAGCCTCGGCATGAGCAGCGTGATCGACGTGACCGCCTGGCAGCCCGACCGGACCCCCCGGTTGGTGCACCAAGGCCTGGTTTACGGGTCCGACGAGGCGTTCTTGGCTGCGACCGTCCCGTTCTGCCTGGACGGTCTCCAGCATGACGAGGCAGTCCTCGCCGTCACCACACCCGCCAACATCGACCTGCTGCGTCAGCAACTCGGCAGCGCCGCCGACGCAGTTCAATTCATCGCGGCCGACGACTGGTACAAGACTCCCGGCAGCACCCTCGGCGCCTACTACCGCTACGTCGACGAACGCACCGCCACTGGACGCCATTCCCAGGTACGCGTGATCGGTGAGCCCGTCTGGCACGGCCGCGACGCATTGGAAACCGACGAGTGGACCCGCTACGAGGCCGTCATCAACCTCGCCTTCGCCCACTGCCCGGCATGGATCGTCTGCCCCTATGACACACGGACGGTCCCCGACCGGATCGTCACCGACGCCCGCCGTACCCACCCGCAGCTGGTGACCGGCCCGGCTGCCGAAACAAGCGGTCACTACGCCCCTCCCCAGGGCGCCGCCTGGCATCGGAACCCGTCACCGGTTCCCGAGCCGGGAAGCAACGCCGCGATGGGCTTCGGCACCGACTTGCACCACGTGCGCGCGTTCGTCGCCCGGCAGGCCGCGCAGCTGGGGATGTCCCCTCAGGGGGCGGAGCGTTTGACTTTCGCCGTCAACGAAGTGGCCACCAACGCCGTTCAGCACGGCGGAGGACGCGGCGAGGTCTCGGTGTGGCGTACGGGGCACAAGGTCATCTGCGAGATCAGCGACCCCGGCCCCACCCGCTTCCCTGCCGAAACCGGGTGGACGCTCGGCTACCTGCCACCGGACCCCGGCCTGCCCCGCGGGCACGGCCTGTGGACCGTGCGCCAGTTGTGCGACCTGGTCGAAGTCCACTCCGGCACCCCGGCCACGGTCGTTCGCCTCCACCTGAACCTTTCCTGAATCACCCGGCCGGTCAGTGGGTCCAGTCCCGCCCGTGGCCGGGTCAGGGAATCGGGACCCGTGGCCCGGCGTTGTCCCACACATGGACGATGCACCCCGGTACGGCCATGAAGAGCTCGACCCGTCCGCCGTCGCGGCTGCGCGCGACCGCCTGGCGGCTGACCGCGACGACACGCTCGATCGGGTGGCCGCGCTGGGGCGCGACTTCGACGGGATCGTCGCGGCGAACGCCTTGGTCGCGGTCGACGACGAGCACGACCCCGAAGGGGCCAGTACGGCCTTCGAGCGTGCCCACGTGGCCTCCCTGATCGCGCGGGCACACGACCATTTGGACGAGCTGGACCAGGCGCTGGAACGGCTCGAACGGGGCGACTACGGGCAGTGCGAGGGGTGCGGCGCAACGATTCCGCCCGAGCGCCTGGAGATCCGGCCGGCCGCGACCACCTGTGTGCTCTGCGCCGGCTCCGACCCGCGCCGTCCCTCACACTCCACCTGACGCCAAAGGCTTCTCGGCCGACCGCCGCTCATGCTGTCGCCATGTCCACGAGAGACGGCACTCAGCAGTTCTGGTCGGACGGACGGGCTCCTCAGCGAGCCAGGAGCTCGTCGAGAAGCTTGTCGAGGTCGAGGAACTCCTCCCCGGCAGCGACGACTGCGTAGGTGTCGTCCAGGAAGTTCCTCAGCGCGAGGGCGTCCACGAGGACAACGGCGTTGTCCTGCTGATCGGCGCTCATGCCGATCAGTTCGACGCGGAGTTCGTCGCGGCCGGACCCCTTGTCGGGGCGGAACGCGACGTCGCCCTCCCCCACCGGGCGGTGGAGCCCCTCGGCCAGCATCTGCCGGTCGAAGTGCCACCGTGCCAAGACGTTGTCACCGTCCAAGAATTCCGCCTGCACCACGTACGGGTCTCCGCCGTCATACGCGAAGCGGGCAAGGAAATACACGTGACCCGTCGCCGTCTCGAGGCGCACGACGATCAGAGCAGACACACGGGACATCGATGGGCCTCCAGGGTGGGCTGTCAGCCACGCGTGTGCCCCGCTCCGCCCCCACCACACTGCACCGATTGGGGGAACCACGAGACCGCAGGCTCTGGGGACCTCCAGATGGAGATCGTGACGACGGGGGTCTTCGCGCGCCCCCGGCACACCGATACCCGGGCGTCATGGCCGGCCGGTGAGCGGCCGGCCAGCACCTCGGGGTCAGACGAGGTCGAACCGGTCGAGGTTCATCACCTTGTCCCACGCCGCCACGAAGTCACCCACAAGCTTCTCTCCTGCGTCCTTCGCGGCGTAGACCTCCGCGATGGCCCGGAGCTGGGAGTGCGAACCGAAGACGAGGTCGACGGCGGTGGCCGTCCACTTGACCTCGCCCGTCGCGACGTCCCGGCCCTCGAAGACGTTCTCGGCGGAGGCCGACGCCTTCCACTCGGTACCCATGTCGAGCAGGTTGACGAAGAAGTCGTTCGTCAGCATCTCCGGCCGGTTGGTGAAGACCCCGTGCGGGGACCCGCCGAAGCCGGTGTTCAAGGCCCGCATGCCACCGGTCAGCACCGTCATCTCGGGTGCGGTCAGGTTCAACATGCCGGCACGGTCGAGCAGGAGCGTCTCCGGCGGCAGCTTCTCTCCCGTCCGGAGGTAGTTGCGGAACCCGTCCGCCCTGGGTTCGAGCACGGAGAAGGACTCCACATCGGTCTGCTCCTGCGAGGCGTCCGTGCGCCCCGGTGCGAACGGGACCGTGACGGCGTGCCCGGCATTCTTCGCGGCCCGCTCGACGGCCGCGCACCCGCCCAGCACGATCAGGTCGGCGAGCGAGACCTTCGCCCCGCCGGCGGCCTGGGACGCATTGAAGTCCTGCTGGATCCGCTCGAGGGCCTGGAGCACCTCGGCCACCTCGGGCAGGTCGTTGACCTCCCAGTCCTTCTGCGGTGCGAGCCTGATCCGCGCCCCGTTGGCCCCGCCGCGCATGTCGGTGCCGCGGAAGCTCGCCGCCGACGCCCAGGCCGTGGTGACGAGTTGGGGGACGGAGAGCCCCGTCGCGAGGATCCGGCCCTTGAGGTCGGCGATCTCCGCGTCCCCGACCAGTGCGTGATCGACCGCGGGAACGGGGTCCTGCCACAGCTGCGGCCCGGGGACCCACGGCCCGAGGTAGCGCGAGAGGGGCCCCATGTCGCGGTGCAGCAGCTTGTACCAGGCCTTGGCGAACGCGTCCGCGAGCCTGTCCGGGTTCTCGTGGAAGCCCTTCGAGATCGGCCCGTAGACCGGATCCAGCTTCATCGACAGGTCCGTCGTCAGCATCATGGGCGCGTGCCGCTTCGACGGATCGTGGGCGTCGGGCACGGTGCCCTGGGCCGCCGGGTCCGTCGGGGTCCACTGCTGTGCGCCGGCGGGGCTGGTCGTCAGCTCCCAGTCGTACCGGAACAGGTTGTCCAGGTACCCGTTGTCCCACTTCGTCGGCTCGGAGGTCCACGCGCCCTCGAGCCCGCTGGTGAGGGAGTCGACGCCCGCCCCGCTGCCGTACGAGTTCTTCCATCCGAGGGCCTGCTGCTCGATGGGGCAGCCCTCGGGCTCCGGACCGATGTACTCGGCTCCGACCGCACCGTGGCACTTGCCGAAGGTGTGGCCGCCGATGATCAGCGCGGCCGTCTCCTCGTCGTTCATCGCCATGCGCGCGAAGGTCTCGCGAATGTCCCGGGCGGCTGCGAGCGGATCCGGATTCCCGTTGGGCCCCTCGGGATTGACGTAGATCAGTCCCATCTGCACCGCGCCGAAGGGACCGGTGAGTTCCCTGTCGCCGCTGTAGCGCTCGTCCCCGAGCCAGGTGTCCTCCGGACCCCAGAAAATCTCCTCGGGCTCCCAGATGTCCTCCCGCCCGAAACCGAACCCGAACGTCTTCAACCCCATGGATTCGATGGCGCAATTGCCGGCGAACACCAGCAGGTCGGCCCAGGAGATCTTCCGGCCGTACTTCTGCTTCACCGGCCAGAGCAAACGGCGGGCCTTGTCGAGGCTCGCATTGTCCGGCCAGCTGTTGAGGGGCGCGAAGCGCTGCGCGCCGGAACCGCCCCCGCCGCGGCCGTCGGCGATGCGGTACGTGCCCGCGGCGTGCCAGCTCATCCGGATGAAGAGCGGTCCGTAGTGGCCGTAGTCGGCGGGCCACCACGCCTGCGAAGCGGTCATCACCTCGAAGACGTCCTGCTTCAGCTCGTCGACGTCCAAGGACGCGAACTCTGCCGCGTAGTCGAAGTCCTGACCCATCGGATTGGATCCGGGCGCATGCTGGTGGAGAACCTGAAGGTCCAGCTGATTCGGCCACCAGTCCCGGTTCGTCCTGGGGCGAGTCGGCGCGGGGGTCGGGGAGGGGATTACCGGGTTCTCGCTGTCGCTGCCGGACACGTCAGCCCTTCTTCCTGTCTTGGTGTGTTCCTCTGCCGGCCGCGCTGCCCACTCTTGGTGCCGTCCGCTTTGCGAGTCGAGCACGGCGACCCACGCTGCCGACGAGAACATGTCCTCAGGGACGAGGTCGATAATCGAGCGCGTATCGGCGTCCGTATGGTCGCGCACCGCAGACCGCACTGCTACGAGAACACGCAGAGCACCGCTACGTAACAAGCACTCGAAATCCAAGGGTGACATTTTCCGATCATCACGATCTCCCCCGCTGATATGAGAATCGGAAGCGGAATTGACGACCGTCCCGACGTGCAATTGGAGAGGCGAACCGAAATGAGCGACCTGCTGGAGCGGCTGAGAGGGCGCGGCTGGCGCATGACGTCCCAGCGGCGCGTCGTAGCAGAAGCCCTCGACGGCGAGCACGTGCACCTCACGGCCGACGAGGTGCACGCCCGCGCGGCACGGCGCCTCCCCGAGATCGCCCGGGCCACCGTCTACAACACCCTGGGCGAACTGGTCGCGCTCGGTGAGGTGATGGAGGTCTGCGCCCACGGCCGCGCGAAGCGTTACGACCCCAACGCGCACCGTCCGCACCAGCACCTCGTGTGCTCCGGCTGCGGCATCATCCGCGACGTCCACCCGACCGGCGATCCCCTGGCCGGACTTCCGGCGGAGCAGCGGTTCGGCTTCACCGTGTCCGGGGCCGAAGTCACGTTCCGCGGTCTGTGCCCCGCGTGCACTCCCGGTCAGCCACGGGCCGGTCAGCCTTCGACTCCCGTGACCGCATGGGCGGCGCCCACCGGCTCGGATTCGGGTGACCCGCGCTGGCGCAGGTAGACCGGGAGGAGGGCGCCCGAGGAGGCCTCGGTCGGCCTGGCTCGGCGAAGGGCCTCCGGAAAGGATCGCTACGGCATGTCCGGAGAGATCTTCGCGGCGTGCATGGTGAGTCGGCCGATCCGCGTTTCGTGGCTGGTCGCCGTCGTGCTGTGGTCGGTGATCGAGTCCGGCCGGGCGTCCGTGAGGTACCACGTGGTGAGCGGGTCGCCCGAACCCGCCCTCATCTCCTCGATCTTGACGTTGCACGGCTCGGCGGGAGCCTCGGTGGACAGGGCCCATTCCTGCGCCCCGGGCGCGTCGGTGAGGACGCAGTCGTCGAGGGTGAGCGTGAGCACCTGCCCGGGCAGGCCAAGGTCACCCTGGGGACCCAGACCCGTCACTCCACCGCAGGTGAAGCGCTCTCCTCGGACGGTGACGTAGTAGCTGCTGGACACGTTCGCAAGGGATTCGTTCATGCCCACCGCCTGCCCCGTCCGCCCCCCGTCAGACGCCGTGACGGCATGACGTTGCGGGACCCTGGGCATCCCGGCGATCATGCCGCTCACGGCGTCGAGAGGTTTCAGGGCAGGTACCCGGGAGAGCGGGCTGTCACCGAGGCCGGCCAGGAGATCAGCCGGGTCGCGGTAGACGGCAACCGCACCGGCCTCCACGAGGTCGTCACCGGGGATTCCACCGCACAGCAGGCCGACGGCGGCTACCCCGGCCCGGTCGGCCGCCTTCATGTCCCAGACGGAGTCACCGATGAACACGGCGCGGTCGGGCGACACACCCACCAGTTCGAGGGCGTGCCGGACGGGGTCGGGTGCGGGCTTGCCCCGGTCGACGTCGTCGGAGGTCGCGGTGTCGGTGATGGCGTCGTCCGCGCCGATGGCTTTGCGCAGGGCGTCGAGTTCCCGGTCCTTGGCGGAGGTGACGAGCACCACCTTCCAGCCGTCCTCCGACAGGGCGCGGAGCACGTCCGCGGACGAGTCGAAGGCGGTGAGCCGGTCGAAGTACGTGGCGTACAGGGTGTCGTGGGCGGCGCTCAGCCGGGCGTCGCCGGAGTGGTCCCGGTCCTCGCCCAGGAGGTGGTCGAGGAGGTCTTCGCCGGGCAGGCCGATCGCCCGGTGAACGGCGTGCATGGGCACGTGGTGCCCGGCCTGGCGCAGGGCTTCCCACCAGGAGGTGATGTGCAGGTGATTGGTGTCGGTCAGGGTGCCGTCGACATCGAAGAGAGCAGCGCGGTCCATGACGATCGCATCCTCACAGGTCTCGCAGGGCGGGCAGCAGTTTCGTCTCTGCCCACTCCAGGAACGGCGTCTGGTGGTCGCCGCCTATCTGGATGAGGGCGACCTCGGTGAAGCCCGCCTCCGCGTACGGGCGGACCGCCTCGACGAAGGCGTCCACGTCGTCGCCGCACGCGATCGCCGCGGCCACGTCGTCGGGCCGCGCGTGCTGCGCGGCCTGCTGGAAGGCGGCGGGGCCGGGGAGCTCGGCGTTGACCTTCCAGCCGGCGGGCGACCAGCGGAACTGTTCGTGGGCGCGGGCCACCGCCGCATCGCGGTCCGGGTCGTAGCAGACGGGAACCTGCCCGATCCGCGGCTTGCCGGAGCCGCCGTACGCGCCGAACGCGGTCAGCAGCTCCTGCTTCGGCTCGGTGGCGATGAGCAGGTCGCCGTACCGTCCCGCGATCTCACAGGAGCGGTCCCCGGACACCGCGATCCCGATCGGGGGCGGATCGTCCGGGAGGTCCCAGAGTCTGGCGTTCTCGACGTCGAAGTGCGCGCCGTGGTGGCTCACGTACCCGCCGGCGAAGAGGGAGCGGATGATCCCCACGGCTTCTTCGAGCATCTCCAGACGCACGTGGGCGGCGGGCCAGCCGGCGCCGACGATGTGCTCGTTCAGGTTCTCGCCCGAGCCCAGCCCTAGCCGGAACCTGCCCTGGGACAGGATCTGCATGGTCGCGGCCTTCTGGGCGACGACCGCCGGGTGGTAGCGGAAGGTCGGGCAGGTCACGTACGTCATGAGCGGGATCCGGGAGGTCGCCTGCGCGGCCGCTCCCAGGACGCTCCAGGCGTAGGGCGCATGCCCCTGGGACTCCAGCCAGGGGAAGGAGTGGTCCGAGATGACGGAGAAGTCGAATCCGGCGTTCTCCGCCCTCACCACATGGGACACCAGCTCGCGGGGGCCGGCCTGCTCGGTCATCATCGTGTATCCGATTCGCACCATGAAGGGCGCCTTGCCGCTATCGCGCCCTGGAAACCCCCCACCGCGACCATCTCGGCCCTGCGAGGTCCGTCGCCGCCCTCGGACGATCCGCCGGCCGCCGTCGACACGGCCGGGACGCCGTGGAGCCTTCCCGGCGCCGTCGGCCGGTCTACTGTGGGAAGGGTCCCGTCCCACGTGAGCAGCAGATGAGGCCGGCAACTGTGTCGACGTCGAGCCATGAGATCCCCGGTACCCCCTGCTGGGTCAGCCTCCTGGCCCGGGACCTCCCTTCCGCCCAGAGGTTCTACGGTGCCGTGCTCGGCTGGGAATTCCGTCCCACCCATCTCGGCGACGGAGTCGTCATCGCCTTCCGCGACGGGGCCCCCGTCGCGGGCATCGGCGCACTCACCGAGGGTCTCAGCCTGCCCGTGGTCTGGACGCCGTACTTCGCCGTCGAGGACGCCGACGCGACGGCCGCACGGATCCGTGAACGCGGCGCGACCATGGCGGTCGGCCCTCTGCCCTTCGGCACCGGACGAGCCGCCTTGGCAGCGGACCCCGCAGGGGCCGTCTTCGGCTTCTGGCACGGCGAGGCCGTCCCCGACTGGTCGATGGGCCGCGGAAGCGCCCCGGCCTGGCTGGAACTGCGGACCCGGGACGCGTTCGCCGCCGCCATCTTCTACGGAGAGGTGCTGGACTGGGACAGTGAGCGACCCGGCAGCTGCACGGTCTCCTACGAACACGATCACGTCGTGCTGCGCCACGGCCACGACACCGTGGCCCGCATCAGCGGCGGCGCACTCGAAGAAGCCCCGGACCCCGAGGTGCGCCCCCGCTGGCACCTCCATTTCCACGTGCCCGACCTCGAAACCGCGATCGATGCCGCCACCGGCCTCGGCGGCAGGGCCGCCTCTCCCGTACAGACGTCCACCACGAGCCGGTGGATGGTTCTCTCCGACCCCGAGGGAGCGCTCTTCACCGTGGTGGCACCTCAGGACGCGTAGACCTGGCCCGGTGCCGTCGGCAACGTTCGCCGGCCGCAGCGATCGACATGCGGCTGAGGCGCTTCGGGACGGGCGCACTCGTGCGCTGACCAGCGACCCGTCCTCGGTGGCGGCGCAGGCCGGCTACGCGTCCGAGTCCCGCGCGCGGGCCTGGTCTCCTTCGCCGTCCGCTTCACGGAAGAGACGACGATGGTCGGCTACCCGAAGGCCCGGCTATGGGTCGAGGCGGAGGGCTCCGACGACATGGACCTGTTCGTCCTCGTCCAGAAGCTGGACCGCCACGGCACACCCTTGCAGCAGTTCACCGTTCCGAACCACGGGGCGCTGATGCAGGACGTCACCGAGCACGGCGCGTCGGTGCTGCGCTACAAGGGATCGAGCGGACGCCTGCGGGTGTCCGCCCGCCACCTGGACGAGAGCCTGTCGACGGAGGCCGTTCCCGCCCACAGCTTCGACCGGGTGGAGAAGCTGAGCCCCGGCCAGATCGTCGACGTCGAGATCGACCTGCTGCCGATCGGCCTCCGATTCCTTCCCGGCGAGCAGCTCAGGCTGGTCATCAGCGGACACAACGCACTCGGGACGATCATGCCCGCGACGCGCGACTATGTCCCGCACAACCGCGGCAGGCACATCATCCACACCGGCGGGGAGCACGCGTCGTACCTGCAGCTCCCCCTCCAGGGGGCACGACCCACTCAGGCGTGAGCGGCGGTCCGGCGGTCGGGACTGAGCAGGTAGGCGATCGCCATGTCGCCCAGCTCATCCGCGTAACGTCGCTGGGCCGCCTCGCCCGTGGCGCTGTCGGGGCGCAGGGTGTTGTGGAAGCAGGCGCCGAGGATGGAGCGTGCGACGGTGTCCAGCGCCGCTTTCGGGTCGGCTCGCCGGATCTCGCCGGCGTAGGGGGTCGCCGCCTCGATCAGGAGGCGGTGGATCTCGGTGATGGTGTGCGCGCCGCGGTCCAGGGACCTGGGTCCCCGTACGCGCAGGAGTTCCGGGAAGAGGTTGCTGCTGTCGGCGAAGGACTGCAGCAGGGCGTGCGCGTAGGCGTCCATGACGCCGGAGAGTGACGGGTCGGCCTCGCGCAGTCGCTCCGCCACGTACTGCTCGCGGCGTTCCAGCATCCGCTCGACGAGTGCGTTGATCAGCTGTTCTTTGTCTTCGAAGCGGCGGTAGATCGTGCCGACGGCGACGCCGGCGCGTTCCGCGACGCCGGTCATCGTCATCTCCTCCAGCCCGGACGAGGAGGCGATCTCCTCGGCCGCCTGCAGTACGCGGGCCAGTGTCGCGGCGCTGCGCGCCTGCCGGGGCTCCCGGTAGGGCGCTGGGCGGCCCGGCTCATCAGTCATGCCCCGCATGGTATCCGCGGCGGTCTCAGCGGGTCGTCTTGACAAGGGGTGCACTCCCGTGGGTAACCTCGTAACGCGAACATGAATTCACATTCACATTCACATCATACGGAGGTTCCGCCATGACCGACAACCAGACTTCTCAGCCCGTGACCGTCTCCCTCGAGTCGGGGCCCGCCGGTGGCGGGAGCATCGACGACTTCGAGCTCTTCTACGCCCGCCGGGCCGTGGACCGCTTCCGTACGCTGCTGGGACGCGAGGGGCTCCTCGACCTGCTGGCCGCGGACATCGAGGAGGGCAACGCCTTCCTGCGCGAGAGCGCCCTCGCCTCCCACGGCGAGTTCAAGGCGGGCACCACCGTGCTCGCGACACAGGGCCTCACCTCGGGCGAATTCCTGGCCTGGATGGACAAGGCCTTCACCGGCGACGAGCAGCCGCTCCTCGCCGCACACCCCGAGCACTACGCGATGGGCACCGACGAGACCGGCGCACGCGTGGTCGAGAACATCGGCCCCCACATCGCCTCCTTCTACATGGGCGGCTGGGGCACCGACGCACTGGACTGGGCCAAGGACGCGACCGAGCTCCTCCCGGAGGCCGAATATCCCCGCAAGATGTCCTCGAACCTCTTCCTGACCGACGGCACCGTCGTCGGACGCGCCCTCATCCAGTTCGGCGACACCGCCGACGGTTTCATCTCGAACCTGTCTGTGTACTTCCCCGTCGCCTGCCCCGACGAAGTCCTGGACCACCACCTGCGGCACTACGCCGTCGAGTTCCGGAACTGGATCGTCGCCGCGGCGGAAGCCCGCGCCTGAAGCACGACTGCTGCGGCGCCCGGCCCTGCGCCGGGCGCTGCCGAGTCACGTCGTCTTGACGGGGAGCTGCAGGTAGGAGGCACGGTCGCCACCCGTGTGGACGACGTGTCGTCCGCTGTTGGCGGGGGTGTACTCGCTGTTTCCCGGCATCATCGTGCCCAGGAGCGAGCGGCCGCTGACGACGAGGCGGAGCTGCTCACCCGGTTGGAAGACGAGCCCGACCGGGAGCAGGTCGATCTCGAGGTCGACGACCTCGCCCGGTGAGAGCCTTTCGATCCGGTCGAAGGTGTGGGCCGGTGGACCCGCGGCGAGGACCCGTCCGCATCCGGCCAGGACGGCGTCTGGACCGACAGCGGACCCTGCTGACCCGACACGGGCAGATCACGCGCGTGGCCGGGGTCCCGCTGACATCCTGGACCTGATCGAAACGCAGACCCTGCCCGGCCTCGCGTACGAGACCGTCAGCGCCGACGGTCCGCCGGGAGAAGAAGTGATCGCCTCGGCCAGGTGCGCTCCTCGGCACGGACGCCGTCAGGTCGCGACACTCACTCAGCTACGAGATATCCACCGATATGAGGCTATATTCCACATCTCGGAGGGCTACGGCGTCGCGGCCCATGCGTGAACGGGGCTGGGATGCGGGACGAGGAAGAAGGCGAACCACCGGGCCCTCCGGTGCGCGAGCCGTCCCTGCTCGACTCGATCGTGCCCCTGGTGGTGCTGGCCGTACTGGTCGCCGGGTCGCTGGCCCTGTTCGGGCTCGACGCACTGGACGGGCCGATCCAGGTGGCCCTGGTGCTGTGTGCGATGGCCGCGGCGCTGGTGGCGATGAAGAACGGCCATCCGTGGAGCGCGGTGCAGCAGGCGGGCCAGCGCGCCCTTTCCTCGATCACCAGCGCGGTGTTCATCCTCTTGGCGGTGGGCGCCCTGATCGGGGTGTGGAACCTTTCCGGGACGATCCCGACCTTGGTCTACTACGGCATCCAGGCGCTCTCACCGAGTTGGTACTACGCGGCCACGGCCGTCATCTGCGGCGCCATCGCCCTGAGCATCGGGAGTTCCTGGACGACCGCGGGCACGATCGGCGTGGGGTTGGTCGGAGTCGCGGACATGCTCGGCGTGTCCACAGCGATCACAGCCGGCGCGGTGATCTCGGGCGCGTACCTCGGAGACAAACTCTCCCCGCTGTCGGAGACGACGGTTCTGACCGCCCAGATGGTGAAGGTCGACGTCCACGAGCACATCAAACGCCAGGCGTGGACGTCGTTGCCCGCGTTCGTCATCGCCTTCGCGGTCTTCCTGGTGATCGGCCTGGTCAAGAGTGCCGACGTGGTCAACCCGGTGGGAGAGGACATCGAGCTCGCCCGCCTCGGCGACATCTACCACATCACTCCCTTGAACCTCCTGCCGCTCGTCCTCCTGGCCTTCCTGTCGATCAAGAAGGTGCCGGCTTCGCTCGCCCTCATCGGCTCGGCCGTCTTCGCGGGCGTGCTCGGCGCGTTCCTGCAGCCCTCCGTGATGCGGGACTTCGTCGCCGGGTCCGGGAACGTCGTCCTTGAGTCGCTGAAGGGCATCTGGCTCGCCATGGCGAACGGGTTCTCCATCCGGTCCGGCATCCCGCTGATCGACCAACTGCTCTCACGCGGCGGCATGGACAGCATGCTCCTCACCCTCTGGCTGATCATCGGCGCGGTCACCTTCGGTGCCGTGCTGGAGGAGTTCGGCCTCATCGCCCGGCTCGTGGACCCACTGATCCGCTCGGCGAAGAGCACCGGCCGGCTGTTCCTCACCGTGTTCGCCTGCGCCTTCGGCCTGAACGTCGTCGCCGGTGACCAGTACATCGCCCTCGTTCTGCCCTCGCGGGTGTTCCGTCTGGAGTTCGAGAAGCGCGGGCTCGCGCCGACGAACCTGTCGCGTCTCTGCGCCGACAGCGGCACGGTCACCTCCGCGCTCGTCCCGTGGAACTCCTGCGGCGCGTTCATGGGAGCGGTGCTCGGCGTCCCCACTTTGACCTACGCCCCGTTCGCGATCTTCAACTACGCCAGCCCGGCCCTGAGCGTCCTCTACGGCATCACCGGGTTCAAGATCGAGAAAGTCGCACCGCCCGAGGCCGGGTCCGTGACCGGCTCCGAGGGCGGGTCCGGGTCCGGGGCCTCCGTCGGCCCGTAGCCGGCAGCCCCCACCACCGAGAGTCGTAGAGACGAAGGAAGCCATGAGCAACGCCGAGACCAACGACGCGGCGGCGACCACCGCAGGCCGGCCGGCCGTCAAGTTGACGCTGCTGACACTGACCGCGATGGTGGTCGGCTCGATGGTCGGCGCCGGGGTGTTCTCCCTACCGCGCCGCTTCGCCCAGGAGACGGGGGTTGCGGGCGCCCTGATCGCCTGGGCGATCGCCGGTACGGGCATGCTGATGCTCGCGTTCGTGTTCCAGACCCTCGCGGTCCGCAGACCCGACCTCGACGCGGGCGTGTACGCCTACGCCAAGGCCGGGTTCGGGGAGTACCTCGGGTTCTTCTCCGCCTTCGGCTACTGGGCGAGCGCGTGCGTCGGCAACGTCACCTACTGGGTGCTCATCATGTCGACGATCGGCGCCATCTGGCCCGCGCTCGGCGACGGGGACACCCTCCTCGCCGTCATCCTCTCCTCGGTCGGCTTGTGGGCCTTCTTCCTGCTGATCCGCCGCGGGGTCAAAGAGGCGGCCGCGATCAACAAGATCGTGACCGTGGCGAAGGTCGTGCCCATCCTCGTCTTCGTCGTCCTCGCACTGTTCTGCCTCGACACCGACGTCTTCGCGGCCAACTGGGGCGGCGCCGACTACGCCGGTTCACTGTTCAACCAGGTCCGCGGGACGATGCTGGCCACCGTCTTCGTCTTCCTCGGTGTCGAGGGGGCGAGCGTCTACTCCCGGCACGCCAAGCGGCGCGAGGACGTCGGGCGCGCCACCGTCCTGGGATTCCTCAGCGTCTTCGCCGTCTTCGCCTCCGTCACCATCGTGTCCTACGGGATCATGCCGATGGCCGAGATCGCCGAGCTGCGCCAGCCCTCCATGGCCGGTGTCCTGGAGCACGCGGTCGGCACCTGGGGGAAGGTCTTCGTCAGCGTCGGCCTGATCGTCTCCGTCCTCGGCGCCTATCTGGCCTGGACGCTCATGGCCGCGGAGGTGCTCTTCGTCGCCGCGAAGGACAAGGACATGCCTCGTTTCCTGGGGCGGGCCACCTCTGAGGACGTACCGGTTCCCGCGCTGTTGATGACCACGTCCCTGAGCCAGGTCGTCCTGGTCGTCACGATGTTCTCCGAGGACGCGTTCAACTTCGCGCTCGACCTCACCAGCGCGCTGAGCCTGATCCCCTTCCTGCTCGCCGCGGCCTTCGCCGTGAAGGTCGCCTCCGGGCCGGGCCGCGAGGAGACCGTCGGGCGGAGCACGCGCGGAGAGCTGGTGATCGCGGTGGTCGCCACGCTGTACACGGCGTTCCTGCTCTTCGCCGCCGGACTCAAGCTGGTCCTGGTCTCCTTCATCCTCTACGCCCCGGCGACGTTCCTGTTCGTCAAGGCGCGGCGGGAGCAGAACCGGCGCCCGTTCTCCCCCGGCGAGGCCGTCATCTGTGCCGTCTCCATCGCCGGCGCTCTCGTGGGAGTGCTCGCTCTGGCCGTGGGCTGGATCGAGCTGTGATCCGTACCTGACCCCCCGATCCCCGATCGGGTCGCCTGATCCCCGATCAGGTCGCCTGATCCCCGATCGGGTTGCCCGACCCCGGTTCATCCAACGAAAGGCGCAACGCGTTGAGCACCGACAGCACCCCCCGGCCCGCCTTCGGCGTCCACTCCGAGGTCGGCAGGCTCCGCAAGGTCCTGGTCTGCGCACCCGGGCTCGCGCACCGCCGCTTGACCCCCACCAATGCGGACGACCTGCTTTTCGACGACGTCATGTGGGTGGAGAACGCCCAGCGCGATCACGCGGACTTCGTCAACAAGCTCACCCAGCGCGGAGTCGAGGTCGTCGAGCTGCACGACCTGCTCGCCGAGACCATGGCCATGGCCGAGGCCAGGTCCTGGCTCCTCGACCGGAAGATCACCGCCAACGAGGTCGGCCTCGGCCTCCTCGACGGCACCAGGGCCTTCTTGGAGACCCTCGCCCCGCGTGAGCTGGCCGACTTCCTGATCGGCGGGTTGTCGACCGCCGACCTGCCGGACGACTTCCGGTCCGGCTACGTGGCGCTCGCTCGCGAGGCGACCGGTGCGCGGGAGTACCTGATGCCGCCCCTTCCCAACACCCTCTACACCCGCGACACCACCTGCTGGCTCTACGGCGGCGTCACGCTCAACCCGCTGTACTGGCCTGCCCGGCACGACGAAACCCTCCTGATGAAGGCGATCTACACCTTCCACCCCGACTTCAAGGCCTCCACCGTATGGTGGGGCGACCCCGAACAGAACTGGGGACAGGCCACGTTCGAGGGCGGCGACATCATGCCGGTCGGCAACGGCGTCGTACTGATGGGCATGAGCGAACGCACCTCCCGCCAGGCCATCACCCAAGTCGCCGCCTCCCTGTTCAAGAACGGCGCCGCCCAGCACGTCATCGTCGCGGGCATGCCCAAGCTGCGGGCCGCCATGCACCTCGACACCGTCTTCACGTTCGCCGACCGCGACATCGTCACCCTCTATCCCAAGATCATGGACGCGGTGCACACCTTCTCCCTGCGCCCGAGCGACAAGCCCGTGGGCGTCGAGATCACGGACGAGGGATCGAGCCCGTTCGTCGACGTCGTGGCCAAGGGCCTCGGGCTGCCCCGGCTGACGGTCATCGAGACCGGCGGGGACGCGTACGCCTCCGAGCGCCAGCAGTGGGACAGCGGCAACAACGCGGTCGCCCTGGAGCCCGGCGTGGTCTTCACGTACGACCGCAACACGCAAACGAACACGCTGCTGCGCAAGGCCGGTGTCGAGGTCATCACCATCGTCGGTGCCGAACTCGGGCGCGGGCGCGGTGGCGGACACTGCATGACCTGCCCCCTCATCCGCGACGCCGTCTCCTTCTGACGGGCCGGGCACCGTCGCCGCGCGGCCCGTCGAATCCGCCGGGCCGCCCGGCGGTGGGGTGCGGGGGGCTGGTCGTCGCGTACGGCCGGGTCAGGCAGTCAGGCCCTCGTCCGCCTCTCGGTGCATACCCGTGCACAGCGCCCAGATGACGAGGATGTTGATGGCGATGAGCACCAGGGCCCACAGGGGGTAGTACGGCAGCCACAGGAAGTTGGCGATCGCACCCAGCCCGGCGATGGAGACACCGAAGAAGCGCGCCCACAGGGCTCCGCTGATGACGGCGCAGCCGGCGAAGACGAGGACGATGCCCAGGATGAGGTGGATCCAGCCCCAGCCCGCCAGGCTGAACTCGAAGATGTAGTGCCGCGTCGCAAGGAACACGGTGTCCTTGGTGATGGCCGCGATCCCTTCGAAGATCGCCATCGCTCCACCGAAGATCATCAAGGCTGCTGCCATGACAGTGGTGCCGGATACGGGCGCGTGCCAGGGACTCGGGTGCGAGTTGCCTGCTCGGGGTCTGCTGGCGTCACTGGCCATTTCGGTCTCCATGGGTAGCAGAGCCGGCCGACCTCGTGTGCCGGGATCGGCGTGATCCCCTGTTTCAGCGTGTCACGGCGGCCATCCATCGGCATTCCGGACCACGACGTCTCCCCGTGTTCCCGCATTTCCGAGTGCCGGAGAGCCGGGGCTGAGCTCGTCGCCCGGCGCACGCGGCGGTGACGGGATGCTGAAGCCCCCACGGAGGCATAGCGTGCGTTCAGGCCCTGTCGCCACACCACACCGGGAGGCGTTCATGTCGGAGCTGATGGTGATCGGATACGACGATCCCGAGACGGCTCGGCTGGCCTACGCCACCGTGCAGGAGCTTCACCGGGATCACGTCGTCAGCGTGAGCGGGCTGGCGGTGGTGTCGGTGGATGCGCAGGGCGAGACCCACGTGGACACGCCGAGCCGTCTCATCGGTCCGTCGGCCGCGGCCGGGGCGGTGTGGGGCATCGTCTTCGGCGTGCTGTTCCTTCTGCCCGGGGTCGGGTTCGTTGCCGGCGCGGCGGTCGGCGGACTGCTGGGGAAGCTCGGAAAGTCGGGTGTCGATGAGGAATTCCGCCGACGCGTTCAAGATCTCCTCAATCCTGGGTCGGCGGCCGTGGCGATCATGGGCCTGATCGTGTCGGAGGAGAGGTTCTCCGAGGCCATGCGGCAGCACGGTGGCACGGTTTTGAAGACTTCGCTCGACGCCGCTGAGGAGAGCGAACTGGCCGAGCAGCTCGCGGGCTCTCAGCCGTAGGTGCGCTATGCCCCCTTGCGGTCAGGCTTTGCAGGCGCGGAGGCGTGCAGCCGGGTCGAACGAGGCCCGGACCTTGCGGCGCAGTGCCTGGCGGCAGCGCCAACCCGGTCGCTCGACCCCGGTCGCGGCAGGCGAGGACGGCATCGAACATGAGGCGATGCCGACATCGACCCGTCAGCGTGGAAGGAAGCCCTGTGACCGGGTCCGGGAAGCACTCACCGGCTGGGCGGGGTGTGACGGCTTTCGCGCTGACGCTGGTCACCATGGTTTCGGGGGTGGCCGTGCTGGCATCGTGCAGTACGAGTGCGGGAGATCAGTCGACCAGGACGTTCAGCCCCCGGCCGACCCCGCCTGACACGGCTTCCTTCTCCGGCATGCCACCTGCCCCGATGAGTTCGGCCGCGGCCTCCGCACTCGCGTCGGCGTCGGCTGCGGCCTCGTCCGCGTCTGCCGCCGCTTCCGCCTTCGAGGCCTCTGGCGCTCATCGTCAGCATCACCAACCGTACGGACAAGACGGCGTCGTACGCCGTCCAAGTGGACTTCACGGATGCCACCGGCAAGGTCGTAGAGAGCAGGATCGTCGGAGCGGAGAACCTCGAGCCCGGCGAGCCGGCCCAGCCCCTCGCCATCAGCCGCAAGCCCGCCGACTTGAACCTGTCTACGGCGACAAGTGTCCGGACGCCGCCGGCACCGGCACCGGCACCCTGATCCAGCTCTACTCCTGCTCGGGCGGCAGCAACCAGCGCTGGACCCGTACCTGACGACCCGCCGTGGAGTGGAGCCAGGACGATCCTGGCTCCACTCCGTCGTCCATCGCCGGGTGGACGGGACGTGACGATCGTTCAGGAGCAGAGCGCTCCGTTGAGCGTGTAGCGCGCCGGCATCGCGTTGGTACCCGAGTACGTCGCCTGGAAGCCGAAGCTCACGCTGCCGCCGGGTGCCAGTGTTGCGTTCCACCCGGTGTCCCGGGCGGTGACCGTGCTGCCCGACTGGCTCACCGTGGCGTTCCAGGCGTTGGTGATCCGCTGGTCACCTGCGAAGCTCCAGCCGACGGTCCACCCGGACACCGCCGAGGTTCCGGTGTTCTTCACCGTCACCGTCGCCGTGAAGCCGTTGCCCCAGGCGTTGTCGATCCGGTACGCCACCGCGCAAGAGGCCGCCGAAGCGTCGTCGTCCGCCTCCGCCGCCGTGAACGTCGCCGACTGCACGCCAGGACCACCGACCGCGAACGTCGCGCTGCCCGACGACGCGTCGGGGTCCTGCGCGGCGAGGACCGAAACCTGCTGCGCCGTCGCCCAGTCGGCCGGGGTGAACACCAGGGTCGCGGCTGCCGACAGATCCTCGTCGCCCGTGCTCCGGGCCACCGTCACCGTCACGTTCTGCGCGGGCGCTGCCGAAAGCCGCACGCCCACCCGTGCCGAGCCGCCCTCCGCGACCGTCACGGCCGCCGGTGCGACCTGGACCACGGGCACCGCCGGAGCGCCGCGCCGCTCGGCCGCGAAGGCCGCCAGCCAGGCCAGCGAGGCGTTCCAGTTGATGGCCACCTCGTTGGTGGAGTACGAGCCGATGTCGTCCACGTAGCACGCCGCCGGTGCGCAGCCCGCGAGCTTCTCCTTGGCCACCGGGTCCTCCAGCCCCGCGTTCGGCCCGCCCGCGAAGGAACCGGCCGGCGGGTGCGGCAGCGAGGCGTCGTTCTGGTGCGCCCAGAACCGGTGGTGCTGGTTCTCGGCGTAGCGGTCGCCGTAGCCGGTGACGTAGGAGAGGTCGAGTGCGTTTCGGCCGAGCAGGTAGTCCAGGGACTCCAATGCTCCGGCCCGGTAGCGTTGTTGCCCGGTGAGCTCGTATGCGACGGCCAGCACCATCGCGTTGTTGGTGACGGAGCTGTTGGAGCCCCAGACGTACGCGGTGGCGGGAAGCGGCACCGCGTAGCCCTGTCCGGCCATGGTGGTCAGGTGGCCATCGGCGGCCGTGGTCAGCAGGCCGCGCAGCCGGGCCACGTCTGCGGCGGGCAGGGCCGCCCCGGGGACGGTGGCGAGGGTGATCCGGCCGAGCGTCGCGGTGCCGCCCCACCAGAACCCGTCGACGGGCTTGGTGTGGTGCGCAGAGGAGGTGACGGAGTCCCGGTACTGTGACTCGCCGGTGGTGGCCAGGAGTTCCGCCGCCGCCCAGTAGAACTCGTCGGAGACGTCTGCGTCCTCGTACGCACCTCCGCCGGTGTTGTCGGTCGCGAGAGCAAGCACGTTCGGGTTGGCCTTGGCAGCCGTCCAGGCGCGGCGGGCCGCGTCCAGGCAGCGCGCGGCGAACGCGGCGTCGTACGGCGCGTACACCCGTGCACACTGTGCGGCCGAGGCCGCCAGGTTCAGCGTCGCGGCGGTCGACGGCTTGTGCAGCTCACGCTGCTCGGCATCGAGTTCGGGCCGGGTCGGCAGAGCGGTCCACTTGGCGTCGTGCATCTTGTGGAAGGCCATCCCGGCCATCGGCTTTCCCGCGGGAACCTGCATCCGCAGCAGGAACTCCAGTTCCCAGCGGGCCTCGTCCAGCACGTCCGGCGTCCCGTTGCCACGCTCCGGCACCCGCAGCGTCGCACCTCCGAGCGCCGCGTCGCCGCCCGAACGGCCTGCTCGTTCAAAGGAGTTGACCATTTCCCAGACGGAAATGCCCCCGTTGACCACGTACTTGCCTTGATCGCCCGCGTCGTACCAGCCGCCGCGCACGTCCAGTTGGTAGTCGCACACCCCGGCCTGGCAGGGGACGCTGGTGTCGCCCTTGTTCGGGGCGACGCCCAGGTGCCCGGCGGGGCGGGCGTAGGCGCTGCCGCCCGCCAGGGCGGCGTCGATCGCGATTCCGCTGCGCTGCTGGTAGAAGAACGACATGCTGTCGGCGCGCAGTCCGTCGTACAGCGAAGCGGAGACGTCGAAGGGGTGGCTGGTCCGGCCGTCGACGACCAGGGTGAAGCCAGCCCCTGTGCCGGTGTACGCACCGAAGTCCACCAGGTGCGTGGACTGGCCGGACGCCTGATCGGCCCCGCGCACCGTGGTGACGCCCGAGGCGGCCACCGTGCCGGAGGCGTCGCGCAGTTGCCAGGCGAGCGGGGCGGTCGCGGAGCTGGCCACGGTGGCCCGCTTGGGGCCGTCGGGCAGGTAGCCGAGCTGGTTGACCCGTACAGGCGTGTCGGCAGCGGCCGCCACGGTGGCGGCAGCCGCGACCGGAACGGTCAGGGCTGCCGTGGACAGGCCGCCGACGGCCAGCGCGAGGCCGGCGAGCGCAGCGGCCGCGCGACGTGGCACGCCGCGGGCGGAGGTGACAGGAGGCACGGTGAAGCCTTCCTCGGGGGGCGGCTTGGAGTGGGAGCGCTCCCAATCAAGCCAGGCGCCCGGCGGGAACGTCAAGGCGCCTTTCCGAAAAGGCGGTTGAGGGACCTTTCCCCGAGACCAGGCCGCGTTTCAGACACCCGGGGCGTGAGGGACGTTGCCGTAGTAGGCGTCCGGTCCGTGCTTACGGGTGAAGTGCCGCTCCAGCAGGTGCTTCGGCGGTTCGGAGGCTTCCCCGAGGCGGGACCCCAGCGCCAGCGTGTGCAGCGCCATCTCCGCCACGGCCTCGCAGACGATGGCGTTCTCCAGCGCCGCCTGTACGGGGATCGGGCGGCGCGCCTGAGCGAAGGCGACGGCGTGCGTCGAGTGCGTGTGGGTGACGCCGCCGATGGAGGGGAAGGCCCCGTAGAGGCACCGATGGGTGTCGGTGGACGGCCTGAGGCGTCCCCTGAGCCTGGACACGCACTGGTACGAGCGCAGCACCTGGTTGTGCTTCGGCAGCGACTGCTACCCGAGCGACGTCTACCTGTGCCACGGCGAATGCAAGACCTTCGCCGGAGTCACGTACGCGCTCCCGAGGCAGTCCTTCCACGGCACCATGCAGACAGTGGTCGACTTCCTGGCCTCCCATCCGCAGGAGGTGGTGACCGTCTTCCTCGAGGATTACGTCAGCGCCGAGCAACTCCGGCAGTCACTCGGCAGGGTCCGCGGGATCGACCCGCTGCTGTTCCGGCCCGACGAGTGGGGCGTACGGCAGCAGGGCTGGCCGAAGGTGGCCGACCTCGTCACCACCGGCAAGCGTCTGATCGTCTTCTCGGACCGGTCCGACCGCGAGCACTTGGGCGTCATGTACGACAAGTCCTGGACCGTGAGCAACTACTGGAGCCTCGGCGACCTGGGCGACGACCTCGCGTGCGTCACCCGCTGGCCCGACGTGCCCCTGGACCGGCAGGAACCCGGATTCCGGCGGCTGTTCACGATGAGCCACCACCGCAACGTGCCCACGGTCCTCACCGCGTCCCTGGACAACGGGGCCAAGCTCAGGAACCGCATCGCGGAGCAGTGCCGGACCGCCAGCGGGGGCCGCACTCCGAACTTCGTCTCCGTCGACTTCCACCGCCTGTCCGACGGCAGCGGACACACCCCCGCCTCGATCGTCGCGGAACTCAACAAAGGCCCCTGAGAAGCGGCGGCGACCGGACCGCGAGCCGCGAATCCGTCACCCGCCGGACCCTCACCCTACGGACTGAGCTGTGCCGGTCTGGCGCCGGACGTCGTCAGTGCCGGCCGGGTGTGAGCCTCCGCGGCACCGCGGCCACCGGTGACGACTCCGGGCCCCGGGCCGGGCCGAGGCCTGCGTCGGCCGTGGCCCGGCCGACCGGGCAGCGGAGCCGCCCTACACCGTGCGGCCGACTCGCCGTCCCCCCAAAGGGCCAACGGACCGCGTCCCCGGAGCGCCTGCGTGCCCCCCGGGGGGCACGCCTCGTTCCATGGGACGTCTCCCCCCACCGGAACGGCTGCTCCATGACATTCACACCGCACTCCCGGCTCACCCGCAGGGCTCTGGTATCCGCCGCGCTCGCGGTCGGAGCCGCCTCCATCCTGCCCACCGCCGCCGCCTCCCCGGCCAGGGCCTCCACCGGTCCCCGGGCATTCCAGCGCCGCGACGACCACCCGGCACCCGAGATCACCGACTGCGCCGGCTGGGGCGCCCGCGAGGCGTCCGAACCCGTCGTACTGCTCGCCTCGCGGCCCGAGAAGATCATCATCCACCACACGGCCACGGCCAACGTCACGGACTACTCGCGGGAGCGGGCCCTCAGACTCGCCCGTGCCATCCAGACGTACCACATGGACATGCAGGGCTGGATCGACACCGGCCAGCACTTCACCATCAGCAGGGGTGCCTTCGTCCTGGAGGGGCGGCACCACAGCCTCGCCGCGCTGGACGCCGGGGCCCGGACGGTACGCGGCGCCCACTGCGTCGGCCAGAACGACGTGGCCATCGGCATCGAGAACGAGGGCACCTACATGACGGTGCAGCCTCCGCCGGCGCAGTTCTCCGTCCTCGCCGACCTGTGCGCCCGCGTGTGCCGCCAGTACGACGTGCCGGCCTCCGAGATCTACGGGCACCGGGACTTCAACAGCACCGCGTGTCCCGGTGACACGCTCTACGCGCTGCTGCCGAAGCTGCGCGAGGACGTCGCCCGGCGACTCGGAAGCGCCGAGCCCGTGCCGCTGCCGCGCCGGCCCGAACACCCTCCTCTCGACTGGCCCGCCGACCCGGCGGCGGGGGCCGACGCTCACTCGGAGTACGTCCCGGAAGGCCTGCTGGGGTCTCCGCGCCACGGCTGACACGCACGGCGCCGACGGCTCACGTCACGGTTCGGTACGGTCGTCGCCCCCCAACGGCCCGACCGTCAGCAGCAACCGCTCCGTGGGACCGGGGCTCCAGCCGGTCCGGGAGGTCCGGGGTGTCCGGGGTGTCCGGGAGGAATCGGAGGCTCTCCGGGGTGTGGCTCGCACGATTCGTCCCATGGCCGCCCCTCGGCGCATTCGTCGCACTGCGGAGGCGGATCCACGGGTATCCACGGGTATCCACGGGTATCCACGGGTGACGTCGTCCCGCGTCCTGTTCTGCCCGTTCACCTCCCAGTCGTTGGTGCCGGGTACCGGCCTGCTGACGAGCTGATCCGGTGCGGGACCGGTGGATTCGAAGCCGCCGCCCGTCAGCACGCTGCCGGCCGGGCAGGACACCTTTGAGGTCCCCGGCACCGAGCCCAGGTCGATTCCGATGAGCGCGCCTTCGGGACTGTCGATGGTCGCGGAGACGGAGTGGGTGGCGAGGTCGATGACGGATACCCCGTGCGCGCCGTTGGGGTGGCTGACGTACAGCCGGGCTCCGGTGGGGGAAACCGCCGTTTCCGCGGGTTCGTGTGACCGCCCGACCCCCTTGGCGCACCGGCTCGGGGGCCGGCCCGTACCGTCCCCTCACCCGAGGCTGGGGCATTGGGCCGCTCGTGGTCATCGTCTGATGGTCCTGGCTTATGCCCTGTTCTTCCTCGCCTACGCCGTCATCCTGGACCTCTGACCAGCCCGGATGCCCCGTACGCCATCACCGGCCGGTCCCCCCTGCGGTCGACACCCCCACCCCCGCGGGGGACCATGGAGTGACTGCGGCGCGTCGACGCGCGGGCAGGCACAGTGCCCGATCGTGCGCGTCAGGACCCCTGACGAGGAGTAGCACCATGCACCGACGCCCGCACATCACCGCCGCTCTGATCGCACTGGGGATCTCTGCATTCGCCGCGGCGCCGACGGCGACCGCACTTCCCGCTGCGGCGCCCGCCGCCACCTGCACCGTGTCCGCCGCGGACCCGGCGGGGCGGGTCAGCCTCTCGGGCGAGGGGTTCGCGCAGGGCCAGGCCCTGTTGTCCTCGCCGGGTGCGGCGCCGACGACTTTCAACGTTCCCGACGGCGGGGCCTTCACGATCGGGAGCAAGCCCGACGACAGGTACGCGGTGACGCAGGCAGGGAGCACCACGCCGTGCACCGGCGGTGCCAAGCCCTCCACCACGCCGGGCACCACCTACAAGGCCGGGCTGACCGCGGGCTGGGACGCCGTGGCCGACAACTGCGACGCCAGGCCCCCAGCCTCGGCGAACAAGGCGTTCTCGGACGGCTGGACCAAGGGTGCGGCCGTGGCGAAGGAGACCTTCTGCAAGTGAGGGCGCGCCGCAATTCGGTGTTCTGGACGGCCCCGCCGCACGATCATGGAAGGGTCACCGCCACTCGATCGGCTTCAGCTGATTGCGGCGCCACCAGTCGGCAAGGGGGCCCTGGTGTTCGAAGACCCGGGCCTGCCGGATTCGTGGTGGGAGGCGCTGACCTCTTCGCTGGACGCCCTTGCCGCACGGCAGGCGCCACGGATCGCGACACCGGACACCGTGACGATCACACAACCGTGACGATCACACAGGGGAAGGTGACCGCGACCCTCGGGGAGGTCTTCCCCAGCATCACCGATACGCGGATCGAGCGATGGGTACCGGCTCATGCGGATCTGACCTGGGCCAACGTGATGGGACCAGATTTCTCGATCATCGACTGGGAGGACTGGGGTACGGCTCCACGGGGATTGGAAGCCGCAACGCTGTGGGGCAACGCGCTTGCCGTCCCGGCGCTCGCGGACCGCGTCCAGCAGGAACGGCGTGCGGACTTGGAGAGCCGGGACGGGAAGCCGATGTCGCTCTTCTTCCTGTCGAAGATCGTCGGGCTCCACGCATGCAACGAGGATCCGCTGCTGGTGCCGGCCCGAAAGGAGACCGATCGGCTGATGGCCGAGCTTCAGTTCCGACGGTGTGGGTCGAGGGCGCGGAGCCAGCGCTTCGGAGGCCTCAGCTGCACAGATGCCGGACCCTCCGTCCTCCGCCTCAGCCCTAAGGCCTCTCCCCGCTACTGAACATCGAGGAGTGGCAGCCGCAGCACGCCGTCGGAGCCGACACCTCGGCGTTGGTCCCGACGGAAGGTCCACAAAGACGAGCGGCTACTTCTAGGCCCCTACCTGAAGGGTGCCGGCGCCGATGGCGCCTCGGAGGACGTGGGCGATCTCCTCGGGCTTGAGGTCGATGCCGTCGAGGCCCTCCACGGTCAGCGGGACTTCCTCCAGGGCATACGCGCCGCGTCCCTCGGCCCTGAACTCCGGCCCGGTGCGGTCCTCGAAGGACCACGTCGCGATGCGGGCGAGGTAGAAGAGCTGGCGCTCACCGTCGGACTCCATCGTGTGGAGGAGCCGGATGATGTCGGCCTTCCCTGCGATCTCCTCGTGGATCTCCCGGTGGAGGGCAGCCTCGCGAGACCCGTCGCCGTGCTCGACGCCCCCGCCGGGGAGCACCCAGTACTCAGGGATGTCGGGCTTGGTACGGCGGATGACCAGCATCGTGTCGTCAGCGGTGACGAGGACGGCGCGGACTCGTTCCTTCATTTCGGTCTGTCTCCTTGCTTGTTGGTGGTCTCAGTGGAGCAGCCGGCCGCCATCGACGTGGACGGCGTTCGATCATGCCGGGGGTCAGGGCGTGGCAGGTGCGGTAGTGGGCGGTGAGGTTCACGTCGAGGCAGTAGCTCCAGGCGGCTTCGTCGGTGTCCTGCCAGGGGACGCGAGGGTGAGAGCCTGCGTTGTTCACCAGGATGCCGATGGGCCCGATCTCGGCGCGGACGAGATCGGCCATGCTCTGGACGGCGTCGGTATCGGTCAGGTCGGCGTTCACTGCGATGCCGGGGCTGCCGTCGCGCTCGAAGGCGGCGTGGAGGGCGTGGGCGTCGGGGACTTGGCCAAGGTGGTTCACCGCGACGGTCGCTCCGGCTGTCGCGAGCGTGCGCCCGATCTCGGCGCCGATGTCGGTGACCCCGCCCGTGACAAGGGCGGTGCGGCCTTGGAGCGGTCGGGCTTGGAGAGGGGGCTCAAGCAGGGGCAGTCTCGTGGCCACGCACTACGGCCCGTACAACACCATCTGCGGAATCGGCATCACGGTCGGCAACCTCCTGACAGGCGTGGCACCGGACTTCGCGCACGATGCCGGAGTGCCGACACTGCCATGGGTGGCGCTGGGGTTGCTCGGCCTGGCCTGCGCAGTCGCGCTCTACGTCCTGCACCGGACGGGCCGTCTGTCACCCGCCCAGATCGGGGGAGGACGTCAGACCGTCGCCGCCTGACCGGAGCGAGGATGCACCGCTGTTTCCCTCCGTCAGTTCTTGTCGAGCAGCTGGCCAAGCCGTTCGGACCTCTCCGCCCCTGCGGCGGCCCCCCTCCACCGCCGACCCGTTGGCACCGGGCTTGCCCCGCATCAGCGTCAGGTTGGCCAGGGCGCCGGCGGCCCAGCACTGGGTGCCCGCCAACTACGGGCAGAACCACGACCGGCTCCGGTCCCTGAAGCGCCGCTACGACCCCGGAAACCTAGTTCCGCCTGAACCACAACATCACATCGTGATGCACGACGCCTGGGGCTACGCCGCCCAGGCTAATCCCTTAGAAGGCGGCTTAGAGCGAAGGTTCGGATACACCAGCCTCCTTGTTCCAGGCCGCCGCACACACCCTCTCGACCAGTATGGGTACGGTCATGAGTGCGTGCTCCTTCTTCTTTCACCGTCGTGTTCGCCACAGCCTTGCCGCGAGCCGGAGGGAGAAGTTCACTGACCACCGACCTGAGTGCCGCCTGCCCGCGGCGTGGGAGCTCGGTGCAAGGCGAGCTGGCTCCCCTTGCCGTACGTCTGCGCGCTCTCTTCGTCCCCTGGATCACCCCGAACGGCACTCGGGATCCACGGCCGTTCGTCGGCTCTCGAAGCGTTCAGACAGGTGCGCCCTCTGGCGAAGCCCTCCTGGCCAACACGGTGGTGCGCCGCGGTCGGCCTCGGCGTCGCCGCCTGCAGCTGTCCGACACTTCGGCAGTCGCGAGGCCATTGGAGCCCACGCGCCTCGACGCCACTTCGCCATCGAGCAGGGCAGCCGGAGGGGGACCCCGCGCGGGCCGCTGACGCAGGCCGGGGCCATGCCCGTGCGGCGGTTGTGCCCGGCCCGTCCGCAACCCACTACTCGTGTGGGCGGGTCGGCCCACAGCCCCGCGAGCAATCCAATGAACCAGGAGCCGACGTGCCCACTCAACGCATCGACGTGCTGCACCCTGCCGACATGAGCCCGACAGACCTGCAGTTGTGGAGCGCGCTGCGGGCCAGGACGGCGCCCGTCGCCAATCCCTTCATGAGCCCTGAGTTCTGCCAGAGGGTCGGCCGTGTCCGGCCGGGCGCCAGGGTGGCGGTCGTGCGCCAAGACGGCGAGCCCGCCGGCTTCTTCCCCTTCGAGCGGGGCCGGTGGGGCCGCGGCCGTGCGATCGGCCTGGGCGTTTCCGACTGCCAAGGCGCCGTCCTGCACCCCGACGTGCACGTGGATCCGCACCAACTCCTGCGCGCCAGCTCCCTGAGCGTCTGGGAGTTCAACCATCTCGAAAGCGGCCAGGACCTGTTCCTGCCGTTCGCCACAGGGCGATTCGCCTCCCCCGTCATCGATCTCAGCGGCGGCTACACCCACTACGAGAACCTGCTCCGATCACGCTCCCGCACGTTCCTGAAGTCGACCCTGGCACAGGACCGCCGGCTGGGACGCCGGGTCGGGCCGCTGAGGTTCGTGTTCGACGAACGAGATCCGGCGGCCTTGCGGACGCTGATGGAATGGAAATCCGCCCAGTACCGCCGTACAGGCCGGCGCGACCGATTCGCCCAGAATTGGATCAACAACCTGGTGAGCAACCTGGCCAGCACGGACACACCCGACTGTTCGGGCCTGCTATCGGTGCTCTACGCAGGCGACAGGCCTGTCGCCGCGCACTTCGGGCTGCGCTCACGCACCGTGCTGTCGTACTGGTTCCCCGCCTACGACCGGGGTTTCGCCCAGTTCTCCCCCGGTCTCGTTCTCCATCTCCGCATGATCGAGGCGGCTGCTGCCGCCGGCATCGAAATGCTCGACCTCGGCAGGGGGGATGCCGCCTACAAGGATTCCCTCAAAACAGGAGAGCTGACGGTTCATGAAGGCGCTCTTCTGCGGCGCAGTCCCGGTGCGGCTCTCCACTGGTTCAGCCGCGAACCTGCACGTGCTGTCCGCCGCTTCGTGCGAGAGCGGCCCCAGCTCCGGACCGCAGCCGTACACATCCTGGAAGCAGTCGGCAAGACGCGTGACCGCCGCCCTTGAGATGGAGCCACCCGTCGTCGAGTTCCATGAGCCACGTCCTGGCCGCAAGTCGCGGCGACGGCGTCAACACCGCGCATTGTCGACTGTCCACAGCGTCCCGCCCCGGCCTGCGGGACGGGCCGCAAGCCGACCTCAGCCTCGGGCGAGAGCTCACGCAGAACCGTCCATGACAGCCGGAAGGTCCCAGACCTGGCGCCCCCCCTTGGCGTCGCCCTGCTGGACGACACCCCTGAGCTTCCAAGTCAAGAATCTCACTACTCGCCAGTAGCGTCAGCAAAGGGTCAGCATTCGTCCGACCAGGCCTCGCCACACCTTGCCCTACGCGGGGCGCACCCCAAGATCAAAAACGCTGCCGGGAGACCCTAATGACGTCCACCGGGCCACGGAAACCGGAACGAAGCGAAAGTCTCCACCCTGATCCACTCCCGACAGCAGCGGCGCAGCTCAACGCACTCTCCCCCTGGGCTTCAGACGAGTTGGAGGCAGTTCCGGAGCCGGAATCGGAGCGCCGTCGTAGCCCTTGACCTCGCCGTAGCGGGTGCCGTTCATCCAGTCTTCGCGGAAGCCCGCGATGTCCTCCTGGGACCGTCCGATCCAGTTCCAGAACATCACGATCTCCTCCTCGAACGGCTCTCCGCCCAGCAGCATCAGGCCCGCGTCCGAGACCGCGCGCAAGGGAAGGTCCGTGCGGCCGCAGCCGAGGTAGAGCATGGCGCCCGGGAGGAGCGGGACGCCGTCGACGTGGGCTTCGCCCGACATGGACAGGACCGCGTACTCGAAGTCCGGGTTCAGCGGGAGGCGGGTTTCCGTGCCCGACGCCAGGGTCAGGTCCGCGCCGACGATCGGGCTGTACGCGGTTCCGGGTGAGGTCGCCGTGTCCAGGGTGCCCAGGATGACCGTCGCCGTCAGGCCCGGGGCGGTGACCTGCGGGAGGTCGGCGTGGTGCTGGAAGTGCGGGTCCACGTCGCGGTGGGCGTCCGGGAGGGCCACCCACAGCTGCGCGCCGTGCAGGAGGCGGGCGTGCGGGCGCGGGCTCTCCTCGGAGTGGCTGATGCCCCGGCCGGAGGTCATCAGGCCGAGCTCGCGCGGGCGGATCGTCGCCAGGCTGCCGACGCTGTCGCGGTGCAGCACCTCGCCCTCGTGGAGCCAGCTGACCGTCTGGAGGCCCGAGTGGGGGTGCGGGGCCACCGCCATGCCGGGCTCGTCGGCGATGTCGTCGGGGCCGTAGTGGTCGACGAAGCACCAGGCGCCGACCATGCGGCGGCCCAGGTTCGGCAGGAGTCGGCGGACCTCGGTGGACTCGCCGAGTTTGACGGTGCGCGGGCTCAGGAGCTCGCGCACGGGCTCGGCGACGACGAACCCGCGGCCGCCGCAGGTGGAGAGAGCGGGCTGGCGATCGAGATTGCTCATACCGCACAACTTAGTCCCGGCGCCGCCGCCGAGGTCAGGGGAATGTGCGTACGGATCCACGTGTTGAGCAGCCCGACGGAACGACGATCAGGGCAGCAGAGAGGGCCTTCCTCGGTACAGGACCGTACGGAGGAAGGCGAGGAAGGGATCCGATGGACGTGAGCAGCGCGAGGGACGTGACGGGCGCGATCGACGCGCAGCAGGGCTACCTGGAGCACGGGACCACCGCCGAGCGCTGGGACCGCGGCCGGCTCTTCTTCGAGGCGAAGGAGTACGCGAACGCCGCCCGTGTCCTGCACGGCGTGGCGGCCGAGGCCCCCGAGCTGCTGGCTCCGCGGCTGCTGCTGGCCCGCGCCTACTACCACTCCGCGCAGCTTTCCAAGGCCGAGGGCGAGCTCCGCGGCGTTCTGGACCGCTGGCCCGTGGAGGACTACGCGCAGCTGATGCTCGGGCGGACGCTGGAGCGCCAGGGCCGGGCCGCCGAGGCGGCTGCGTACCTGCGGATCGCCGCCGCGATGGCCGGGGATTTCCCGGAGTAGGGGTGGCGGAGCCGCCCCGGGGCGGGGCCTCGGCGGGGGGCGTGTAACGCGCCGCCCACTCTCCCGGCCCCGCCCGTGCGGGACCGGGGGTGTCCCTCGGTTAGCCTGGGGTCAATATGAACCGTCTGACCACGCCCTTCGGCTCCTACGAGCTCGCCCGCTTCCCCGAGGACCCGCGCGACCGGCTCTTCGCATGGGACGCCGCCGACGAGTACCTGCTCCGCCACCTCGAATCCGGTACGGGTGAACGCGGCCCGGTGGATCTGGCCGGCGCCGGGCAGATCACGGTGATCGGTGACCGCTGGGGGGCGCTGACGACGGCGCTGGCCGCGCACCACCCCACCCAGATCACCGACTCCAGCCTGACCCGCTCCGCCACCGCCGCCAATCTGGACCGCAACGGCATCGGGACCGCCAAGAGCACCGTGACGCTGCTCACGACGCAGGACGCGGTGCCCGAGCGGATCGACGTGCTCCTGGTGCGGGTGCCCAAGAGCCTGGCGCTGCTGGAGGACCAGCTCTACCGCGTGGCCCCGCACGTGCACGCGGGCACCGTGGTCGTCGGCACCGGCATGGTGAAGGAGATCCACACCTCCACCCTGCGGCTCTTCGAGAAGATCCTCGGTCCGACGAAGACCTCGCTGGCCGAGAAGAAGGCCCGGCTGATCTTCTGCACGCCCGGGAACCCCGGAGCCGCGCATCCCCGGACCGACGGTCCGTGGCCGGTGACCTACACCGTCGACCAGGACGCCGGGTCGGGCTCCGGGCTGACCGTGGTCAACCACGCCGGGATCTTCTGCGCGGACCGCCTCGACGTCGGCACCCGCTTCTTCCTCCAGAGCATTCCGACCAACACCGACGGCGCCCGCGTCGTCGACCTGGGCTGCGGCAACGGCATCGTCGGCACGGCTGTCGCGGTGGCCGACCCGGAGGCCGAGGTCGTCTTCACGGACGAGTCGTACCAGGCGGTGGCCTCGGCCGAGGCCACGTACCGTGCCAACATCCAAGGACGCCTGGACCGCGCCGAGTTCATCGTCGGAGACGGCGTCTCGATGCTGCCGCCCGGTTCGGTGGACCTGGTGCTCTGCAATCCGCCCTTCCACTCCCACCAGGCGACGACCGACGCGACGGCGCTGCGGATGTTCGCGCAGTCGCGCAAGGCGCTGCGGCCGGGTGGCGAGCTGTGGGTGGTGGCCAACCGTCACATGGGGTACCACACCCACCTGCGCCGCCTCTTCGGCAACAGCGAAGTCGCCGCGAGCGAGCCGAAGTTCGTGGTCCTGCGGGCGGTCAAGCGGCGCGAGCAGCCCCGCGGCGCGTGACCTGTCGCCTTCGCGCGAGGAGGCCCGCCGGTCCCGGAACACTCCGGGGCCGGCGGGCCTTCTCGCTCAAGGGCCGAGGGCCTCAGCGGTGGGCGGGGAACTCCACCACCTGCTGATAGGTGGGCCGGTTCTGCCAGTTGATCTGCGGGTGGGCCAGGCCGCCCACCGGGCGCTGCACGATCGCGTCCGCGCACCACTGGTTGCCCGCGGCGCAGGTTCCGTCCGCCGGATACACGGCGGCGGGGGTGGCGGCCGCCGCCTGCTTGAGCGTCGCCGTCATGGCGTCGCGGCATCCGGAGAGCGAGCCGCCCCCGCAGTACGTCCGGGCCAGCGGTCCGGACACCGGGCGGCCGAGCACCGTACGCAGGTCCTTGTCCACGTAGCTCCACCAGCCGTACTGGAAGGCCGAGCCGGCGTGTGAACCGGTCGGCCCGTGGCCCGCGTTGGGCGCCTCGTCGATGGTGAGCGAGGCGCGCAAGGCGTCGTAGAGCGGCGCCCCGAGGCCGGGCTTGAACTCGGCCTCCACGAGCAGCGGCCACCAGGCGTCCATGATCCGTACGGCGTCCGCGTGCGCGTACGTCTTCGAACCGCGTGCGGTCTCCTTGCGCTCGGTGCCCGCGGCCTGCCAGGCGGCGAGCTTGTCGATCGCGGCCCCGACGGCCGGATCGGTGACGGGCGCGCTGCGGAGCACGGCCAGCAGCTCGGGCAGCAGGTTCTCGGCGCGCAGGTCGGTGACGGCCGCGTCGGCCATGGCCTGGGTGAGCTTGGCCCGGGTCACCCCGCCGGCCGCGACGAGCGGTTTGACGCGCTGGTCGAGGAGGTCCCCGCGGTGCACGGAGCCCATCCCGAAGCCGGCCGCACCGTACCCCTTGGCCTGCTTGTTGTTCCAACTGATGTAGTAGTCCTGGCCGATGGACTGCGGGTGCTCTGACGGCGGGGTGTAGGCCGCGGTGTTGGCGGCCGGGTCGAAGTCCTGCCATTCGTAACCCTGCTTGCCCTGGATGGGCAGCGCCGCGTCGACTCCGGCCGGACGCACCGGGTTCGACCCGCTGTTGTAGTAGGCCGCTTCGCGCGAGTCGGCGTAGAACCAGTTGAAGGCGTAGCCGATGTGCCGGGCCGCCTCCTGGAAGGTGCGGGCGTCCTTCACGTAGGAGGGGTCGTTGAACATCTGGAAGCCGATGATCGAGTCGGCCTCGTGGCGGTACGTGGAGCGCAGCGCGGTGTAGGCCACGGGCTTGCCCGCGATGGTCGCGCGGTGCGTGACGATGCCGTAGTTCGTGCGCCAGACCCGCATCCGGTAGGAGCCGCCCGGGGTGGGGTCGGCGACGGAGGACTTCCAGGTGTTGGTGTGTTCCAGCTTCTCCATGGGCGTGCAGGTGCCGCGGTAGAGGTACGAGGTGCTCGCCCTGGTGGGGGCGCCGCCGCCGGACTCGCACAGTTCGACGGCGAAGGTGTCGGTGATGTCCTGGCCGGCCGAGGTGGCGCTCCAGGCGTAGTCCTGGCCGCGTCCGAGCTGTACGTACATGCTGACGCCCGCGAAGGAGGCGCCGCGCGCGCTGATGCCCGGGCCCTGGAGCTCCTGGAGCATGAGGAGTTGGGGCGCGAGATAGCCGGTCTGCGGGCCGAAGACGGCGACCGGGTGGCCGCTCGCGGTCTTCGCGCCGGAGACGAGCAGGGCGTTGGACATGCTCTGCTTCAACGGCTTGGGCGGGGTGGCCGCGGCCGCCGTCGCGGCCGAGCCCGTACGGTCGTACACCAGCTGCTCGGCGGTGACCGAGCCGGCGTCGGGCAGCGCCGCGCCCTGCGGGTCGGCGGGCTTCTGCGTGTAGGGGAAGCTCGTCCCGTCGTGGACGGTGAGCACGGCTTCGGGGTCCTCGCGCTGGCGGAAGGACTCCCAGACCCGGGTCCCCTCCTCCAGGCCGTACGTCTGCTGCGCGGACAGCAGGGAGAGCGCGGCCTGGACTTCGCCGCCTCCGCCGCCGCCGAACAGGCCGCCCACGACGGAGGCGAGGGCGATCAGGTCGGTGAGCTTGAAGGGCTGGATCTCCCCGGCGTTGGTGATCGAGTTGATGTGCCCGGTCAGCACGTACTCGCCGGGGAAGTAGCGGCCGTTCTTGGACTGCACGCGGTAGGCGTTGATGCCGTCGATGTACGCCTGGGCGTCCTCCATCGCGAGCCGCCCGCGCTCGCCCTCCCCGGTCCGGATCCGGTCAACCTGGGCCTGGAGGTCCGCCTCGGTGTACGGGGCCTGCGGCCAGAACTGCTGCTCCAGGCCCTGGTTGGCGAGGGCGCCGCCCGCGAAGGGGGTGAGGTCGCCCCGGCCGACGTGCCGGAAGAGGTCCATCTGCCAGAGCCGGTCCTGGGCTGCCGCGTAACCGGCGCCGAAGGACGTCCCGTAGCGGGTGGTGCCCTTGATGTGGGGGACGCCGCTCTTCTTGTCCCGGGTGATGGTGACGTCGGAACGCGGGCTGCTGGTGGACTCGACCTGGTCGGCCGGGACGCCGAAGGAGGCGTCGTTGAAGAACTCGTTGACCTTGGCGTCGGTGAGGCCGGGATAGCCGGCCACCAGGGAGTCGTAGCGCGCCAGTTGGTCGGAGGTGTGGGCGGGCAGCGTGCCGAATGCCTTGTGGGCGAGGATCTGGGCGAGGGTGGCGTTGCCGCTCTGGCCGGGCGGCAGGATGTCCGCGCACTGCCCTGCGCAGTAGTCGGCGTAGTCGGCAATGCCTGCGGGGGCGATGGCGATCGGGAGCGGCGCGGGAGCGCCGGCCGCCGGGGCGGCCGGTGTCAGAAGGGCCGCTCCGAGGGCGATGAGTGCGGTGGCGACGGCAGTTCTCATGCGCGTGGTGGGGCGTCGCATACGTGCTCCTCCGTGGGGGGCAGGAACCGGTCACGGGGAGGGTACTGGCAGGTGCTACCACTCAGTAAGATGAACGACCGTCACTTTTTGTCCGTACGGGGCCTCGCACCCCGGACATCCCGCGCCGGACCTCGCACGACGGACCTCGCGCGTGGGAAAACCCGTTGCCCCGGACCGACCCGCCGGGCGAAGCTCCACGGCATGTCACAAAGCACCGCAGAGACCAGCACGCGCACCCGACGCGGCGTCACCGACCTCTTCGCCGCCGACGGCCGCCTGACGGCGATCCCGCGCAAGGCCGCCCGCCGCGAGCAGTTGCTCGCCCACCTCACCGAGACCCTCTTCGCGGCGGACCGCGCGTACACCGAGCCGGAGGTGAACGGCCTGCTGCTCACCGTCCACGAGGACTGCGCGGCACTGCGGCGGTACCTGGTCATCGCCGGGCACCTCACCCGCACCCGCGACGGCTCCGGCTACCGGCGGGCCACGACCACCCTGTAGTGGGTCGTCAGCCGGCCGTCCTCGCCGATCACGTGGAAGGCCACGGCCGGCGGCTCGTCCGCGTGGATGTACTCGTTTTCCCCGGACGCCGCCTCCCACGGGAGCCGCGTCGTGGACACCACGCCCGGCGCCACGAGTAGCGGCCGCCCCGCGAAGGTGGTCGCCGCGCCGGTGTGGGTGTGCCCGCACAGGAACGCCGTCAGGTGCGGGTGCCGCTCGGCCAGCGCCGCCAGCCGCTCCTCGCCGAACTGCCGGATGCCGTCCACGTAAGGGATGTGCAGCGGGACGGGCGGGTGGTGGAAGGCGACCAGTACGGGCACCTCGCGCGGGGTGTCGGTGAGCACCCCGTCCAGCCAGGCGATCGTCGAGTCCTCCAGGTACCCGCGGTGTTCACCGGGCACGGACGAATCGCACACCGCGAGGACGAAGCCGTCACCGCGCAGCACTTGGTCGACCGGGGCCGCGGTCGGGCGCTCCTCCCCCAGCAGACCGCGCCGGAAGGCGGCGCGGTCGTCGTGGTTCCCGGGGCAGACGACCAGCGGATGGCGGGAACCGAGGGCCTTGCGCGCCTCCTCGTACTCCTCCGGGCGTGCGTGATCGGCGATGTCCCCGCTCACCAGCACCGCGTCCAGCTCGTACGGGAGCCCCTCCAGGTACTCCATGACGACGCGGGTCCGCTCGGCGGCCCGCTCCCCGCCGTCGAGGTGGACGTCACTGAGGTGGGCTATCACGATCACGGGCGATGGCTCCTTCGGTTCGGAAGCTGGGATTGTATGCCCGCGGGGCCGCGGTCCGGCCTGGAGTCGGACGGCGATCCGCCGATCCGGCGATCCGGCGATCCGGCGATCCGGCGATCCGGCGACTCGGCAACTCGGCTTCAAGTCCCCCACCCGGAAGCCGCGGTGAGGAAGCACTCGCGGACGAACGACTCAGCTGCTGCCGCTCCGGCGCGCCCCACCGCACCGGCCCGCCCCCCGACGTAGCGTGGGCCGCGGCCGATTGCCCACAGCCCCATCACCCTGAAGCGAAGGTGACCGCGCATGAGGCGGGAACAGGGAAGCAGCCGGGACGTGATCGTGATCGGTGCGGGCGCCGCCGGTCTCGCCTGCACCGCGGACCTGCTGGCCGGAGGCCTGCGCGTCAGCCTGGTGGAAGCCTCGGACGCGGTCGGCGGGCGCATGCGCACCGACCGCTCCTCCGGCTTCGTCACCGACCGTGGTTTCCAGGTGCTCAACACCGCGTACCCGCAAGTCAAACGCCGCCTCGCACTCCGCCCCCTGCGCCTCAGGCCGTTCACGCCGGGCGTGCTCGTCCACACCGGCGGCGGCAACCTGCTGCGCTTCACGGACCCCACCCGGCGGCCGCGCGAGAGCCGCGATCTGCTGCCGGGCCGGCTGGCCACGGCCCGTGACCTCGCCGCGCTCGGATTGCTCACCGCGCAGGACGCGCTCCTGCCGCCGCGCCTCCTGCGCGCGCGGCCCGATCGGACGACCCTCACCGCGCTCGCCGAGGCCGGGCTCTCCGCCGATCTGGTCGAGACCTTCTTCAGGCCGTTCCTGTCCGGGGTGTTCCTCGAAGACGGCTTGGAGACCTCGTCCCGGTTCTTCCACCTGGTCTGGCGCAGCATGGTGCGCGGCACCCTGTGCCTGCCCGCCGACGGCATCGGAGCGGTCCCCGCCCAGCTCGCCGACCGCCTTCCGCCCGGTGTTCTCAGCACCGAAACCCCGATCGCCCGGCTGACCGGCGACGGGGTGGCCCTGGCGGACGGTTCCGAACGCCGTGCCCGAGCCGTCGTCGTCGCCACCAACGCGGCAGCGGCGGTCCGGCTGCTGCCCGGGCTGAGCGTGCCCGGCGGCCGTACGGTCACCACCCTGTACCACGCCGCCGATCGCTCGCCGCTTCGGGAGCCCACCCTCGTGATCGACACGAAGCGCCGGTTCCTCAACACCTGCGTGCTCAGCGAGGTGCACCCCGGCTACGCCCCCGACGGCCGCGCACTCGTTGCCACCTCCGTCCTCGGGGCACCGGATCCCACGGAGGAGGCAGTGGTCCGGGCCGCGCTCGCCGAAGCGTACGGAGCCGACACGGACACCTGGCAGCTGGTGAACCGGCAAACGGTGCGCGACGCGCTTCCCGCCATGCCCCCGCCCCTTGCGCTGATCCGGACGACCAGGTTCGGCCCGCACCGGTACGTCTGCGGTGACCACAGGGCGACCGGCTCGCTCCAGGGCGCCCTGGCTTCCGGGTCCAAGGCCGCCCGCGAAGTCCTGGCGGACTTCGACCGATGAACCCGCCGGAATGCTTCTATACGCTGGCCCGGTGGCCAATACGGATGTGCGAAAGTCCAGCGGAGGTGTCCCCGAAGGGAACGGCGAGGTGGGCCTCCATGCGTTCGCCGTACAATTGAGGCGGCTGAACGGGGAGATCAACCGCCTGGTCCACGGATTCGCGCACGCCCAAGGGCTCCACCCCACGGACGTCCAGGCCCTGTCCGTCATCCTCGACAGCGCCGCACCCCTCACTCCCGGCCGTCTGCGCGAGCACCTCGGACTCACCTCGGGCGCCGTCACGGCCTGCCTCGACAGGCTGGAGCGCGCCGGCCACATCACCCGCTCCAGGGAGAGCGAGGACCGCCGCGTCATCCACATCCGCTACGCCGAACAGGGCAGGGCCGCGGCCCGCTCCTCCTTCACCCCGCTGGCCGAGGCCACCGACAGCGCCCGTCACCGGTTCAGCGAGGAGGAACTCGCGATCGCCCTGAGGTTCCTCGCCGCCATGAACGAGGAACTCGGCGACCTGCGGGCTCCGGGACGCTGATTTCCCGGCCGGCCCGCATCCGTACCGGCCCTTCCGGGGGAAGACGGGGGGTACGAGCGAGCGGCGGCCCTCCGGGACGTCCTCCAAAGATCGATCGCCTAATCTATTTCAGTCATTGAGATTGTTAACTGTTGAGATAGATCCACAGGAGCACCATGTCCGCCTCACCACGGTCCACCCGGTGGCTGATCCCCGTCGTCCTGCTCGTCGCCTGGCTGCTCGTGGGGGGCGGACTGGGCCCGTACGCGGGCAAGCTCGGCGAGGTGGCCACCAACGATCAGACGGCCTTCCTGCCCCGCAGCGCGGAATCCACCCGGGTCGTCGAGGCGCAGAAGGCCTTCCGCCAGGACGAGAGCCTGCCCGCGATCGTGGTGTGGACCGCGAAGACTCCGGGCGGACAGCTGGGCCCCCGGCAACAGGAAGACGCCACACGGGCCCTGGCCGGGCTCGGCGACGCGGGGCGCGGCGACGCCGGTCTCGTGGCCGGCCCCTCCTCCCCCGCCATCCTCTCCGCCGACGGTCAGGCGCTCCAAGGCGTCGTACAGCTCCGGCCCGACCTCGGCGAGGAGCTGCCCCGCGCGCTGGAGGAGATCGCGGCGGCCGCGGCGACGGTCCCCGGGACCGTCGCGCAGGTGGCCGGCCCCGCGGCGACCCAGGCCGATCTCTCCGACGCCTTCGCCGGGATCGACGGACTCCTGCTGGGCGTCGCGCTCGCAGCCGTCCTGCTGATCCTCCTGCTGGTCTACCGCAGCCTGCTGCTGCCCGTGGTGATCATCATCGGGGCCGTGTTCTCCCTGGGACTGGCCTGCGCGATCGTCTACGTCCTCGCCGACCGCGGGATCGTCCGCGTCGACGGGCAGGTGCAGGGCATCCTCTCGATCCTCGTGATCGGCGCGGCCACCGACTACGCGCTGCTGCTCACGGCTCGCTTCCGCGAGGAGCTCCAGGCCCGCTCGGACCGGTTCGCCGCCGTACGGGCGGCCCTGCGCCGGTCGGTCGGCCCCATCACGGCGAGCGCGGGCACCGTCGCCCTCGGCCTGCTCGCCCTGCTGCTGAGCGACCTCACCAACAACCGTGCCCTCGGTCCCGTGGGAGCGATCGGCATCGTGTGCGCGGTGTTGAGCACCCTCACCTTCCTGCCGGCCGCCCTCGTCCTGCTCGGCCGCGCCGCCTACTGGCCGGCCAAGATCGGCCACACCGCCGCCGACGAGGGCACCGGAACCGGCACCGGCCACGGAATCTGGAAGACCGTGGCTGCCCTCGTGGACCGTGCTCCGCGCAAGGTCTGGGCCCTCAGCCTCGTCGCCCTCCTGGCCTGCGCCGCCTTCGCACCCACGCTCAACGCCAAGGGCGTGCCGCTGGACGAGATCTTCGTGAACGACGCCCCGTCGGTGGCCGCCCAGCAGACCCTGAGCGAGCACTTCCCCGGAGGATCGGGCAATCCGGCCATCGTGATCGCGGACGCCGGCCGGATCGACCAGGTCACGCGGGCGGCCGAGGGTACCGAAGGCGTCGCCTCCGTCACCCCCCTCACCGCACCGGGACCGGCGGGCGGCCCCCCGCTCGTGGCGGACGGGAAGGTCCGCCTCAACGCCACGCTCGAAGCGCCCTCGGACAGCAGGTCGGCGCAGCAGACCGTCGTCCGACTGCGTGAGGCGGTGCACGCCGTACCGGACGCGGACGCGATCGTCGGCGGCTACAGCGCGCAGCAGTACGACACCCAGCGCACCGCCGAGAACGACCGCACCCTCATCATCCCGGTCGTCCTCGTGATCATCCTGATCATCCTCGCGGGGCTGCTGCGCTCGGTGCTGATGCCCCTGCTCCTCGTCGCCACCGTCGCCCTCAGCTTCGTCGCGACCCTGGGCATCTCCGCGATCGTGTTCCAGCAGCTCCTGGGGTTCAGCGGCACCGACTCCTCCGTCCCGCTGTACGGCTTCGTCTTCCTGGTGGCTCTCGGGGTCGACTACAACATCTTCCTGATGACCCGGGTCCGCGAGGAATCCCTTCGGCACGGCACGCGCCAGGGCGTACTGAGGGGGCTGGTGGCCACCGGTGGCGTGATCACCTCCGCGGGTGTCGTCCTCGCCGCCACGTTCGCCGCGCTCGGTGTCATCCCGCTGGCGTTCATGCTCCAGATCGCCTTCATCGTGGCCTTCGGCGTGCTCCTCGACACGCTCGTCGTCCGGTCCCTCCTGGTGCCGGCGCTCGTCCGCGACATCGGCCCGGCCGCGTGGTGGCCCGGAGCGCTCAGCCGCACCACCGACAAGGACGATCAGCACTGACCCCACCGGCGGTCACGGCCCCCGGCGCTCCCCCGGAGCGGCCCGGAGCCGCCCGGACCCGCCCGGACCCGCCCGGACCCGCCCGGACCCGCCCGGACCCGCCCGGACCCGCCCGGAGCATTGAACCGTGCTCCGGGCGGGCAGGACACCACCATGGACAAGTCCTCTGCCGGAGACCGGAACCTCCGGGCGCGGCTCGGCTCGACGCTGTTCAGCCGGGTGGCGGGACCATCCGGCCCCGCCAACCGCGCACGGATCCACACGGCACCCGGACCCCGGTGGTTCGGCCCCGACCGCCCCATCCGTACGGTCCACGGCGACGCCTCGATGTTCATCGGAGGCCTCAGCGCCCTCCTGCTCCAGTCCCTGCACCCGCTCGCCATGGCCGCCGTGGCGGCGCACTCCGGCTTCCGCGGCGACCCGTGGGACAGGCTCCAGCGCACCAGCACCTTCCTGGCCGTCACCACCTACGGCACGGCTCAGGACGCACAGCTCGCCGTCGACAGGGTCCGGGCGGTCCACGAGCGGGTGCGGGGCACCACGGCGGCGGGCGAGCCCTACTGCGCGGCCGATCCCCACCTGCTGGGCTGGGTGCACGCCGCGGAGGTCGACAGCTTCCTCCGTGCGCACGAGCGCTTCGGAGCACACCCGTTGAACGCGGCCGGATACGACGCCTACGTCGCCGACACGGCGCGCGTGGCAACGGCGCTCGGCGTGGTGGCCCCACCACGCGACCGGGCATCACTGCTGGCCCTTCTGGCTCAGTACCGGACGGAGCTGCGGGCCACGCCCGAAGCCCTCGACGCGGCGCGCTTCCTCCTGCGCCATCCGCCGGTGCCCCGGCCGGCCCGGGCCCCGTACGCCCTCCTCGCCGCGAACGCGATCGCCCTGCTGCCCCCGTGGGCCCCGGCCCTGCTCGGCCTGCGCCCCGCGACCGGCCCGGCGGGGACCTGCGTATCCGTGTCAGGGCACGCCCTGACCCGGACGATCCGGTGGGCGATGGCCCCACCGCCCCGACAGCCGCACTGAGCCCTCGCGCACGGGCCGGTTCGCCGAGCGGGTACCTGCACACCGGCGACGGCGGTGGCTCCCTCCTGCACCCCTCCTGCGGGACCGGCCCGCCGACCTGCCGGCCCGAGGCCCCGGAACCGGAAGGGCTTCGCCCGCCCGCCCCGGGGGTAAGGGACGCGGACACCGGTGCGACGGGGGCCGCGGCGCGGAAGACGGGGTGACGGGGTGGGGGAACGGGCAGGGGCGCGGGTACGGGCAAGGGTGCGGGTACGGGCAGGGGCGCGGACGTCAGCGGGGCCGCGGGGCGCGGGATGACGGCGCAGGGCCCGGCCCCCGCCCCGGCCAGGGGCATGGTGACCCGAGTGCGCGCGGCCCTGGCCGGGGTCGGCGGTGCACTGGGGATCCTGATCGGGATCTACGCCGACGAGGCCCGCGCCGTACTCGCCTGGGCCGGGGCGCACGCCGTAGCGCCGGCCGGTGCAGCTCTCCTCGCCGCGTGCGCCGGTTTCGGCCTCGGACGGTGGAGCGGCGGCAGGGCGGGTTCGGCCGGCCGGGACGCGGGGCCGGTGGTGGTCGAGGGTTCCTTCGAGATCAGCGCCGACGACTTCGACGTGGACCTGCCGGCGGACCACATGGTCTTCGGCCGCCGGCTGCGCTACCTGGAGCGGGCCACGGCTTCGCGCGACCTGGTGGTCCTGCTGCACGGTCTGGGCACGGACGCCTCGGAGTTCCGCCCGTACATGGTCTCGGCCCGGCCGCACACCGTCGCGCTGACGGCCTTCGGTCACCATCCGGAGGAGGCGCGGGACGCGCGCTACCGGCCGATCGGCCTGGCCACGCACACCGAGTTGATCGCGGGCGCCATCAGGGCGCTCGCCCGGCGCCACCCGGGCAAGCGGCTCGTGCTCGTGGGGTTCTCGTACGGGGCCGACACGGTCCTGCGCCTGGCCGAGCAGTGGGCGGAGCGGCCGGAGCAACGGCCCGCGCTGGCCGGGGTGTTGTTGTTGGATCCGAACATGAACCGCTCCACACTCCCCGTCACCCGGGCCCTGGCCGGGTTGGACCTGTCCGATCCGGCGGCGGCGCTGCGCGGAATCGTGGCGGGGACCCTGGACCTGGACGACTTCGCGAACTTCTGCGATTACCTGCACCGGATCGCCGGGAAGGACCTGGCGCAGGTGTGCCGGCACGCCGGCGAGGTGTGGGAGGACGCGGAGGAGGTGGGGTCCTACGAGCGGTTCGTACGCCGGTGCGAGCGGCTGCGGTCGGTGTGCGGGGGGCCGGTGCGGATCCATTTCTCCACGCGCTTCGAGACGCACTTCAACGATCTGGTCGCACATGCGCGGCGGCGTGGCGTGCGGGGGGTGTTCGACCTGCGGCGGACCGATCACTTCGCGCTGTGCGCGGAGCCCGCGCTGCGGCCGCAGGTGGAGGCCCTGGTGGCGGGCGCTCCGGCCCCCGCTCCCGAGGGGTGAGCGCGGAGTGGGCCGGGCGGGGTACTCGTCCGCGGCGTCGTCCTCCCCGGGACCTGCGCAGACGCTACTCATAGAGGCATGAGCAACGAGAATGCACCCCCCGATGCCCTGAAGGCGAAGCACCGTGCGATGTGGGCGCTGGGTGACTACCCCTCCGTCGCCTCGAACGTGGTCAACGAGCTGGGTGGCGAGCTGGTCCGGGCCTGCGGCATCGAGCAGGGTGACCGCGTCCTCGACGTCGCGGCGGGCTCCGGCAACGCGTCCATCCCCGCGGCCCTCCTCGGCGCCGAGGTCATCGCCTCCGACCTCACGCCCGAGCTCCTGGAGGCCGGCCGCCGACTCGCGGAGACCCGCGGCGCCCGGCTGGACTGGCGGGAAGCGGACGCGGAAGCCCTGCCCTTCGCGGACGGCGAGTTCGACACGGTGATGTCCTGCGTCGGCGTCATGTTCGCCCCGCACCACCAGGAGACGGCCGACGAACTGGTCCGGGTCTGCCGGCCGGGCGGCACCATCGGGCTGATCAACTGGACCCCCGAAGGGTTCATCGGGCAGATGTTCGCGACGATGCGTCCCTACGCTCCACCGCCGCCGCCCGGTGTCCAGCCGCCGCCCCTGTGGGGCGACCCGGAACACGTGCGCACCCTGCTCGGGGACCGGGTGATCGACTTCGACGCCCGCCGGCAGACGCTGCGCGTGGACCGGTTCGCGCGGCCGGAGGAGTTCCGCGAGTACTTCAAGGCCTCCTACGGGCCGACCATCGCCACGTACCGCTTCGTGTCCGAGGACCCCGAGCGGGTGTCCGCCCTCGACGCGGCCCTCGACGACCTGGTCGCGCGGCACCTCGTCGACGGAGCCATGGACTGGGAGTACCTGCTGGTCACGGCCCGACGGGCCTGAAGTCCGCGCCGTCGGGTCCTCAGGCGCACGGTTCGCTACGGGTCACGCCGGCGGCTCCGCCCGCCGCAAGGAGCGGACCGCCGGGACCGACAGCAGCACCGCGAAGGTCACCACCGCGACCAGGGTGGACACGTACAGCAGCGTGCGTGCGCCGATGAGTTCGGCGACCGGGCCCGCCAGGGCCTGGCCGACGGGGAAGGCGATGAGGGACCCGGCGACGTCGTAGGCGTAGACCCGGTTCAGTACGGCCGCGGGGACCTGGGACTGGACGCTCGTGGCCCACATGACGCTCCAGAACGCCCAGGCGGCCCCGCCCACCACGAAGCACACGCACGTCGACCACAGTGGAAGGCCCAGGGCGTTGGAGAGGGGGAGGACGACCCAGGCGAACATCGCGACCGCTCCGGCGGCCAGCGGCCGCTTCGGGCGGAACCGCATGCCGATCAGACCGCCCAGGACGTTGCCCGCCCCGAACGCCGTCCAGACCAGGCCGAGGCCGGTGGCCCCGTGCTCGTTCGCGACCAGGAGCGTGGTGAGGGGGCGCAGGGGACCGAAGGTCGTGATGCCGTTGACGGCCCAGGCCAGGATGACCACCCACAGCCAGGTACGGGAGCGGAACTCGTGCCAGCCTTCGAGGAGGTTGCGCCAGGTGGACGTCGTGCGGTCCGGGGTGGGCGCGGGGGCGAGCCGCAGCAGGAGGAGACAGGCGCCGCTGACGGCGAAGGTCGCCGCGTCGATGGTGAGGACCAGGGCTACGCCGAACACCGCGACCAGGACCGCGGCGATGGTCGGCCCGGCCATCGAGGCGATGGCCTCGGCGATGCGGATGGTGGCGTTGGCCCGCTGCAGGTCCTTCGCCACCTGGGGAACGATGCTGGCGACGCCGGGCTGGAACGCGGCCGAGGCGGTACCGCTTCCGGCCGCGAGGAGGAGCAGGAGCCAGAGCGGGGCGTGCCCGGTGCCGAAGGCGGTCGCGGCGGCTATCTGGAGGCAGCAGCGCGCGGCGTCCGCGCCGATCATCATGCGGCGGGGTGTGAAGCGGTCGGCGAGCACCCCGCCGAACAGGATGAGCACGGCGAACGGGAGCATCTGCGCGGCCAGGACGAAGCCCACTCCGGTGGCTCCGTAGCCGAGTTGCACGACGCCGTACATCAGTGCCACCGGCAGCATGGCGTCACCGAGGAGCGAGACCAGACGAGCGGTGAAGTACAGCCGGAAGTTCTTGCTCCACAGTGGTGGCGCCGCCGCTTCCCCGACGGCGTCGGTGGTCAGGGTCACGGTTGTTCCCTATCCGTGGAGTCGTGGAGACCTGGCCAGTTCGTCCGTTTCCTGACCACGTTTTGCGTCATTGAATCGATCACGAAGGCTAGAGGTCACCGAATGGGCGGAGCAAGTGGAATAGATCGCCTGAGTGACCGTCACCGCCCCTCGCGCAGAACCTCGGTGGCTCCCTGACCGGGGGTTTGAATGTTCATTCATGCGGGGTGGCCGGGCACATGGTGGCCGGTGCATTCGGCGCTACGCACGGGGACGGCCCCTGCCCACCCGGCCGGGGCCGGGGTGAACAGGGGCCGTCCGTGCGCCCTCTCACTCCTCGCAGAGGGTCAGCACTCGTACCGTGTCGTGTGCTTGAACGTGGACGAGGCGCCCTGGAAGCCGTACGTCCCGCGGTAGGACGGCGGGTTCTGGTACTCGCCGACGATGATGACGGAGTCGGCGCACGAGCCCGGCCCCGACCGCTTGGCCTCCAGTCTCAGCTGCTCCCCGAAGGAGCCGCCCGTGATGTCCCACGGAGCGCCGCAGATGCCCGAGGTGATCCGGCCGCCCGTGACCACGTACGGGTAGGTGTTCGGGTTGTAGGTCACTTCCATGTCGAACGTGGTCGGGCCGTTGTGGAGCTGGAGCTTCGTGGTGGTCGAGACGGCTTGCGCCGATGCCTCCCGGGCCGGCGCGAAGGCTTCGTCGCGGGTCTTCACCTCGGCTCCCTGCGAGTTCAGGAAGCGGTGCTCACGGCCGGTCTGCCGGCCCTTCGACGTCTTCTGTGCGTGAACGGTCATGCGGAGAGTCCTCTCCGGATTGCTGACGGTGGTCAGGAACCCTTTCCTGTCAGGCGAGTTGCTCGGCGATCTCGACACGCAGCAGGGTCCGGACGTTCTCGATGTGGTTGGCCACGGTGATGACCTGGGATCCGGCGAAGAGCAGACCCAGCGCGACACCGTCCTGGGAGGTCACCAGCGAACCGGAGTCGCCGCCCGCGGAGATGTTGGTCGTCAGGATCTGGTCCTTGAAGCGCGCGGTGCCCGCCGCCCCGTAGTTCACGTCGATCGTCGCGTCGACCGAGACGATCCGGCCGAAGGTGACGTTCGTCGTCCTGCCGGTCTTCCGGACGAGGTCGCCCACGGCCACGTTGGCCTTGCGCCGCCAGGCCCGCGGTACGCCGCTGAAGTACTGGTCCCGGGTCGCGTCCTGGAACTCGACCGCGCCCAGCGCCGCGTCCACGATGTTGTTGTGCCGCTCCACGGGGATCAGCGGGGCGAACTGGAGGGTGATGAACCGGTCCAGCGTCGCGATCCGGTCGGCGGGATCCCGTCCGCCGTCGAAGGTGCCCGGCTGGACGATGGCGCTTCCCGCCGGAGCCTGGTTCGAGTCCGCCAGCACGTGGTTGTTGCTGAGGATGTAGAACCTCGCGGGCGTGCCGAGCCCCGGGCCCGGCGGGTCGGTGGAGGCACCGGGAAGGAAGTCGTACACCACGCTGCCGAGCGTGCCGGCCGTCACCCGTACGTTGCCGACCGAGAAGCCGGATGGACACGGCCGCATCCTGCGCCTGAGCAACTGCGGCTCGAACAAGCCGACTCCGGAGCCTTCTTGGAGCATCGGCTGCCCGTGCGAGAGCTGCGTCGACCAGTCGCGTGCGCTGCCGTCTGCCCGGTAGGCGAGGTCGTCCTGCTCGATCATCGTCCGGCGCGGCTGCTGGGCGCGCTGGGCAAAGACGTGGCCGACCGCGATCACGTCGGTCGGAGTGCCGTCGTCCATCTGCCGCGGCACGACGTCCCGTTCGGGGAGCATCGACTCGGGCACCTTCTGGTTCACGAAGACCAGCAGTGCGGGCTCGCCGGTCGGCTGTCCACCGGTCCACTTCACACCGTGGCCGAAGCCGACGACGTTGGACATCGGTGCCTGCGGATGCATGAAGTCGGCGAGTGCCTGGCGGCGGGAGCTTTCGCTCACCTGCCCGCCGGTGGGTCCTCGCATCATGTCGGGTCGGCTCATGCCGACCACCCCTTCTCTCGCTCGTACGCGCATCGCGTACGGCCCCAGGGCGGTGCACGGCAGCATCCGCGCGCCGGTATCACCGTCCGCGCGTCCCCACCTGCCACGTCTTGATGCCCTCGGGGCCATGTCGTCGGTCCGCCGCCCGCACGGAACCCGACTGATGTGGACCGGCAACCAGAGCGCCGGTTCCGATGAGGCGACGGACCCGCCGACCAGTGCGCGGTCACGGCGTCCGGCATCCCCGTCATATGTACGGTCCGGCGGGCCTCTCCCTCGCCCGGCCGGTACGACAGGTCTATGCCCAACTGCCCGTCAAGTCAAGGCGTTCAGAGCGTAATTGCGTTTTTCAAGCCGTTCTGTGGATGTTGACCTTGTATGGGAAAATTGTCGGACCCCGGAGGCTACGGGTGGTCGGGCACGTACTTGTAGCCCACGCGCCGCACCGTGGAGATGCGGCCCCGGTGGGCGGGGCCGAGCTTGCGGCGCAGCCGGGCCACGTGGACGTCGACGGTGCGGCCGTCGCCGACGTGCCCGTAACCCCAGATGGTCGAGATGAGCGCCTCCCGTGTGTGGACCGTGTGCGGGTGGGCCACGAAGTGGGACAGGAGGTCGAACTCCAGGTAGGTGAGCTCCAGTTCGCGGCCGGCGACCTCGACCAGCCGGCGTTCCCGGTCGACCTGAATGGCGTCGCCGGAGCGTACGGGCTCGAGGCGGGAGGCCGGTTCCGGATCGGGAGCCCGCTGCGGCCCGGGATCCAGGGGACGCATCTCCGGGCGCACACCGTGCGAGTTCATCAGCGCCACCGGGTCCACGTTCGCCGGCAAGAACACCAGGTATCCGATGCGGCCGCCGTGCGTTCCGTCGGCGGGGACGGCGGTCGGATGGTCACCGACCAGCTGGAGTCGGGAGGCCGGGAAGCGGCGGGTGGCGGGTGCGGGGAGCGCGGTGGTCATGATGAGCCCCTTCGGCTGCTCGGAGTGAACTACGGATGCCGGGCGTTCGGCCACGACAGGGCAGGGCGGATCCATGACGGATCCGGCGGGGTGGCTCAGAGGGGTCGACGCCAGGAGGACCGCCACCGGGAGGAGAGGGTGGCGTACGGAGCGAAGCGGCGGCCGGATCGCCCGCGCGCGGAGTGGAAATGCCCTGCCGGAGAAGCCTTAGACGGGTCGGCAGACGGCGCTGGCGACGAGACGGAGGTCAACGTGCCTGCGGCGTACGAGCAACGGCTGCGACGGGGGCATGGGCACATCGTGAGGTGCCCGACGGGCCCTCGTCAATACTTTCCTATCAATTAGATAGGGAATAGGAGCCGTCCGGTCGCACCTCCGGCGACCACCGACCCCGGCCGTGCCGGCCGGTGGGTCTCCTGACCTTGCGTCATCTCTCATCTCAAGACCGGACTGTCCGCCATGCGGTCAGGCACTTGCCGGGAAGGCCGCTTCGGGCAAGTATCCCTATCAATCCGATGGGAAAGGTGGGGATCCGGTGAAGCGCGGTTCGAGCACCTCCCGCGCCACCCGGCGAGCCACCGGCCGAAGCCCCAACAATCTTCCGGAGTAGTCGACATGACCACCGCCACCCCCCATGGCACCGCTGTCCGCCCAGCCCCAGCGCCACGCGGCGACGCCCGGGTGTGTCGGTGACTCCCATGCCGACGACACCGAGCACCATCGGCCGTCGGTCCGCCGACGAGCAGCGCCGGGCGGCGCTCCTGCGTACCGCCGACGACGTGGCGGACGATCTCGCCGCGGACGCCATCTTCCGCGACCGGGCGGGCAGGCCGCCGACCGACGAGGTGGCCCGGCTCCGGGAGGCCGGTCTGCTGACCGGCCTCACCCCGCCCGGGCCGGGCCGGGGAGCGGACTGGCGTACCGGATGCACCGTCATCCGGAAGCTCTCCACGGCGGACAGCTCCGTCGGCGACGTACTGGCCCGCCACTACGTGCACGCGTGGAGCGGACGCTTCTACGCGAACCACCACCACGCGACCGACCTCGAAGAGCAGTCGGTGCGCGAGCAGTGGCTGTGGACCGGCGCCATCCGCACCCCGGAGCCCGACGACGACACCGGCGGGCCGGACCTCACGCTGCAGCCCCGCAACACCGGCTACGTGCTGAGCGGGCGCCGTTTCGTGGATACGGCGGTGGCCGTCGCCGACCAGATCGTGGTCGACGCCGTCTGCGCGGTGACCGGTGACGTCCTGGTCGTACGGATCCCACCCGGCGTTCCGCGCATGACCATCGAACCCGCCCACGACCGCCTCGGGCAGCGCGTGGTCGGCGCCGGCGAGGTGGCCTTCGACCGGGTCACCGTCACGCCCGGACAGGTGCTGGGCCGCCGCCCGTACGACGAGGAGCCGGCCGCTCCCTTCACCTCGCTCGCCGATCCGGTGCTCCGGCTGGCCCTGTGCCACGTCGGCCTCGGGATCGTCGAGGGCGCCCTCACCGAAGCGCGCGACCTCAGCAGGGGCGGCCACGCATACCGACTGCCCGGTGCGGACCCCGACCTCTTCCTGACGTACGGGGAACTCGCCTCCGCCGCCCAGACGGCCACCGCCGTGGTGGACCGGGCGACCGAGGTGATGGCGCGGGCCCTCGACACCGGTGCGCAGCTCGACGCCGAGGAACCCGCGGGCATCGCCGCCCTGGTCGCCACGGCCGAGACGGTGACGTCGAAGGCCGCCCTGCACGTCACGGCGCGCGTGCTGGAACTCGCCGACGCTCCCGGGCTGGACCGCTTCTGGCGCAACGCCCGCGTCCTGACGGCCCACCACCCTGCCGCGCACCGTCTGCGCTCCATCGGCGAGCACTACCTCAACGGCTCCCACCGTGCGGTGGCGGCGGCCTTCCACTGACCCGAGGCACCGCGCGGGGTGCTGATCCCCGGCCGCGGGGCGGGTGCTCGTACCCGCCCCGTGGCCGGCGGCGCACCCGCGGCGGACGCCGGGCGCGCAGGCATGCGGGATAATGGCCACATGCGGATCTCAGCCAGGGCGGACTACGCGGTACGTGCCGCACTGCAGCTTGCCGCGTCACAGGATGACGGGCCGCTGAAGGCCGAGGCCATCGCCGACGCCCAGGACATCCCGCACAAGTTCCTCGAAGGCATCTTGAACGACATGCGCCGGGGCGGTCTCGTGCTGAGCCAGCGCGGGGGCAACGGCGGTTACTGGCTGGCCAAGCCCGCCCAGTCGATCAGCATCGCGGACGTCATCCGCGTCGTGGACGGACCGCTCGTCTCGGTGCGCGGGGTTCGCCCGCCCGATCTGACGTACACGGGCCCCGCGCAGGCTCTCCTCCCCCTGTGGATCGCACTTCGGGCCAACGTCCGCGAGATCCTCGACGGCGTGACGCTCGCGGACGTCGCATCGTCCGATCTGCCCCCCGACGTGTCCGCCCTGTCCCGCGCTCCCGACGCCTGGACCAATCCCTAGCCCTCGCCGCACCCCTGTCCCACCCTCACCCCACCCCTGCCCCACCTGCGGTTTCTCATATTTCGAGATTCAACCGTCCAGAATGTGGTCAGTCTCTTGGGGCGCGCCTTCCTGTCTGCCAATATGCCTACCAACCAGGTGGGAAAACTAGGAATCAGGGGGTGAGGTGGCCGTGCAGACACTGCAGCGCGCCGGCCGGATCCCGTCCCTGACCTCCCGCCGGCACATCGACCTGGTCCGTACGTCCAGCGCCATCTGTCAGCCTTCCTGACACCGGCCGCAGGGCCCGGTACCCCGCGCAGGGCACTGCCGGGGCACTGAGCAGCCCCTCGCCGTCGGCCGGCCCGGCCCCTCGGCCGACATCACCGCCCGCGCGCTCCCGTGATCCCGCCGCCCACGGCCGGGAACGGCTGCCGCACGTGCCGACGCCTCCGCGCCGCCGTCTCCGTACCGCCTCGTCCCCGTACTTGCCATCTCCGCATCACCGCATCTCCCCCGACCACCACCCGTGAAAGGACACCTCCGTGTCTGCCGCAAGACCGCTCACCACCCTGCGTGCCATCGCCCTGACCGCTGCGCTCCCCCTGCTGCTCACCGCCTGCGGCTACGGTTCCGAGGCCAAGAAGGACGACGCTCCCGCGAAGGAGAACGTCGCCGCCGACGCCGGCAAGAAGCTGTCCGCCTCCGAGGTCCGCATCGGCTACTTCCCCAACCTGACCCACGCCACCGCGCTGGTCGGTCTCCAGGAAGGCCTGATCGCCAAGGAACTCGGCGCCACCGCCATCAAGCCGCAGTCCTTCAACGCCGGCCCGTCCGAGATCGAAGCCCTCAACGGTGGCTCTCTCGACATCGGCTTCATCGGCCCCTCCCCCTCGATCAACGCCTACGTCAAGTCCAAGGGCTCCAACCTGCGGATCATCTCCGGCTCCGCCTCCGGCGGCGTCAAGCTGGTCGTGAACCCGGCGAAGATCAAGACCCTGGACGACCTCAAGGGCAAGAAGATCGCCACCCCCCAGAAGGGGAACACCCAGGACGTCGCGTTCCTCAACTGGATCGCCGAAAAGGGCTGGACGGTCGACCCGGAGTCCGGCAAGGGCGACGTCTCCGTCGTCCGCACCGACAACAAGGTCACCCCCGACGCCTTCAAGTCCGGCTCCATCGACGGCGCCTGGGTCCCCGAGCCCACCGCCTCCAAGCTCGTCTCCGACGGCGGCTCCGTCCTCCTCGACGAAACCACCCTGTGGCCCGACAAGAAGTTCGTGATCACGAACATCATCGTGTCCCAGAAGTTCCTCAAGGAGCACCCCGACGTCGTCGAGGCCGTGCTCAAGGGAACCGTGAAGACCAACGAGTGGATCAACGCCAACCCGGACAAGGCCAAGGCCTCCGCGAACGCCAAGCTCGCCGCCGAAGGCGGCAAGCCCCTCGACGCCAAGGTCATCGACCCCGCCTGGCCCAGCATCCTCATCACCAACGACCCCCTCGCCGCAACCCTCAAGACCCAGTCCGAGTGGGCCGTCAAGGCCAAGCTCATCGAGAAGCCCGACCTGAGCGGCATCTACGACCTGACGCTCCTGAACAAGGTCCTCAAGGCCGCCGGCCAGCCCGAGGTCTCCGACGCCGGACTCGGCGCCAAGTAGCACACGCTCCGCCCGTGCGACGGCCGTCCTCCCGGACCGCCGTCGCACCGGCGTTCGCGCCGCGGATCCCACCGGCATACCGCTGCGGGAGGTCACCGGGCTGCGCACGACGTTCCCCGGCCGGGACCGGACACCCTGCACCCGCGCCCTGCTCGCTGCCGCGCCCCCGCCCTCCGTCTCGAAGGAGCTCCCCTCGTGACCAGCCCGACCACCCCCACGCCCCCCGCCACCCCGAACCGCCGTGATCCCTACGACGGCTTCGCCGGACGCGTGGGCCGTACCTTCGCCGAGTCCGTGCCGTCCTGGCAGCCGCCGCGCCGGCCCGCGGGCCGTGCCCCGAACGTCGTCGTGGTCCTCGTCGACGACATGGGCTACAGCGACATCGGCCCCTTCGGCTCGGAAGTCCCCACCCCCGTACTCGACGAACTGGCCGAGGGCGGCCTGCGCCTGGCCAACTACCACACCATGCCGCTGTGCTCACCCGCGCGCGCCGCACTGCTCACGGGTCTCAACCCGCACCGCGTCGGGTATTCGACGGTCGCCAACTTCGACCCCGGTTTCCCCGGTTACGGCATGGAGGTCGGCGAGGACGTCCCCACCCTGGCCGAGCTCCTGCACGACGCGGGCTACGCCACCTACGCCGTCGGCAAGTGGCACCTGACCCGCGACTCGGCCTCCAACGCCGCCGATGACCGGCGCAATTGGCCCCTGCAGAAGGGCTTCGACCAGTACTACGGCGTACTGGAGGGCCTGACCAGCCTCTTCCACCCGCACCAACTGGTCCGCGACAACAGCCCGCTGGACATCGACGAACTGCCCGACGGCTACTACTACACCGACGACATCACCGACCAGGCCATCTCCATGGTGAAGTCGCTCCGCGCACACGACCCCGACAAGCCGTTCTTCCTCTACGTGGCGCACAACGCCGTCCACGGCCCCCTCCAGGCGAAGCCCGCGGACATCGCACGTCAGCGCGGTCGCTACGACGGCGGCTGGGACGCCCTTCGCCGGACCCGCTTCGCCCGCCAGATCGCCGACGGCCTCTTCCCCGAGGGGACCGCCCTGCCGGACCGCAACTCCGAGGCGGGCTTCGACGTAGGCCCCTGGGATGAGCTGACGCCCGCGCAACAGCGCCGCTACGCGCGCTACATGGAGGTGTACGCGGCGATGGTCGACAACATCGACCAGAACCTCGGCCGGCTCACCGTGACCCTGCGCGCCCTCGGCGAACTCGACAACACCATCATCGTCTTCACCTCCGACAACGGCGGAACCGGAGAGGGCGGCGCCGAGGGCACGCGCAGCTACTTCAGCCGCTTCGTCCACCAGCCCGTCCCGGACGACTGGAACGAGGACGTGGACCGGGACACCGACCTCATCGGCGGCCCGCAGAGCCTGGTGCACTACCCGCGCGGCTGGGGCATGGCCTCCAACACCCCCTTCCGGCTCTACAAGGGCCAGACCCACGCGGGCGGCGTGCGGGTGCCGTTCGTCATCTCCTGGCCCGAGGGCCTGCGCCGGGCCGACGGCGACAGCGGGGTCCGCCAGCAGTACCAGTACGTCACCGACATCACCCCCACCCTCCTGGAGCTCGCGGGCGTACGGCGCCCGGAGCTGTGGCGCTCGCGGCCGGCCCAGGAACCGGACGGCGTCAGCTTCGCCCCCGTGCTGCACGACGGGCGGGCGCCCAGCGCCCACACCGAGCAGTACTGCGAGATGTCGGGCAACCGCAGCTACTACCGCGACGGCTGGAAGCTGGTGACCCTCCACCGCCCCGGAACGCCGTACGACGACGGCGAATGGGCGCTGTACGACCTGCGCACCGACCCGACCGAAACCCTGGACGTCGCCCGGGACCACCCGGAGGTGGTGAAGGAACTGGCAGCGGCCTGGGAGTCGGCTGCCTGGCGCAACGGCGTCTTCCCCCTCGCCGACGGCAGCGGCGCACTCGCCCGGCGGGGCCCCGCCGAGGAACGCTTCCACCGCCCCCTCACCCTGCTGGCGGGCACGCCCGAGCTGGAGCGCTACCGCTCCTCCCGGCTCATCTCCTTCCGCTCCTTCGACATCACCGTCGAACTCGACGAACACGCCGCCCCGGACCAGGGCGTGCTGGTCTCGCACGGCGACCAGGGCGGCGGCTACAGCCTGTACGTGGAGGACGGGCGGCTGCGGTTCGCCTACAACGAGTACGGAGAACTGCACGAGACCGACGCCGGTCCACTGCCCGCGGGCCGCCGGACGATCACGCTCTCGGCCGAGGCGGTGGAGGGCCTGCGCTGGGAGTTCCGCATCCTGCTCGACGGGGTGGAGACCGGCCGGTCGACCAGCGTGCACCAGCTCATCGGCATGGCCCCGCTGCAGGGCATCAGCGTGGGCGTGGACCGCAGGTCCCCGGTCTCCTGGCCGGTCTACGAACGCCACCGCAGCTTCCGCTACACCGGCGGCCTGCGCTCGGTGACCTACACCCCCGGCACGCAGGCGCCCTACGACCCGGCGCTCGTGGCCCGTGCACTGCGGGAGGCGGCGGCCGCCTTCGAGTGACGACGGCGGCCGGCCGGGCTCAGGATGCGGGCCGCACGGTCCGCATCCGCCCGTAGGCATACACGCACCCCGCGAGCGCGAGGTCCGACAGCAGCATGAAGCCGATCGAGTACGAGTCCTTCGCGCTGTAGATCGCGCCCATCACCAGCGGGGGCACGAAGCCCCCGAGGCCGCCCATCGCTCCGACGATGCCCGTCACGCTGCCCACCTGTGGCTGCGGCGTCACCTGCGAGACCAGGGCGAAGACACTGCCGCTGGCCGTCCCGAGCCCGGCCGCCATCAGGAGCAGGGCGCACGTGCCGACGGGGTTCATCGCCGGGTCGAAGGCCTGCACGATCGCGAGGAGGGCCACCAGGCCCAGAGCCCCGGCCGTGACCTGCGCCGGGTGGATCCGGTCCGACAGCCAGCCGCCGATCGGCCGGAAGACCACCGTGACCAGGGCGAATCCCGCCGCCTTGGTACCGGCGTCGGTCGCGGACAGCCCGTACCAGGTCTTCAGGTACGTCGGCAGGTACACCCCGAACGCGACGATCCCCCCGAAGCCGATCGCGTAGAGCGCGGCCAGCTCCCACGTCACCCGAAGGCGCCCCGCGCCGCGTAGGCGCGAGGCGAGCGAGGCCGTCGGTACGGGCCTGTCCGGCCGGTCCCTGAGCAGCAGGGCAGCCAGGACGGCGTACGCGGCGAGCGCCAGGGCCACCACGAGGAAGGGCAGGTCGGGGTCGTGCTTGGCGATGCGCGGTGTGACGTACCCGGACAGTGCGACACCGCCCATGCCCATCCCGAAGACCCCGAGCGCGAAGCCCCGCCGGGCGGGCGGGAACCAGGAGTTGACGAGCGGGATGCCGATCGCGAACGTCGTGCCGCCCAGACCCAGCAGGAAGCCCACCACGAGCGTCAGAGCGTAGCTCTGGCGTGCCGGGATCAGCAGCAGCACGGGCACGATGGTGAGCGCGGACACCACCGGGAACATCAGCCTCGCGCCGTAGCGGTCGGTCAGCGCTCCCACCGGGATCCGCCCGAGCGACCCGACCAGCACCGGCACCGCGACGAGCAGCGACTGCTGGAAGGAGGAGAGATGGAGCCGGTCCTTGTAGTCGCCGGCCAGCGGCGCGATCAGGTCCCACGCCCAGAAGGTGAGCGTGAACCCGAGCGTCGCCAGGGCCAGATTGCGGTACCCGGCGGACGAGGGCCGCGACGTCGACGTGGAGTCCATCCCGTCAGTCAAGACGCCCCGGGTCGTCCGGTCGCGCAGGACTGCGCCAAAAGGACCACGGACGCCGACCCCGGCAGGGCCTCCGGTCTCCCCTTGCACCGGACGCCGTTCGCCTTCGACCGGCGCCACGTGACTCCGCCCGGGCCTCTCCATCGCCATCGACTTGGCGGAGGGAGACCGACCATCGCAACGCCTCTTGCATGTTCTATGCCATACACCATAGATTACCGACAGGTAGCTCACGCGGTGGGCCGCGTCGTCGTCGCGAGGGTGGTGGAGCGGGTGAGTCCGCGCAAGAGTGACAGCCGTGACCGGATGGTCCTCAGCACTGTTGCCCTGCTGCCCGAGTACGGTGCGAGCGGCACCAGCATCGACCGGGTCCTCGCCCACAGCGGAGCCCCTCGGGGCTCGGTGTACCACCACTTCCCCGGCGGGCGGACTCAGCTCATCGACGAGGCGGTGGCGCTGGCCGGGGACTTCATCTCGGGGCTGATCGACACCAAGACGCAAACCGGTGATCCGGTGGATGCCATCGACGCGTTCTTCGTGCTGTGGCGCGACCGGCTCGTGGAGAGCGGCTTCCGGGCCGGCTGCCCGGTCGTGGCGGTGGCCGTGGAGACCAACGACGAGGCCCCTCAGCTCGCCCGCTCCGCCGCCGCGGTCTTCGCCCGCTGGCAGGAGGCCTTCGCGGCCCTGTTCGTCCGGCACGGCCTGACCGAGGAACGCAGCCGCAGGCTGGGCTCCTTCGTCATCGCCGCGGTCGAAGGCGCGGTGATCATGTGCCGGGCCGAGCAGAGTGCCGCCCCGATCGAGGCGGCCGCCGCCGAGATCCACGACCTGCTCGTGTACGCCCTGCGCGACCGCCGCGAGGCCTGACCCCGCCCCGCCACAACCCGAACTCGCTTCACCTGCATCGTCCGAAGGAGCCGCCATGCCCTCGCTCGATCGTCAGGACAACGACTTCGTCCTCGACCCCGGCGACGGAGAGCAAGCACCTCATCCAAGGAGAACGACCGTGACCACCACCGACCTGACCGCCCTGTCCGGCCTGGAGCTGATGCGCTGGGTCCAGACCGAACGCCCGGCCGACATCCCCTCCATCGGCCGCCTGCTCGGCATGCGCTTCGACGAGGTCGAGCACGGCCGCATCGTCGTCTCCCTCGACACGCGCCCCGACTTCGCCAACCCCCTCGGCACGGTCCACGGAGGCATCGCCGCCACCCTCCTCGACTCCGCCATGGGCTGCGCCGTCCACACCACCCTGCCCGCCGGCACCGGCTACACGACCCTCGAACTCAAGGTCAACTACATCCGTGCCGCCCGCACCGACGGTCAGGTACTCACCGCAGAGGGCAAGGTCATCCACGCCGGACGCCGCACCGCCACCGCCGAGGGCAAGGTGCTCGACGACCAGGGCAAGCTGATCGCCCACGCCACCACCACGTGCATGATCTTCTGAACGGCTGGGGTTTCCCGCGTGCTGCCCGGCAACCGTCGGTCGAACTCTGATTCGACTACCCTGCTGGAGCTGTCACACGTGAACGAAGGACGCATATGGCTCGCCCCTACAGCCCCGGACCGAAACAGTTCGTCTTCGCCGTCGGTGACGGCAACGACCAACAGGTCTCCGTGGGCGACCCTCAGGAAGCCTACGTAGCCTTCTCCGCGTTCTTCCGTGGTCGGGATTCCGAGACCTACACCATCATTGACGAGCCGTCGGGGCAGAGTTTGGTCCTCATGCCCGGGCAAGGTGTGATCTCCCGGATCAAGGATGCGGACCAACCTCGATCGGAATACCTCCAGGTCGACAGGGGCAATCGCTACCTTCCGAGCGCGATGCTGTTCTTCGAGAACGGATATGCCGGCCTCGACCGGTTCGGCCAGTGGTTCTCCGACCTCGCCGACCTCGACGCGTCCCCGGAGACTCGCGGTGCCGCCCGCGCCGCCACGATCACGACGGAAGCGGCGGCGATCGAAGAAGTCGCCCGGATCTGGGCGGATTCGGGCTACGTGGACCCGAGCGACCGGTACTACGTCTTCTTCGACTCGCACGGCGTCGACGATGACCGAGCAGAGCGGGCCGAACTGCTCAAGTTGATCGAGTTCCTCGGTATCGAGCGAGTCGACGCCCCGGCCGAGGCCGCCGGGGGCGAAGTCTGGGTGCGCACCGACACGCGTCTCGACGTCGAGTTCGCACGATGGTCGTGAACGACATCGTTTTCACGCGCGGGAGCGGCTGGATGCCGAACGTGATCCGCGAGGACGGCGAGCTGAAGCTGACGCTCGGTGCCGGGGCCGACGCCAACCACGATCCCCGCACGTTCGCGTTCCCGATCAGCGAAGCCCATCTCGCGGTGATCCGGGAGGACCTGGCCAGGCACCTGCTGCTGTGGAGTGCGGTCCTTCCGCTGTGCGACGCCGCCGGAACCCGGGGCCGGCTCGACGAGAACGCCGCCGTCGCGCTCCTGGACCCGATCCTCCTTGCCGCGCCCGCGGACCTCGACGCGCTCTTCCGGCGCATCCCGTGGGACAGGAGCCGGCTCATCGCCCACGGGGCCGACATCGCTCTGCTTGAACGCGGTCAGGTGTGCGCGGCGATGCGCGGGGCGACGGAGACGTCGAACGGGAAGCGGGCGCAGGAGTACCACGCGGACCGCCGTCGCGCCGAGCGCGGAGCCGTACTCGGTCCACTCGACGCCGCGATGCTGAGGTACACGGGCCAGTACGCACACGGCTCGACGGTTCCCAGGCGGATGCCCGATGCCGTCGACCCCGCGCTGCTGCCCGAGGTCACGCGGGTGATCGCCACCGCGGAGCAGGCGTGCGCCGGAATGCGGATCGGCCGCGATCCGCGCCGGGGAAAGCGCGCCACGGACAAGCGCGACTGGGATCGGATGCGGACGACGGTCGAAGCGGCCGTGCGCCGTACGCACCCTGCGCTCGTCGATGACGCGGTGCGCACCGTGAGCTTCCTGATGTGCTCGGAGGCCGCGGACCGCTCCAGGAGCACACCGATGGAGGATGACGAGGAGGCTGCCGGCCACCGCGCCGACTCCGGCGGGAGTGTGGGGAAGACGGCCCTGTCGTTCACCGACGACAAGGGCGTCGAGAAGAAGTGGCTGCGGGACGGTCCCCGCACTGCCTCCGCGGAGTTCTGGGAGTTCGTCGGCGACCGCTCTGCCGCGGACAACGAAGTGTTCACCATCGAGGACGAGGAGATGGGCGAAGGGATCCAGCTCCACTTCTACGCGGACTCCATCGCCCGGGTCACGACGCTGCGCAAGGGTGACGGCGGGTCGGATCCGGAGTACCGGGTCGAGTACGGCCTGGTCGACGGGATCGGCGCGTACCGGAACCTGGTGAGCACCTTCGTCCGCGGCGGCTGCGCCGCACTCGACCAGCACGGTCCCTGGATGCCGGATGCCGCCGAGTTCGAGCGCGCGCGCAGGCGGCGGCGCGAAGCCCGGTAGATACGCGTCGTCCGGCCGACGTTCGATGCGCAGCCTTGCTCGTCAGGCGTCGGCGAAGAGGGGGTCGTACGGCGTACCCGCGCGGCGGCCGGCCATGAAGGAGAGGAAGTCGCCGACGAAGGCGCTCTTGCCGTGGGCGCCGCCGGTGGTGACGAGGTCGCGGTGGAAGGCGGTACGGAAGAGGGTTCGGTACTCGTCCGCGTCGATGCTCCCGTTGCCGTCCTGGTCGGTGGCGTCGAAGAGGACCTCGGCAACCCGGATGAGCGCGGGTCCGGCGAGGGAGGGGACGGCGGTCGCGTACTCTTCGGCGCTGACGCGGCCGTCGCCGTCCGTGTCGAGGGCGGCCTGGAGTTCGCGCCACCAGGCGGCGAAGGCATCGTAGAGCCGGGTCTCCTCGGGCTCGTCCAGGTCGAGTCGGGTGGAGAGTTCGCGGGCCATGGCCGCGAGGTCGGGCCAGTCGAGGTGGCCGTCGCCCGTCTGGTCCAGCACCTGTCGGAAGAACTCCTCCGCCGAGCGTCGGTTCTCGTCCGTTCCCCTCGGGGGTGCCGGTTCGAAGTCGGCGTCGCCGCTGAGCGGTGTGAGGAGGCGGAGCAGGGCCGATGCCCGCTTCATGCGGGCGCGCAGGGCGGTCAAGGTGCGGGCACGGGGGTCATCGCTGTCGGGCGAGAGCGAGAGGGCTTCGATGATGCTCTCGGCGTTGATCCAGCCCTCGGGCAGGAATCGGGTGAGCCCCGCAGCGAGGTACGCGCCCTGCATGAGGGTCGCGGCGCCCGGCATCTCGGGCAGGCCGGACCGGCGCCGGTAGGGCTCGGGGAGCGAGGCGACGGTGATCGCGCCCAGGAGCGGACCGACCACGGCGCGGCCGGCCGCCCACAGCGTCGGCGCGCCGTCGAGCAGCGCGGGAGCGGGAAGGTGGTCGAAGAGCCGGTAGAGGATGACGCGGACCGCCTCGGTGTTCTCCAGCTCGTTCTCGACGACCCGGTCGAAGTACCGCCAGAAGTCGTTCAGGTCCTCGGGGAGTTCCGCGGCGTCGCCGTCGAGCGCGGCGAGGTACGCACGGTACTCGGCGTACATCCGCTCCATCGTGTCCTGGTCGAGCGGCTGGCCGCTCAGCCGGCACATGGTGACGGCGCTCTCGAAGAGGGTGGCGACCACCCAGGCGCGGGTCGCGCGGTCCATGGCGTCGTAGGCGCGCCCGCGGGAGTCGGATCCGCTCATGCGGGCGTGCAGCCGGTTGAGCCGGGCGGCCTCCCGTTCGCGTTCCGCCGGGTCGGCGGCGAACATGCGCCGCATGCTGAGGAAGGTGTTGCGCAGTCGGCGCCAGGGATGGGTGACGAAGGTGGAGTTGTCGGCGAGGGCGGCGCCGATCTGCGGGTGAGCTGCCTCCAGGACGGTGGCGCGGATGATGGCCAATGCCCAGCGCGGGTCGTCGAAGAAGGCGCCGAACTGCGAATCCGGCCCGAACAGGGGCGCCTCATCGGCCGTTCCGGTGGTGTCGGTGATCAAGACGGGTCTCCGTTCGTCCGGGCGGGCACGCCGCCGAAGCGGCGGTCGCGGCGCCGGTAGGTGTGCAGGCAGGCGAGGAAGTCGGGGGCGCGGAAGTCCGGCCAGAGCACCTCGGGGAAGACCCACTCGGCGTAGGCGACCTGCCAGAGCATGAAGTTGGAGATGCGCTGCTCACCGGAGGTACGGACGACCAGATCCACGTCGGGAGTGTCGGGGAAGGGCAGGTGGTCCGCGAAGAGGCGTTCGGTCACCTCGTCGGCGGGCGTCCCGCTGAGGATCAGCGACCTCGCGGCCTCCACGATGTCCCGGCGCCCCCCGTGGTCGAAGGCGACGGTCAGCGTCATCCCCCGGTTCTCGGCGGTCAGGAGCGCCACGTCCTCGAAGTCCTGGGCCAGTGCCCGGGGGATCCGCGGGTCGCTGACCCCGAGGAAGCGGCAGCGGATACCGCGCGCGAGCAGCAGCGGTGCATGCTTGCGCACGACCCGCCGCACCAGACTCATCAGGAATTCGACTTCGCTGCCGGGGCGGTTCCAGTTCTCGGTGGAGAACGCGTACAGGCTGAGCCACTCCACGCCGGCGGCCCGAGCCGCCTCGATGACATCGATGACCGCGGCCTCGGCCGCCCGGTGACCCGCCGTACGGGGAAGCGAACGCCGTTGCGCCCAACGCCCGTTGCCGTCCATGACGCAGGCCACATGCCGCGGCCCCGCACGCAACGCCCGTTCCTCCTGCCAGTGCCCACCGGGTCCGCTGCCGCTCTGTGGCCCGTCCGGCGGACCCTCCATCACCGCACGTGCGCGCGGGACTCCGCGGTCCGTCACGCCCGGCCCCGCCCCGTCCGGAGCGGCGTGACCAGCCGTACCGTGCTCTTTCACGCCCACCCCGCCTCGCCCGATCCCCACCAGCGCATTCCGCCCCCGGAGTCTGGCAGGGCGAAAGGGCCGTGATCGGCCGAACGAGTGGCCATCACCTTTGACCCGTACGTTCGATTCCGTCCGCGTGGTGAAGCAGCGGACTCGCTCGCGCACGGGTCTTTCAAGGTTCAGAGTCGATGTTCGGAAGGCTTCTCCTTCCCACTCCCCGGTGCGGGCAGGGGGAGGGAGAACCAGACGGCTTTGCCCTCGGCCGTGGGCAGGGTGCCCCAGGCCTCAGCGAGGGAGTCGACCAGGAGCAGTCCCCGTCCGGACTCGGCGTCGTGCGGGGCGAACCTCGCCTGCGGGAGTACGGGGCTTCCGTCGCACACTTCGACGCTGAGTTCGCGCCCCGCCTGTCTCACGCGCAGCCGGACCGGGCCGCAGCTGTGGTTCACCGCGTTGGAGAGGAGTTCCGACGCGAGCAGGCACGCGGTGTCGCACAGCTGGTCGTCGCCCCTCCCCCACACGCCGAGGGTGGAGCGCAGGAAACGGCGGCCGGCGCCGACGCTGCTGGGCTGGGCGGGCAGCACCACGCTCTGCGAGGTCACCGGTGAATCGGGGATGTGAACGAGGAGCAGGGTGACGTCGTCCGCGTAGTCGTCGGCGTCGGGGAGCATCTCGCCGAGGAGGCAGTCGGCCATCACTTCCAGGCCGTCGACATGGGTGCAGGTCTTGCCCAGTGCCGAGGACAGCCGGTCGACTTGTTCCTCGATGTCGCTGCCCGGGGTTTCGACCAGTCCGTCGGTGTAGAGGGCGAGGACCGAGCCGGGTTCCACGGCGTGGCGGCTCTCGTGGTGTGGTACCTCGCCGACGCCGAGCGGCACGCTGACGTCGACGGCGAGGCGACTCACCTGGCCGTCGGGGGCGGCGAGGAGCAAGGGGAGGTGCCCGGCCGAGCAGACGGTCAGCTCCGCGGCGTCCGCATCGACGACCAGGTAGCAGCAGGTGACGAACTGATCCGGGAGTTCGCTGACCACCGCGTCGAGGGCGCGCATCAGCTGCCAGGGCGGCATGCCGGTCTTGGCCAGCGCGTGTGAGGCCGAGCGGAGTTGGCCCATGACGGCGGCGGCCTCCAGTCCGCGGCCCATGACATCGCCGATCATGACACCGACGCGGCCGCCTCCCAGGGGGATCAGGTCGAACCAGTCGCCGCCCACACCCGCGCCCTGGCGAGCCGGAAAGTACCGGCTCGCCGTCGGCATCCCCGGGACCGCCGCGGGCGATCCCATGAGGCTGCGCTGCAGGGTGAGGGCGACGTGGCGCTGCTGTTCGTAGAGTTCGGCGAGCTTGTCCTCGGCGGCCTTGCGGTCGCTGACGTCGCGGATGGCGGCCGACACGAGCGTTCCGTCCGGGGTTTCCAGGGGGCTGAGGCTGATCTCGACGGGGAACTCGCGCCCGTCCCGGCACAGCCCGTGCAGTTCCAGCCCGGCGCCCATGGGTCTGACCTGGCGGTCGACGAAGTAGCCCTGCCGGAAGTGGGAGTGATGACCGCGGAACCTCTCCGGGACGAGGATCTCGACGGGCCGGCCCAGGAGATCTGCCCGGGTGTGACCGAAGAGTGCTTCCGTCTGGGCGTTGACGAGTTGGATCGTGCCGTGGTCGTCGACGATGACCATCGCGTCGGGGGCGGCCTCCAGGAGTGCCCGGAACAGCTCCTCGGCCGCCTTGCGCTCGCTCACGTCGCGTACGGCCGCGGAGATGAGCAGGCCGTCGGCGGTCTGCAGGGGGCTGAGGCTGATCTCGACGGGGAACTCGCGCCCGTCCCGGCACAGCCCGTACAGCTCCAGGCCCGCCCCCATGGGCCGGACCTGACGGCTGGCCGCGTAGCCGAGCCGGTGGCTCGGGTGGAGCCCGCGGAAACGCTCGGGTACCAGGACGTCGATGGACCGGCCGAGCAACTCCTGCCGGGGGTGGCCGAACAGTGCTTCCGTCTGGGCGTTCACCAGCCGGATCACACCCGCGTCGTCCACGATCACCATCGCGTCCGGTGCCGCTTCCAGAAGGGCGCGGAAGGGTTCCTCGGTCGTTGTCGTCATGTCGCGCCTAGCACTCGCCGAACACCACCGAAAGCGACATCCGATCACGCCCTCACACGTCACCTCACCTGTTGACTGGAACATGTGCGCAAATGACCGGGTGCGACCACGGGCAGGAGCCGGCCGCGATCACTGATCCGCGAGGAGGCCGGGCAGTCCGCGCATGTCGTCGAAGACGACGGTGCCGGGGCCTTCGAGGCGGTCCGCGGGAACCATCCCCCCGGCGTAGGCGAACGCTCGCATGCCTGCGGCTCGGGCTGCTTGAAGACCGTACTGGCTGTCCTCGACCACGGCGCATGCCTCAGGCGCGATCCCCATCCGTCGCGCGGCGTGGAGGAACAGATCCGGGGCCGGTTTGCCGTGCTTGACCTCGGTGGCGCTGAAGATGCGGCCTTCGAAGCGCGGGTGGAGACCGGTGAGTCCCAGTGTGAAACGCATCTTGTCGTGGCTCCCGCTGGATGCCACGCAGGTGGGGAGACCCGTGAGGGCATCGAGGGCGTCGACGATGCCGGGGACGGGGGTGAGTTCGGCGGCGAGCGCATCGCGGTAGAGGGGCTCGAACTCCTCCTCCCAGTCGGCCGGCAGGCCGTACCCGAGGTGGGCCTCTATCTCCTTCGTCATCGACTGACTCGAACGGCCCATGAACCGGTCGACGATCTCGGCTTCGGTGAGGCTCCATCCCAGCTTGGCCAGGACGAGTGCATCCACGCGCACCGCGATGCGTTCGCTGTCGACCAGCACGCCGTCGCAGTCGAATATGACGAGTTCAATGGGGTGGGCCATCCCCGCAGGATAAGTGGGCTCTCCCAGGACCCACGGCCCGGGACCCACGGCCCTGGACCCACCGCACGGGGGCGGAGGGCCTCTTGCGCGACCGCCGCCGAACCGTTTTGGTGACTCCCGTCACTCAGGGGGCGAACGGGAAGGCAGCCACACATGGCGGACACCACGCGGACGGACACCGTGGGAAGCGAAAACCACGCTCCGCGCAAAGCGAGTTGGCGATCCATCGGCCCCGGAATCGTCGTGGCGGCGACCGGCGTCGGGGCCGGCGACCTCGTTGCCACGCTCCTCGCGGGCAGCAAGTTCGGCTACACACTGCTGTGGGCCGCGGTCATCGGATGCCTCGTCAAGATCTCGCTCGCCGAGGCGGCCGGCCGCTGGCACCTCGCGACCGGCCGTACCCTCTTCGACGGCTGGCACAGCCTCGGCTCCTGGACCACCGTCTACTTCGCGGGGTACGTCGTCATCTGGGGCTTCGTCTACGGCGCCGCCGCGATGTCCTCCAGTGCGCTCCCGCTGGCCGCGCTCTTCCCGGACGTCATGGACCTCAAGCTCTGGGCCGTGCTGTGCGGTCTGGCCGGGCTGGTCTTCGTCTGGTTCAACAGGTACGCCGTCTTCGAGAAGGTCATGACCGTCCTGGTCGGCGTGATGTTCCTGGTCACCGTGTACCTCGCGATCCGCGTCACGCCCCGGCTCGACGCGGCCTTCGCCGGCCTCGCGCCCGTACTGCCGGACGGGTCGCTGGTCTACACGCTCGGGCTGATCGGCGGCGTGGGCGGCACGATCACCCTCGCCGCGTACGGCTACTGGGTGAACGCGAAGGGCTGGACGAACACGAGCTGGATGAAGGTGATGCGGCTCGACAACCGCGTCGCCTACCTCACCACCGGGATCTTCGTGGTGGCCATGCTCATCGTCGGGGCCGAGCTGCTGCACTCGTCCGGCGTGGCCCTGGCCAAGGGCGACAAGGGGCTGCTCGATCTGAGTGCCGTCCTGGAGGAGCGCTACGGAAGGGGGACCGCCAAGCTCTTCCTGGTCGGGTTCTTCGCCACGTCCTTCACGTCCCTGATCGGCGTGTGGCACGGAGTGAGCCTGATGTTCGCCGACTTCGCCGCGAAGTTCCGGCCGTCGCTCGTCCCGGCCGGGACGAACCCGGCGAGGTCCCTGCCCTTCCGGGTCTATCTGCTCTGGCTCACCTTCCCGCCCATCAGCCTGCTCTTCCTGGACCAGCCCTTCGGGCTCATCGTCGTGTACGGAGTGATCGGCGCACTCTTCATGCCCTTCCTCGCCCTGACGCTGCTGTGGCTGCTCAACTCCTCGCGCACACCGGTCCAGTGGCGCAACGGCCTGCTGAGCAACGCGATGCTGGGGGCCGCCGGCCTGTTGTTCGTGGTGCTGTGCGTCCAGCAACTGTGGGACCTGCTCCGGTAGCGCTCACGCAGCAGCTGCGGAACCGAGCATGGCACCCCCTGCACACCGTCGCCTCTCGGCAGGTTGCACGAACTCCGGCCCCACGGCTTGCCGCGATTGCGCAGAGACGGGCTTCGAACCGTGCTCCAGGATGTGCGATCAAACAAGGTGTGAGCCGGATGTGACATCCGGTTCACCGTGACGACATGGGGAGTCGACCGTGCTCTGGAGAAAACTGCTCGTCCCTCTGACCTCGCTCGTGCTGGTGCTGACGGCCTCCGCCGGCGCGGGTGCGGCAGCGGCGCCCGCCGGTTCCGCTTCCGAAGCGGTCGCGGCCGACTACGGTGCTCCCGGCCCCTACGCCACCGCCGTGGAAGTCGGGGTCGTGACCACCCTCTACTACCCGCGCGACATCGCGACCAGCAACCGCCGCCACCCCGTCATCGTGTGGGGAAACGGCACCTTCGCCTTCCCCGTCGTCTACCGCGACCTGCTGCTGCACTGGGCCGGCCAGGGCTTCATCGTCGCCGCCGCCAACACCCCCCAGTCGAACCTCGGCGTCTCCATGCGCGCCGGCATCGACCTGCTCACGCGCCGGAACGCCGATCCCGGCAGCGCCTTCCACGACCACGTCGATCTGGAGCACATCGGCGCGTCCGGCCACTCGCAGGGCGGAGCCGCCGCCATCGTCGTCGGCGCGGACCCGCGCATCGACACCATCCTGCCCATCCAGCCCGGGCCGCTCGCCAACATCAACGAGGTGCACGTACCCGCACTCCTCCTGGCCGGACAGAAGGACAGCATCGTCTTCCCCTTCCTGGTCAGGGCCTTCTACGACGCCGCCGACCACATCCCGGCCGTCTACGGGGAACTGCGCGGCGCCGACCACTTCACGGTCGTGGGCGACCCCGGCCCGTTCGCCGCGCCCACCACCGCCTGGTTCAAGGCGCACCTGATGGGAGATCAGGCCGCGCGTGCCCAGTTCTTCGGGGCCGGCTGCGGGATCTGTACCGACAGCGGCACCTGGTCCGACGTCCGTCGCAACGGCCTCGTCGCCCAGTGACCCGTCCCCGGAGACTTCTTCCGCCCTGACCGGTGGCCGACCCGATCCGCACGTCGCCGCCCGCCCCCGTCCCCGACGCCGTACGGCCGGGGCGGGCGGCCCTCCTCACACGAAAGGACTGCGATGGATCTCATCGCGACCACCGGGCAGGGCAAGGTCCGGGGCCGTTTCCACAACGGGATCGCCACCTTCCTCGGCATCCCGTACGCCGCTCCGCCCTTCGGCCCCCACCGCTTCCGCGCTCCCGCCCCGGTCGAGCCCTGGGAAGGGGTGCGAGACGCGCTGGAGTACGGGCCCACCGCCCCCAAGCGCCCCTACCGTCCGCCCCTCGACCGGCTGATACCCGACCCCTCCATCGCCGGGGACGACTGTCTCAACCTCAACGTCTGGACGCCGTCCGCCGGCGAGGGCCGGCTGCCGGTCATGGTCTGGATCCACGGTGGTTCCCTGCGCAACGGCTCGGCGAGCCTGCCGCTCTACGACGGGGCCGCCTTCGCCCGCGACGGAGTGGTCCTCGTCTCCGTCAACTACCGGCTCGGCGTCGAGGGGTTCGGGGTCTTCCCCGACGCCCCCGCCAACCGGGGCCTCCTCGACCAGGTCGCGGCCCTGCTCTGGGTCCGCGACAACATCGCCTCCTTCGGTGGGGATCCGGCGAACGTCACCGTGTGCGGGGAGTCCGCCGGGGCGATCAGCATCGCGGCCCTCATGACCAGCCCCGCCGCGTCCGGACTGTTCCGCCGGGCGATCCTGCAGAGCGGCCCCCCGCACACGGTGTCGCGCCGCGAGGGCGCGAAGGCGGTGCGGGCGATGGCGAAGAGACTGCGGATCCCGGCCACCGCCGAGGCGTTCGCCGGCGTGGACCGGGACCTGCTGCTGGACGCGCAGGCAGCGGTGGTCGACCGGTCGGACCCCATCGGCGGCGGTCCCGGGTTCCACATCGTGGCCGACGGCGACCTCGTACCCGCCGACCCGCCCCTTCCCCGGGCCGACCTGCTGCTGGGATGCAACCGGGAGGAGTACCGGCTGTGGTTCGTACCCGGCGGCACGGTGGACCGCGTCAGCCGGCTCACCCTGCGGCTCGCCCTGCTCAAGTTCCGTGTCCCGCGGCGGGTGGCACGGCTGTACGGAGCCACCCGACCGCACGCCAAACCCGGTGAGCTCCTCGGGGAGATGGCCACCGACCTGCTGCTGCGGGGCCCCCTCAACCGCCTGGCCGACTCCCGGCCCGACCGCACCTTCGTCTACGAGTTCGCCTGGCGCTCGCCCGTGATGGGGCTCGGCGCGTGCCACGCGCTGGAACTCGGCTTCGTCTTCGACAACCTGCGCGCCGCCGAGGGCCTGACCGGGCCGGACGCCCCCCAGCCACTGGCGGACGCCATGCACCGCGCCTGGGTCGCCTTCGCCGCCACGGGAGACCCGGGCTGGCCGGGCTGGAACGCGGACCGGCCCGTCATGGTCTTCGACCACCCCGGCTCCGGCCCGGTCCTCGCGCCCCGGCACGAGGAACTCCGCGCCTGGCTGTGACCGCCGACGGGCGTCATCCGGCGATGCCACGGTGATCCGCGGGCCCGGCCAGGTCCCTGGCGACGAGCGCTGCCTGGATCAGCCGGGCCTGTGCGGGAACCGCGAGGTCGAGGCCGGTCAGCGTGCTCACTCGCTGCAGCCGGTAGTCCAGGGTGTTGCGGTGCACGCACAGATCCGACGCCGTCCGGCGGCGGTTGAGCCCGTGCTCCACGAACACGCGCAGCGTCTCGAGCAGAAAGGGGTGCTCCTCCAAGGGGTCGAGCTTGGCCGCCAGCCGTACGAGGCCGTCCCCGGGGCGCGCGATCTGGTGCTCCAGCAGCACGTCGTCGAGGCGGTAACACCCGGGCGGGCGTCCCAGGCGCAGTACGAGGTCCAGTACGCGGCCGGCCTCCTGCGCCGCCGCCGGGACGGCGGCCGGGACGGCGGAGCGGGCGGCGGCGGCGCGCACGCTCTGCCCCACGTCCTGCTCCAGCCGGGCCACCAGGCCGGGCACGTCGGTACCGCCCGGCAGCAGGGCGATCCAGGAGACGTGGTCCATCAGCACGGGGATCCCGGTGAAGGCGTCGAGCGAGGACTGCACCAGCCTCGTCGGCGGGTCGGACTCGAACGCGAAGGCGACCACCTCGTGCTCGCCCACCACCGACACCCGGGCCACGTCGGCCAGCTCCTCGTACGGCCGTCCCGCCAGCAGGGCGCCGAGCAGGGCCCGGCGTACCCGCTTGTCCTCGCTGTGGAGGTCCTCCTGGGCGTTCTGGTGGGCGAGGACGACCGCGGGCAGCGCGGCGTGCAGGCAGGCGAGGAGCCTGCCGCCCGCTCCGGCCAGCTCTCCGGGCTCCGCGACCTCGGTCAGCGTCTGCCACCACACCTCGGCGCCGATCAGGTACGCGGTGATCACCGCTTCGAGGGGGACGCGCTCCTCGGCCCGGCGCGCCGACCACTCGATGAGCCGGGTCAGGTCGCCCGGACCCATCGACCCCCCGCCCCCGTCACGCAGGGCCCTGAGCAGCAGCGCGTGCACCGCCTCGATGGAGCGCGCGACCTCGCCCTGGAGGGTGGCGCGGGGCAGTGCCCCGTAGAACGGCGCCTCCGCCGCGCAGCGCGCGACCACGACGGCGGTGAGGTCACCGACGCGGGCGGCCATCCGGGCGTGCAGGTCCGACATCGGCGCATCGTCACACCGCCCCGGCCGTGCCGTCAATCGCGGCTCCCGGTCCGGCGACGGGGGCCGTGCGCGCGGCGTGTGCCCGAACCGCTCGCGGCGCGCGTTCATGCGCAGGCTTCTCGCAGCTCGCGCTTGAGCACCTTGCCGCTGGGGCCCAGGGGCAACTCGGGGAGGAAGCGTACGATCCGCGGGTACTTGTGCCGGCCCAGGCGCTCCCGGCTCCAGGCCACGAGCTCTTCCTCGGTGACTTCGTCGCGCAGCACCACCACGGCGCAGACCTCCTCGCCCCGGGCCGGATCGGGCAGTCCGATGACGGCGACCTCGGCGACGGCGGGGTGGCGGGCGAGCACCTCCTCGACCTCGCGGGGGTAGACGTTGTAGCCGCCCCGGATGATGAGGTCCTTCTTGCGGTCGACGATGGTGAGGAAGCCGTCCTCGTCGCGCACGCCCAGGTCGCCGGTGCGGAACCAGCCGTCGACCAGGACCGCGGCGCTCGCCTCGGGGTCGTCGAGGTAGCCGGCGAAGACGTTGTGCCCGCGGATGACCACCTCGCCGACCTCACCGTCCGGCAGGAGCGCTATGTGCCGCTCCCGCTCGGGGTCGGCGATCGCGGCCTCGACGCCCCACACGGGGTGGCCGACGGTCCCGGGACGGCGGCCGGTGGTGCGCTGGTTGAAGGTGGCGGCCGGGGAGGTCTCGGTGAGCCCGTAGCCCTCCAGGATCTCGGTGCCGAAGGCCGCCTCGAAGCGCTCCAACAGGGCGACCGGGAGCGCCGCGCCGCCGGAGACGCACACCCGGAGCGCCGCGGGGCGTCGTTGGTCGTCCGCGGTGGCCCCGGTGAGAGCGTGGTACATCGTCGGGACCCCCATGAATACGGTGACCCGCTCGTGGATCATGGTGTCCAGGGCGGCCTGGCCGCTGAAGCGGGGCAGCAGGACGAGGGTGGCACCGGCGCGCAGGGTGGCGTTCATCGCGCAGCTCTGTCCGTAGCTGTGGAACAGCGGCAGACAGCCCAGCACGGTGTCGTCGGGTGTCAGGCCGAGCAGGTCGCCCGCGCAGACGGTGGCGTTCATGACCAGGTTGAGGTGGGTGAGCCGGGCCCCCTTGGGCCGGCCCGTGGTGCCGCTGGTGTAGAGGATGGCGGCGGTCTCTGTCGCCGTCACCGTCGCCGTCTCTGTCTCTGTCGCCGTCTCTGTCTCTGTCGCCGTCGCCGTCCGCTCGGCCGCGTAGGGCAGCCGTTCCTCTCCGGCACCGACCTCAAGCACCTCGATGCCCGCCGCGACGGCGGCCGACTGCGCCACCGGCCGCAGGGCCCCTCCGCTGACGAGCGCTCTGGCGCCGCTGTGCCGCAGTACGTACGCCACCTCGTCGGCCACCATCAGTGCGTGCACCGGTACCACGGTCGCGCCGGCCGCGAGGACCGCGTAGTAGGCGCGGGGGAAGTCCGCGGTGTTCGCCAGCAGCACCGCCACCCGGTCGCCGGGGCCGATCCCGCGGGCCCGGAGGACGGCGGCGAAGCCCAGGACCTCGTCCCACAGGCGCGCGTAGGTGAGGCGCAGCTCCCCCTCGACGACGGCGATGCGGTCGGGGTGGCGGCGGGCCGAGTCGGAGAGCAGGGTGGCGACGCTGAGCTGCACGGTGGCTCCTTCATGCGGGTGGTGGCGGCACCGTCAGAATCGGGGACGGGTCCACTGCGCGGCCATGTGCATCCGCACACCGTTCGTACCGTCCGTCTGGGCGTAGGCACCCGGGCTTCCGCGCGGACGGTGCATATGCCTAACCTGCTGCCATGAACGACGAGGAGCGGACGCTGCGTCGGCAGCTTGCGACGGCTCTGCTCGCGGACATCGGCCGCCTCACCGATGCCCTGACCGCCGACATCCGCGCGCACAGCCCCTTCTACGCGTCCGGCCGGACCGTCTCCCATGCGGATCTGCGGGTGACCTGCCGCCGCAACGTGGAACTGGCGCTCAACGATTTCGGCGAGCTGCCGTCCGGCGGCCGCCACATCGAGGCCGCCGCCACCGAGACCGGACGGCTCCGCGCCGAGCAGGGCGTCCCGCTGGCCACCGTGCTCCAGGCGTTCCGGCGCGGCGGCCGGGTCATCTGGCAGGCGCTGGCGGACCGGATGCGCGACCGGCCGCCGGCACAGCAGGCGATGCTCGGCGACATCGCCGGCGCCCTGTGGGAGACCATCGACCGGTTCTCGTCCGCCATGGCCGACGCGTACGGACTCACCACCGTGGAGTTGCAGCACCGGGAGGACTCCCGGCGCGGATCCCTCTTCGAGGCGTTGCTCGACGGGCGCGGCAGCGACCCGGCGGTGGCCGCCGCGGCGGCCACGGCCCTCGGGGTGCCCTCGCGCGACCTGTACGCCGTGGTCGTCGTCGCCCAGAACCCGGCGTCGCCGGCCGAGCCGGGGCCCGCGCTGGAAGCTGCCGGGCTGTGGTCGTTCTGGCGGCCGCGCACGGAGGTCCTCGCCGGCCTGGTGCGGCTCGGCTCCACAGTGCCCGAGGAGTTGACGCGGATCCTCCGGGGGGCGGTGCGCTGCGCCGCGGGGATTTCGCCGCCGTTCGAGGAGCTGACCGCGGCCGACCGGGGGCTGCGGCTGGCGGGGCGTGCGCTCGCGACCCTCCCGCAGGGCACCGGGCAGGTCGCGGCGCTCGACGACCGGCTGGTGCACGCCGTGCTCTGCGCCGACCCGGAGATCGCTCGACGAACGGTGGGGCGCTATCTCGACGGTGTCCTGCGCAGCGGTTCGGAGAGGGCTGTGCTGCTGGAGACGCTGCGCGTCTGGCTCGACGAGGGCTGCTCGGCCTCCCGCACCGCCGAGCGGCTCTACTGCCACCGCAATACGGTGCGGGGCCGCATCGGACGCATCGCCGAACTGACCGGCTGGTCGGCGGAATCCGGCGAGGCCCGGCTGGGCTGGGCGCTCGCCCTGCGGGCACTGGGAGGAGCAGCGACCTGAGTACGAACGATCGGGCAACTGAGTACGAAACCCAGGGCACTTACGGCACCCGGGGCGGTTCAATGGACCCATGGTCGATACGAACAGCGCGCAGACGCAGGCCTCATCGGCACGGCGCACGAGGCCGTGCCAGTGGTGCCGGCGCCCCGTACCGCAGCGCTTCCTGCTGATGCCCAAGCTCCACTGCAACAGGAACCACTGGCTGAACGACGTGCGCGACAATTTCTGGCGCAAGCTGTTCGAGCACGGCTGAGCGCCCGCCCATGACACTGCGAGCGCCCCGCCAACCTAACTACGGTACGTCTCCAGCAGCCGCAGCCAGATCTCGCTGATCGTCGGGAACGCCGGAACCGCGTGCCACAGCCGCTCGATCGGGACCTGACCCGCGACCGCGATGGTCGCCGCGTGCAAGAGTTCGGCCGCGCCCGGTCCGACGAAGGTGACGCCGAGCAGGATCTCGCGGTCCAGGTCCACCACCATGCGGGCCCGCCCCCGGTAGCCGTCTGCGTACAGACCCGCTCCGGAGACCTTGCCGAGGTCGTAGTCCACGGCCCGGACCCGGTGGCCGGCGCGCTCCGCCTCCGCGAGGGTCAGGCCCACCGATGCGGCCTCCGGGTCGGTGAACACGGCCTGCGGGAGGGCTTCCGTGTCGGCGGTCGCCGCGTGCGCGCCCCAACGACCGGTGTCGAGCGGCGTGTTGCCCGCCGCCCGGGCGGCGATGACGGCGCCCACGATCCGGGCCTGGTACTTCCCCTGATGGGTGAGCAGGGCCCGGTGGTTCACGTCGCCCACCGCGTACAGCCAGTCGATCCCCGGGACCCGGCAGCTGTCGTCCACCGCGATCCACCCGCCCGGAGTGAGGCCGACGGTGTCCAGGCCGATGTCCTCGGTGCGCGGGGAGCGCCCCGTCGCCACCAGCAGCTCGTCGCCCTCCAGCGTCTCGCCGCCTTCGAGCAGCACGGTGACGGGCCCGGTCGAGCCGTCCCGTACGACGGACTCGACGGCCACTCCCGTACGGACCACCGCGCCGGCATCGCGCAGCGCCTCGGCGACCAGCTCCCCGGCGAAGGGCTCCATGCGCGGCAGCAGCCCGGACCCCCGTACGAGCAGGGTCACTTGGGAGCCGAGGGCCTGCCAGGCCGTGGCCATCTCCGCGGCCACCACCGACCCGCCGACGATCAGCAGCCGGCCCGGCGCCGCCCGCGCCGACGTGGCCTCGCGGCTGGTCCACGGGCGGGCGTCCCCCATGCCCGGCAGGTCCGGGATCACGGCCCGGGTGCCGGTCGCGACGACGACCGCGTGCCGGGCGGAGAGCACGTGGTGCTCCCCCTCCGGGCTGGTGACGGCGACCTTGCGGACTCCGTACAGCCGCCCGTGGCCCCGGTACACGTGGGCGCCGACCGACTCCAGCCAGTCGATCTGGCCGTCGTCCTTCCAGCTCCCGGTCCAGTAGTCCCGGTGCGCGAACACCGCTTCCGCGTCCAGGGGACCGGCCACGGCCTCCGCGAGACCGGGCACCCGGCGCGCGTCGGCCCGGGCCAGCGCCGGGCGCAGCAGCGCCTTGCTGGGGACGCAGGCCCAGTACGAGCACTCGCCGCCCACCAGCTCGCTCTCGACCAGCGCCGTGCTCAGCCCGGCGGCGCGGGTCCGGTCCACGACGTTCTCGCCGGCCGGCCCCCCGCCGAGGACCACTACGTCGTACTCCACCGCTTCGCTCATCGGGCCAGTCTCACCGCACGACGGGGGCCCGTCACGTAATCAGGCGTCCGGCGTGCCGGGCTCCTCGGCCGTGGCACCGGCGGCGCCGGCCTGCTCGGCGGCGATCTTCGTGCGGACCTCGTCCATGTCCAGGGCGCGGGCCTGGGTGATGAGGTCGGTCAGCGCCGCCTCGGGCAGTGCGCCGGGCTGCGAGAAGATCGCGACCTGATCCCGGACGATCATGAGGGTCGGGATCGAGCTGATCTGGAAGGCCGCGGCCAGCTCCTGCTGCGCCTCGGTGTCCACCTTGGCGAAGAGCAGGTCGGGATTGGCCTCGGCGGCCTTCTCGTAGACCGGGGCGAACTGCAGGCAGGGGCGGCACCAGCCCGCCCAGAAGTCGATCAAGACGAACGAGTTCTCGCTCACCGTCTGGTCGAAGTTCTCCTTGGTGAGTTCGACAGTAGCCACGGTTTTCCAGACCTCCAGAGTGCTGTTCTGCTTGTTTTCCCTGAACGAACGACCGGCTCGAAGCATTCCTGACCGCACCCGATGCACGCAATGCGCGAAATGAGCACAATGAGCCCATGAACCACACCGGCCCCGTCTCCCCCGGCGCCGCCACCGCTGCCGCCGCCCCGCACACCGTGGAGTTCCTCCGCCGGCTGTACCCCGGCGAGGACCCGGACCGTGCGGCCTGGGGTGTCCGGATCGACGGTACGGACCTGCGCACCCTCGTCGCCGAGGCCACCCGGGCCGGCTGGTCGCAGGAGTGGGACACCTCCGAGGAGCCCCCCGACGGGCGGGAGGCGTACCTCATGACCCAGCACGCCCCCCTGGTCATGGACGACGACGCACACGCGCGCCGCCACTTCCTCGGCGACCCCGATCCGGAACGGCGCGAGCCGGGGACCGGCTCCATGGCCCTGCTCGGATGCATCTGCGGAACGGACGAGTGCTGGCCCATGATGGCCACCGTCACCCTGACGCAGGACACCGTCACCTGGTCCGGCTTCCACCAGCCCTACCGTCCCGAGTGGGGCACCCTCGCCCTGGGGCCCTACGTCTTCCCGCGCCCGGCTTACGAGCAGGCCCTGGCGGCTCCGGTCCGGCTCCCCGGGCGCGGGCGGCTCTCCATCTCCGACGATTACTCCGACGAGCACGCGGATGACCACGTGGATGACCACGCGGACGGGGCAAGCGCCGAAGCCTCTGGGGAGACTCCCTAGAACGATTGCCCTAGAACGGCTGCTCTAGAACAGTCGCCCTAGAACGGATGCCCGCCCGGGGTCGCGCGGAGCGTGGTCCAGCGCAGCTCGGTGAAGGCGTCGAGGTTCGCCTCGCCGCCGAAGCGAGCGCCGGTGCCGGACGCGCCGACGCCGCCGAAGGGAGCCACCGCCTCGTCGTTGACCGTCTGGTCGTTGACGTGCGCGATCCCGACCGGGATCCGCCCCGCCAGGTCCAGTCCGCGCGCCGCGTCGCCGGTCACGATCCCGAGGGAGAGCCCGTAGGGGCCCGCGGAGGCCAGCTCCACGGCCTCGTCCTCCGTGGCGAAGGACCGTACGGGCGCCACCGGACCGAAGACCTCCTCCGCGTAGGCGGGGCTGTCGTCTCCGGCGCCCGCCAGCACCGTGGGCCGGTAGAAGAGGTCCTGGTGGGCGCCGCCCGCGACGAGTTTGGCGCCCTGCGCGGTGCTGGCTTCCACCAGGCCGTGGACCCGGTCCAGCTGGGACCGGTCGATGAGCGGCCCCAGGTGCACCCGCTCGCGGTACGGGTCTCCGACCGCGAGCTCCTCCGCGCGGGCGGCGAGCCGCTCCACGTACTCGTCGTAGAGCGAGGCGTGCACGAGGTGCCGGCCCGCCGTCATGCAGATCTGGCCCTGGTGGAAGAAGGAGCCCCAGGAGGCCTGTGCGACGGCCGCCGCCACATCGGCGTCGCGGAGCACGACGAGCGCGGAGTTGCCGCCCAACTCCAGGTGCGCACGCTTGAGGTGACGGCCCGCCAGCTCACCGACGACCCGGCCGCTCGCGGTGGATCCGGTGAACGAGACCACCCTGACCAGGGGGTCGGTGACCACCGCCGCGCCCGTCTCGGCGCCGCCGGGCAGGACGTGCAGCAGTCCGCCCGGCAGGCCGGCCGCCGCGAAGACGGCGGCGAGTGCGAGCCCGCCGCAGACCGCGGTGCGGCGGTCCGGCTTGAGGAGCACCGCGTTGCCGAGGGCGAGCGCGGGCGCGACCGAGCGGATCGAGAGGATCAGCGGTGCATTGAAGGGCGCCACCACCCCCACGACACCGACCGGTTCGCGGCGGGTGAACGACAGCCGCGGCGCCTCGCTCGGCAGCACCTGCCCGGCCGGGCGCGAGGCCAGGGCCGCGGCCTCGTAGCACTCCTGCGCGGCGACGTGCAGCTCGAAGTCGGCCTTGCCGGGGATGGATCCGGACTCCCGGACCAGCCAGTCCCGCAGCTCCTGCGCGTGGGCGGTGAACAGGTCACCGGCCCGGCGCAGCACGGCCGCCCGCTCCAGGTGGGTGGCCCGCGCCCAGTCGCGCTGGGCCGCGTGGGCCCGTACGGCGACCTCCGCGACGTCGGCCGGGGAGGCCAGGTCGATGGTCGCGAGGGTCTGGCCCGTGGCGGGTTCGACGACCGGGGCGGTACCTCCGGTGAGGGTGGGTCCGTCCTGCCAGAGCGTCGGATCGAGGAGCGGCATGGCGCGGGGCCTCCGGGTGCGGGGAGCGTGGCGGGGGGGTGGCGGCAGCACGCGCCATCGTGCCACCCCACCGCACCGGAGGCATCAATTCTCTTCGGTTGTAGAACAGTTGCCGCCCGACTATGACCGGAAACGATCGACCGGCCGGAGTCGGGTCAGCGCTCCAGCACGAGGGCGATGCCCTGTCCCACACCGATGCAGAGGGCCGCGATCCCCGTACCGGATCCGGCCGCCGCGAGCTGGTGGGCCACCGAACCCGCCAGCCGGGCGCCCGAAGCACCGAGCGGGTGCCCGATCGCGATGGCCCCGCCACGCGGGTTGACCACGGCCGGATCCAGCTCGGGCCAGGAGGCGAGGCATCCCAACGCCTGCGCCGCGAAAGCCTCGTTGAGTTCGAAGGCGGCCAGATCGGCGAACCCGCGGCCCGCCTTGGCGAGCGCACGCTCGACCGCCTCCACCGGCCCCAGACCGAAGAGCTGGGGCTCGATCCCGGTGACGGCCGACGCACTGATCCGGGCCAACGGCTCCCGCCCGGTGGCGGCGAGGCCCTCCTCGTCCGTCAACAGCAGTGCGGCGGCTCCGTCGTTGAGCGGCGAGGCGTTGCCCGCCGTCACCGTGCCGGTGCCGTCGCTCCGGAAGGCGGGCTTCAGGCGCGCGAGCGCCTCCGGGCCGGAACCCTCGCGGATGCACTCGTCGCGCGGCAGATCCACACCCGCGTACGGAACCACCTCGGCGTCGTACTGCCCGGCGGCCCAGGCGGCCGCCGCCTTGCGGTGGCTCTCCAGCGCGAAGGCGTCCTGCGCCTCGCGGGTGATGCCGTGCTTGTCGGCGACGAGTTCGGCGCCCTCGCCGAGCGAACCGGCCCACTCCGCGGGCATCCGGGGGTTGGTCATCCGCCAGCCGAGCGTGGTGGACCACATCTGCTGGTGCCCGGCGGGGAAGGCGCGCTCCGGCTTCTGCACCACCCAGGGGGCCCGGCTCATGGACTCGACGCCCCCGGCGATGGCGACGGAGGCGTCCCCGAGCGCGATGGCGCGGGCCGCCTGGACGACGGCTTCGAGCCCGGAGCCGCAGAGGCGGTTGACGGTGACTCCGGGCACCGTCACGGGGAGCCCGGCGAGCAGCACCGCCATGCGGGCCACGTCGCGGTTGTCCTCGCCCGCGCCGTTGGCGTCACCGAAGACGACGTCGTCGATGCGGGCCGGGTCCAGTGCGGGCGTACGGTCCACGAGCGCGCGCACCACGTGGGCGGCCAGGTCGTCGGGGCGGACACCGGCGAGGGCACCGCCGAACTTCCCGATCGGGGTGCGGACGGCGTCGACGACGTAGACGTCGCGGACGGTACGGATGCTCATGGAGTCCCTCCGAGGCGAGCGGGAGACGGCGCGGCACACCGACATCCCTGTCCGGCCCGGGGCACGCTCCGCCCGCGCCCGGTGGGGGCGCGCCCGAAGTCTCCGTCCCCCCGACCCCGCTGTCAACGGCCCCCGACCCCCAGAGGGGCCCCGACCTGCGCCTGCCCTATGTCTGCGCCCTGTCTGCGCCCTGTCTGCGCCCTGTCTGCGCCCTGTCTGCGCCGGCGGGCTGGATTGCCCGCAGGGCCATTTCAGCCCCGCCGGCGTTCGAGGCGCGGGGTCTGGGGCGGAGCCCCAGGGGCCCGGGCGCAGCCCCGGGCCGTCACGGGCGACCGGCCGGCAGCCGGAGCCGGGGTCTGGGTCTGGGTCTGGGTCTGGGTCTGGGTCTGGGTCTGGGTCTGGGTCTGGGCCACAGCGAGGCCGGAGCAGAGCGACCAGCTCACGTCGAGTCCCGCGGCACCGCCACCGCAGCCATCAGGTCATGCCTGCGCACCGCCGCCGAGGGCTCCCGTACCGCTTGGTCGACCAGCGCCGCCAGCCGCTCCCCCGTCGGCATCTCGATCTGCACCGTGCTGAGCCGCGGCCGCAGCAGCCGCCCGATCAGCAGGTCGTCCGCGCCCATGACGGCGACGTCCTCCGGCACGCGCAGCCCCACGTCCTGGAAGGCCCGCATCAGCAGCATCGCGTACTCGTCGTTGTACGCGAACGCCGCATCCAGCCCCAGCGACCCCCACTGCTCCGCCAGCTTGGCCGCCGACTCCTCCGAGTAGGCCATCCGCAGGGCCGCGATCTCCGCCCCCGCCACGGACCGTGCGCCCTCCAGGCGGGGCGTGGAGAACAGCTCCAGCCCCTTTTCCTCCGGCACGACGACCCCGATCCGGCGCCGGCCCTGCCCCACCAGGTGCTCCGCCGCCCGCGCGCCGACCTCCGCCTGGTCCATGACCAGCGCGTGCGCCCCGGCAACGGCCTGCGGCCCCATCGTCAGCACCGCGCGCGCCCCGGCGCGCTTGAGCGTGGCCACGTTGTGCGCGGACAGGGTGATCTCCCCGAGGGAGAGCACCGCGACCGGCCGCAGTTCGGCCCAGGCCCGCGCGGCCTCGTCGCCGGTGAGGCCGAGGCTGCCGTACTGGACCACCGTGTAGTCGAGGCCGCGCAGCGCCCACTGCAGCTCGTTGAGGAAGGTGCTGTAGAGCGGGCCGATCGGCACGTGCGAGGTGGGCAGCAGCACGATGCGCGTGTGCCCGGCGCGCAGGCTGCGGGCGGCCGCGTGGGGGACGTAGCCGAGCTCCTCGGCGGCCTCGCGCACCTTGCGGCGGGTCGGCTCGCTGATGCGTACGGCCTCCGCGTTGTTCAGGACGTACGAGACCGTCGCGCGCGACACTCCGGCGAGACGGGCGACGTCCGCGCTGGTCGGGACGGGCGCCGGCGACGGGGACGGCGACGTGGGGGGCTTCGGCGGCTTCGATGACTGAGACATTGCCGTGGCATCTTTCCAGACCGTTTGTGCCCAGGGGCTAGCGGATGGCCGGAAACCAATGCTACACAGTGGTTACACGATTCACTGACACGTGTAACCACGACGTCACCCGAGCTTCGTCAACGGTGTCTCCACACGTGTTCGTGCCGTGCCCAGCCGTGCCGCCGCCCTGCCGCGTTCCGTCGCACCCCCGCCGTCGCGACAGGGCGGCGCGCACTCCTCCCCACACCCCTCAGTGCACCCCTCCATACCCCTCGCCCCTCACCAAACTGCCCAGGAGGGCACCGTGGCCCTTTCCTCCCCCGGCACCGGCACCGCCGCCGCCACCACCGACGCCCCCGCCTCCCCGCGCGGCCTGCTCCCCTTGCTGCTCGTCGGCAACGGCGCCATGTACGCGCTCTACATCGGCGTCGCCGGCGTACTCCTCGCCCTCCAGGTCGAAGACATCGACGCGGCGAACAAGGTCGCCAACTTCGGCCTGATCGCGGGGGTCTCGGCGATCTTCGCGACGGTCTTCAACCCGGTCGCGGGCGCCCTGTCCGACCGCAGCGGACGGCGCAACCCCTGGATCCTGGGCGGTGGACTCGCCGCGATACCGGCGATGTTCCTGCTCGGCGCCGCGGACACGATCCTGCTCATCACCATCGCCTGGTGCCTCGGCCAGGCCGTGATGAACATCTACCAGGCCGCCATCACCTCCGTGGTCCCCGACCGGGTGCCCATGAGCGCCCGCGGCAAGGCCTCCGCCGCCGTCGGCCTCGGCCTGCCGCTGGGCTCGACCATCGGCGCCCTGATCGGCGCGGCCTTCTCGGACGACTACCGCACCGGATACCTGATCTTCGGCGCGATCGTCGCCGGCGCCGCCGTCCTGTTCACCACCTGCACCCGCGAGGAACGGCGCCCGGCCAAGCCCTCCATGCCGGTCAAGGCGCAGCTGGCCGCCTTCGCGAGCGCCCTCAAGGACCACGACTTCCGCTGGGCGTTCATCGGGCGGGCCCTGCTGGTCCTCGGCTACTTCGCGGTGAGCGGCTACCAGCTGTACATCCTCCAGGACCACACCGTGCTGCCGGAGGGCATGAAGCCGGAGGCGGCGGTCGCCATCATGATGCCGCTGACGAGCGTGGCGATGGTCGTCTCCACCGTCCTCGGCGGCTGGCTCTCGGACAAGTACGACCGCCGCAAGCTCTTCGTCGGCGCCTCCGCCCTGCTGTCCGCCGTCGCGCTGGTGATCCCGGCCCTGTCGACCAGCTGGACGGCCATGCTGGCCTTCGCCGTGATCAACGGCCTCGCCTTCGGCTGTTACATGGCCGTGGACACCGCGCTGGTGACGATGGTGCTCCCCAAGGCGGAGGACGCCGCCCGCGACATGGGCGTACTCAACATCGCCAACGCCGGCCCGCAGATCGTCGCCCCCTTCATCGCCTCGGTGATCGTGTCCCTGAGCGGCGGCTACACGGCCCTGTTCATCGCGGCCGCCGCCCTGGCGGTGGCGGGCGCCCTGGCCGTCAAGCCGATCCGAAGCGTCCGCTGAACAGACCGGGCACCCGAACCTCTCCCTGCGCACCACCCCTGACGATGAAAGGCACCACCGTGCAGCTCCACACCCACACCTGGGGCGAAGGCGACCGCATCGCCCTCCTGATCCACGGGATCATGGCCGACCACCGGACCTGGCGCCGGGTCGGGCCCGCCCTCGCCGAGCGCGGCTACCGCGCCATCGCCGTGGACCTGCGCGGCCACGGCGCCAGCGGCCGGGGCGAGTACAGCCCGGAGGCCTTCGCCGACGACGTGGTCGAAACGCTCCCGGCCGGCGCCGAGCTCGCCATCGGCCACTCCCTCGGCGGCCTGACCCTCTCGAAGGCCGTCGACCGCCTGAAGCCGAAGCGCGCCGTGTTCTCCGACCCGGCCTGGCACCTGGCGGAGCTCGGCGAGGGCTTCGGCCCCGAGATGTTCGCCCAGTTCAAGTCGGCGCCCAAGGAGCAGATCCAGGCGATGAACCCGCGCTGGGAGGAGGCCGACGTGGACGTCGAACTGGCCACCCTGGCCCTCTGGGACGAGGCCACCGCCCTGAGCCTGGCCCCGCTGACGGGCACGGACCTGCTGCCGGCGGCGCCGGTGGTCCCCTCCCTCGTACAGCTGGCGGACCCGAGCTTCCTGATCTCCCCGGAGCGCGCGGCGGTCCTCAAGGAGCGCGGCTTCGAGGTCCGCTCGGTCACCGGCGCCGGCCACACGATCCACCGCGACGACTTCGACGGCTTCATGGCATCGCTGGAGGGCTGGATCTAAAGACCGGCCCCCAACCCTCCCGGCGGAACTCCCCGTTCAGCCGGGAGGGTCGGCCCGCACGATCACCCAACCCCCACGGCCTTGATTCACTTGGCCACATGAAGATCAGAACACTCGTCGACCAGGCACGACGACTCCTGACACACGAGCGGCGACAACTGGCCGGCCTGGCCTTATGGATGACCCGGCGCACGCACGGGGTGGGCGGCCCGGATCTGGCCGTCCCGTATGCGCGGGCCCAGGCCCCGACGGCGTACGCGCTGGTGTTCCTGTGCGCGCTCGATACGGTCGGCGTGTCGATCCTGCTCGCCCCGTACCCGGTCGCCCACTGGATCATGCTGCCACTGGACCTCTACACGGTGCTGCTCTCCCTGGGACTGCACGCCACCGCCGTAACGCGCCCTCACGTCGTGGGCCCCGACGGCGTGCGGATACGACGCGGCGCACGGCTCGACCTGCTCATACCGCTGGACCACATCGCGTCCGCCCGGTACGACCTCCGCTTCCCGAACGCGAACCGTCCCGAGGACGGCGTGCTGGACGTGGCCATCGCCGCCCAGACCTCGATCACCATCGAACTGACCCACCAGATCACCCACGTAAGCCTGTTGGGCCGGTCCAAGAAGGTCCACACCGTCCACTTCCACGCCGACGACCCGCGAACGGTGGTCTCAGCAGTCACCAACGCACTCCAAGCCGGCAGATAGCCTCCCCCTCCCGTCAGTCGAGAACGGCCGTGGCTTCGACCTCGACCAGAAGATCGGGTTCCCCCAGCGCCGCAACACCCAGCAACGTGATCGGCTTGACGGGGTCGATGCCCAACTTGGCAGCCGCCCGGGCCACACCCTCCCCCAGCAGCGGCATCTTCTCGGGGCTCCAGTCGACGACGTAGACGGTCAACTTCGCCACGTCGTCGAAGGATCCGCCGATCCCGGCCAGGGCGGTGCCGATGTTGAGATAGCACTGCTCGACCTGAGCAGCGAAGTCCCCTCCACCAACAGGTCGCCCCTCGGCATCGCGCGCGACTTGACCTGCGAGGAACACCAACTTCGACCCGGTGGCGACCGACAGCTGACGGTACACATCGGGTTTCGGCAATCCCTCGGGATTGACCAGCGTCACAGCCATGGCAACTCCTCGTCATCGACAGCGCAGGGTTCCTGCACCGCCAAACCATAGCGCTGCTATGTAATGTAATGACATGGCGCGAACCAAAGACCCGGCGATCCGCTCCCTCCTGATCGAACGAGCCGCGATGATGCTCCGCACCCGCGAGCCGGTCACCCTCCGCTCCCTCGTGGCCGGTACGGGCGTATCGACGATGGCCGTCTACACCTACTTCGGAGGCATGGACGGCCTGTGGACGGCCATGCGCCAAGAGGGCTTCAAACGCCTCGCAGCCCGGCTCGACGCAGTGTCGATGTCCACGGATCCGGTACGGGACCTGGCCGCCCTCGGAGCCGCCTACGTAACCAACGCCCTCGCCGCTCCCGATCTCTACCGGATCATGTTCGACGCCGGCTTCGAGCTCGAAGACGCCAAGGCCGCAGACGAGACGCTGCATTGCCTGGTCCACGCCGTAGAACGGGCCAAGACGGCCGGCCGCTTCCACGAGGCGATCGACCCCCTGACCCTGGCGACGCAGAGCTGGGTGATCGGCCACGGACTCGCGTCCCTGGTGGCCACGGGCCCCCTGCCGCACCAGGTCCTCGCCCAGGGCGCGCCCATGCTGACCGCACTGTTCACGAGCGCCGGCGACGCAGCCGACTCATGCCGCCGGTCCGTGGAGCAGGGCTGGCAGACGGCACTCACCCCCACGACAGCAGACATCCAGCCGCCGAACCAAGAAGAACCCCCCACCAGCCCGACGCGCCCGCCGGCCCCCAAGACCCTCTGATCACCGCTCACTCCTCCCCCCGCCACCCGGTAACCTCGCCCGAATGACGGCACTTTCCCACCACAGCAACGGTCACATCGAGCAGCCCGGCCGCGACGGCGCCACCGCAACCGCCGAGGCCGATCCGAACGCCATCGGGCCGGTGCAGACCTCGTACGCCCCCGATCGCGACGGGGATCCCGATCCCGGTGAGATCGTGTGGACCTGGGTTCCGTACGAGGAGAACGACGGGCGCGGCAAGGACCGGCCGGTGCTGGTCGTGGCCCGCGAGGAGAGCGGCACGCTCTTGGCCGTCCAGCTGTCCAGCAAGCGGCACGACCACGACCGGGAGTGGGTCCCCATCGGGACCGGACCGTGGGACAGCGCGGGGCGGGAGTCCTGGGTGGACGTGGACCGGGTGCTGCGCGTACACGAGGACGGCATGCGCCGCGAGGCCTGCGCACTGGACCGGGGCCGCTTCCAGCTCGTCGTGGACCGCCTGCGCGAGCGGTACGGCTGGCGCTAGCCCACGGGGGCCGGGGGCACGGCCGGGCCTGTCCCTCAAGCCCCCGGCCAAGACCCCGGCCCGGCTCCCCGCTCCCGGCTCCCCGCTCCAACATGTGCCCTCCCCACCCCCTTGCGACAATGGGTCCATGACCGGCACAGGCGGCCAGAACCCGGGGCGCTACGGCGAGCGGGTCTTCCGCCCCGAGGACGGCGGCGAGGGGGCCCGGATCGACCTCGGCTCCCTCACCTACGACGACACGACCATGTCCCGGCTGCGGCAGCTCGGCGTGGGCCCGGGCTGGACCTGCCTGGACCTCGGAGCGGGCACCGGAACGGTGGCGCGCCGACTGCTGGAGGAGGCGGGGGTCTCGGAGGTCCTCGCGGTGGACCGGGACGTACGTTTCCTCGCCGCGCATCCGGTGCCGGGGCTGACCCCGCTGCAGGCGGACATCACCGCGGACGAGTTCTCCCCGGGCCTCTTCCGCCTGGTCCATGCCCGCTTCGTCCTCATGCACCTGCCGGACCGGCCGCGACTGGTCGCCCGGCTCGCCGAGCTGCTCGCCCCCGGCGGGGTCCTGGTGATCAGCGACGCCGTCGACCTGACGACGGACTCGGCGGCGCCCCTCACCCCGTACACCGACGCCATGCGGGCGATGTGGCGCGGGCTGCGCGACAGCATCGGGACGGACGTGGCGCAGGTGGTCCACCACCCCGAGCTACTGGAGGCGGCGGGGCTGGACGCGGTGGCGGCCGAGATCCACGTACCGCCGCTCCTGCCGGGCAGCCCGATCAGCCGGTTCTGGGCGGACACCTGGAACCGGGCCCGGGCGGACATGCTGGCGACGGGACTGCTCGACGAGGCCCGGCTCACCGAGGCCCTGCGACTGCTGGACTCCCCCGGGTACGCGGGGCTCTCGCCCGGCATGCTCACGGCCTGGGGCTGGAAACCCGGAGCGCCCGAAGCCTCGTAGGCCTCCGGCGCCACCCGGCACCCATCCATCTTGTTACTCAGGGGTAGGCCCACCCCGTCCGGGTGTTGTACGGTCCCTCCCGTCAAAGGGACGCCAGCGGAACGTGATCCGCACGCCGGCGGTACGTGCGGAACGTCATCGGCACGCCAGCAGGACGTGCGGAACGTCCGCCGGACGTCAGCGGAAGGTTGGTGCCGTGCGTCGCCCAGCGCGATCGCGTGCGCCACGGTCGATGAGTGAGGCGGTCGTCCATGGCGGACCATGACCTGTCGGGCTTCGAACGCGACACGTTCACCCACGGGGGCAGCACGCGTCCCGTCCTGCGCCGCGGCAGCGGGCCCGCGGTGATCGTGCTCGCGGAGATCCCCGGAATCACCCCGAAGGTGCTGGAGTTCGCCGAGCGGGTGGCCGCGATGGGCTGCACCGCCGTGCTCCCGGTGCTGTTCGGCACGCCCGGCCGCGACCCCCACCCCAAGGCCCACGGCCTGCTGCGGGGCGCGCTGTACACCGCGTCCAGCATGGGGAACGTGTGCGTGAGCCGGGAGTTCACCGTCCTGGCCACCGGCCGGAGTTCGCCCGTCGTGAACTGGCTGCGCGATCTGTCCGCGTACGAGCACCAGCGCTGCGGCGGCCCGGGCGTGGGCGCCGTCGGCATGTGCCTGACCGGCGGCTTCGCCCTCGCCATGGCCGTCGACGAGCACCTCCTCGTGCCCGTCCTGTCGCAGCCGTCCCTCCCCCTGGCCATCACCGCCGGCCGGCGGGGCGGCATCGACATCTCCCCCGAAGACCTCGCCACCGTCCGGGGACGCTGCGAGCGCGAGGGCCTGCAGGTGCTGGGGCTGCGCTTCAGGAGCGACCGGCTCACTCCCGGCGCCCGTTTCGCGTTCCTGCGCCGCGAGCTCGGTGACGCCTTCGTCGCCGTCGAGCTGGAGGACGAGGCCGCCAACCCCGAAGCCGTGCTGCCGCCGCACTCCGTCCTCACCGAGCACCTCGTCGACCGGCCAGGACAGGCCACCCGCGCGGCGCTGGACCAGGTGCTGGACCTGCTGCGGACCCGCCTGCTCCCGACCGAGGCCCAGGCCGGCCCCGGCTAGTCCTCCCGCGCCTCTTCCCCCGCCCCCGCGAGCACCCGCTCGAACGTCTCCCGCGTCGCCGGCTTCGGATCGAGTACGCCGAACACGACCCGTTCGAACACACCGGCGAACCGCCCCGCCAGCAGCCCCCTGAAGGCCTCCGCCACCTGGGCGGGGTCGTTCTGGAAGACCCCGCACCCCCAGGCCCCCAGCACCAGCCCCCGGTACCCGTGCAGCGCGGCCACCTCCAGGACCAGCTCCGCGCGGCGTGCGAGGGCCGCGGGGATCTCGGGCTCGCGGTCCGGTTCCTGGCGGCGGATCGTGCCCGCGTTCGGGGCGGGCGAGGTGAGGAATCCGGCCCGGAAGGGGGTGTCCAGCAGGTTGCCCCGGTCGTCGCGGAAGACGGGGACCCCGGGCGAGTGAATCACCCGGTCGGTGTAGAAGGTGCTGACCTCGGCGCGGTGGATCTCGTAGTACTCCGGGGCCTCCCGGAGGGTCTCGTACAGCGCCGAGGCGCGGCAGAGGGCCTCCTCCTGGGCCTTGGCCCCGCGGACGTAGCCGCCCCCGGGATTCCGGGCCGAAGCGAAGTTCAGGACGGCCACCGAAACGGTCCCGGGACCTTCCGGGAGCGCCCCGACGAGCCGCCGGGCGGCGACCGTACTGCTCTCGCCGGTGACCTCGACGACGGTCCGGTGGGCACCCTTCGAGGTCGGCTCGCCTGGAATCACCCGGTTTGGCCCATATATCCTGGTTCCTGCCTTGGCCTCCACCACGGCGGCGGCGATCGACACCTGCCGTCCCGACCGCGTCCGGTACCCCCCGGCCGCCACGATCTCCGCATTCTCCCGCGCGATCTCGCGCAATCTGCCGCTCATGCGGCGATCTTCGGCGCTCCGGCAGGGCGCCCGCAATGGGTTTGTGCCCCTAGGGACGGGTAGGCACGGGTGATGTCACAGCCGACGACAGGAGACGAGGGCCCCGTCATGCCCCAGGACTCACTCACCCGACTGACAGAAACCGGCGCCGAGGAGCTGCTCCACGGCATCTGTTTCAAGACCGGCCCGCCCCGCCTGCTCGGTGCGGAGCTCGAATGGCTGGTGTTCGACGCCGAACGACCCGGCCGGCCCGTTTCCCACGAACGCCTGGCCGCCGCGCACGACGCGGCCCGCGCCCTCCCCCTCGGCTCCGGCGTCACCGTCGAGCCGGGCGGTCAGCTGGAGCTCAGCTCGGCCCCCGCCTCCTCCCTGACCGGCTGCGTCGACGGCCTCCAGGCCGATCTGACCGCCGTCCGGGGCGCCCTGCGCGACCAGGGTCTGGTCCTGCGCGGACTCGGTCAGGACCCGCGCAGGCCGTTGCGGCGGATGCTGACAAGCCCGCGGTACGAGGCCATGGAGACCTACTTCGACCGCACCGGCCCGGCCGGGCGCGCCATGATGTGCGCCTCGGCCTCCGTCCAGGTCTGCGTGGACGCCGGTCACGAGGAGCCCGGCCCGCTGGGCCACGGCAGGCGCTGGCGCCTGGCCCACCTCCTCGGCGCGGTGCTGGTCGCCGCCTTCGCCAACTCCCCCGCGCACGAAGGCCCGTACGCCGGCTGGCGGTGCGCCCGCCAGGGGGTCTGGAGCGACCTCGACACCCGGCGCTCCCTCGCCCCGCCGCTGGAGGCGGAGCCGCGCGGCGCGTGGACCCAACAGGCGCTGGACACCGAGGTGATGTGCGTGCGGACGGACGAGGAGGGAGCGCCCTGGGCGGTACCGCGCGGGCTGACCTTCCGCGACTGGCTGCGCTCCGGCGGCCAGGGGGGTGGCGGCCGGACGGCCGGCGCCCACCGGCCACCGACCGCCGCCGATCTGGACTACCACCTGACCACCCTCTTCCCGCCCGTACGGCCCCGGGGCCATCTGGAGCTGCGGATGATCGACGCCCAGCCCGGCGAGGACGGCTGGCTGGTCCCGGTGGCCGTCGTGCACGCGCTGTTCGACGACCCGGAGGCCGCGGAGACCGCGTACCGGGTGGCGAAGGGGCTGGCCGACTCCTACGGCACCCATCCCGCGCCGCGCAATCCGCTGTGGCGGTCCGCCGCCCGCGACGCGCTGTCCGATCCGGAGCTGCGGTCCGCGGCCCGCGCCTGCTTCCGGGCCGCGGCCTCGGCGCTGCCCCGACTGGGAGCCGGTGGCCACGTCATCGACACCGTCGGCGAGTTCACCGAGCGCTACGTGTCCCGCGGCCGATGTCCGGCCGACGACCTGACCGAGCCGCGGCAGCCGCACGCACAGGCCCCGGCGCGCCCGCACCCGCGAACCCGACAGCAGCCGGCCGGCGAGGAGGCACGCTCATGACCGCCGAAGCGGAGCTCCTGCGCGAGCGGGCCGCCGCCGCCCTGACCGCGGCGCGCGTCCGCACGGCCGGACTCACCGATGCCGTCACCGAAGCGGAACTGACGGCCCAGCACTCCCCCTTGATGTCCCCGCTGGTCTGGGACCTGGCGCACATCGGGAACATGGAGGAGCTCTGGCTGCTGCGCAACGTGGCCGGCCGCGAGTCGATGCGCCCCGAGATAGACCCGCTCTACGACGCGTTCGAGCATCCCCGCGCGGAGCGACCGAAGTTGCCGCTGCTGAGCCCGGACGAGGCCCGCCGGTACGCCGCCGAGGTCCGCGGCCGGGTCTTCGACCTGCTGGACCGCACCCCCTTGGAGGGAACGGCCCTGCTGGACGGCGGCTACGTCTTCGGGATGATCGCCCAGCACGAACAGCAGCACGACGAGACGATGCTGATCACCCATCAGCTACGACAGGGCGCACCGGTGCTGGCGGCGCCCGACCCGGACCCCTCACAAGGCCCGCCGCCGCCCGCGGCCGAAGTGCTCGTACCCGGCGGGCCGTTCACGATGGGAACCTCGGCGGAGCCCTGGTCGCTGGACAACGAGCGGCCCGCGCACGTCCGCGAGGTCGAGGCGTTCTGGATCGACACCGTCCCGGTGACCAATGCCGCGTACCAGGAGTTCATGGCGGACGGCGGCTACCACGAAGAGCGGTGGTGGGAGGCGGCCGGCTGGGCGGAGATCCGCCGGCACGGGATCGAGGCCCCGCTGTTCTGGCACCGCGAGGGCGATACCTGGCTGCGCCGCCGCTTCGGGGTCACCGAGCCGGTGCCCGGTGACGAGCCGGTGCTGCACGTGAGCTGGTACGAGGCCGACGCGTACGCCCGCTGGGCGGGGCGCCGGCTGCCCACCGAGGCGGAGTGGGAGAAGGCCGCCCGCCACGATCCGGCGGCCGGGCGCTCCACCCGCTACCCGTGGGGCGACGCGGACCCCACGCCCGCGCACGCCAATCTCGGCCAGCGCCACCTGCGGCCGGCCCCGGCGGGCGCCTATCCGGCAGGGTCCTCCCCGCTCGGGGTGCGCCAGCTCATCGGCGACGTGTGGGAGTGGACGGCTTCGGACTTCCTCCCCTACCCCGGCTTCCGGGCGTTCCCCTACCGCGAGTACTCGGAGGTGTTCTTCGGCCCCGAGCACAAGGTGCTGCGCGGCGGTTCCTTCGCCGTGGACCCGGTGGCCTGCCGGGGCACCTTCCGCAACTGGGACCTGCCGGTGCGCCGGCAGATCTTCTCCGGGTTCCGGACCGCGCGCGGCGCGGGCCCCGCACGCTCCGCCGGGCAGGCCTGATGTGCCGTCACCTCGCCTATCTCGGGGCGCCCGTGAGCCTGGGCCGGGTACTGAGCGAGCCCGAGCACTCACTGGTCCGGCAGTCGTGGGAACCGCGCCGCCAGCGCTCCGGCACGGTCAACGCCGACGGCTTCGGCGTCGGCTGGTACGCGGAGGGGGACCCGGTACCCGCCCGCTACCGCCGGGCCGGGCCGATCTGGGGCGACCTGACCTTCGGCGATCTCGCCCGGGTGGTCCGCAGCGGGGCGCTGCTGGCCGCCGTACGGGACGCCACGCGCCCCGGGGCGGACGGGGAGGCTGCGGCCGCCCCGTTCTCGGAGGGGCTGTGGCTGTTCAGCCACAACGGCTCGCTGCGGGACTGGCCGGACTCCGCGGCCCCGGTCGCGGCCGGGCTGCCGCCCCAGGAGCTGCTGTCGCTGGCCGCCCGTACGGATTCGGCGCTGATCTGGGCCCTGGTCCTGCACCGGCTGCGCAGGGATCCGGACCTCGGTGCGGCGCTGGCCGGGACGGTACGGGAGCTGGCCGAGGCCGCGCCCGGATCCCGGCTGAACCTGCTGCTGACCGACGGCCGGGCCATCGCGGCGACGGCCTGGGGGGATTCCCTGTGGTACCTGACCGACGCCCGGGCGCAGCGCACGGTGGTGGCCTCCGAGCCCTATGACGACGACCCGCGCTGGTGCGAGGTGCCCGACCGGACCCTGCTGACGGCGACCCGCAGCCGGGTCGACCTCGTCTCCCTGAAGGAGACCCCCGGCGACGCACCGCACGCATCGCACACACCTCACGCACCGCACCAAGGAGACGAAGGCCAGTGAACGACTTCCAGCTGACCCGCACCCTCGACGAGCACACCGCCGAGGCGGCGCTGCGCACGGATGTGCGCGATGGGCTGACCCGGTCCCCCAAGTCGCTGCCGCCCAAGTGGTTCTACGATGCGCGGGGCAGTGAACTCTTCGAGGAGATAACGCGGTTGCCCGAGTACTACCCGACGCGCGCCGAGCGGGAGATCCTGCTCGAACGGGCCCGGGAGATCGCCTCGGTGAGCGGGGCCCGCACCTTGGTGGAGCTGGGTTCCGGCTCCTCCGAGAAGACCCGGCACCTGATCGAGGCCCTGCCCGCGCTGGACACGTACGTACCGGTGGACGTGAGCGAGAGCGCGCTGACCGGGGCGGCGAAGATCCTGCTGGAGGAACATCCGGGGCTGCGCGTCCACGCGTTGCTGGCCGACTTCACCCGGGCGCTGCGGTTGCCGCAATCGCCCGGGCCCCGGCTGGTGGTGTTCCTGGGCGGCACGATCGGGAACCTGCTGCCGGCGGAGCGGGCCGTGTTCCTGGCGGACGTACGGGCGATGCTGTCGCCCGGGGACGCGCTGCTGATGGGGACGGACCTGGTGAAGGACCCGGCCGTCCTGGTGTCGGCGTACGACGATGCGCAAGGGGTGACAGCCGACTTCAACCGGAACGTACTGTCCGTGGTCAACCGGGAGTTGGGCGCGGACTTCCACACCGCCGACTTCGAGCACGTGGCGGTGTGGAACCGGGAGCACGAGTGGATCGAGATGCGGCTGCGGGCCCGCGGGCACGTGGTGGTGAAGGTCCGGGCACTGGATCTGGAGGTGCCCTTCGAGGCGGGTGAGGAGATCCTGACGGAGATCTCGGCGAAGTTCCGTCAGGAGGGGGTCCGCAGGGAACTCGCCTCTGCCGGACTTGAGTTGACCCATTGGTGGACGGACGCGGCCGGCCGATTCGCCCTGTCGCTGTCGGTGGCGGACGGCATCGGCGCCGACGGCTGGGAGGGTACCTCGGACAGCCGCGGCGCCGCCGGCCGTGACGCGGGTACCGGTTCGGCGAGCACGGCCGCCTGAGCCGCAGCCGCGAGGTCCCGCCGGTGCCCGTACCGGCCCGGCGGGATCCGCGGCAGCAGCCACACCTCGGCGCGCACCCCACGGGCACGCGCGATCCGCCAGAGGGAGGCGGTCAGCGGATCGTCCCCGACGAAGGCGGGCGCTCCGGCCGGCCCCCCGTCGTCGAGCAGGTAGCTGATCCGTACGGGCTGCACGGGCACCCGCGCGTCCAGTGCGGCCTGGAACGCGGCGCGCCGGAAGGGGCCTTGGACCCGTCCGCACCAGGTGGAGCCCTCGGGGTAGACGGTGACGCGGTCGCCGGCGAGCAGGGCCCGGCCGAGGGCTTCGACGGTGGCGGGCAGGGTGCGCAGGCGCTCGCGTTCGATGAAGAGGGTGCCGGCCTGCCGGGAGAGCGGCCCGAGGACCGGCCAGCTGCGGATGTCGCTCTTGGCCAGCATCCGGGAGGGCAGGACGGCGGCGACGAGCGGGATGTCCAGCCAGGAGATGTGGTTGGCGACGATCAGCCGGCCACCGCCGGGGCCGGGGGTCCCGTGCACGGTGATCCGCAGGCCGAAGGCGCCCAGCAGGGCCGCGGCCCAGGCCCGTACCACCACGTGCCGGTGCCGTTCCGGCAGCAGCCTCAGCGGCGGGGCTCCCAGGATCCCGAGCAGGATCAGGGCGACGGCGCCGGCGAGGCGCAGTACCGCGCGCGGCACGCTCGCGGTGCGCCCCTCATGGGCGGCGCAGACCGCGGGAGTGCAGGGCGAGGTCGGGAGCCAGGCGCTCATGCGCCCGGGGCGAGCGAGAGGAAGTGCTTGAGGTAGCGGGGGTTGGTGCGCCGCAGGGAGAGCAGGACGTACAGGTCGGCGCAGCCGAACTCGGCGTCCAGGGCGGGCTCGCCGCAGACCCAGGCACCCAGACGCAGGTAGCCGCGCAGCAGCGGGGGCAGTTCCATCCGGCCGGGGAAGTCGATGCCTCCGGGGCTCCAGGGGAGGTGCGGGGTGACCCGGTACTCGACGGGGGCGAGGCTGCGGGTGAGGACGTTCTCCCGGGTGGCGGCGGCCAGCACCCCGCCGTCGGAGAGCGGTATGGAGCAGCAGCCGGCGAGCCAGTTGTGCCCGGAGCGGTCCATGTAGCGGGCGAGGCCGGCCCAGATGAGGGCGATGACGGCGCCGTTGCGGTGGTCGGGGTGGACGCAGGAGCGGCCCACCTCGACCAGGTCGGGGCGGATGGGAGCGAGGGCGGAGAGGTCGAACTCGCCCTCGGAGTAGAGGCGTCCGGCGACGGCGGCGCGCTCGGGGGGCAGCAGCCGGTAGGTGCCGACGACCTGCTCGGTCTCCTCGTCCACGACGAGGAGGTGGTCGCAGTAGGCGTCGAAGGCGTCGGAGTCCAGACCCGGCTCCGGTCCGTCGAGACGGGCGCCGAGCTCTCCGGCGAAGACCTGGTGGCGCAGCCGCTGGGCGGCGCGCACCTCGTCCTCGTTGCGGGCGATGCGGACGGCGTAGCGGGGTGCGGGGGCTTCCTCGGCGCGCGGGGCGGGCGCCGCGGAAGGGGTGAAGGCAGGGGCGGGAGCGGGGGCGGGGGCGGGAGCGGAGGAGGACGCGGAGGAGGACGCGGCGGGAAGGACGGACGGGTACAGGGGGGCGATGGTCATGACGGCTCCTGGTCCGGCACGGGAAGCCAGGCCGGCAGGTGTGTGGCCTGGCTTCTTTACTTCTTCCGTGACCGGCTGGATTCGACATGGCCGCTTCGCGGCCCTTGGATGTGCGGACGCTGAACTTGGCGGGCAGGCCTCTCCGCCCCCCTCCCGAGCCCTGCGGAGCCCTCCCCCCGCCCTCCCCACCTCTCCCACCGCCCCCACCGCCCTCTCGCGCCCTTCGCGCCCGGGATCAGCGGTCTGAGCTGAGGACCTTGCTGATGGTGTCCGAGGCCGCCTTCGCCGCCCTCTGCGGGTCCTGGCCGGTGAGGACGGCCGTCATGAAGGGCTTGATCGGGTTCTCGGCCTCCACCTCGGCCCAGCGGGGGGACTGCGGCGTGGCGCGGCCCTGGGCGGCGCCGGGGGCCATCGCCGTGGCGCCGTCGTTGCCCTGGACCACGTGCGCGAGGGTGGTCTTGTTGGGCACGTAGCTCATCGTGCGGGCGAGCTCGGTCTGCCACTTCTCGCTGACCAGGGCCGTGATCACGTCGACGGCGTGCTTACGCTGCTTCGTCTTCTCGGGAATGATCAGGTCCGAGCCGCCGGTGAAGACCGAGCCCACCTTGTCGGCGGTCTTGCCAGGGATCGGGAAGAAGCCGAGCTTGCCCTTGAGGTCCGGGTTCGCGGCCTCGATGGCGGCGACCTGGCCGGGCGGGGCGATGATCTGGGCGATCCCGCCGCGGGCGAAGACGTCGGACTGCGGGGGCGTCTCCTCGTCGGCGTCCTTGGGGCCGTCACCGAGGGCCTGGAGCTGCTTGTAGAACTCCATTCCGGCCAGGGCCTTCTCCTCGTCGAGGGTGCCGAACCACTGGCCGTTGCTCTCGACGGCGAGCTCGCCGCCCTCGTCCCAGACGAACCCGGCGAGGACGTACCAGTTCTGCCCGGCGAGGTAAATACCTTGCTGGGCACCCTTGTTGAGCTTCTGCGTGGACTGGATCCATTCCTGGCGGGTTCTGATCGGCGCCTTGACCCCGGCGCTCGCGAAGAGGTCCTTGTTGTAGATCACCACGCGGTTGGCGGCATACCACGGGACTCCGAACTGGGCACCGTTGACCTTGCCGGGTTCGGAGAGGCCTTTCAGCCAGTCCTTGCCCTCCCACTCGCGCAGGGCTTCCAGGGTGAGTTCGGAGACGCCGCCGCCCTCGACGTACTGGGCGACCTGGGTGTTGCCGACCTCGATGACGTCGGCGCCCTCCTCGCTCTTGCCGGACAGGACGGCGTTGACCTTGTCGCCGATGCCCTTCCACTCCTGGATCTTCACTTCGAGGTCCACGCCCGGGTGTTCCTTCTCGAAGGTGCTGGTGAACTGGCCTATGAACTCGTCGGAGGCGCTGCCCTTCATCAGCCAGAGCGTCACCCTCTGCGGACCTCCGCCCGACCCGTTGAGACTGCAGCCCGTGAGGGCGGCCGCGGCCGCGAGAGCGGTGGACACGACAAGGAAGCGCATCTTCACGAGGGGTCACCTTCTGGGTATGAATCTCAGATGGCTTGAAATTGGCATAGACCAATGGGTGGGTCAAGGGGGTATCGCTATGGATTGTTCACGCATAGCTCGCGGACCCGGACTTACTGGGGCACCGTAGAACAAGGCAACAGCCACCCAGTGTCGGGAGACCCCCATGTCCAATCACACGTACCGGGTGACCGAGATCGTGGGCACGTCCCACGAGGGCATCGACCAAGCCATCCGCAACGGCGTCGCCCGCGCGGGCGAGACGCTCCACAATCTGGATTGGCTTGAAGTCGTCCAAATCAGGGGCCACATCGAGAACGGCGAGATCGCGCACTACCAGGTGGGGATCAAGGTCGGCTTCCGTCTCGACGCCGAGGCCTGAGGGCCTGAGGGCCTGAGGGCCTGAGGCTCGTCTGCTCGGGGCTCTGCGGGGCCCTCAGTGCCTCTACGGACCCCCTACGGGACGCCCGGGGCCCCGCGAGCGCCCGGGCCCCTCGGGCGCTCGCGGGCACCACGGGCACCACGGGCACCGCGGAACCGTCCGCGCGCCTGCGGTTGTGACGGACCCGTCCGTGCGCCTGCGGGTGCCGCGGGCCCGTCCGGCGTCCGGCTCGACCGCCCCGCTCCGCCCTGCGCCGGGCGGGCCGTGGGAGCATGCCGACGGGCCGCGCTCAGGTGCGCCCTTCCCCCTCCTGCGCGTCCTTGAGCTCCGGCGCGTCCGCCGCCCAGTCGGCCACGACCACGCGGAAGCCCGCCGCGCGCGCCGCCTGGCACACCAGCTCGTCGTCGTCCACCAGCATCCGCACCTCGCGGCCCCGCGAGATCCGCCGGAGGACCTCCAGCTTGGTCGTCCGGGCGGGCCGCCGGTCCTGGTTCCCGCGCATCCACAGCCGTCCCTCGGGCAGCCCGTTGCGGACGAGCCAGTCCTCCGTGTCCGCGCGGCACCGCTCCGGACGGCCGGTGAGGTAGACGACCTCGCAGTCGGCCGCGCTCTCCACCGCGAGCGCGATCCCGCGGGCGAGCGGCGGATCGGCCGGAGCCGCACCGAAGAACCCGCTCCAGTCGCGCGGCCGGCGCTCCAGGAAGTGCTGGCGGTGGGCGGTGTCGGCCAGGGTGTTGTCGATGTCGAAGACGGCCAGGGGCCTGCGGTTCTGAGTCTCGGTCACCCCGCCAGCCTAAGCAGCGACGACTTCCGGACGGCGCGGGATTCCCGGTGGCGGCGCCAAGGGCCTTCCATGGGCGCATCAGGGCGGGGCAGCCGGCCGGCCGGCATCGATCGGGCTCGGCCCGTAGCCGGCCGAGCCCGGTAGGGTCGTGGCCCGGTGGTCCAGGGGGGCCTGCTGACACACGGGGGTTGCCACACATGCCTACGCCTGAGGACATCTGGGAGGCCGCCGACCTGCCCGCGCGTCGGCTCGCCGGAGTGGCCCTCAACCCGGCCTCTCCGGAGGACGTCCTGCTGCGTCTGCTCGCCGACGGTCCGCCGGCCGTACACATGGTGCTGTGCCGAGACCGGATCCTGCCCGACGCCGTCGTCGAGGCCGTGCTCCAGCACCCTGACACCCGTACCCGTAGCTTCTTCGCCCGCAACCCCCACGTCGACCCGGCCCAGCGGGCACGGCTGGTGGACGATCCGGAGTGGTTCGTCCGCGCCCACCTCGCCGAGGCACCCAGATTGCCTGCGGGTGGCGTGTGCAGACCACTGCCCGACGAGGTCGTCGTCCACATGATCAGCACGTACGACAACGACATCCTGCACGGCACCCTCTACCGGCAGATCTCCACCGCGCTGGAGCGGTCCATGCCCACCCATCCGGTCGCGCAGGTCCGCCGCTGGGGCGTCGGCAGGTGGGACCAGCTGCCCGCCGAGATCCAGGCCGCGCTGCTGGCCGATCCCGACCAGGACGTCCGGGAGAGCGCGCGGAGGTCCGCGCAATCCCGGGATCCGGCGTGGGTGGAGCGCGAGCTGCCCGACCGGACGTGCCACGCACGCTGGGACATTCTGATGCACCGGGCCCTGAGCAGAACCGTCGTGGACAACGTCCTGACCGCTCCGGTCGCCGAGGAGGAACGGGCGGCCATCGCCGGCAACCCCAGCCTGCCCGCCGACGTGGTGGTCCTCCTGGCCGGCGATCCGGATCCCGCGGTGCGCGAGCACATCGCGCACCGCACGGACCTCGGACCCGCCGAGCGCCGCGCGCTCGCCGTGGACCCTGATCCGGAGGTGCGGCTCGCCCTGTCCGTGCACCCCGAGCTGAGCGAGGAGGAACGGGCGGCGATCGACTACGAGACCCCCATGGACGGTTGCTTCCACGCGTGGCGCGGACCCACCGTGCCCAGGAACCCGCGGCACGTCCGCCGGGACGCGGACTCCGGTCACCCGCTGCTGCGCCGGAAAGCGGCCATGGAGCGGACTCTGCCGCCCGACCTCCTGGAACGCCTGGCCTCCGACGAGGATCTCGGCGTACGCGTCCTGCTGGCCCAGAACCATCCGGACGCGCCGGCCCCGCTCCTGCTGCGCAGCTTCCTCGAATACACCGGCCACGAGCGCGCGCACCTCACCACCCGGCCGAACTTTCCCACGACCGGCCTGGCGGCCTTCGCCGACCACCAGGACCCCGAGGTCCGCGCCCTGGCCGCCCGCGACCCCGACACCGCGCCGGAAACCGTGGAGCGCCTCACCCGGGACCCGGACCCGGCCGTGCGCGCGGCGCTGGCACGCCACCCGAACCTTCCGCGGCCCCGGCTGCTGGAACTCCTCGACGACGAGGAACTGGCCCACGCGGCCGCGGCGAACCCCGCATTGGATCCCGAGGTGGTCCGGCAGCTGGTGGCCATGCGGGGACGGCGGGCATGACCTCTGTGGGGTAGCCGGGCGAGAAGCGGACCGGTGGGTTCGTCGGGGCCTTCGGTATCTTTGGCCTGAACTGGGCGAACCTCGTGGAGCAGACGGCCCGCGAGAGAACGGCTGATCCGCATGAAGACCCGAACCCCGAAGCCCGTGGCCCGCCGACGGCTGATCGCGGCGGCAGCGGTGGCCCTCCTCGCGGCGACAGGCTGCGCCGGTCCGCACCGGGCAGAGGGAACGGCGATGTCGTCGGGGGCGCGCGGGTACCTCACCACCGCGCTGGACGTCATGGAGGACAACTCGCTCTTCGCGGCGGACGCCGACTGGCCCGCCGTACGCCGCGAGGCCTTCGCCCGGGCGGGGAGCGCGCAGGTCCCCGCCGACACGTACGGGGCCGTCAGGGAGGCCTTGCGCACCCTGGGCGACCGGCACAGCCAATTCATGACCCCGCAAGAGGCCGAGCAGGCCCTGAGCCCTGCACCCGGCTCCTCCGCACTGCCGGAGGCAAGGGTGCTCGCCGGTTCCATCGGCTACCTGTCCCTCCCGGCGGTGTCGTCCGACCGGGCCGCCGCGGCCTACGTGAAGCAGGCACGGCAGGCCGTCGCGGAGGCCGACGGACGGGGGGCCCGCGGGTGGATCGTGGACCTGCGCAGCAACACGGGCGGGGACATGTGGGGCCCGCTGGCCGCGGTGGGGGCCGTCCTGGGCGACGGGGACACCGGAGCGTTCGTGGAGGCCGACGGAAAGCGGACCCCGTGGACGATCGAGAACGGTACGCCGCGCCAGTACCTCGCCACCTGGGGCCCGGCCGAGCCGCTGGCGCAGGCGGCTCCCCCCGTGGCGGTGCTCACGAGCAGCCGGACCGCGAGCGCCGCCGAGGCGGTGGTCATCGCCTTCCGCGGCCGCCCCGACACCCGCAGCTTCGGCCAGGCCACCCGAGGCGTCCCCACGGGCAACGACTCCCATGCCCTCCCGGACGGCGCGCTCGTCCTCCTCACGCAGGCCCGGGAAGCCGATCGCACGGGCCGGATCCACAACGGCCCCCTCCCGCCCGACGAGGAGGTCCCGGACGACACCCGCGACCTCGGCAGCGGCCAGGACCGGACACTCGAGGCGGCAGCCCGCTGGCTTCGCGACCGGACCACCCCCGCCCGGACACCCGGGGACTCCTGACGCACAGGCGATCCTGACGCGCGGGGACTCCTGACGCGCGGGGACTCCTGACGTGCGGGCAATCCTGACCTACGGGGAATCCTGACGCCCTCCACGCGTTGACCACGGTGTGATCCGCACACTCTCGATACTCGACCGGTCCCGCACCCGCGAGGGGCACCCCGCCCCTCAGGCCCTGCGCGACACCGTGGAGCTCGCGCGCACCGCCGAGCGGCTCGGATACCGCAGGTTCTGGGTCTCCGAGCACCACAGCGTGCCAGGGGTCGCCGGGTCCGCTCCCACCGTGCTCGCCGCCGCCGTGGCCGGGGCGACGGCCCGGATCCGCGTCGGCACCGGCGGTGTGATGCTGCCCAACCACCAGCCCCTCGTCGTCGCGGAGCAGTTCGGGGTCCTGGAATCGCTCTTCCCCGGCCGCATCGACATGGGGCTCGGCCGCTCGGTCGGCTTCACCGGCGGAATCCGCCGCGCGCTCGGGCGGGCCACCGCCGACGCCGACCGGTTCGAGGAGCAGCTCGCGGAGCTGCTGGGCTGGTTCGACGGCTCCCAGCAGGCGCACCCCGAGGTGCACGCCCGGCCCGCGGAGGGGATGCGGATCCCGGCCTACGTGCTGGCCACCGGCGAGGGGGCGGGGATCGCGGCCCGCGCCGGACTGCCCCTGGTCGTCGGGGACCTACGGGCCCGGGCGCGGGTCGCGGAGATCATCACGGCGTACCGCGAGGAGTTCCGGCCCTCCCCCTGGGGAGCGCGGCCGTACGTCGTGGCGTCCGGGACGGTCGCGGTGGCCGCCACCGCCGAGGCCGCCCGACGGATCCTGGTTCCCGAGGCCTGGGCGGCCGCGTACTCCCGCACCCGGGGCAGCTTCCCGCCGCTCCGCCCCGCCGAGGAGATCGAGGCCCTCGCCATGAGCCCCAAGGAGCGGGAGCTGTACGAGGGCGCCCTCGCGGGGCACATCCACGGCACCGAGGAGCAGGTCGCGGCGGAGCTGTCCGAGGTCGCGGAGCTGACCGGCGCGGACGAGCTGCTGGTCACGACGTCCACGTACGACCGGACGGCGCTGCTGGACTCCTTCGGCCGGCTCGCCCGGCTCACCGGCCTCACGGAGCGGTCCGCCGGCTCCGGACACTAAACTAGGACGAATGCGCCAGCCCGCCTCCCCGCACGCCCACGATCCCTACGTCCGTGTCCGCGGTGCCCGGGAGCACAATCTGCGCGGGATCGACGTGGACATCCCGCGGGACGCGCTGACCGTCTTCACCGGGGTCTCCGGGTCCGGGAAGAGCTCGCTGGCCTTCGGCACGCTCTTCGCCGAGGCCCAGCGCCGCTACTTCGAGTCCGTGGCCCCGTACGCACGCCGCCTGATCCACCAGATCGGTGCGCCGAAGGTCGACTCCGTCACCGGTCTCCCGCCGGCCGTCTCGCTGGAGCAGCGGCGCTCCTCCCCCGGCTCCCGGTCCTCGGTCGGGACGGTGACCATGCTGTCGAACTCGCTGCGCATGCTGTACTCGCGGGCGGGCTCCTACCCACCGGGCGCCGAGCGCCTGGACTCCGACGCCTTCTCCCCCAACACCGCTGCCGGGGCCTGTCCTTCCTGTCACGGGCTCGGCCGCGTGCACCGCACCAGCGAGGAACTGCTCGTCCCGGACCGGAGCCTGTCGATCCGTCAGGGTGCCATCGCGGCCTGGCCGGGCGCCTGGCAGGGCAAGAACCTGCGCGACATCCTGGAGGCACTCGGCCACGACGTGGACGCTCCGTGGCGGGAGCTTGCGGCGGCGGACCGCGAGTGGATCCTGTTCACCGAGGAGCAGCCGGTGGTGACGGTGCATCCGGTACGGGAGGCCGACCGGATCCAGCGCCCCTACCAGGGCACGTACATGAGCGCCCACCGGTACGTCATGCGCACCTTCGCCGACAGCAAGAGCCTCACCCTGCGGGCCCGCGCCGAGAAGTTCCTCACCGATTCGCCGTGCCCGGTGTGCGGGGGCAGGCGGCTGCGTCCGGAGGCGCTGGCCGTGACCTTCGCGGGACGCACGATCGCGGAGCTGGCGGCGCTGGCGCTGACGGAGCTGGACGGGGTACTGGCCGCCGAGCACGGCGGCGGCGAGGCGGCCCGCGTGCTCACGGAGGACCTGCGCTCCCGGATCGGCCCGGTCACGGAGCTGGGGCTGGGGTACCTGAGCCTGGACCGCGGCGCCCCGACCCTGTCGGCGGGCGAGCTGCAACGGCTGCGGCTGGCCACGCAGTTGCGTTCGGGACTGTTCGGTGTGGTGTACGTGCTGGACGAGCCTTCGGCCGGGCTGCACCCGGCCGATACGGAGGCGCTGCTCGGCGTCCTGGACCGGCTCAAGGAGGCCGGGAACACGGTGTTCGTGGTGGAGCACGACCTGGCCGTGGTGCGGCACGCGGACTGGCTGGTCGACGTCGGCCCGCTGGCCGGGGAGCACGGCGGACGGGTGCTGCACAGCGGGCCCCCGCAGGCTCTGGCGGAGGTGGCGGACTCGGCGACGGCCCGGTACCTGTTCGGGGGGCAGCGGGCCCGGGAATCACGCTCGGGGGCCGCACGCAAGGCGACCGGGTCCGTCCGGCTCAGCGGTGTCGACCGGCACAACCTGCGGGACCTGGCGGCCGAGTTCCCCCTCGGTGTGTTCACGGCGGTGACGGGGGTGTCGGGGTCCGGAAAGTCCACGCTGGTGGGCCAGGTGCTCGCGCGGGAGGTCCACGAGCGGCTGGCGGAGCCGGAGTTCCCGGTGCGGCGGCTGGTGGAGGTGGACCAGAAGCCGATCGGCCGGACCCCGCGCTCCAACCTGGCCACGTACACGGGGCTGTTCGACGTGGTCCGCCGGATCTTCACGGCAGCGCCGGAATCGAAGGCGCGGGGCTGGAAGGCGGGCCGCTTCTCCTTCAACGTGCCGGGCGGGCGGTGCGAGTCCTGCCAGGGCGAGGGCTTCGTCTCGGTGGAGCTGCTGTTCCTGCCCAGTACGTACGCCCCCTGCCCGGAGTGCGCGGGGGCCCGGTACAACTCCGAGACCCTGGAGGTCCGTTACTCCGGGCTGAACATCGCGGAGGTGCTCGCCCTGACGGTGGAGGCGGCGGCCTCCTTCTTCGCCGGGGTGCCGGCGGCGGCCCGCAGCCTCGGCGCACTGTCGGACATCGGCCTGGGGTACCTGCGCCTCGGACAGCCCGCCACGGAACTGTCGGGCGGCGAGGCGCAGCGCATCAAGCTGGCCACGGAGCTCCAGCGCGTGCGCCGCGACCACACCCTGTACCTGCTGGACGAGCCGACGACCGGGCTCCACCCGGCCGATGTCACGGTGCTGCTGCGGCAGTTGCACGGCCTGGTGGACGCCGGACATTCGGTGGTGGTCGTGGAGCACGACATGGCCGTGGTGGCGGGCGCCGACTGGGTCATCGACCTCGGGCCCGGCGGCGGCGCGGACGGCGGCCGGGTGGTGGCCGCGGGCACCCCGGCCGAGGTGGCCCGCGCCACGGACAGCCTTACGGCGGCCTATCTGGCGCGGGCCCTCGCCGTACGGGGCTAGTCGCGGTGGTTCACGGGACCCGGCCCGCGCGGCGCACGATCACGTGGCCGGCGGATTCAGGTGCGCTTGGCGTAGTCCCCGTATCCCTGCCAGTCGAGAACGACGCACGGCTCGTCGCCGAGCACCCACGCGTCGTGGCCGGGAGCGATCTGGATGAAGTCCCCCGGCTGGGTCTCGGTGCTCTCCCCGTCGTCCATGACGATCTTCATCCGGCCGCTGACGATGTAGCCCACGTGGGGCGCCTCGCAACTGTCGGTCCCCGCGATGGGCTTGACGTGCTTCGACCACTGCCATCCGGGCTCGAACACGGCCCGCCCCACGGGTCCCTGCTCGGTGTTGAGCAGGTCGAGCCTGCCCATGCCGTCCTCGAACGGACGTGTCTCATCGGCGGAATCGAAACCCCGCCGCACGATTCCTGACATGATCGTCCACCCTCCGGCGCACGACTGCCCCGAGTCCACTTCTCAGCGTACGCCCGTACCGCGCGACCGCCTCCCGGCGTACGGGACCGCTACGCGTCGCCTTGGAGCAGGTGCTGCGGGAGCTCGCGGAAGGCCCAGACGCCCTGCCTCCGGGTGAACATCCACACCAGGTCGTAGCGGTCGGGCCAGGCGGCCGGGAGCCCCAGTACGTCCTGCGCTCCGAGGCCCCGGATCAGCCGGGGCATCCCCTGGTGCTCCCAGCAGACCAGGACGGGCATCCGCGCCGCCAGCACCGCCCGGGCCAGGGCGGGCTCGGCTCCGACCGCGAACTCGGCGCGGACGGGCGTACCCAGTGCGGTGGCGAGCGGCTCGACGGTCTGGCGGCACCGCGCGGGCGCCCCCGCCTTGCCGCCGGTCGCGAAGACGGCTCCGGGACGGGGCAGGGCGGCGCCCCGGGTCGGCGGGAAGAGGGTGGGCAGTTCCTGGGCACGGCGCCGGCCCCGGACGGCGAGGAACCCGGGGTCCTCGTTGCCGTCGTCGTCCTCGCCGGTGTCCCCGGCGTACGGCTTCTCCGCGTGCCGGATGACCATGACCAGCGCGTCCTTGGCGGCCTCGGGGCCGGGGCGCGGCGCGGGGGCCCGCTCCTCCGCGGCGCAGCCGGCCGCCGCCAGCGGGGCGAGGGCGGCGGCCAGCACGGTACGGCGACGCGGGCCGGATCCGGCGGGGGCTTGAGGCATGCGCCCACTGTCACCCATGCCCGGGAGGGCGACCGGTCACGGCGCGGCGGGGGCCGCTGCGATCATCCGATCGGCGGACGCGTCGCGGTCGTGCGCGGACGGTTGACGGTCATCCGCGGACGGTTCGTGGCCGCGCTCGGACGGTTCGCGGCCGCGCGCCGCCGCAGCTTCCCGGAATCCGCAGGTGAATCCGCAGGTCAGCGGGGACCTCGGCGGACGGCCCGCAGCCACTCCTTGTTCATGGCGGCGATCGACGGCAGCGGGATGCCCTTCGGGCAGGCCGTGGCGCACTCGCCGGTGAGGGTGCACCCTCCGAAGCCCTCGGCGTCCATGGTGGCCACCATGTCCAGGACCCGGGTCTCCCTCTCCGGCGAGCCCTGCGGGAGCACGTTCAGGTGGTTGACCTTGGCGGAGGTGAAGAGCATCGCGGAGCCGTTGGGGCAAGCCGCCACGCAGGCTCCGCAGCCGATGCACTCGGCGTGCTCGAAGGCGTAGTCGGCGTCGGGCTTGGGGACGGCCGTGGCGTGCGCCTCGGGGGCGGCGCCGGTCGGGGCGGTGATGTAGCCGCCGGCCTGGATGACCCGGTCGAGGGCCCCGCGGTCGACGACGAGGTCCTTCACCACGGGGAAGGCCGAGGCCCGCCAGGGCTCGACGTCGATGGTGTCGCCGTCGTCGAAGGAGCGCATGTGGAGCTGGCAGGTCGTGGTGCGCTCCGGCCCGTGGGCGTCGCCGTTGATGACGAGGCTGCACGCGCCGCAGATGCCCTCGCGGCAGTCGTGGTCGAAGGCGACCGGGTCCTCTCCGCCGAGGATGAGGTCCTCGTTGAGGGTGTCGAGCATTTCGAGGAAGGACATGCCCTCCGAGATGCCGTCGACCTCGTACGAGGCCATCGCGCCGGGGGCGTCGGCGTTCTTCTGGCGCCAGACGCGCAGGGTGAGCTTCATGCGTAGCTCCGCTGGGTGGGGTGGACGTACTCGAAGACGAGGTCTTCCTTGTGCAGGACGGGGGCGGCGCCGGTTCCGGTGTACTGCCAGGCGGCCGCGTACCCGAACTCCTCGTCGCGGCGGGCGGCTTCGCCGTCCGGGGTCTGGGACTCCTCGCGGAAGTGACCGCCGCAGGACTCGGCGCGGTGGAGGGCGTCGAGGCACATCAGCTCGGCGAGCTCCAGGTAGTCGACGATGCGGTTGGCCTTCTCCAGCGACTGGTTGAACTCCTCGCCGCTGCCCGGCACCTTGATCCGCCGCCAGAACTCCTCGCGGATCTCGGGGATCCGGGCGAGGGCCTTCCGCAGGCCCTCCTCGGTGCGGGCCATCCCGCAGTACTCCCACATCAGTTCGCCGATCTCCCGGTGGAAGGAGTCGGGCGTGCGGTCCCCGTCGACGGCGAGCAGCTTGGCGAGGCAGTCGCGGGTCTCGCGTACGGCGGCCGCGGCCTCGGGGTGGGTGTCGTCGACGGTGTCCCGGTGCGGATGGCGGGCCAGGTAGTCGTTGATGGTGGAGGGCAGCACGAAGTAGCCGTCGCCGAGGCCCTGCATGAGGGCGGAGGCGCCGAGGCGATTGGCGCCGTGGTCGGAGAAGTTGGCCTCGCCGATCGCGAACAGCCCCGGGACGGTGGTCTGCAGGTCGTAGTCGACCCACAGTCCGCCCATCGTGTAGTGCACGGCGGGATAGATCCGCATGGGGACCTCGTACGGGTTCTCCGCGGTGATCCGCTCGTACATGTCGAAGAGGTTGCCGTACTTCTCGGCGACCTTCTCCTTGCCCATGCGGCGGATGGCGTCGGCGAAGTCGAGGTAGACGCCCTGGCCGCCGGGGCCGACGCCGCGGCCCTCGTCGCAGACGTTCTTGGCGGCGCGGGAGGCGATGTCGCGGGGCACGAGGTTGCCGAAGGAGGGGTAGATCCGCTCCAGGTAGTAGTCGCGCTCCGCCTCGGGGATCTCGGCGGCGGGGCGGTTGTCGCCCTTGGCCTTGGGGACCCAGATGCGGCCGTCGTTGCGCAGGGACTCGCTCATCAGGGTGAGCTTGGACTGGTGGTCGCCGGTGCGCGGGATGCAGGTGGGGTGGATCTGGGTGAAGCAGGGGTTGGCGAAGTACGCGCCGCGCCGGTGGGCCCGCCAGACGGCCGTCGCGTTGGAGTTCATGGCGTTGGTGGAGAGGTAGAAGACGTTGCCGTAGCCGCCGCTCGCGAGGACGACGGCGTCCGCGTAGTAGGTGTCGATCTTGCCGGTGACCAGGTCCCGGGCGACGATGCCGCGGGCCACGCCGTCGACGGTGATCAGGTCGAGCATCTCGGTGCGGGCGTGCATCTCGACGTTGCCGGCGGCGATCTGCCGGGAGAGCGCCTGGTAGGCGCCGAGCAGCAGTTGCTGGCCGGTCTGGCCGCGGGCGTAGAAGGTGCGGGAGACCTGGACTCCGCCGAAGGAGCGGGTGTCGAGGAGGCCGCCGTACTCGCGGGCGAAGGGGACGCCCTGGGCCACGCACTGATCGATGATCTCGACGGAGATCTGGGCGAGGCGGTGGACGTTGGACTCGCGGGCGCGGAAGTCGCCGCCCTTGACGGTGTCGTAGAACAGGCGGTGTACGGAGTCGCCGTCGTTGCGGTAGTTCTTGGCCGCGTTGATGCCGCCCTGGGCGGCGATGGAGTGGGCGCGGCGCGGGGAGTCGGAGAAGCAGAACTGGACGACGTGGTAGCCCTGTTCGGCGAGGGTGGCGCCGGCGGCGCCGCCGGCCAGGCCGGTGCCGACGACGATGACGGTGTGCCCGCGCCGGTTGGCCGGGTTGACCAGCTTGGCCTCGAAGCGGCGGCGGTCCCAGCGCTCGGCGATGGGGCCTTCGGGCGCCTTGGCGTCGGCGATCGGGTCCCCGGTGGTGTAGTCGGCGTAGTCGGTGTGGTGCATGGTCTCGCTCAGGATCTCGCTGCTGCTCGTGTTCTCGCTCATGGTCAGCTCACCACTCCGGTCATGACGGCGACGGGGACGGACACGAAGCCCGCGAAGAGGACGAGGGCGAGGGAGTTGGCCAGGAACTTCAGCGTCCTGTCCCGTCGGGCGTTGCCCGCGCCGAGGGTCTGGGCGGCGCTCCAGAAGCCGTGGCGGACGTGCAGGCCGAGGGCGGCCATGGCCACGAGGTAGATGGTGTTGCCGTACCAGGTGGAGAAGGTGGCGAGGACGTTCTCGTACGGATGCCCGGCCCAGGCCCGCTCGTTCACGGTGAGCGTGGTGAGGTCGAGCAGGTGCCAGACGATGAAGAGGGCGAGGATGATGCCGCCCCAGCGCATGGTGCGGGTGGCGTAGCTCGCGCGGCGGCGCTTGTGGACGTACTTCACCGGGCGCGCCTTGATGTCGCGGCGGCTGAGCTGGTACGCGCAGACCCCGTGGGCGATGACGGCCGCGAGCAGGGCCGCGCGGACGATCCACAGGGCCCACTCGTGGTGCAGGAAGGGCGAGCCGAGGGTGCGCAGCCAGTGCGCGTAGCCGTTGAACTCGTCCGCCCCGAAGAAGATCTTGAGGTTGCCGAGCATGTGCACGACGAGGTAGCCGAGCATGATCAGGCCGGAGACGGCCATCACGGACTTCTTGCCGACGGAGGAGTCCCAGAGCGTGCGCGTGGTGGACGGCCGTCGATCCGTCCGCGTTGCCAGAGCCATGACATTGACCGTAAGGACGAAGGTCCCGAAAGGTCCAAGACATGGCAGAGCTCAAGTCGATAGGCTCAGCCTATGTAGCCGCTAGCCTGGGGTCATGCAGTTCCAGCAGCTGGTCTACTTCGTCGCCGTCGCCGAGACCCGGCACTTCACGCGCGCGGCCGAGCGCGAACACGTGGCCCAGCCCTCCCTGTCACAACAGATCAAGGCGCTCGAACGGGAGCTGGGCGCCGAGCTCTTCAGCCGGGCCCGCGGGAACATCACGCTCACCGACGCCGGCGAGACCCTGCTGCCGCTGGCCCGGCGGATCCTCGCGGACGCGGACACCGCGCGGCTGGAGGTGCAGGAACTGGCGCAGCTGCGGCGCGGCCGGATCCGGCTGGGGGCCACCCCGAGCCTGTGCACCGGCCTGCTGCCGGGCGTGCTCCGGGCCTTCCACACCGCCCATCCGGGGATCGAGCTGCTGATCGAGGAGAGCGGTTCGCTGGACCTCGTACGGGAGCTCGCGCGCGGCTCCCTGGACCTGGCGCTGATCGCCCTGCCGCTGCCTCCCTCGGCTCCGGCGCTGACCACGGTGGAGCTGCTGACCGAGGACCTGGTGGTGGTCTCCTCGGCGGCCCTGCCGCCTCCGGCGGGCGGCGGTTCGCTCACGGTGTCCGCGCTGCGCGACGAGCCGATGGTCATGTTCCGGCACGGCTACGACCTGCGGGACCTGACGGTGGCGGCCTGCCGGGCGGAGGGCTTCGAGCCGGTGTTCACGGTGGAGGGCGGCGAGATGGACGCGGTACTGGGCTTCGTCCGCGCGGGCCTGGGCATCGCGGTGGTCCCGGCGATGGTGGTGGCCCACGCGGGCTCCGGCCTCCGCGCCACCCCCCTGACGGGCTCCCCCTTGCGCCGCACGATCGCCCTGGCCCACCGCACGGACGTGGCGCCTCCGCGGGCGGCCCGGGAGCTGAAGCGGATCCTGCTGGGCTGAGGACTCTCAGACCTCGAAAGGAGGCCCTGGCCGGGGTCCGGGCGCGGGTCCGGGTTGGGGTGCGGGTCCGGGTTGGGGTGCGGGTCCGGGTGCGGGTCCGGGTCCGGGTCCGGGTGCAGCCGCCGCGACCACGACTGTGGCCGTCCACGACCCCGGCTCCGACTGCGGGTCCCAGAGCACCACGACCTCTTGCCCGTGGAAGTCCCGGGCGAGCCCCTGCACCATCTCGGCGGCAGCCCGCCGCGCCTCCTCCGGGGTCGCGCCGGACGGGACGTCGGGAAGCCCGCCGCACAAGCCCCCGCCGTTCCCTGTGACCACCCCGGTCCGCCAGCCGTTGATCCCCGTGCCGCCCCGGCCCGCCATGAGGACCAGTCCGGCGGGCAGGCCGAAGGGAGGCTGCCGCTTCTTCACTTTCCTGTTCGTTCGGGCCATGACGTCAGGCCCGGCGCGCGGGCAGCGCCCGGTCGAGGCCTCCGGACAGGAGGGCGAAGGCGCGCTCCGCGTCGGCCACGGCGGCCGGGTGGGCCTCGTCGGCGCTTTGGCCGGCGTCGATGCGGCGCCAGTTCTCCCGGCCGAGTTCCTGCCGGGCCGCCACCAGGGATCCCGCCGCCAGACGGGCCGTGAGCGGATCGGCCCCCTCGGCTTCGAGTACGGCCGCGAGCAGCTCCACCTCGCGGGCGGTGTAGTGGGCCGTCCGGGACGCCAGGCTGGCGGTGCCGTAGAGCAGGCGCTGGAAGGCGAGCACGTTCGGGTGGTCGCAGAGCCCGGTGATCGGGTCCCGCTCGGCGAGCGCCGCGAGGAAGTGCGCGCGCACGGCCGACACCGGGGTCTCGCCGGGCGGCCGCTCGCGCACCAGGCGCGCCGCCTCGTCCTGATGGTCGGCGAACCGGTCGAGGACCAGGTCCTCCTTGCTGGGGAAGTAGCGGAACAGCGTCGGCTTGGAGACCTCGGCGGCCGCCGCGACGTCGGCGACCGACACGGCGTCGAAGCCCCGCTCCAGGAAGAGCTCCAGCGCCGTGGCCGCCAGCTGCCGGCGCGTACGGAGCTTCTTGTTCTCGCGCAGACCCTTCGCGTTCTCCATGCGCCCACCCTAACACGAACGAGTGACTCAGTTAATTTCGTGACCGGGTTGCATTTTCTGTCGCGAGCCGCTTTCCTTGAGGTACCGACGACGAGGGGACATCTCATGACTGACGCAGTGGACGCAACGGACGTGCTGATCGTGGGCTCGGGCCCGACCGGCCTCACGCTCGCCTGCGACCTGGCCCGTCGCGGCATCGCGGTGCGGATCATCGAGGGCCGCCCGGGTCCGCACCACGAGTCCCGGGGCAAGGGCCTCCAGCCGGACAGCCTCGAAGTCTTCGAGGAGCTCGGCGCGGCCGAGTCGGTGAAGGCCAAGGGCCGCGAGGGCATGGTGCTGCGCAAGTACTTCGACGGGGAGCCGGTCAAGGACACCGTCGTCGGCGGGGGCCTGCTCATAGGGCAGTGGCAGGTGGAGGAGACGCTGCGCGACCGGCTGGCCGAGCTGGGTGTACGAGTCGAGTACGGGTCCGGGCTCATCGGAATCGCCCAGGACGCGGGCGGCGTCCGCGCGGAGCTGGCGGACGGCACCGTGATCCGGGCCGGCTATCTCGCGGGGTGCGACGGCGGGCACAGTGCCACCCGCGGACTCCTCGGCATCCCCTTCGAGGGGAACGGGGAGGAGGAACCGGCGATGGTCCTCGGAGACGTCAGGGCGCCCGGACTCAGCCGCGAGTTCTGGCACCAGTGGTTCACGTCGGACGGGGGCGGGATCCTGCTCTGCCCGATGCCGGGGACGGACACGTTCCAACTGCAGGCCCCGCCCGAGACGGACGAGCGGGGTGAGGCACTGCCGCCCTCGCTGGAGAGCTTCCAGCGGCTCTTCGACCGGTACGCCAGGACGCCGGGGATCCGGCTGGCCGACCCCACTTGGCTCTCGTCCTGGCGGGTCAACGTCCGCATGGCCACCCGGATACGCGAGGGCCGGGCCTTCCTCGCCGGGGACGCGGCGCACGTCCACCCCATAGCCGGCGGACTGGGCATGAACACCGGCATCCAGGACGCCGCCGCCCTCGGCCGGACGCTGGCCGCAGTCCTCTCCGGGACGGCCGGGGAGGAAGCTCTCGACGCGTACCAGGCGGAGCGGCTGCCGGTGGCCGCTGAACTCCTGGCCGACACGACACGGCGCTACGAGCGAGTGCTGGCGGCCGTCCGCGAGCCGGGCCGGGGCACGGAGGCGGGCCTGGAGTGAGCCCGGCCGGCCCGGCCAGTGCGGGCCGGGCGGCCAGTGTGGGGCGCCCGGCCGGTGCGGGCGGTGTTCAGGACGTGGGGACCGCGTCCGACAGGGACAGGGTGTGGATGCGGTCGGCGGCGCCCGGGCGGGCGTAGTACCAGCCCTGGGCCGTGTCGCAGCCGAGGGCTCGGAGCTGGGCGGCCTGGGCGCCGGTTTCCACGCCTTCGACGGTGACGGCGAGTTCGAGGCTGTGGGCCAAGGCGACGATGCCCTCCACGATCTTGACGTCGACCGGGTTCGCCGGGGTGTGCTGCATGCCCTTGGTGAAGGAGCGGTCCAGCTTCAGGACGCTGACGGGCAGGCGGCGCAGGTTGGCCAGGTTCGAGTAGCCGGTGCCGAAATCGTCGAGGGCTATGTCCACGCCCAGGGCCGCGAGCCGGCGCAGGGGTTCGAGGAGTTCGTCGTCGGCGCCGATCAGGGCCGACTCGGTGACCTCCAGGCACAGCGTGCCCGGAGACAGGCCCGAGGACTCCAGGACCCGGATCGTGTCGGCCACCAGGCCGGGGTGGTGCAGCTGGGTCGGCGACAGGTTGACGTTGATCCGCAGGGTGGCGCCACCCTTCTGGTGCTGCCAGGCGCGGGCTTGGCGGACCGACTCCTCCAGAACCCAGCGGCCGAGCGGCACGATCAGGCCGGTGCGTTCGGCGAGGGGAATGAACCGGTCCGGGCCGAGCACCCCGTGCTGCGGGTGCGACCAGCGCACCAGGGCCTCGGCTCCGTGCACGCTGCCGTCGTGCATGTGGACCAGTGGCTGGTACTCGATGAAGAACTCGCCGCGTTCCAGCGCCGCCGGGAGGGCGTTGGTCAGACCGTGCCGGGTGATGGCGCGCGCGTCGGCAGCGGCGTCGGCGAACTCGAACCGGTTGCCGCCGGCCGCCTTGGCCCGGTACATGGTGATGTCGGCGCTGCGCAGCACCTCCGCGGGGGTGCGTTCGCGGGCCGGGCCCTCGACGATGCCGATGCTGCCCCGGACCGTCAGCTCGCGGCCCTCCAGCCGGATCGGGACGGAGAGGGCGGAGAGGATCCGGACGGCGAGTTCGGTGGCCTTCTCCTCGGTGTCGGGGCCGGTGGTCAGGGCCACGAACTCGTCGCCGCCGAGCCGGGCGACCACCTCGCCCGGTCCGGTCGCGCAGCTCTGCAGCCGGTCGGCGACCTCCACCAGCAGCCGGTCGCCGGCCGAGTGGCCGAGGCTGTCGTTGACCGCCTTGAAGCCGTCGAGATCGAGGTAGCACAGGCCGAAGCGCGAGCCGCCGGAGCCGCTCAGGGCCTTCTCCAGCCGTTCGAAGAAGAGCGTCCGGTTGGGCAGGCCGGTCAGGGCGTCATGGGTGGCCTCGTAGCGCAGGCGCAGGTTCAGCAGGCGACGCTCGGTGGTGTCCTCCATCAGGGCCAGCTGGTACTGCGGCACGCCCTCGGCGTCGCGCAGCAGCGAGACCGTCAGGTTGGTCCACAGCACGGTCCCGTCGTGCCGGTAGTACGGCTTCTCGACGCGGTAGCTATCGCGTTCGCCGCGGACGAGCTCCCCGTACATCCGCCAGACGTGCGGGGTGTCGTCGGGGTGGCTCCATTCGCTGACGTTGCGGCCGCGGACGTGCCCGTCCATGCCTCCGAACATCTGGAGCAACGCGTCGTTGATCTCCAGGACGTTGCCCTCCAGATCGGCGATGCCGATCCCGACGGCGGCGCCCTCGAAGACCGCCCGGAAGCGGGCCTCGCTGGCGTGCAGCGCCTGCTGCGCGTCGATGCGGGCGGTCAGGGCGGACCGGGCGATGGCCTCCTGCTCCTTGAGGGTGCGCTCGCGCAGTGCGCGGGCGAATCCGGCCGCGATGCCGTGCTGGAGCCGGGCGCAGCGGGACCGGTACTCCTCGGTCCCCTCGACGCTCTCGGCGTCGGGGCCCTCCGGGCCGCAGTACAGCACCAGGTAGGACTCGACGACGCCGAGCGTGCCGGACAGCGCCTCCGGGTCGGTGCAGTGGACGGCGACGAGTTCCTCCCCGACCCGCTGGCCGACGGAGGAGTCGAAGGGGCGGGCGCGCAGGGCCTCGACGAGGGTGCGGGTGAGGGGCACGAGGTGGCGTTCGAACTCGCCGCGGGTGAGCGAGGTCGCGGTGACCGGGAAGATCGCTCTCCCCCAGATCGTCGCGAACCGTCCGATCCGGTCCTCCAGACCACCCTGCGGCGCGGCAGGGTCGTCCGCCGTCTGCGTCGGCAGTCTCACGCCTTGCGTCCCACCCCGGCGAAGCCCGAGAAGGCGTACGGGTCCTCGTCCACGGCCCCGCCCTCCGGCCCGCCGGTCGTGTCGGGCCGCCAGTCGGGCATCGACACCAGTCCGGGCTCGATCAGGCCGAAGCCGTCGAAGAAGCGCCGGATCTGCTCCCCGTCCCGCATGACGAGCGGGTTGCGGATCTCGCGGTAGACGCCGACGGTTCCGCTCGCGACCTCCTCGGAGAGCGGGATCCCCTCGTACGAGGCGTGGGTGAGGATGAGCAGGCTGCCGGGGGCCAGCGCGTCGCGCAGTTCGGCGACGGCGGCGTAGGGCTCGTCCGCGTCCTCCAGGAAGTGCAGGACGGCGACCAGCATCAGGGCCACCGGGCGGCTCAGGTCGAGTCCCTGGGCCACCTCGGGGGCGGCCAGGATGTCCTGGGGCTTGCGCAGGTCGGCGGCGACGACCCCGGTCCGCTCGGTGCCGGCCAGGACGGCCTGGCTGTGGGCGACGGCCACCGGGTCGTGGTCGACGTAGACCACGCGTGCCTCGGGGCTGGCGGCCTGGGCGATCTCGTGGACGTTGCCGAAGGTCGGGATGCCGGAGCCGATGTCGAGGAACTGCGTCACGCCCTCGGCCACGGCGTACCGGACGGCACGGCGCATGAATGCCCGGTTGGCCTGCATGATCTTGGGCAGGCCCGGCATGAATTCCATGGCCCGGCGGGCCGCCTGCCTGTCGACCTCGAAATTGTGGGAGCCGCCCAGGTAGTAATCGTAGATGCGGGACACGCTCGGCACCGATATGTCGATGCCTTGCGGGGCCCAGGCGGGGCGCTCCATCGGGGTCTCCAAGGCTTGGTCCTGCAGCGGTCCGGGACGGATCGGACTCCTGTCCGAGCCGAATGTACTGATCATTGCCCAACGGAGCGAGCGAAAGCGGAAATTGGCGATCCGTTCTTCGTCACACGCCAAAGGCCGGACGGACTACGTCCGGAGAATGATCGAAACCGACAAATACCTTTTGGGAAAAGGTCGGTGAACGACCGGACACGAAGCAACTCTGGCTCAAACCTCTGTAGCCAAAGCCTCACCCGTTCAGGCGAACCAAGGTCAACCTTCCCGCGCGCGGGCGCGCGCGACCCCATGATCCCCGGGTGAAAAGAGCCTCTTCCAGGCGCCTGCTGGCAGTCCCGGTCCTCCTGTGGGCGGCCCTGTCCGCAACACCGGCCATGGCCGATAGCAGCGCATACGCCACGATCGACGCCGGCGACGGGGCGAGCGCCGTCAAGGCCGCCGCGTCCGCCTTGAGCAGCGCGACCGGGGGCACTCAAGGTGGCGGACGTCACGGCGACCAGGGCCGTCGGCGCGACCACGGCAACCAGGGCGGCCGCGGCGATCGCGGCCACCCCGGACTCGGCCAAAGCCAAGGTCACGGCCACGGCCACGGGGGCCACGGGGGCCACGGGGGCCACGGCCATGGCGGCCACCACGGTCATCCGCCCTGCCCGCCACCGCCTCCCCCGCCGTGCCCGCCCAAGCCCACCCCGCCCCCTCCCCCGCCGCCGGCCCCGAAGCCGACGCCCACCCCGACACCGCCGCCACCTCCACCGCCCCCGCCGCCACCCGCTCCGAAGCCGGTGCCCAAACCCCCCGAACCGGCCCCGCCTCCCGCGCGCCCGGCTCCCGTTCCCCCGGCCCCGAAACCGGCGCCCAAGCCGGTCCCCGAACCCGCCGCGAAACCGCCTTCGCCGCCGGCGCCCGCGCCTGCGCCGCCCCGGGTGATCCCCGTGGCCGCGCCCAAGAAGCCGGTCGCGCGCCCCTCGTACCACGCGGCGGCCCGCAAGCCGGTCGAGCGCCACATCTCACCGGTGACCTTCACCTTGATGACCGCGGCCCCCGCGGTGCTCGCGATCGTCGCGCTGCGCCCGCGCTAGAGCCGCCGTATTCCACCCCGTAATCGATTGGGAGTCATCTTGTCGGAATGGCTCGTCCTGTCCCTCGCGATGGCCGCGGCATGTGCCGTGGTGCTGTCCATCGCCTTCTTCAATCAGCGCCGGATCGGCGAGGACGACGATCCCAGCGAAACCCCCGATGTCATCGAGTACATGACGATGATGATCGGCGTGATCTACGCGATCGTGCTGGGCCTGGCGATCGCCGGCGTCTGGGAGGGCCGCGGGGCCGCCCAGGAGTACGTGCGCCAGGAATCGCAGGCCCTGCACGAGATCAGCGTCCGCTCCGAGGTCTACCCGGCCGAGGTCCGCAAGAAGATCAGGTCCGACGTGGACGCCTACGTGACCTACGTCGTCGACACCGAATGGAAGGAGATGGCCGAGAACGGCGAGCTGACGGACCGCAGCGGGGAGCTGCTGGACCGCATCCGCCGTGACGTGACGGACTACGAACCGCAGACCGATCACGAGGGCCAGGCGTACCAGCCGCTCGTGGACCAGGTAGCCGTGGTCGACGACGCCCGCAACGCACGGGGTCAGAGCGCCGGGGCCACCATGCCCGGGGTGGTCTGGTTCGGCCTGATCGCCGGGGCCCTGGTGACGGTGGGGCTGATCTTCACCCTGCAGATCAGGCGCTCGTTCCGGGAACTGCTGCTGGCCGGGCTGTTCAGCGCGCTGATCGCGTTCCTGCTGTTCCTCATCTGGGACTTCGACGCACCCTTCGGCCGGGGCATCGCCGCCACCGCCGAACCGTTCCTCTCCCAGTTCCCGCATCTGGGCCTGGGCGACTGACACCGCGTCGCCCCTGCGGCCGCAGCACAGCGCAGTGCAGCTCACCGCACCGCACCGGGGACCCACCGCGGCCCGGCAAACCGGGGACGGGCCTCCCGTCCCCGGTTCGGCCTACCGCCATGCCCCATTCGCCCGTTCCTGATCGCGGGTCACCGCGTCCGGACCTAGCGTGGCGGACATCGAGGCGCACGACCCCCCACGTGCGGAAACCGTTCCGCGGCTGCTCCTCGGGGATCCGGAGAATCAACCATGGGCGCGATACCCACCTCCCCCACAGCCCTGTTGGGCGCCGCCGCGGCGGGCGCCCTGCTCGTATTCGGCGCGGCGGCCGCGCCCGCCGCGCTTGCGGCCGAGGCCGCGCCCATCACCTCCTTCGGTTTCGCCATCACCCCCTCGACGGTCGCCCCCGGCGGCCAGGTGGTGCTGTCCGTCACCGGCTGCAACGCCGCCTTCGCCACCGTCTCCTCCGGCATCTTCGACACCGTGAGCATCGACCGGGGCAAGACCGCACGGGTCACCGTGGACCGGGACGCGCGGCGCGGAGCCCAGTACTCCGTCTCCTTCACCTGCGCCGGCGAGACCGGCTCGGCCGACCTCACGATCACCGGCGGCACCGGCAGGCCCACGACCAGTTCCACCGTCGGTGCCCGCAAGACCGCGAGCGCGGTGGCCGGTACGAGTACGGGAACCAGCGCCGGCACCGGTACGGGCGCTTCGCGCAGCGCCACCCTAGGCGTCCGCGGCGGCCTCGGCGGCAGTATCGCCGGGCTCGATCCCCTGGAACTCGGCGCCGGCGCGGGGCTCGTCCTCGGCGGGCTGGTCGGTCTCGGATACGCCCTGCGCCGCCGGGACATCCGCCGCATCCACTGACCGCGCCGCGCATCCGGCCGCACCCGGGCCGGCACACCCCCACAGCCCCACAGCCCCACACCCCCACACCCCCACACTCTCCACCCAAACGATCTCCCGAAAACGCCGGTCGCCCCGTGTCCTGGCCAGGACACGGGGCGACCGGCGGTTGTCCGGGCCGACCGGGGAGGTCGGCCGGTCAGGCCCGGCCGCGGATCGGGCGCCGGCGGCGCATCACGTGGGCACCGGCGCCGAGGGCCGCCGCACCGACGAGGCTCGCGCCGATGGCGGTCTCGGTGGTGGACGGGCCGAGGGAGCCGCCGATGCCGCCCTGGGCGCCGCGGCCGTCCAGGATGGTGAAGCGGTGCGTGGCGACCAGGCTGTTGTCGTGGCACTTGACCGACAGCGTGTGGTGCCCGGGCGAGGCGTGGTTGAAGATCCTGACGGTCGCGAAGCCGATGGAGCCGGCCGACAGGTTCGTCTGCGGAAAGTTGCCGTGCGAGAAGACGATGCCGCCGTGGCCGCAGCCGGCCGCGCTGACCTGCATCGTGGAGCCCTGGTGCACGGAGTAGGGGTTGACCGTGACGTTGCTGGGCCCGCCGTTGCCTCCCGAGGGCGGACCGCCCGCAGGGTTCGCGGTGGCGAAGGGGGAACTGAGGGCGATGGCGGCGCAAGTGGCCGCCGCGGTCACGGTAAGAGCGCGGAGAACACGCATGATGGAACCTCCAGCGGGAAGCGCCCCGGAGCGGTGGCCCGGGCAGATCGACGAGAACGCCTCCCATCACGAACCCTCGACCGGGTCCGCAACCAGCGCATTTCCACCTTTGGGCCGCAAGGTTGAGCGACACGCCGAAGCGCGGACGCGTTTGCTGACGGATCCGCAGGTCACGACCCGTCAGGCATTTATGTGACGATTACCTGGATGGGCGCACCCCTTCCGGCCCCACCACCCGTTCGCCCTTCCCCGATCGCCGTCCCGCACGCCCCGCCTTAGCGTGCGTGAAGTAGGGCGTGAAGGGGTGGGACAAGAACGCGGGTCGGGACCCCCGCGTCGGGAAGGGAGAACCATGCTCGAGGACGAGAGCGAGCGGCCACCGAGGAGACGCTCCCCCTGGGGTGCGATCGCGCTGGTCATGCTCAGCGGCCTCGCCATGATGCGCAACGGAGCCGAGGCCGGCGACGGACCCCCGCAGCCGGCCGCCGCCGCCGCGGTCAGCGCGCCGGCCGGGTCGGCGGTCGGGCCACAGGGCGACCAGGCACCCGCGGAGCCGCCCGTGCCGCCGCCGGACATGGAGGTGCTGAACCACTCGTCGGTCCAGCGCATCCGGATCCCGTCGATCAGCGTGGACGCACCGGTGATGACGGTCGGACTGGACGCGCAGGGCTGGATCGACGCGCCGCCCCCGCAGGACAAGAACCTGGCCGGCTGGTACCTCAACGGCATCTCGCCGGGCCAGCAGGGTTCGGCGGTGATCGTGGGCCACGTGGACAACGCTCAGGGCCCCGCGGTCTTCTACGGACTGGGCTCGGTGCAGAAGGGCAGCCGTATCGAGGTGGCGCGCTACGACGGCCGCACGGCGGTGTTCGAGGTGTACGGCGTGGAGGTCTTCTCCAAGAACACCTTCCCCGGATCCCGGGTCTACGGGGACACCGGACACCCGGAGCTCCGGGTGATCACCTGCGGCGGCGGCTACTCGAAGGGGCGCGGCTACGACGGCAACGTCGTCGTGTTCGCGCGGATGGTGGAGGCCCGCTGACCCACTCCCCCACCCGCGCGGCGGCGACGGACCGTGCCGCCGCCGCGCGGGGTACGCCGCTCAGCGTGACGGCAGCTCCGGCAGCGTCATCCGGAATCCCCGTCCGAGCAGGTGCGGCAGGTAGCTCGCCAGCGCCTGCACGCTCTGCGAGCGGTTGCCGCCCGCGTCGTGGTTCAGCACGATCACCCCGGGCGCGGCCTGCTTGAGGACCCGCGACACGATCGACGCGGTGCCCGGCTCCTTCCAGTCCAGGGTGTCCACGGTCCAGGCGAGCGGCTCCATGCCGAGCTCCGCGCCGATCTCGAAGGCGGCCCGGTTCCAGGCCCCGTAGGGCGCCCGGAACCACTGCGGAGCCGTGCCGACGGCCTGCTGGACGACCTCGCTCGTGCGGCCGATCTCGGAGGCCATCGCCGGTCTGCTGATCTTGGTGAGCTGCGGGTGGGTCCAGGTGTGGTTGCCGATGACGTGTCCCTCGGCCACCATCCTGCGCAGCAGATCCTTGTTGTCCACGGCCATTTCGCCGCAGACGAAGAACATGGCGCGGACGCCGTGGCGCGCGAGCGTGTCCAGGATGGCCGGGGTGTAGCGGGGGTCGGGGCCGTCGTCGAAGGTGAGGGTCATGGCGCTCGCCGACCCACTTCCCCGTTGGGCGTCGGCGGGGAGTTCAAGGATCGGCCGGGTCCGTACGGCGGGCTTCGCCGCGGGCGCGCGCTCCGGGGCCCCTGCGGAGGTCATCGGGTCGAGCCGGTACGGGGATCCGCGCGGGAACTGCGGCAGTCCGCCGGGGGCTCCGGTGAGGGGTCCGGGACCTGCGGCTCCGCCGGGTACCGCCCCGGGTCCGGTGCCTGCCGCGGGGGCCCCCGCGCCCGATGTCGGCAGGTCGGTTTCGCCGCCCGTCAGCAGCCCTGCGGCGGCGGCGACTCCGAGGAAGACGGCGGAACGCAGGAGCATGCGTCGCCCTACTGTCGGCTCGTCATTTTTCATTACTACTACGTATCAACGACATCGCCGCAGATGTCGAGAGGCGCGGACGCGGCCCTGGCCGCTCACCCGCTCGGAGCAGTCCCGGCGGTCACCGCCGCCGGTCACCACCGCCGGTCACCACCGCCGGGCGGCGCCCCCGGTCGGACCGCCCGTCAGCCCCGCCGCACCAGCGGGAACGGCAGCGTCTCCCGGATCGTCAGACCCGTGAGGAACATGACGAGGCGGTCGACCCCGATGCCCAGCCCGCCCGTCGGAGGCATCGCGTACTCCAGTGCGTCCAGGAAGTCGTTGTCGAGCTCCATCGCCTCCGGATCCCCGCCCGCCGCCAGCAGCGACTGCGCGGTCAGCCGGCGCCGCTGCTCGACGGGGTCGGTCAGCTCCGAGTAGGCGGTGCCCAGTTCGGTGCCGAAGGCCACCAGGTCCCAGCGCTCCGCGAGCCGGGGGTCCTTGCGGTGCTGCCGGGTGAGCGGGGAGACGTCGGTCGGGAAGTCCTTGTAGAAGGTGGGCAGCTTGGTCCGCTCCTCCACCAGCCGCTCGTACATCTCCAGGACCACGTCGCCCCGGGTGTTGTCGGGCGTGTGCGGCACGGCCGCGCGGTCGCACAGCCGCCGCAGGACGTGCTCCTCGGTGTCGGCGTCGACCTCCTCGCCCAAGGCCTCGCTGATCGCCCCGTACATGGTCTTGACCGGCCAGGGTCCTGAGATGTCGTGGACGACGAGCTTTCCGTCCGGTCCGGCCTTGTGCGCGATGGGCGAGCCGAAGGCGGCCGTGGCGGCGCCCTGGATCAGCTCGCGCGCCAGGTCGAGCATCACGTCGTAGTCCGCGAAGGCCTGGTAGGCCTCCAGCATCGTGAACTCGGGGTTGTGCTTGTAGGAGACGCCCTCGTTGCGGAAGGTGCGGCCCATCTCGAAGACCTTCTCCATGCCGCCCACGCACAGCCGCTTCAGGTACAGCTCGGGCGCGATGCGCAGGTACAGGTCGAGGTCGTAGGCGTTGATGTGGGTGCGGAACGGGCGGGCGTTGGCCCCGCCGTGGATCTGCTGGAGCATCGGGGTCTCGACCTCCAGGTAGCCCCGGTCCAGCAGCCCCTGCCGCAGGGCCTGGACGGCGCTGGACCGGGCCCGTACGACGTCGCGCGCCTCGGGGCTGGCGACCAGGTCGAGGTAGCGCCGGCGGACCTTGGCCTCGGGGTCGGCGAGTCCCTTGCGCTTGTCGGGCAGCGGGCGCAGGCACTTGCCGGTGAGCTGCCAGGAGTCGACGATCACGGACAGTTCGCCGCTCTTGCTGGCGCCGACCTCGCCGCTCGCGACGACGTGGTCGCCGAAGTCCACCTGGGAGGTGAAGGTGTCGAGCACGGAGGCGCCCGCCTCGTCCCGGGTGAACATCAGCTGGACGTCTCCCGACCAGTCCCGCAGGACGGCGAACACCACGCCGCCGAGGTCGCGTACGACCATCACGCGTCCGGCGAGGGTGACGGGCGAGCCGGTGCGGGCGCCGGGCGGGTAGCCGGGGTGCGCGGCCTTGAGCTCGGCGACGGTGTGGGTGCGCTGCGGGATGCCGACGGGGTACGGGTCGGTGCCGGCGGCCCGGATCCGCTCCAGCTTGTCGTGCCGGACCCGGACCTGTTCGGGCAGCCGCTCGGGCCGCCCGCCGTCGGTGTCCTCCTCCCCTACGGATTCCAGCCCTAGGGATTCGATGGGCGGCAGGCCGGCGGTGGTGGCGGGGGCGGTGAGCCCGCGCGGGTGGCCGTTGCCCCACAGGGTGCGCATGCTCGGCACGGAGACGAACCCCTCGGCGATGCCGGAGGCGAGGCTGACCCGGGCGAGCGAGCCGGCGTCCTGGAAGCAGAGGAACCGCGGGTACCACTCGGGGCCGTACTTGACGTTCGAGCGGTACAGCGCCTCCAGCTGCCACCAGCGGGAGAAGAAGAGCAGCAGCTTGCGCCACACCTTCAGGACGGGACCGGCGCCGATCCGGCCGCCCTCTTCGAAGGCGGAGCGGAAGACGGCGAAGTTGAGGGAGATGCGGCGCACGCCCAGGCCCGGGGCGGCCGCGCAGAGCTCGGCGATCATGAATTCCATGATCCCGTTGGGGGCGGCCCGGTCGCGGCGCATCAGGTCGAGGGAGATGCCGTCCTTGCCCCAGGGCACGAAGGAGAGCAGGGCGATCAGCTCGCCCTGGTCGTCGAAGGCCTCCACGAGCAGGCAGTCCCCGTCGGCGGAGTCCCCGAGCCGGTCCAGGGCCATGGAGAAGCCGCGTTCGGTCTCGGTGTCGCGCCATTTGTCGGCCCGGTCCACGATCATCTGCATCTCGTCCTCGGAGAGGGCGGAGTGGCGGCGGATGACGGTGCCGGCTCCGGTGCGCTTGACCCGGTTGACGGCCTGGCGGGTGACGCGCATGTCGCGGCCGTCGAGGTCGAAGTGGGCGACGTGCAGGATGGCCTCGTCGCCGAGCTGGAGGGCCCCGAGCCCGGAGCGGGCGTACGCCCTCGCCCCCTCCTCGGAGGCGCCCATGACGGCGGGCTGCCAGCCGTAGCGGCGGGCGACGGCGAGCCAGGCGTCGATGGCGGGGGTCCACGCGGCGGGGTCGCCGACGGGGTCGCCGCTGCCGAGGCAGACGCCGGCCTCGACCCGGTAGGTGACGGCGGCCTTGCCGTTCGGGGCGAACACGACGGCCTTGTCGCGACGGGTGGCGAAGTAGCCGAGGGAGTCGTTGCGTCCGTAGGCGCCCAGCAGTGCCCGGATGCGGGGCTCTTCGTCCCCGTGCAGGGCGGCGGTCAGCCGCTGGGAGCGGAAGAGGGTGGCGGCGGCGTTCAGCAGGGCGAGGGCGCCGAAGAGGCCGAGCAGGAAGTACAGGGGCCTGGGCGGGTGGCCGTCGAACTGCCGGGCCGAGAAGAGCCCGCCGAAGACCTGCTTGGCGGACCAGTCCAGCCACTGCCCCTTGGGCAGGCTTCCCGGGAACAGCGCGACCAGGCCCCAGCCGAGGAAGACGGCCGCGAGCAGGCCGAGGCCGAGCACGAGCATGGCCCGCCACAGGGCCCCGGGCCGGGAGGCGGCGTTGAACTCCTTGCGCGCGGCGATCAGGATCGCGAGGGCGGCCACGGCCAGGGCCATGGAGGAGAAGCCCACCCAGTAGTCCTCTTCGGCCACGGTCAGCACGTCGACGAGGACCAGCAGGGCCAAATAGGTGACGACGATCCACCAGGCGACCTTCTTGCGCATGCCGAGTGCGGCGGCGAGGAGGAAGAGGAAGACGGCGTAGGCGAGGTTCGCGCTGACCGGCACGACGATGGCGTCGAGGAAGCGCACGACGGGCCGCAGCAGGCGGCGCAGCGTCGGGGAGAGCGCCAGCAGGGCACAGAACAGCCCGAGCGTTCCGAAGAACGCTCCGAAGGCGTCGGGCACCCGGTTCAGGAAGCGGCTGCTGCTCCCGCGCGTCCCGCGCGTCTCCTCCACGGTGGCACTCATGGTTCGCACTGTAAGGAGGGCCGCGCCCGTTCGCGCGGTAAGCCGATTAGCCTCGGAAGGGTGACGGAGCACGTGGGTACAGGATTCGAGCGCGGTACGGACGGTCCGAAGGTGATCCTCGCCGGGGTGGACGGTTCGCAGTCCTCGCTCCGCGCGGCCGCCTACGCGGCGGGGCTGGCCCGGCGGCAGAACGCGCTGCTGGCGCTGGTGTACGTCCAGCCGGTGATGCCGGCCGGGGCCTCGCTGGGGGCTCCGGTGTCCGAGGCCACCGAGGAGATCGCGGAGGGGCTGGTGGCCGAGATCCGGGAGTCCGCGGAGCGGCTGAAGGGCGTCTACGACGTCCGCTGGCAGTTCCACACCTTCCGCGGGGACGCGTACGCCGGGCTCGTGAGCGCGGCGGAGGAGCTGATGGCGGACGCGGTGGTGGTCGGGGCCTCGGAGCAGGCCGGGCACCGGATCGTGGGCTCGGTGGCGATCCGCCTGGTGAAGGCGGGGCGCTGGCCGGTCACGGTGGTCCCGTAGGCCGAGGTCCTTCCCGGCACCGCCCTGCCGCGGTCTGACGGCTCTTCCGGGCCTACTTCGCCATCGTCAGCCCGTCCTTCGCCGCGCCACGGCCGAGGACGGCCTCGGTGATCTCGTCGAGGGCCTCCTCGTATTCCCGGGCGGCCTCGCGGCCGGGCGACTGGGCGAGGGCGGCGGGGAGGTTGACGACGCGGCCCGCGCCGAGGTCCATCATCTGCGGGACGAACTCGGCCTTGGTGACCTGCCAGCGCTGCCCGGGGGCGGCCGGCGGGGCGAAGGTGAAGCGGCCGATGGAACCGTAGTTGCCGCGCATGTCCCGTGCGCCGCTGTGGTTGAACATCTCCCCGGCCACCTGGTCGCCCATGCCGTAGACGATCCAGGTCCCGTTGACCTTCTCGTACGCCTGCGGGATGTGGGCGTGCGTTCCGAGGATCATGTCCACGTCGGGGCGGCCGCCGCTCTGCGAGGCGGTCAGCGCCTTGCCGAGCGCGAGCTGCTTCTCGTCCGGTTCGGTCTGCCATTCCGTGCCCCAGTGGAGACTGACGAGGACCACGTCGGCGCCCGCCTTCCGGGCCGCCCGGGAGTCCGCGATGATCTTCTCCTGCTCCATCAGGTTGACCGCCCAGGGCTGGCCCTCGGGCATCGGGTAGCCGTTGGTGTCGTACGTGTAGGCGAGGTGCGCGACCTTCGCGGAGCCCGCCGCGTACATGGTCACGGTGCCCGCCTCGGCCGCCGTACGGGCCGAACCCGCGTGCTTCAGACCGACCTTGTCGAACCGGTCGAGGGTGCGCTTCAGGCCGGCGCCGCCGCCGTCGAGGGTGTGGTTCGAGGCCGTGGAACAGCCGTCGTACCCGGCGTCCTCGAGGCCGTCGGCGACCTCGGGCGGGGACTGGAAGGCGGGGTAGCCGGTGAACGGGCCGCCGTCCGGCCCGTAGATGGTCTCCATGTGGCATAGGGCCAGGTCGGCGGCCGAGACGATCGGCTTGACCGCGGAGAACATCGGCCGGAAGTCGTAGCCGTCGCCGTCCGCGTCGGAGGCCGCCCGCCGGATGACCGACTCGTGGGGCAGCACGTCGCCGCTCGCGACGAGGGTGAACCCCTTCCCGGCGGGGGCCGTGGTCGATCCGGGAGCGCCGGAGGGCGCCTGGGCGGGCCGCGAGCCGGTGAGGCGGGCCGGCGCGTCCGTACCGGCGGAGCAGCCGGCTACGGCCGACAGCACCACGGCGGTCAGGAGTGCGAGGGCGTGGCGGGTGCGCGCGGTCATCTGTCCCAGCTCTCCTTGATTAGTACGACAACCTGATGTTCCGTCAATCCATAGAAAGAGACGCCTGAAGTCAAGAAGCGGCTCCGCCGCGCGACCGCGCACTCACTCCAATGGCCGTTCGGCGCGCCGTTCGACCGTTCACCGCCCCTCGCGGCCGCCCACCGGATGACGCGGGTGCTTGGGCGCACCGTCCGGGCGGGACGGTTCCGGGCGGGCCCGGTGCAGGTCAGGGTGGATCCGTCGACCTCGACCGACCCCCGCACCGACCCCCGGAAGGAGCCTCCCGTGCCCCTTGCCCCCACCCTGCGACGCACCGATCCCGAGGCACTGGCCGAACTCCAGCACGAACACGGACGGGCCCTGTTCGGTTTCCTGCTGGGCCTCACGGCCGGTGACGCCCAGCGCGCGGAGGACCTCGCGCAGGAGACGCTCCTGCGCCTCTGGCAGCATCCGGAGGTGCTGGGAAGCGACTACGAGTCCCTGCGGCCCTGGCTGTTCACCGTGGCCCGGCGGCTCGCCATCGACGCCCGCCGGGCACGCCTGTCCAGGCCCCTGGAGGTGGACCCCGAGGGGCTGGACCAGGCACCGGCGCCGGGGGACGCGGTGGCGGGCTCGGTGACCGCCATCGACGTACGGCGGGCGGTGGGATCACTGGGCCCGGAGCACCGGGACGTGCTGGTGCAGGTCTACTTCCAGGACCGCTCCGTGGCCGAGGCCGCGGCCGAGCTCGGCATACCGGCGGGGACGGTCAAGTCCCGTACGTACTACGCCCTGCGCGCCCTGCGGAAGGGCCTCCAGGGCTACGGGTACGGACTCGGTGCCTGAGGACCGGCGCCGGAGGGCGTTGTCAGTACCGACAGGGAGACTCGCGGGATGACGAACAGCTCCGAGATCACCGCCTACTGGGACACCGCCGCGCCCCGCTTCGACGAGGAGCCGGACCACGGCCTGCGGCCCCAGGAAACCCGCGACGCGTGGGCCGGTCTCCTCGGCTCCTGGCTGCCTGCCGGACCGCTCGACGTCCTCGACGTGGGCTGCGGAACCGGATCGCTGTCCCTGCTGGCGGCCGAAGCCGGGCACCGGGTCACCGGCGTGGACCTCTCCCCGCGGATGGTCGGGCTCGCCCGGGCGAAACTGGCCGCCGCCGGTCTGCCGGGCCGGTTCCTGGTCGGCGACGCCGCCGCCCCGCCCACCGGCGGCCGGCGGTTCGACGTCCTGCTCTCCCGCCACCTGGTGTGGACCCTGCCCGCCCCCGAGGCCGCGCTCGGCGACTGGACCCGACGACTGCGCCCCGGCGGCACCCTCGTCCTCGTCGAGGGCCGCTGGCGCGAAGCCGGTGCGGACGCGACGCCCTACGTACCCGGCGCCGAGACCCTGCCCTGGGCCGGCGGCATCGGCGCCGACGAACTCGCCGCCGCCGTAAGGCCGCTCGTCACCACCCTGCGCGTCGAACCCCTCGGCGGCAACGCGGCCTTGTGGGGGCGCGCGGTGACCGATGAACGCTACGCCGTGATCGCCACGGTCTGACCGCCCCGGCCCCAGCGGGCGACACCACGGCCGGACGTACGACGAATGCGTCAAAGAATGGCCTGAACGCCCGCGAAGCGGACACGAACCGCATCGAAACCGGCATCGGTGCGTTCAAGTTGAGTAAACATCCCCCGCTCGACGAGCCGCGCAGGGAAGGCTCGGCGTTGACGGCGGGAAGACGCGACGCATGCGGGAGAAGGTGGAACGGTGCAGCCCGAGGGTACGAACGGCACCAGTGACGGTGGGCTCGCGGTGCCCATGGCATGGCTCTACGCGGAGTACATCGCCGACGAACTGCTGCGCACGGGCCGGCTGATCCCGGTCAGCACCCTGGAGTTCCGCGCCGGACGCGACACGCTCGCGCTGACCATCTACCTCTCGGACGCCGCCGGCGAACTCTCCGGGATCCGGGTCGTCTCGCAGCTCGACGAGTGGATGTCGCTGACGGCGTACGGGCACCCCTGGCGCGACTGGGTCCACACCCGGTTCCTCGCGCTGGGCGAGGAGGCCCGCGAGCGCGGCCGGGGCGAGGACCCCGACCTGGAGCTGGCCCGGGCCGCCTGGCGCTGGCTGGACCACACGGAGCTGTTCGCCACCAACCTCGACCCGGGACGCCACGGCCACGCCGACACCCCGCCGGGCCTGGACGAGAACGCCCGGGTCTGGACCCCGGCCTGGCAACTCGGGCTCCCGCTCGGGCATTTGGCGATGCACCTGTTCTGAGCCCGAGGGACCCGCCCCACCGCTTCCCGGCCCGCCGCCGCCCGGCCCGCTACTCCGGTCGGCGCGGCGGCCCCGGCGGCTCCGACGGGTCGGTGACCAGCCCGGTGAAGTCGGCCTCGTTGCGCTCGGCCCGGATCACGTACGCGCGGGCGACCCACCACAGCACCGGGTACACCAGGACCCCGAGCACGACCCAGACCAGCGGGCCCGACGCCACCCGCGGGACCAGGAACAGCAGGGGCAGCAGGCCCACCAGGAGGACGAGCGCGGCCAGGGCGCCGAGCCCGGCGCGGAGCTGGCTGCGCATGAGGGCCCGTACGTAGGTGGCGCCGAGGGTGGTCTGCTCGGAGATCTCGGAGCGGGCCGGCGTGTGCGCGGGGGGCCTGCGGCGGCTGCCGCGCGGGACCCCGGTGACGACCTCCCGCCGGGGCGGCTGCGGCTGCTGCTCCTCGGCCATGGGCCGGAGTCTAACCGGAGCCGGGCCGACCGGAACCCTCCCGGGAAGGCTCCGGAACCTACTTCAGCAGCTTCGACAGCCGCCGGTCGGCGAGCGGCTTCCCGCCGGTCTGGCAGGTCGCGCAGTACTGGAGCGAGGAGTCGGCGAAGGAGACCGAGCGGACGGTGTCCCCGCACACCGGGCAGGGTTCGCCCGCGCGGCCGTGGACCCGCATCCCGCTCTTCTTCTCGGCCTTGAGCCGTCCGGCGGCCACCCCGTGCGCCCGCTCGACGGCCGTACGCAGGGTCTCCTCGACGGCCGCGTACAGCTGGTCCACCTGCGCCTCGTCGAAGGAGGCGGCCAGTTTGAAGGGCGAGACCTTGGCGTGGTGGAGGATTTCGTCGCTGTAGGCGTTGCCGATGCCCGCGATGACGCTCTGGTCGCGCAACACGCCCTTGATCTGCCGCCGTTCCCCGGCGAGCAGCGCGCCGAAGGCCTCGCGGCCGAAGTCCCCGGCGAGCGGGTCCGGGCCCAGCCGGGCGATGCCGGGAACATCCTGCGGATCACGGACCACGTACACGGCGAGCCGCTTCTGGGTCCCGGCCTCGGTGAGGTCGAAGCCGCCGCCGCCCTCCAGGACGAGGCGCAGGGCGAGCGGCCCTTTGCCGGGGCGCGGCGGCCGGTCGGGAACGGTGTCGATCCAGCGCAGCCAGCCGGCCCGGGCGAGGTGGGTGACGAGGTGCAGTTCGCCGATCCGCAGGGCGAGGAACTTGCCGTACCGGGCCGTGGCTCCGGCCCGCTGCCCTTCGAGCGCGGTCAGGGGCGGGTCATACGTCTTGAGCACGCTCACGGCGAGCGGGAGGACGCGCTCCACCACCCGCCCGGCGAGGTGCTCGTCGAGGAACTCCCTCAGGGCCTCGACCTCGGGCAGCTCGGGCATGCCCCCAGCCTGCCGTGGCCTCAGGCGAAGCGCGAGCTGGGCACCGGGCCCGGGGAGCCGATCCGGTCCCGGGGGCCGGTCAGCCAGCCGGGTGCGAGGGCGGCTGCGTAGGCCCGGAAGGCCTCGTCGGTATCGGGCGGGGTCGCCCCGTCGCCCTCGTCCGGGGTGGGGTCGGCGGCGGCGATGTCGCGGGCGATGTCCGCCTCGGGGCGGGCGTCGTCCTTCCACGGCTCCGTGACGAGCTGCGCCTGCAGCGCGCTGAAGTCCGCGCTGACCTGCGGCGGACTGGTCCACCGCGTGACGTGCTCGTACAGGATCTGCCCGTCGGCGCGCTCCCCGAGCCCGGGGTCCGCGTCCGCGAGGTCGTACGCGACGACGAGGGTGTCGGTCCGGCCGGGCTCGTACGGTACGGCGGGCAGCGCGAGTACGGTCGCGGCGGCGAGGCCCAGGATCCGGTCGGAGCGGCCGGGCAGCAGCGAGACCGTGGTGGGGCGGTGCCCGGTGGCCTCCAGGGCCACGGCGAGGCGGGCGAGGCCGTGGCGGCAGGTCTCGTGGCTGTCGCCGAGGAAGGCGTAGCGGCCCCTCATGCCGGCGTCGTAGCCGTACGGAGAGAGGGTGCCGAGCAGGGTCCCGGTGAGCGCGAACTGCCAGCCGCGCAGGTCCGTGGAGTCCAGTGGTCCGACGGTGGCGGCGAGTTCGGCGCGCGCGAGCATCCGGCGCTGGCGGGCGTGGGCCCAGCTCCAGGTGTCCTCCTCGGGGGCGGGCAGTCGGCCGGCGGCGGCGCGGGCGCCGGGCAGGTCCCCGGCGAGGAGGGTGTGGTGGACGAGCAGGTACGTCTCCGGCCAGGCGGGGAGCCGGTCTCCGCGGGCGGCGAGCAGGGCCGCGGCCTCGGCGTGCCGTGCCTCGTCCTCCAGGGCGGAGACGAGCTCGGTGAGCAGCGGGCGCGCGTCCGGGACCAGCGCGAGCGCGGCACGCAGTGGGGCTATGCCGAGGAAGGCGATGCCGTGTTCGACGCAGCCGTAGCCGAGGTGGTAGAGGGCCTGCGGGTCGTCCGGCCGTTTGGCGGCGGTCTTGGCCGCCTTGGCCAGGTCCTTGAAACCGGCCGCATCGGCCAGCGCCCGGACCGCCCGGGCGAGTTCGGTGAGGGGGAGGGTCTCGGCGCGAGGGCGCAGCGACCGTACGGCGCCGGGCAGATCGCCGGATTTCAGCAGGGTGCGGACCTCGTCCAGGGTGTCAGTCATCGCCATCGATCATCGACGCGTACCCGGTGGCCCCGCAACGGACTTTCGGCCCGGCCGGTGCGCCGGAGGACCCGGCCGGCCGGTTCGTGTCACGGCATCGTGAACTCGCACCACACGCACTTGCCGCTCCCCCGCGGTTCCACGCCCCAGACGTCCGCCAGCCGGTCCACCAGCATCAGGCCGCGTCCCGAGACCCCGGAGTCGCCCGCCTCCCTGCGCCGGGGCAGGGCGCTGGAGCGGTCCTCGACCTCCACGCGGAGTCTGCGTTCGGGGCCGGTCAGGACCCGCAGCGTCACGATGGCGGGACCGTCGGTGTGCATGAGGGCGTTGACGATGAGCTCGTCGGCGATCAGCTCGATCTCGTCCGAACGGTCCCGCGCGCCCCACGCCCGCACCGCCGCGCCGATCATGTGGCGGGCCGACACGAGGGCTTCCGGATCGCCGGGGGCCACGTGCTGCTGGAGCCGGCCGCCCGCCTGCTGGGCCTCCTCCGCGTCGCGGCGCAGGAGCAGCAGCGCCATGTCGTCGTCGCCGCCCCGGTCGTCCACGACCTCGCACAGCCGGTCCGCGAGCAGGGCCAGGTCGGCAGGTCCGGTGCGGACGAGGGAGGCGAGGAGGCGGATGCCGTCGTCGAGGTCGGCGCCGGGCTGCTCCACCAGGCCGTCCGTGCACAGCAGAAGCGTTTCCCCCGGTCCCATCTCGACCGTGGTCACCGGATACTCCAGCAGCCCGAACTCCGCGGACAGCCCCAGCGGCATTCCGCCCTCCACCGCGAGGCGCCCGCACTCCCCGTCCAGGGTGCGCATCAGGGGGTCGATGTGGCCGGCCCGGACCAGTTGCAGCACCCCGGTCGAGAGGTCGGCCTCCACGTACGTGCAGGTGGCGAAACGGTCGGTGTCCAGCTCGTGCAGGAAGACGGAGGCCCTGGCCATGACGGTGCCCGGCGAGTGGCCTTCGGCGGCGTAGGCCCGCAGTACGATCCGCAACTGGCCCATGACCGCCGCCGCGTGGGTGTCGTGGCCCTGGACGTCGCCGATGACCGCGCCGACCCGGCCGCCGGGCAGCGGGATGACGTCGTACCAGTCGCCGCCGATGTCCCGGCCCATCCGGGCCGAGCGGTACCGTACGGCGATCTCGGCGCCCGGAACCGAGGGGATCCGGCGCGGCAGCATCGCCTGCTGGAGCCCCTCCGCCAGATCGTGCTCCTGCTCCAGCAGCATCGCCCGCTGGAGGCTCTGCGCGATGCTGCTGCCGAGCGCGACGAGCAGGTTCCGCTCCTCCTGGGTGAAGCCGGCCTTGTCCCGGTAGAGCAGGCCGATCGCGCCGATCGGGCGGGCCTGGGCGATCAGCGGCAGGTAGGCGGCCGCCGAGATGTGCATGGACGAGATCTTCGCCCAGAGCCCGGGGTACCCGGCGGCGAACTCGGCCGCGGAGTCCAGGAAGCGCGGCTGGAGCGAGCGCACCACCTCGCTCATCGGATACTGCTCGTCGATGCGGGTGTAGCGGGTGCCGGGGACGAAGCTGCCCGCGGGGCCCTCGGCGACGAGGTGGATCCGGCCCGCTTCGACCAGTCCCATCACCATGCCCATGGACCCGAGCCGCTCCAGGCCGTGGGCGTCGCCGAGGGCGTCGATGACGTCCTGGACGGTGCGGGCGTGCGCGAGCGCGGCGGTGGTGGACTCGACCACGGAGGTCTGGCGGCGCCGCTCCTCGTCCAGCCCGAGGCGCTCCGCCGAATGACTGAGCTCCTCGGTGGCGTCCCGGACGATTCCGATGATCCGGTACGGGCGGCCGTCCGGGCCGCGCATGACCCGTCCCTGGGTGTGCGTCCAGCGCAGTTCGCCGTCGTGGCAGCGGATCCGGAAGTAGGCGCCGTAGCTGTCGACCCCGCTCTTGAGGGCCGAGGAGACCAGTGCGTCGAGCCGGGCGCCCTCCGCGGGCGGGACGCGCGGCGCCAGGGAGCCGGGCCTGCCGTCGTACTCCTCCGGGGTGGTGTCGAAGACGTCGAGGGCGGCCGAGTCCATGTGCATCAGACCGGTGACCAGGTCCCAGTCGAAACTGCCCATGCGGTTCAGCGAGAGCGACCGGTCCGGATGTGCGGGCCAGTCCTCCGGCAGCGATACGGCGGTCGGCACCGGTCCACCATGACACACGGGCCGGTCAGGCGCTCTCCAGGTACTGGCCGTCGTACGGGTCCGAGGGCTGCTGCTCGGGGACGGAGTAGGGGTCGGCGTACGGGTCCCCGTAGGGCTCGGCGTACGGGTCCGCGTACGGATCGCTCGGCTGCGGCGACGCCCCGTCGGGGCCGACCAGGGTCCCGGGGTCGCTCGGGGTCTGGCCGGGCAGGTCGGAGGGGATGTCGGTGGGCACGTCGGAGGGCTGGTCGGTGGCGGGCGGCGGGGCGGTGGGCGGGCCCGAGGGGATGCCGGACGAGGGCTGGTCGGGCGACACCGGCGTGTTCGGGGTGTTCGGGGCAGTCTGCGGGGGGCTCGGCGGGCAGTCGGCCGCGTTCGGGTCGGGGCTGCGGCCGGGGCTCGGCGGGCCGGTGGGGGGCGGCTCGGTGCGGGCGAGGCTGTTGCTCTCCGGGGTGCGGCACGGGGCGGTCGGCTCGGTGCCGGGCGGGGTCGCGGGCCCGGTGGGGATCCCGTCGGCCGGGTCGAACGGGGGCGGCGTCCGCGGGGTGCGGTCCTGGGCCCCGTCGTCGCCGGCCGTGCGCTCGATCCAGGTGTTGTCGGCGATGTTGACGATGACCAGGTTGTTGATCACCTGCATGGTCGGCTCGATGACCACGACCTGGGTGGGCTGGTAGCCGCTCCAGGGCTCCCCCTTGAGCACCGGCGCGCCGGGTGCGGCCCGCGGCGCGAGCAGCGGGTTCCCGCAGGCGCAGCGGACGCGGGGCATTCCGTGGTCGTCCACGAGGACGGCGGTGCCGGCCTGCAGGACGGACTGGAAGGCGTTGGGCTTGCCGCCGACGAAGCCGTGGTTGGTCACCCGGGTGTCGGCGCGCAGCACGACGGGGGTGAGGCCGCGCAGGAAGTCGGGGATCTGTTCCTGTTGCACCTGGGAGGCATCGGCGAAGGCGCGGGCCTTGGCGTCGTCGGCGGTCAGGGACTGGACCTGCGCCTCCACGTCGCAGCTTCCGAGCCGCTGGGTTCCGCCGTACAGGCCGGGGGTGGCCGCGTTGACGGTACGGATGCCCTGGCCGGTCGCGTTGGGCAGCGGGGGCTGGACGGGGGCCGATTCACCGGTGGCGGAGGAGGAGGTGAAGGGGTCGGGCCCGGCCGAGGCCACGGGCTGGAGGTGGACGTCCTGGCTCTCGGCGGCGGGGCCCTTGGTCCGCCCCTCTTCGCCGGAGGCCCCACAGGCCGCGGCGAGGAGTCCGAGGACGGTGAAGAGGGCCGCACGGGCCGGTGCGTGACGACGCGGCGCCTGACGAGGTGTCGGTGCGTACACGTTGCATCTCCCTTTTCGCCCCGGTTGCTCCCTCTTGTCTGCCGTATGTCCGGAGCCGCCGCAACCGGAGATCACGCACCCGGACCCTCTCTTGAACATGTTCAAGAGAGGGTCTAGGCTCACGATCGTGAGTTGAACGCGTTCAATGCGTTCGTTCCTGGGAGGGGGATCCTCGGTGACCGTGCTCGTGAATCTGATCGTCACCCTGGGCATGCTGTACGTCGTCCCGGCCGGCCTGCGCCTGATCGATCCGGGCCGGTTCGGCCGGACGGCCCGGCTGTGGCCGCTGTTCGCGGCCCCCGGAGCGGTCTGCCTGTGGCTGCCCCGGGGAGCCCCGGCCACCGCCCTCGCCGCGCTCTACGCGGCGGCCACCCTGACCCTCGCGGTACGGGCCGTGGTCCCGGCGGTACGGGCCCTGGCCCCGTCGGCGCGGAGCGTACCCCGTACCGGCGCACCCGGGCGGGCTCCGGGACCCGCCGAGGTGGCCGTGCTCACCGCACTCGTGGCGCCCTCGGTCGCCGGGACCGCCCTGGTCGCCGAACGCGCCGGACACCGGCTCTTCGGCTTCGACCTGGACATCCTGGCCCTGACCGTGCCGCACTTCCACTTCGCCGGTTTCGCCGCGGCCCTTGTCGCCGGGCTGGTGTGCCGGGCCTCCGCCGCCGGGGCCCTCGCGCGCTGGGCGGCGTACAGCGTGCCGGCCGGGACGGCGCTCGTGCTGCTCGGCTACTTCATCGACGACTGGGCCGAACTGGCGGGCGCGGTGACGCTGACCGGCGGCATGTGGGCGGTGGCCCTGCTGACCTGGCGGGACGTCCGCCCCGGAGCCGCCGTGCGCGACCGGATCACCGGGGCACTGCTCGCGACCTCGGCGGCCGTCCTGGTGGCCACCATGCTGCTCGCCCTGTGGTGGGCGCTCGGAGAGGCCACCGGGATCGTGCACCCGACCCTGACCTGGATGGCCGCCACCCACGGCCTCGGCAACGCCCTCGGCTTCGGCCTGTGCTCGCTGCTGGCCTGGCGCCGGCTGACCACCCGCCGACCCGGACCGCCTGCGGGGGCCGCACCACCCGTCCTCCCCGCACCACCCGCCCTGCCCACCCTGCCCGACCGAACGGAGATCCCGGCATGACCCGCCTCATCAGCGAGGGCCGCAGCACCTTCAACTACCCCGACCGGGGCGCCACCGCCCGGCGGCCGCTGCCCGACGGGTACAACTTCACCCACCACCGCGCCCGGGTCGGGCAGGGGCAGGCCGCCTTCCAGGCCGCCGGGGCCGCCCTCACCACCTTCCGCGCGCACCGCGCCTCGGGCATGCTCGTCACCGCCGGTGCGTTCCCCGTCCGGCCCGGCGACCGGGTCGTGGTCGGGATCGGCATCGGCCCGGTGCGGATCAACGCTCCGTGCGAGGTCATCTGGACCGCCTACGAGCCCCGGCGGACCGGTTTCGCGTACGGGACGCTCACCGGGCATCCCGAGTGCGGCGAGGAGTCCTTCGTGGTGGACATGGAGCCGGACGGCTCGGTGTGGTTCGAGGTGACCGCCTTCAGTCGCCCGGGAAGCTGGTATACCCGCCTCGCCGGCCCGGTCGTCCCCTTCCTCCAGCAGGCCTACGCCCGCCACCTCGGGCGGTACGTGCGACGCCTCGCCACGGGCACCCCGCCCGCGCCGGCCCGATACTGGAGGCGATGGACTGGTTCACGGCACCCGGATACTGGCTGGGGCGGCTGATCTTCCAGCGGGCCCTGGCCGGTGTCTACCTCGTCGCCTTCGCCGGTGCCGCCCTGCAGTTCCGGGCACTGATCGGGGCGCACGGGATGCTGCCCGTGCCGCGCCACCTGCGGTACGTGCCCTTCCGCCGCGCCCCGAGCCTGTTCCACCTGCACTACTCCGACCGGTTCTTCGCCGTCTGCGCCTGGACCGGGGCGGCCCTGGCGGCGGCGCTCGCCGCGGGGGCCGGGGACGCGGTGCCGCTGGGTGCGGCGATGGCGATGTGGGCGCTGCTGTGGCTGCTGTACCTGTCGATCGTCAATGTCGGGCAGACCTGGTACTCCTTCGGCTGGGAGTCCCTGCTGCTGGAGGTCGGCTTCCTGGCCGTGTTCCTCGGCAACGCGCGGGCCGGGCCGCCGGTACTGGTGCTCTGGCTGCTGCGCTGGGTGGTCTTCCGGGTGGAGTTCGGCGCCGGGCTCATCAAGATGCGGGGCGACCCCTGCTGGCGCCGGCTCACCTGCCTGTACTTCCATCACGAGACGCAGCCGATGCCCGGTCCGCTGAGCTGGTTCTTCCACCATCTGCCGAAGCCGCTGCACCGGGTGGAGTGCGCCGCGAACCACGTGACCCAACTGGTCGTGCCCGTCCTGCTGTTCACCCCGCAGCCGGTGGCCTCGTACGCCGCCGGGATCATCGTGGCGACCCAGCTGTGGCTGGTGGTGTCGGGGAACTTCGCCTGGCTGAACTGGATCACGATCACGGCGGCCCTGCCGGCCTTCGACTTCAGCGCGCTCGCGGGCGACCCGCCGTCGGCCGCCTCCCGGGAGGGGCCGCTCTGGTACGTGGTGCTCGTGTGCGCGACGACCGCGCTGGTGCTCGTGCTGAGCCGGCATCCGGTGGCCAACATGATCTCCCGCGGCCAGGTCATGAACCGGTCCTTCGACCCCCTCCACCTGGTCAACACCTACGGGGCGTTCGGCACGGTGGGCCGGATCCGCGAGGAGGTGGTGGTGGAGGGGACCGCGGACCGGCGGCCCCGGGAGGACGGCGCGTGGCGGGAGTACGGGTTCAAGGGCAAGCCGGGCGACGTGCGCCGGATCCCGCGCCAGTTCGCCCCGTACCACCTGCGCCTCGACTGGCTCATGTGGTTCGCGGCGCTCTCCCCGGGCTACGCCCGCGACTGGTTCGGGCCGTTCGTGGAGCGACTGCTGGCGGGCGACCGGGACACCCTGAAGCTGATCCGGTACAACCCCTTCCCGGACGCACCGCCGCTCTACGTCCGGGCACGGCTGTACCGCTACCGGTTCACGACCTGGCGGGAACTGCGCGAGACCGGGGCGTGGTGGCACCGCACACTGGTGCGCGAGTACCTGCCGCCGACCCGGCTCGCGGAGGCGTCCTGGTCGCAGCCCCGGTCAGAGCCCGAGTAGCGCCGCCTCCCGCTCCGCCGATATGCCCTTCATCGGCCGGTCGGAGCGCAGGGGAGCGACTCCGCCGAGGGACTGCAGCCAGGTCCAGGTGTCGGCCGCGGTCTCCTCCACGGGGCGGCAGACGAGGCCCGCCGCCAGGGCCTTGGTGACGTCCCCGCCGAACATGAAGTCGTGCATTTCGCCTTCGAGAACCCAGACGGGCAGCTCGATCCAGGGCTCGACGCCGGCCTTCTCGAGCACCTCGGCGTCGATCCAGCGCGGTTCCGCGTCGGAGCCGGTGGCGGCGGCGCAGGCCTCCAGGAAGCCGGCCATGGTGGTGTGGCCGACCGGGGAGATCGCGTTGTAGGCCCCGCCGAGACCGGCCTCCGCCGCGTCGAGGGACCAGCGCGCGAGGTCGCGTACGTCGATGTACTGGAGCGGCAGGTCGGGGCGCCCGGGCGCGAGGAAGGGGCCGCCGCGGGCGACTCGGTTCAGCCACCAGGGCAGCCGGCCGACGTTCTCGTACGGGCCGATGATCAGCCCGGCGCGCACCAGCAGGGCGCGGTCGCCGAAGGCGTCCAGGGCGGCGAGTTCACCGCCGCGCTTGTCCGCCGGGTAGGCGGTGGCCTCCGCGTCGGGCGAGCCCTCCACCAGCGGGCCGCCCTCGTCCAGACCGGCGGGGGCGGGGTAGGCGTACACCGAGCGGCTGGATATGTACACGTACTGGCCGACCCGGCCGGACAGCAGGCGGGCGCTGTCGCGCACGGCGGTGGGCGCGCTGCCCCAGGTGTCGACGACGAGGTCCCACTCCCCCTCGGCGAGGGCGTCCAGGCCGCCGGGGGCGGTGCGGTCCCCGTGCAGGGCCGTGGTCCCCGGCGGCGGCGCGTGGTGCCCGCGGTGGAAGACGGTGACGTCCCACCCGCGGCTCAGGGCGTCTTCGGTGATCGCGCGCCCGACGAATTCGGTTCCACCCAGCATCAGCAGCTTCATGCGGGTCAGCCTGCCCGGGACCGGGGGTGCGCATAACCCTTGATCGCCCACAGCGATGACGCCCACGGCGTACCGCTAGCGGGAACTTCCGGGCGCCCTGCGACATGTAAGGGACCCGCCACCGATCCCCCGCCGAAGGCTTCCTGAGGGCCGGTCAGCCGTGGAGGACAGGCCTCCGCCCGCCGCCCCGGGTCTTCACACCGGGGACGACGGGCGGACCGCACCGTACGGGTCTGGAGGGTGTCTAGTCGATGCCGGGCAGGATGTGCGGCTCCGCGAGGTCGTCCTCGTAGCCGGCGAGACGGATCGGAGCGGACCGGGCCCAGACCTCCAGGTTGCCGAGGGTCTCGGGGCGCTTCGTGCTCCGCGTCCCCGTCCGTTCTCCGGCTGCCTTGTCGGTCGTCGTCAGTTCTGGCGTCACCGCGCACTCCTTTGTGTCGCGTAACCCGGCGCGCGAACCGCGCGTCGGTGCGGGAAGAGGGGTTTCCGGACGCGGTGGCGCCTTGGTGGAGCGAGTGCCCGTGTGGGGCTCTCATGGCGTTCAGAGTACACATATGAGCGCACCCCCGCTCGATGGAAAGGTAAAATCCGCTCCGGACAGCTTGTTTTCTCCACGAGTTCATCACCTCGCACGGCGGCGCGTCGTGTAGGGCTGATCTGCTCGACGGCGCCATACGGGTGATGCGCGGTCGGGCGACGGAAGGATCGACAGTGGCGAAGTCCGAAGTGCCGGTGGACGTCGGAAGCGTCGGGGAACTGATGGACCTGTTGCGCGGTGGGCATGCCGACGAGCATGGCGACGGCCACGGGCTGCGGGTGGCGGCGCTGCTGCGCCGTTCGCACCCCTTCGACAAGGAACTGCAGGTCGCGGGGCTGTTGATCGACCACCCCGCGGAGGCGATCCGCCCCCTGCTGGGCGAGCGGGTGGCACGGCTCGTACGCCTCAACGGACCCGGCGCACCGGCCCCCGGACCGGACCCCGACGCGGAGTCCCTCGCGCACGCGGCCGAAGCGGGCCGGTCCGCGGGCCTGGACGCGGGCGTGCTGGAGGACTGGCGCCCGGTGCTGGAACTGGTCGCCGCGGGGGCCTACGGCCGCACGGCCTGAACGGGGAGCGCCCCCGGCCGCCCTCACGGGGAGGGGGACCGGGGGCGCTCATGTGAGACGGGGCAGGTGGCAAGCGGCACGGGGCAGGCGGCGCGGATCGGGCGCCCCCCGTACGCGCGGCCTACCAGTTGGCGGGTGCGTAGTCCTTGAGGAAGACGCCGTACAGGTCCTCGCCGAGCTCGCCGCGGACGATCGGGTCGTAGACCCGGGCCGCACCGTCGACCAGGTCGAGGGGGGCGTGGAAGCCCTCCTCGGCGAGGCGGAGCTTGTCGAAGTGCGGGCGCTCGTCGGTGATCCAGCCCGTGTCGACCGAGGTCATCAGGATCCGGTCGGCCTGGAACATCTCCTGGCCGCTGGTCCGCGTCACCATGTTCATCGCGGCCTTGGCCGCGTTGGTGTTCGGGTGTCCCGCGCCCTTGTAGCCGCGGCTGAAGACGCCCTCCATCGCGGAGACGTTCACGATGTACGCCCGCCCGCCGTCCGACTTCCGGGCCGCCTCGGCCATGGCAGGCCGCAGCGCGCTGATCAGGATGAACGGCGAGGTGTAGTTGCACAGCTGGGTTTCGAGCAGCTCCACCGGGGAGATCTGGTCGATGGTCTGCACCCAGGTGTTGCTGTCGACGACATCGGGCAGCAGGCCGCCCGCGTCGATGGCGGTTCCGGCGATGTGGCGCTCCAGGCTGGCATTGCCCGCGACCAGGGCCAGGTCGGCGACCTGCTGCGCCTCGAGCCCGCTCACGCCGATGGGCAGGGCCGCCAGGCCGTCGACCGCTCCGGAGTTGAAGGCGCCGATGACGTGGTGGGAGGGAAGCTCGCCGGCCGGCAGCGGGGCGCTCTCCCCCTCGACCAGCGCCGCGTATGCGCTGGGCAGGCGGCGTACGGTCTGCGTCGCGTTGTTGATCAGGATGTCGAGCGGGCCGGCCGCGGCCACCTGGTCGGCGAGGGCCACGGACTGGGCCGGGTCGCGAAGGTCGATGCCGACGACCTCCAGGCGGTGCATCCAGTCCGCGGAGTCCTCCATCGCCTTGAAGCGGCGGATGGCGTCCTTGGGGAAGCGGGTGGTGATCGTGGTGTGGGCGCCGTCGCGCAGCAGCCGCAGCGCGATGTACATGCCGATCTTGGCCCGGCCGCCGGTGAGCAGGGCGCGCTTGCCGGTGAGGTCGGCGCGGGCCTCCCGCTTGGTCCGGTTCAGGGTGGCGCAGTCCTGGCAGAGCTGGTGGTAGAAGTAGTCGACCTCGACGTAGCGCGTCTTGCAGACGTAGCAGGAGCGAGGGCGCTGGAGGATTCCGGCGATCCGTCCGGCCTCCGTGACCGAGGAGGGCAGCAGGCCCTCGGTCTCGTCGTCGATGCGCTCGGCGGAGCCGGTCGCGGTCGCCTCGGTGACGGCCCTGTCGTTGGCGGTCTTGGCGGCGCGGCGGTCCTGGCGGCGGCGCTGCTTGACCGTCCGGTACAGCCCGGCGGTGGCGCGGCGCACGGTGATCGCGTCCGGGTGGTCGACGTCGAGCTTGTCGAGCTCGTCGAGCACGCTCAGGCAGAGGGCCAGGCGGTCCGGGTCGATGCCGGGCCCGAAGGCGTGGCCCTGCTCCTGGCTGTCTTCGGTCACCGTCATACCCGCTGCGTTCCTTGATCAGTCGTCCGCGTCCGCCGGATGCGGAAGTCCCCAAAAGGGCTAGTGTACGGATCCCCCGGGCGGGAAGACAAACGCACGCCCGCGCTCGCGACTACTGCGTTCGGAGTACGACCAGGGGCGTACCCGTGCCCGCCTTCAGGGGGAGGAATAGCTCTCCCGACTCGGGCATTGTGACTTTTATGAGTGCCCTAGCGTTTTCGGTCCTGCTGTGCCTGGTGTCCGCCGTGGCGTATGCGGCCGGAGCGATCGTCCAGGAGCGGGTCGCGTCCGGTACGACGGGCCGGCCGTACGCGCCGGTGCGCCGGCCCGCCTGGTACGCCGCGATCGCGCTGAACGGCCTCGGCGCCCTGCTGCACGTGGTGGCGCTGGCCTACGGGCCGCTGAGCCTGGTGCAGCCGCTCGGTGCCCTCACCATCGTCTTCGCGCTCCCGATGGCAGCTGTTTTCGTACGACGCCGGGCCGGAGCGGCCGCCTGGCGCGGGGCCGTCCTGGCCACGGCCGGGCTGGCGGGCCTGCTGGCCCTGACGGGCGGGGGCGGGCGGGCCGAGCAGTCCCTGTCGGGCGGGGAGCAGAGCCTGCTCCTGACGGCGACCGGCGCCCTGGTGTCCGTACTGTTCCTGGCCGCGCGCCGGGTGCGGCGGGTCACCGCGCACAGCGTGCTGCTGGCCACCGCGGCGGGGGCCGCCTTCGGGATGGCCTCGGTGTTCACGAAGTCGGTGGCGGAGAGCTTCGCCCCGGACGCGCTGGTCACGCTGTGGCCGGAGCTGACCGCGATCGCCGCGCTGGCCGCCACCGGACTGCTGCTGTCGCAGGCGGCCTACCGCGGCGCCGGGCTGACCGCGCCGCTGGCCACCGTGACGGTGGCCAATCCGGTGGTCGCGGCGGCGGTCGGCATCGCACTGTTCGACGAGGGCTTCCGCTACGGGACGGCCGGCGTCGCCGCGGCGCTGGTGAGCGCGGCGGCGGCGGCGACCGGGCTCGTCCTGCTCACCGTCGCGCCCCGGGGCGCGCGTGGGCTCGTACCGTCGGAACCGGCGCCGGCCACGGCTCCGGCCGTGGCCCCGGCCCGGACTCCGGCTTCCGCCGGGGCCCCGGCTCCGGTCCCGTCCTCAGATGGAGACTCCGTGGGCCCGCAGGTACTTCAGCGGGTCGATGTCGGTGCCGTAGCCGGGGCCCGTGCGCATCTCGAAGTGCAGGTGCGGCCCGGTCGAGTTGCCGGTCGAGCCGGAGCGGCCGATCCGCTGCCCGCCGGAGACCGCCGAGCCGGCCTTGACCGAGAGCGCCGAGAGGTGCGCGTACTGGGAGTACCGGCCGTCGGTGTGCCGGATGACGACCTGGTACCCGTACGCACCGGCCCAGCCCGCTGAGACGACCTGCCCGCTGCTGACGGCCTTGACGGAGGTGCCGGTGGCCACCGGGAAGTCCACGCCGGTGTGGTAGCCGCTGGACCAGGACGAGCCCGAGACCCGGTAGCCGGTGCCGAGGCCCGCGTCGACCGGGGCGCTGAAGGCTCCGGAGGGGGTCTGCGGTTTTTCGTCCGGCTTCTCGGCAGGCTTTCCGGCCGGTTTCCTTCCCGCCTGCTCGGCGGGTTTCGTCGGCGCCACGGGCTTCACGGGCTCTGCCGTGCGAGGCGGCTTCTCCGGGTTCGGCGCGGGCGGCGCGACCGGTGCGGCCGTGACGCGCAGGGTGAGCCGCTGCCCGGGGAAGATCAGGTCCGGATCGCCGCCGACGACGGCCCGGTTGGTCGCGTACAGGGACTGCCAGCCGCCCTCGACGTGCTGCTCGGTGGCGATCTCCGACAGCGAGTCCCCGGGAGCGACGACGTAGGGGCTGGGCAGGACGGGAGTCCCGGCCGGGCGGGGCGTCGTGCTCTGCGGAGCGGCCTTCGCGGCCGGCTTCGGAGCGGCCTTCGGGGCGGCCTGAGCCGCGACCTTCGGAGCCGTCGCCTTCCCCGGGCCCGTCGCCTTGCCCTGCGCACCGAGCGCGGGGGCCGGGCCGCTGCGGCTGAGTCCGGCCTGCTTCCCGCAGACCGGCCAGGCCTGCGGCCCCTGACCCTTCAGCACCTTCTCCGCCACGGCGATCTGCTGTTCCTTGGTGGCCAGATCGGCGCGGGCCGCGTACGCGGCTCCGCCGAAGGCGCGCCAGGTGCTCTGGCTGAACTGCAGTCCGCCGTAGTAGCCGTTGCCGGTGTTGATGTGCCAGTTGCTCGTGGATTCGCAGGCGGCGACCTTGCTCCACGTGTCCAGCGAGGCGGCGTGCGCCGTGCCCGCTCCGATCAGGGGCAGTGCTATTCCGGCCCCGCCGGCGGTGACGACGAGCGAAGCACGGTTGATGCTGCTCGGCTGATACCGGCGGTGCCGGCCCCGTACACCCATGGGAGCCCCCATCGAAGACATCAGGAATCTCGCAACCTAACGCCACGACCGGGGCATGACAAGGCGAACAACACAACGCGTTCGGGCGGAAGTTGGTTTCGCGCCGAATGTGGGACACCGGTAAGGATCTCCGCCGGGGTAGCGTCGGTGTTCCTGCATTCCTCCGCACATCGAATGCACTGTCGACGCACTCAGGAGCGCACGCACATGACCAGCAGCACGGCCCAGATCGGCGTCACCGGACTCGCGGTGATGGGCAGCAACCTCGCCCGCAACTTCGCCCGCAACGGCTTCACCGTCGCCGTCCACAACCGCACCACCGCCAAGACCACGGCGCTCGTGGAGGAGTTCGGGCACGAGGGCTCCTTCGTGGCCGCCGGGTCCGCGAAGGAGTTCGTGGACGCGCTGGAGCGCCCGCGCCGTCTGATCATCATGGTGAAGGCCGGTGAGCCGACCGACGCGGTGATCCGCGAGTTCGCCCCGCTGCTGGAGCCGGGCGACGTGATCATCGACGGCGGGAACGCCCACTTCGAGGACACCCGCCGCCGTGAGAAGGAGCTGCGCGAGCAGGGCCTGCACTTCGTGGGCGTCGGCATCTCGGGCGGCGAGGAGGGCGCGCTGCTCGGCCCGAGCATCATGCCCGGCGGATCCGAGGAGTCCTACGCCTCGCTCGGCCCGCTGCTGGAGAAGATCTCCGCCAAGGCCGCCGACGGCACCCCCTGCACCTCGCACGTGGGCCCCGACGGCGCCGGGCACTTCGTGAAGATGGTGCACAACGGCATCGAGTACGCCGACATGCAGCTGATCGCGGAGGCCTACCACCTGCTGCGCGCGGTGGCCGGCTACTCCCCCGCGAAGATCGCCGAGACCTTCCGCTCCTGGAACAGGGGCCGGCTGGATTCGTACCTGATCGAGATCACCGCCGAGGTGCTCGCGCACACGGACGCCGCGACCGGTCTGCCGTTCGTGGACGTGGTCGCCGACGCCGCCGAGCAGAAGGGCACCGGCCGCTGGACCGTGCAGATCGCCCTCGACCTGGGCGTGCCGGTGTCCGGAATCGCCGAGGCGGTCTTCGCCCGTGCGGTTTCGGGCCACGGGGAGCTGCGTACGGCCGCGCGGGGGCTGGCCGGCCCGGAGGCGGAGCCGCTCTCCGCCGAGGCCGCGGACGCCTTCGCCGCCCAGGTGGAGCAGGCCCTGTACGCCTCGAAGATCGTCTCGTACACGCAGGGCTTCCACCAGATCCAGGCCGGCAGCGAGGAGTACGGCTGGGGCGTGGACCCGGGCGCCGTGGCCTCGCTGTGGCGCGGGGGCTGCATCATCCGGGCCGCGTTCCTGGACCGGATCCGCGCCGCGTACGACGCCCGGCCGGAGCTGCCGAGCCTGCTGGCGGACGCGGGCTTCGCCGACGAGATCGGCGCCGCCCAGCACGACTGGCGCGAGGTGCTGGTGGCGGCGGTCCGCCAGGGCATCCCGGTGCCGGCCTTCGCGGCCTCGCTGGCGTACTACGACGCCCTGCGCTCGGAGCGGCTCCCGGCGGCCCTGACCCAGGGGCAGCGCGACTTCTTCGGGGCGCACACCTACCGGCGCACCGACCGCGAGGGCTCGTACCACACGCTGTGGAGCGGCGACCGCTCCGAAGTCCGTACGGACTGACGCGGCAGGGCGACCTGGACCGGCCGGGCCGGTTCCGGGCCGGCTCAGCGGCTCCGCGTCAGCTCAGCGGCTCGGGCGCGGGCTGCGGCGCGGGGCCGGGCGGCGGCGGAATCGGGTCGGGCTCGGGCACCGGACCCGGCGTCGGCGGCTCGGGCCGCGGCAGCGGTCCCGGATCCGGGAACGGATTCGGGACCGGGACCGGGGCGGGGACGGGAGGCTGTGTCATACCTCCAGCCTCCCCCGGTCCCGGTCCCGGCGCCCGCCGGGCAGGCCCCGCGGGCCCGGCAAGATCCGGAAGAGACCGCCTAGTCCCCCAGAGCGGCCGCGAGGCCGGAAGCGGGGCTGGCCAGGACTGGCACGGCGGTGGTGACCAGGGCCTGCGCGCCCGCCATGGACACCTGGGCGAGGACGATGACGTCCGCATCCGCGACCTCGTCCGCCGCGGCGGCCACGAGCCCGAGACACCCGGCCGCGTCGCCCGCCGCGAAGCGGTCCCAGGCCCCGTCGACCACGCGGGTACGGATCGACACCGGGCGGCCGGCCCTCCCGGCCTCCTCCTCCAGCAGCTCCACCGTCGGGGCCAGCGTCGACTCCACGGTGGCCAGTACGAGGATCCGCGGCCCGGTACGGACCGCGGCGGCCGCCAGCGGGCGGTCGACCCGGAGCACCGGCACGCCGAGCTCCCCGGCCAGCGACTCGCCGACGGCGCCGATCGAGGAGCAGGTGACCAGGACGGGCCCGCCGGAGCCCGCCAGCAGCTCCCGCACGGCCGGGGTCTGCGACGCGGGCCCCAGCACGCGGGCCCGATCCAGCAGCTCCGGCACCACCAGGTGGCGCAGGACGGCGCCCGGGTGGTGCCGGTCGCGCAGGGCGTCGAAGACCGGCACGTGCACGGGCGAGGTGTGCAGCAGGGTCAGGTCCGGCGCGGCGGGCGTCACCACAGGTCGGAGTCCGAGTCGAGCTGCGCCTTGGCGGCGGCCACCACCCCGGTCGGCGCCTCGGGCGCCTGCTCGGGGTGTTTGGCGGCCCAGCTCGCGGCATACGGGCAGAGCGGGACGACGGGCACGCCCTCGTCGGCCGCGATCCCGTAGAAGGTCTTCACCAGGTTCCCGGCGATCCCGCGGCCCTCGTGCCCCGGTTCGACGATGGTGTGGACCGCCACGAGGGCGTGGGGCGACTCGGCGAGCACGAAGTAGGCGATGTGCCCGACCACCGCCCCGTCCTCGACGGCCGACAGCCGCCCGGCCGCCCGGTCGTCCACGATCTTGATCGATTCGCTCGACCCGGTCTGCGACATCGTCCCGACTCCCCTCAGACAGCCACGGCGTGGGGGCTGCGCTTCTGGTCCGTTCCCGGAACCGGGGCGGACGGATCCACACCCAGCTCGATGATGCGATTGTCGCCGTCGACGTGAACGACGCGCGGCTCGAACACGCGCGCCTCGGCGTCCTCCATCTGCCCGTAGCTGATGAGGATGACCAGGTCACCGGGGTGCACGAGGTGCGCGGCGGCCCCGTTGATCCCGATGACCCCGGATCCGCGCTCGCCCCGGATGACGTAGGTCTCCAGCCGTGCCCCGTTGGTGATGTCCACGATGTGCACGAGCTCGCCGGGCAGCAGATCCGCCGCGTCGAGGAGATCGGCGTCGATGGTCACGGACCCGACGTAGTGCAGGTCGGCCTGGGTGACGGTGGCCCGGTGGATCTTGGACTTGAACATGGTGCGCAGCATGAACTCACTCCCGGTTTGTCTGCTCCCTGCCTGCTTCGCAGGTCAAGGGCGGTCTCCGCAGATTACAACCCATCGCGTGTCCGGTCAGCTCTTCCACGTCTGCTCATCCCACGCCTGCTCATCCCACGTCTGCTCTTCCCACGTCTGCTCTTCCCAGGACTCTCGGCGCCCTTCTCGCCCCACCGCCCGGGTCAGTGCCCGGCGGGTCCACCCGGAGGGAACCGGATGGACCGGCCGGGCCGGTGACGCGATCGGCTACGGAGATACCGGCGTGCCGCCGAAAGTGACGGCGAGCCGGCCGTCGGCGGCGAAGGACCAGTTCAGGGCGCCGGTGAAGGAGGAGCACCGCGATCCGTTGGAGCCGGACCAGAACTGGTTCGAGCTGTCGGCGTCGCCGATGGTCCTGTCGTTCGTGCCGCTGCCGCTGCGGCACGAGACGTTGTTGCGGAACACCGAAGTACCCGCATCGAAGGAGTAGTTGCGCTGAGCGTTGTCGATGCTGACGTTGGCCGACACCGACATGGTGCCGGGGTTGCTGTTGTACGTGAACCCGTGCTTGCCGTTGCGATAGGCGATGCTGCGCCGGACGACGTGGTCGACCTTGATGTCCTCTCCGCCGAGCTTGTAGCCGTTGCGGTCACCGTTGGAGTTCACGGTGCCGTCGGAGAGGGTGCCGTTGCCGTAGGCGAGGGAGTCCTCGATGGTGACCGGACCGATGGGGCCGGTGTCGGTCTTGGTGTAGAGGTCCCAGCCGTCGTCGATGTTGTTGTGGGCCACCGCGTAGCGGAAGACGTTCCCGGGACCGACGGTCAGCTTCGCCGCGAAGCCGTCGGCGTCCTCGCCGTCGGAATCGGCGTTGTCGTGCGACTCCGCGCTCAGCACGAGGTTGTTGGAGGGCCACTGGTCGCGCGGGGTGGTGGAGGCCATCCGCGAGAGCTGCAGCCCGGTGTCCCGGTTGAAGCGCGTCACCGTGCGCTCGAAGACGTTGTTGCTGCCGCCGACGAAGATCCCGTTGTCACCGGCTCGTTCGACCACGATGCCCTTGACGTGCCAGTACGACCCGTTCACGGCGAGCCCCCGGTTCGCCGGGTCCTCGGCCATGGCCGAGAAGTTCAGCACCGGCTGCTCACCGGGGTAGGCGGACAGCTGTGTGCGGGCGCTCGGCGTCCCGTTCCTGCCCTGCGGGATGGTGATCGTCTGGGAGTAGCGGTAGGTCCCGCCACGCAGGTAGATCGTTCCACCGGCAGGGACGCGGCTGATCGCCGAGGTGAGCGTGGTCGGGGCCGATTGCGTACCGTCCGCGCCATCGCTGCCGTTCGGCGCCACGTACAGCGCGGCGCCCGTCGGCGGCGGGGTGGTGTCGTCCACCTCGACGTCGAGGGAGTCGACGTTGGGCAGGCCCGCGGAGGCCGTGGGGCTGAGCCGGATGGTGTTGCTGCCCGACGCGAGGGGCAGCGCGAGCGTCTTCGTCGCCCATGTCGCCCAGGTGCCGGTGCTCTCGAACGAAGCGGATGCGGCCGCCGAGCCGTTCACCGTGACGGCCGCGGGCCTTGCGGTGGTGGTCCCGTTGGCGAAGCGGACCTTCAGCGTCGCGGTACCCGAGGTGGGGGCGTTCACCGTGAACTGAGCGTAGGAACCGACCGCGTTGGTCCCGTTGCAGAATCCGCTGCCGGAGTAGCCGGCCCAGTCGGAGTCGATGGTGCCGGTACAGAGCGCGGGCGAGGCCTCGGCCTCGTAGCGGACAGGGGCGGCTGTGGCCGTGCCACCGGGCAGCGCCACGAACGCGCCGACCGCCAGAGCGGCGCAGGCGAGTAAGGACAGGGGGGAGCTCGGTTTCATGGGGGGGGTCTCGTTCCTTCTCCGTGGTCGCCTGTATGCAGGCATGACAGTGCGGCTCTCGACCGAGAAACAGAAAGCGCTTGCTGCACAGGGGACGGCCGCGGGTGTTGACGAAAGTACCGAACGAGGCCGTTCAAGCGTCCCCTGCGCCTCTCCGCAGCCCCGTCACGGGGAATGGCATGCGGCGCGCTCGGTGAGATACAGAAAGCGCTTACTATCCTACGAAGACGTCATGTCCACGTCAATACCGGTGAACGGGTGCCGAGGGGCAGATCATGGATGCGTGGAGGCCGGGCAGGCCCTCTCGGGCTGCCCGGCCTCGTCGTACGCGGAGCCGTCTCCGGGCGGGGCGGCTGCTATTCGAGCAGCTCCGCGTACGAGCCCATGGCCAGGGCGATGTCCGCCTGGGCCCAGAACCGGTGGTACGTGAAGACGGGCGCGGCGCCGCCCGCGAGATAGGCCTCGATCTTCGGCCAGGCCGGGTCGTCCTGGTAGAAGGTGCGGATCGAGGCGAAGGTGGACGAGGGGTTCACCGTGTCGCCGTTCGGCATCGTGCCCGTCCACGCGCTGGGCACGTACACCGGGTTGGCGAAGCGGCTGTAGTCGGTCCGCGTCTCCTGGACGGCGACGCCCAGGGGGTCCTGGTGGTGGGCCCACATGCCGTCGAGGAGGGCCTTCGCGACCCGCTTGGCCTCGGCGTTGCCGGACTTCGCGGCGTAGTAGGTGAGGGTCTTGGCGTAGGCGGCGGCCACGCCCACGTCGTCGGTGTAGTCCGCGACGGTGACGTGCAGGCCCGAGTTGGCGCCGGGCGCCGACGCGTTCCAGGTGTCGGGGGCGCCGGACCACTTGAGGGTGGAGGGGATGCGGTAGGTGCCGTCGGGGTTGACCGTGGTCTTCGACAGGGCCCAGCCGACCCACTTGTCGAGCACGGTCTTGGCGGCGGCGTCCCCCGTCTGCTGGTACAGCTCGGCGACCCGCTCCATCGACCAGGCCTGGAACCCGAACCACTGGTTGGACGCCGGGTCCTGGTAGACGGGCTTCTCGTCGTAGAAGAGCCCGTGGAAGGTGGGGGTCCCGGCCGGGGGCTGCGCGTACCGCCCCTGCCAGCTGTTGGTCGCGCCGCCCGCGATGGCGCCCTCGTCGGACTGGAGCCAGCGGTAGAACTCCAGCTGCCGGTCGAGGCTGGTCGCCCAGTCCGCCGAGCCGGTCGCCGACTTGGGCTTCAGCGGGGCGTACTCGCTCAGCGCGTAGGCGGCGAGCGGGTTCTGGTAGCCGCCGTGGGCGTGGCTGGAGCCGATCCGCCAGGACCAGGCGGCCGCGGTGTCGGTGGCGCCGCCCCAGGCGTAGTACCAGGACATCAGGTAGTGCGCGCTGTCCTTGCCCGTGCCGGCGGGGCAGACGGTCGGGCCGACACAGTTCCCGGCCTTCTTGAAGTACTTGTCGAACATGGAGTACCGCAGGTAGTCGCCCATCTTGGCCGCCTTGGAGACGGTCCCGGTGACCTGGGACCCCTTCCCCTGCTGCTTGGCCCAGATGTCCGCCCAGTACGCGGCCTGGACGGCGCGCGCGTCGGCGTCCGGGGCGTTGGTGAACTTCCACTGCTTGGCGTAGGAGGAGTCCCCGGTGAAGAGGTCGAGGTAGCCGTTCCTGCCGCCGTAGGCGAACTTGTCGCAGGTGGGGTGCGGAACGGTCTCCCAGACCGACTCCTCGGGTCCGCGCTGGAAGGTGTTGATGTACGAGGGTCCGGTCGCGGTCGGTCCGGCGGAGCACTTTCCGGGCTCGTTGCCGAAGCCGTAGACGTTGTCGACGTCCTGGAGCCAGTGCATGCCGTAGATGTCGTCCGTGCCGTACGCGCTCTTCAGCTCGCCTGCGATCGGGTCCACGCCGGAGGCGACCCCTCCGTCGAGCTTGGCCGGGTACTGCGAGGGAAGGTCGTGCTCGGGGGCGTAGGTGGCGGGCTTGGAGGCGTTGTAGGCGCCGGTCGTGGGCTGGTCGGCATGGGTGGGGATCATGAACTTCTCCATGACGTCCCACGCGCCGTTGAACTTGGTCCAGTCTCCGGTGATCTTCCCGTACATCGCCTGCAGCCAGATCAGGTAGCTGTAGGCCTCCGAGGTGGTCTCGTGCCCCTGGTCCGGGGCCTCCACGATCAGCGTCTCGACGGAGTGGTACGGGATGCCCTCGGGCGAGAAGTAGCCGTTGGCCGGGTTGGTGATCTTCCCGTGGAGGTCGAGGAAGCGGGCGTCGTACGTGGAGTCGGCGGCCAACTGGGCCACCGTCACCTCGGTTGTGGTGTGACCCGGGGCCGTCGCGGTGAAGACGGCGGAGCCGCTGCCGGTGGCCCCGGCGGTGACGGTCACCTTCTGGGCGGTGTTCCAGTTGGCCGGGGTGAAGGTGAGCTCGGCGGGTGTCGCCGTGAGGTCGGTGTTGCCCGAGGCGCGGGCCACGCCCACCGTGACGTTCGCGGCCGGCTGCTTGGAGAGCTTCAGGTCGAAGGCGGCCGTCTCCCCCCGGCGTACGGAGAGCTGCGCGGGGGCCGCGACGAGGGCGGGGCCGGCGGCGACCGTGATGCCGACGGGAGCCGACTCGCCGGAGGCTCCGAGGCTGTCGTAGGCCTTGGCGTAGAGGGAGTGGGCGCCGGCGGCGAGGCCGGTGGCGCCGAGGGTGAAGGGCGCCGTGGTGTCCGTGCCCAGGAGCGTGGTGTCGCTGTAGAACTCGACCTTGCCCACGGTGGCGCCGTCGGCCGCCGCGGCGGTGGCGGCGAGCGGGACAGCGGCGCCCACCGTGTAGACGGCGCCGGGGGCGGGGCTGGTCAGCACGGCGACCGGGGGCTGGTGGGCTCCGGTGCACGGGGTGCCGTTGACCGCGAACGAGGAGGGGGCGGTGTTGGTCCCGCTGTAGCCGAACTGGGCGCCGGCCGTGACGGCCGCGCCTGCGGCGAGGGTCTTGCTCCAGTCCGGAGCCGCGACTCTGACGGTCTTGCCGGACTGGGTCCACGTGCCGTTCCAGCCGTTGGTGAGTTGCTGGTTGCCCGCGTAGTCGTAGGTCAGGGTCCACCCGTCGAGGGTCGTGGCGGACCGGTTGGTGAGGGTGAGCTCGGCGGTGAAGCCCGAACCCCAGTCGTTGGTCTTGTAGTCGACGCTGCACTGCACCGCCGCGGCCGCGGCGGTGGTGGCGCCGACGGCCGTGAGGCCCAGGGGGAGGGAAAGGGCGAGGGCGGTGGCCGATGCCGTCAGCAGTGTGCGACGGACGCGTGGCCTGGGTGGGGGATGTGCGGACATGCGGATGGTTCTCCTCGCGGCTCGGGGAGGGTGGGGGTGGGGGGCGTGCGAAGAGCGGGAGCACAAGTTCCGAATCAGTGGGAGCGCTCCCACTGTGCAGACCCTGCCCAGCTGCGTCAAGATGCGCGAAGAGTCGAAGGTATTCCTCCGAGGAATTTGCTCAACTGTCCGCTATTTGAAGACAGTTGAGTCCGTACGAAACCCCCGAGCCCGTCCGGGTTCCGTACGGCTCACGCGCTCCGCAGGGCGGCGACAAGGCCGCGCAAACGGTCGAGGCCCGCGAGCGGGACCAGGCCGAGGTGGTAGAGGTGTGCCTCGCTCAGGCCGGCGGCGACCAATCGGGCGGCCAGCGCGCCGAGGCCCTCCTCCTCCGCGGGCAGGGTCTCGGGACGGAAGTAGCCGCCGACGGCGGTGGCGGGTGGCGCCAGATCACGGAGGGCGGCAACCGCACCACCGCCGGGGCCGGAGACGGAGCCGTAGTCGGAGCCGGAGCCGGCCTCGGAGTCGACCGCCCAGCAGTTGGCGACCACCGCGTCGATGCCCTCGGCCACGGTCGGCCCGACGGGCGCGAAGGCCCCGGTGGCCCAGGGGGACGCGGAGCCGTGCAGGGTGACGCGGATGCCGGGCGCGGCGGTTCGCGCGGTGGCGACCAGTCGGGCGTGCAGGGCGGAGGCGGACGCGTCGGCGCCCGCGCGCAGCACGGCGGCCGTCTGCGCCCCCAGGGCTTCTTCGGGACTCTTCGGCGGCGACTGCGGCGGCCCGAGCGCCGCACGGACCTGAGCCGCGACGCGTTCGGGATCGAGGCCGGACGCCCGCTGGAGGCGCCGGCAGGAGGCGCAGAAGCACAGCGAGAGCAACTGGCGCTGGACGGTGGTCCACTGGGCGAACTCGGTCTTGTCGTGATGGCCTCCGTGATCCACTCCCAGCGGACCGGCGGCCTCCAGGATCAGACCGTCGGCCTCGCCGAGCAGGGCGACCTCGTGCACGAGGGTCGCGCAGTAGTCGGCGACCTGGGGTGCCTGCGGGCACAGGGCGTAGGGGTACGGCTCACCGAAGGCGTTGCGCCGCACGAGGTCCGGATTCTCGCGCCCCAGCACGCTGTTGTGGGTGAGGACGGTCCATGCGGCGACCCGCAGTCCCGCCGCGACGAGAGCCTTCCGGGCCACGGTGAAGGAGTCGGGTACGGTCCATCGGGGAACTCGGGGCACCAGCCTCATGCCCTGCCAGGCGGCGGGGCGGACCGGGAGGTAGCAGGCGGCGTGTTCGGCGTCCACCAGCCGGTGGCGCGGGTGGAGCGGGGTGGCGGCGCGGGTGCTGTGGTAGTTCGCGGCGACGGCCACGGTCTCCACGCCGGCCTCGCGCGCCCGCTCGGCCGCTGCGGGATCACCGGCGAAGTCCCAGGGATACGCGTATCCGGTCGCCGTCACCATCGGAACCTCACCGCCTGTGTGTGGATTCGGGAATGTTCAGACCTGTGAACTCCGGTCATGTCCATGAGCGTTGCGAACAGTAGGCACCTGCTCGAGACATCGTCAAGCACCGCCTCCGCCTGGGCGCCTACGGTTGGCGATCTCCGGGAACGCTCTTCCTCGCGTTCACGTATGTGACTACGTTCTCCGCATGGAGACCTCACACACGCCTACGCCCCGGATCATCCTGCTCACCGGTGCGGCCGGGGGCGTCGGCACCCTGATGCGCGAACTGCTGCCCGCCTACGGCTACCGGCTCCGCCTGCTCGACCTGGTACCGGTCGACGGCGCACCGGACGCGATCGTCGCCGACCTCGCCGACCGCGAGGCACTGCGGGAGGCCGTCCGGGGCGTCGACGCGGTCATTCACCTCGCGGGGATATCCCTGGAGTCCACCTTCGAAAAGGTAATGGCCGCCAACGTCACCGGCCTGCACCACCTCTACGAGGCGGCCCGCGAGGAGGGGGTGCGCCGCGTCGTCTTCGCCTCCAGCAACCACGCCGTCGGCTTCACCCCGCCGCCGAGCGGGGACGACCCGCTGATCCCCGTCGGCACCCCGCGCCGGCCGGACAGCTTCTACGGCTTGTCCAAGTGCTTCGGCGAGGATCTGGCCCAGCTCTACTGGGACCTGCACGGCATCGAGACCGTATCGGTGCGGGTCGGCTCCTGCTTCCCCGAGCCGACCACGGTCCGGATGCTGTCGATGTGGCTGAGCCCCGCCGACTGCGCACGGCTCCTCCATGCGGCACTCACCGCCGAGGACGTCGGGCACACGGTCGTCTACGGCTCCTCCGCCAACACCCGGCTGTGGTGGGACCTTTCCTCGGCGCGGTCCATCGGATACGAACCGCAGGACGATTCGGAGCGGTTCGCGCAGCGGCTCATCGCCCGGCAGGGAGTCCCGGGCGAGGACGACCCGGACGGCCTGTACCTGGGCGGCCGCTTCTGCACCGACCCGCCGCGCTGGCCGCACTGACGGCCCCGACCGCGCAGCAGGCGCGCGGCAAGCGCCTGGTAAGCACGTAGTAAGCACGTAGTAAGCACGTAGTAAGCACGTAGTAAGCGCTTTCCACGACTCGTGCGCGAAGCATTGACGAAACACCAACTGCGGCTTAGCTTCTCGTCATTGCTCTTCGTACATCATATATGAGACGCGATACACGAGATCTGAGAGTGCGTCATGGCCTTCGCCCCGAGCCCCATCCCGTCCCGCACCCAGTACGTCCTGGAGGCGATCAAGCACGACATCCTGACCGGAACCCTGAGTCCCGGTCAGGCCCTGGTCGAAACCGAACTCGCCGCCCACTTCGGGGTGTCCAAGACTCCGGTCCGCGAGGCGCTCAAGACCCTCGCGGGCACCGGGCTCGTCGTGGTCAGCCAGTACAAGGGCGTCACCGTGCGCATGGTCGACGCCGACATGGCCCGCGAGGTGTACGACGTACGACTGCTCCTGGAACCGGAGGCGGTCCGCCGCACGGTGGCCGCCCGCGCCCCGCTCGACGCGGCGCGCGAGGCGCTGCTGCGGGCCGCAGGAGCCGAGGACCCCGCGGAACGCTCGCTCGCCAACCGGGAGTTCCACCGGGCTCTCTACCTGCCCTGCGGCAACCCCCTGCTCGGCCGGATGCTCGACGAGGTCCGCGACCAGGCCGCCCTCGTTTCCACCGTCGCCTGGGCCGCCGTTCCTTCCTGGGAGCGCGAGGCCGCCGAACACGAGGAGATCCTGCGCCTCGCCGCCGCCGGTGACGCGGACCTGGCCGGCCGGGCCGTCCACGACCACATCGCCTCCTTCGTCCAGCGCGCCTTCCCCCAGGACGCCTTCCCCCAGGACAGCGAGTGACCATGACCTTCGAGACCCTGAGGACCGCACTCGCCGATGTCGTGGCCATCCCGGTCACGCCCTTCACCGCTGCGGGCGATCTGGACACCGGCGCGCACCGCGCGCTGCTTCGCCGCCTGATCGACGGCGGCGTGCGCACGCTCACCCCGAACGGGAACACCGGTGAGTTCTATGCCCTGACACCCGAAGAACGCTTGCGGGTGACGGAGTTGACCATCGAGGAGGCGGGCGGGAACGCCGCGGTCCTGGTCGGTGTGGGGCACGACGTGCCGACGGCGGTCGCGGCCGCCCGGCACGCACGCGCCTGCGGAGCACCGATGCTGATGGTGCACCAGCCCGTGCACCCGTACGTCTCCGAGGACGGCTGGGTCGACTACCACCGGGCCATCGCCGAGGCCGTGCCCGAACTCGGCATCGTCCCCTACATCCGCAATGCACAACTGAGCGGCGTGCGGCTCGCGGAGCTGGGCGACGCCTGCCCGAACGTGGTCGGAGTGAAGTACGCCGTCCCGGACGCGGCCCGGTTCGCCGGTTTCGCCCGTGACGCGGGGCTGGAGCGCTTCGTCTGGGTGGCGGGGCTCGCGGAACCGTACGCCCCTTCCTACTTCGCGGGAGGTGCGACGGGCTTCACCTCCGGCCTGGTCAACGTCTGTCCCGCGCTCTCCCTGGAGATGCTGTCCGCCCTGCGGGCCGGCGACTACCCGGCCGCCATGAAGGTGTGGGAGCGGATCCGCCGCTTCGAGGAGCTGCGGGCCGCCAACGGCAGCGCCGACAACGTCACCGTCGTCAAGGAGGCCCTCGCCTCGCTCGGTCTGTGCCGGCGCGACATCCGCCCGCCCAGCCGCGAGCTGCCCGTATCCGCGCGCGCCGAGGTTGCCGCGATAGCCGCCGGATGGCGGACATGAGCCTGCGACCCGACCAGTTGCGCAGCCACCAGTGGTACGGGACGGACGGACTGCGCTCGTTCAGCCACCGCGCCCGCACGCGCCAGCTCGGCTACCTCCCCGAGGAGCACATGGGCAAGCCGGTGGTGGCGATCCTCAACACCTGGTCCGACATCAATCCCTGCCACGTCCATCTCCGGGACCGCGCGCAGGCCGTGAAGCGGGGCGTGTGGCAAGCCGGTGGCTTCCCGCTCGAATTCCCGGTCTCCACTCTCTCCGAGACCTTCCAGAAGCCGACGCCGATGCTCTACCGCAACCTCCTCGCGATGGAGACGGAGGAGCTGCTGCGCTCCTATCCCGTCGACGGCGCGGTTCTCCTCGGCGGCTGCGACAAGTCGACACCGGCACTGCTGATGGGCGCGGCCTCGGTGGATCTGCCGACCGTCTTCGTGCCGGCCGGGCCCATGCTGCCGGGCCATTGGCGGGGCGAGACCCTCGGTTCCGGCACCGACATGTGGAAGTACTGGGACGACAAGCGGGCGGGCCTGATCGGCGACTGCGAAATGGCCGAACTGGAGAGCGGGCTGGCCCGCTCCCCCGGCCACTGCATGACGATGGGCACGGCCTCCACGCTCACCGCCGCCGCCGAGACCCTCGGAGTGACCGTGCCGGGCGCCTCCTCGATCCCGGCGGTCGACTCGGGCCACGACCGGATGGCGGCCGCCTCGGGGATGCGGATCGTGGAGCTCGTACGGCAGGACCGGCGACTGTCCGCGATCTTGAACCGGGAGGCGTACGAGGACGCGGTCGCCGCCGTCCTGGCGCTCGGCGGGTCGACGAACGCGGTCATCCACCTGATCGCCATGGCCGGCCGTTCGGGGGTGAAGCTCACGCTGGACGACTTCGACCGCATCGCGCGGACCGTTCCGGTGCTGGCCGACCTCCGCCCCGGCGGGCGGTTCCTCATGGAGGACTTCCACTTCGCCGGCGGCATGCCCGCCTTCCTCTCCCGGCTCACCGACGTGCTGCACCTCGACCGGCCGACCGTCTCCCACGACACGCTGCGGGAACAGCTCGACGGCGCCCGCGTGCACAACGACGAGGTGATCCGGGAGCGCGAACGGCCCCTCGCACCCGAGGGCGGGGTCGCGGTGCTGCGCGGGAACCTCTGCCCGGACGGCGCGGTCATCAAGCACATCGCCGCCGAGCCGCACCTGCTCAAGCACACGGGCCCGGCCGTGGTCTTCGACGACTACCGCACGATGCAGCGGACCATCGACGACCCGGCGCTCGAGATCACCGCGGACCATGTGCTCGTACTACGGGGCTCCGGGCCGAAGGGCGGCCCGGGGATGCCGGAGTACGGGATGCTGCCGATCCCCACGTACCTGCTGGAGCAGGGCGTACGGGACATGGTCCGGATCTCCGACGCCCGTATGAGCGGCACGAGTTACGGCGCGTGCGTGCTCCACGTGGCGCCCGAGTCGTACGTCGGCGGGCCGCTCGCCCTGGTTCGCACGGGCGACACCATCACCCTCGACGTCGAGACGCGCTCCCTTCATCTGCACGTCTCCGAGAACGAGTTGGCGCATCGGCGCGAGGCGTGGACCCCGCCGCCGGCCCGCTACGAGCGCGGCTACGGGGCGCTCTACACCGAGCAGATCACCCAGGCCGACACCGGATGCGACTTCGAGTTCCTGGCCCGGCCCGGGGCGACTCCCGATCCCTACGCGGGCTGATCCCTTCGCGCGAACCGGCGCGACCGGCGCGACCAGCCCGACCGGCCCGACCAGCGCCTCGGCCGCCTCCGCCGCGTCCGCCTGCCCGAAACACCGAGAACGGAGCCACCGTCATGGCCTCAGCTGTGACCCGCCGCACGGGAGCACCCCCCCGCCGACTGCCGTACCTGCTGATCGCCCCCGCCGCACTGCTGATGCTGGGCTTCATCGCCTATCCCGTGATCAGCGTCTTCTACTACAGCGTTCAGCACTACAACCCCACCAAGCCCTGGCGGAACGGCTTCGCCGGCTTCGACAACTTCGTGCGCATCTTCACCGACGACCCGCACTTCTGGGGGACGCTGATCTTCAGCGCGAAGTGGGTCGCCGTCGAGGTGAGCCTGCAGCTGCTGTTCGGCCTGGCGCTCGCGCTGATCGTCAACCAGACCTTCGCGGGCCGCGCCCTGGGTCGGGCGCTGGTGTTCTCCCCCTGGGCGGTCTCGGGAGTACTGACGTCGGCCATCTGGGTGCTGCTGTACAACTCCCAGACCGGCATCACCCGTTACCTCGCGGACATGGGGATCGGCGAGTACGGAACGTCCTGGCTGTCCGACACCTCCACGGTCTTCTCCGCGGTGGTCGTCGCCGATCTGTGGCGCGGCGTCCCCTTCTTCGCGATCCTCATCCTCGCCGACCTCCAGTCCGTACCGAAGGACCTGTACGAGGCCGCCGAGGTCGACGGGGCCGGCCGGCTGCGGCAGTTCCTCCACATCACGCTTCCGCACCTCAAGGACGCGATCATCCTGTCCACCCTGCTGCGGGCGGTGTGGGAGTTCAACAACGTGGATCTCCTCTACACGCTCACCGGCGGCGGCCCCGCGGGCGAGACGACCACGCTGCCCCTCTACATCGCCAACACCAGTGTCGATGCCCACAACTTCGGATACGCCTCCGCCCTCACGACGGTGGCGTTCACCATCCTTCTCTTCTGCTCGATGGTCTATCTGCGCCTGAGCAAGTTCGGAGGCGACAGCAAATGAGACGGCGTCGCGCCTGGGACGAGGTCCCCCGGTGGCAGATCTACCTGCCGCTCGGCATCTATCTTCTCTTCACCCTGATCCCCTTCTACTGGATCCTGCTCTTCGCCCTGCGGCCGGCGGGCTCCACCTCACTGGTGCCGTGGCCCATGACCACCGAGCACTTCGAGAAGGTGTGGACCGAGCGGGGCTTCGCCACCTTCTTCCAGAACAGCCTGCTCATCGGCCTCGCGACCCTGGTGATGACCACGGTGATCGCGCTCGCCGGGGGCTACGCGCTGGCCCGCTTCGACTTCCGGATCAAGAAGGGCTTCATGCTGGCCCTGCTGTGCTCCCAGTTCATGCCGGGGGCGCTGCTGCTCGTACCGTTGTTCCAGACCTTCGCGAGTCTGCGCATGATCAACTCGCTGGGCAGCGTCATCATCGCGGAGACCGTCTTCCAGCTCCCCTTGTCCATGATCCTCATCAGCGGCTTCATCAAGAACGTGCCGTACTCGCTGGAGGAGGCGGCCTGGGTGGACGGCTGCAACCGCTTCGGCGCGTTCCGCATCGTCGTCCTGCCGCTCCTGCGGCCCGGTCTGGTCGCCGTCGGCTCGTTCGCCTTCGTCCACGCCTGGAACCACTTCCTCTTCGCGCTGATGTTCCTCAGCAGCCAGGACAAGCAGACCATCCCGGTCGGCCTGAACACCCTGATGGGCGCGGACAGTGTCGACCTCGGCGCCCTCGCCGCGGGTGGGGTGATCGCGGCGGTGCCCGTCGTGATCGTGTTCGCCTTCATCCAGAGGTGGCTGGTCACCGGCTTCAGCGCAGGGGCGGTGAAGGGATGAGCAACGCCTCCGGCACCCCACGCACCCCCGTGCCCGTGGTCCTGGCGGGTGCGCGCGGCCACGGCCGTTCGCACCTGCGGGGCATCCGCCGGCTCGAACACCTCGGCCTGGTCCGCCTCGTCGGCGTATGCGAGCTGCGGCCGCTCGACGCCGGCGAGTTGGAGGGGTTCGGCGCCCCGGAGCAGTCCTCGGACCTCGACTCGCTGCTGGCCTCGACCGGGGCCGGGATCGCCGTGCTCTGTACGCCGATCCAGACCCACACCGATCTGGCCCTGACCGCCGCCCGCCACGGCGCACACATCCTCCTGGAGAAGCCCCCTGCACCGTCGTACGCGGAGTTCCGCCGGATGGCGGACGCGGTCGCGGAGGCCGGCGTGTCCTGCCAGATCGGCTTCCAGTCCCTCGGATCGCATGCCGTTGCCGCCATCAGGCGGCTCATCGAGGAGGGTGAGATAGGCGAACTCCTCGGAGTCGGCGCGGCCGGGGCGTGGGTCCGTGACGAGGCGTACTTCCAGCGCGCGCCCTGGGCCGGCCGCCGGCGCCTGGACGGCGTCGACGTCGTCGACGGGGCCCTGACCAACCCGCTGGCCCACGCCGTCGCCACCACGCTGGCCCTCGCCGGCAGTACGCGGGCCGAGGACGTCGAGGCGATCGAGGCCGAACTCCTGCGCGCCAACGCCATCGAGTCCGACGACACCTCCTGCGTCCGGATCGTGACCTCGGCAGGCACCCGGCTCACCGTCGCGGCGACCCTGTGCGCCGAGACGGACTCCGAGCCGTACGTGGTGGTCCACGGCAGCCGGGGCCGCATCACCTTCTGGTACCGGCAGGACCGGGTGCTGCTCCAGCGGGCCGGGCACGGGCCGGAGGAGAGCGTCCACGGGCGGACCGATCTCCTGGAGAACCTCGTCGGCCATGTGACGGACGGCGAGGGACTGTACGTACCGCCCGAGGAGACCGGCGCGTTCATGCGGGTCGTGGAGGCGATCCGGCTGGCGCCCGACCCCGTGGCGCTGCCGGACGCGTACTGGCGCACCGAGGCGGGCCGGGCCGCGCCGCGCCGGGTCGTCGACGGGATCGACGCACTCGTCGACAGGAGTGCCCACGCGCTCGGCCTCTACTCCGAGCTGGGCGCCCCCTGGACGCTGCCGACCGGGGCGGGGACCCGATGAACGTGCCCCTCGTCCTGCGCCGCGCCGGCCGCCCGGTGGCGCGTTACACGACCACCCCGGACCTGGCGCCGGACCACTCCCCCCGGCCCTACCTGCATCCGGTCACCACTCTGACGGGGGTCCCCGTCACCGAGCTGATGCCGGAGGACCACCCGCACCACCTCGGCGCGGGCGTGGCCGTGCCCGATGTGGCGGGCCACAACTTCTGGGGCGGGCGCACCTTCGTACGCGACCGGGGACCGACCGCGCTCGACAACCACGGCGTGCAGCGGCACGACGGCTTCAGCCGCCTCGACCAGGACGGCTTCGTGGAGGAGCTGAGCTGGACGGCCGGGGGCCGGGTGCTCCTGCGCGAACGCCGGACCGTGGTGACGGCGGCACTGAGCGACTCGGCCTGGGCCCTGGACTTCACCTTCTCGCTCACCGAGGCGTCGGGCCAGGACCTTTCCTTCGGCAGCCCGGCCACCAACGGACGCCCGGGCGCCGCCTACGGGGGCTTCTTCTGGCGCGCCCCCAAAGAGGCGGCGGCCCCGGTCGTCTTCAGTGCGGACGCGGACGGCGAGGAGGCCGCGCACGGCTCCCGTGCCGACTGGGTCGCGCTGGCCGGCCGGGGCTGGACCCTGGTCTTCGCCGGAGCGACCGAGGAGACCCGGCGCGATCCGTGGTTCCTGCGCGCCGCCGAGTATCCGGGCGTGGGTTCCTCCCTCGCCCCCGGCCGGCGGCTGGCCGTCGCGGCCGGAGCGAGCGTCGTACGGCGGGTGGTCACCGTGGTGGCCGACGGCCGCCTGGGGCGGGCAGAGGCCGCGGCGCTGGTGCGCAAGGCGGTCGCGGCATGAGCCGCACCGCGCCCCGGCCGTGATCGCCCCGCTCCGCATCACCCTGTCCCCCTTCGCACATCCCCGAGAGACCCCGAGAGAAGAGAGTCGACGATGACCGGTTTCCGTCAAGGACGACGCAGAGCTGTCTGCGCCCTCGCCCTGACCAGCGTGCTCGCCCTGACCGTCACCGCCTGCGGAGACGACGGCAGCGGCGCCGCGGGTGACAAGGGCGGCGAGGGTTCGGGCAAGGGCGAGATCACCTTCTGGGACAACAACGGCGGTGTCCGCACCGACGTCTGGAAGGTGATCATCGCCGACTTCGAGAAGCAGAACCCCGGGATCAAGGTGAACTACGTCGGAATCGCCTCGACGGAGGTGCAGTCCAAGTACGACACGGCCATTCAGGGCGGAGGCCTGCCGGACGTCGGCGGCGTCGGAGCGGCGATGCTCGCCGGGATCGCCGTGCAGAACGCCTTGGAGCCGCTCGACGCACGCGTCGACGGCAGCGCGCTCAAGGGCAAGCTCAACGCGGGGATGGTCGAGAGCGTGAAGTCGGCGGGGGGCAAGGACAAGCTCTTCACCGTTCCCACCTCCGCCAGCAACGGTGTGCTCTACTACCGCACCGACTTGTTCGCTGCGGCCGGCCTGCCGACGCCCGACACCTGGTCCGCGTTCTACGCGGCGGCCGACAAGCTGACCCGGAAGGACGCGAACAAGTTCGGCTACACCATCCGCGGCGGTGCGGGATCCATCGCCCAGGCGCTGGACGCCATGTACGGCCAGAGCGGGGTCACCGGCTTCTGGGACGGTGACAAGACCACGGTCAACGACCCCAAGAACGTTGCCGCGTTGGAGAAGTACGTGGGGCTGTTCAAGAACAACACCCCTGCGGCCGACGTCAACAACGACTTCACCAAGATGGTCGCCCAGTGGGACAGCGGCGAGATCGGCATGGTGAGCCACAACCTGGGCTCGTACAAGGACCATGTGAAGGCGCTCGGTACGGAGAAGTTCCGGGGCGTCCCGAACCCGACCACCGACGACGGCACCCGTGTGCAGGTCTCCCACCCGGTCGACGGTCTCGCCCTCTTCTCGTCGAGCAAGAACAAGTCGGCTGCCTGGAAGTTCATCGAGTTCGCCGCCTCGCACGCCTCCAACAGCAAGTGGAACGAGTCGGCGGGCGCCATCCCGGCCAACACCGAGGCGGCCCAGGACCCCTGGATCCAGAAGGCCGAGCCGACCAAGCTCGCCGCCGAGGCCCTCTTCAGCGGCAAGGCCACGATCGTGCAGCTGCCGTACTACCTGCCCGACTGGAACACCATTTCCAAGGCCGACAACGAGCCCGCCTTCCAGAAGGTCCTGCTCGGCAAGTCCACGTCGAAGGATTTCCTGGACAGCCTCGCCGAGCAGCTGAACACGGCGCAGGCCGAGTGGAAGACCCAGAAGAATTGAATCCTCCTCTCCCTAAAGGGAGGGGATTCCTGGCTCACGTGGGCTGTGGACCGGCGGTCCGTCAGCTCTTACACGATCGGCACCAGCCGGGTGGAGACCAGCCCGGACGAGCATCACGCGAGCGGAGTTCTTATCCCTGGGGGACACGGCTCCGCACGCGATGCACGAGTAGGTTCGTTCCGAGAGGGGTAGTGCGTGCTTGGTTCTCGCTCCGCACTGCGCGCAGTCCATGGTGGTGTGCGCGGGATGGACAAGGTGCACGGTCCGGCCGTGCTTTCGGCCCATCTCGATCAGGGCCGTCTTCGTGGCACCGATCGCGGCGTCCGCCGCTTTGCGTGCCAGGGTGGACTTGGCGAGGAACTTCGCCTTGAAGTCCTCAACGGCCAGGGCGTCATGGTCGCGGACCACCTTCTTGGCCCACTTTCGGCCGGTGTCCTGACGCTGCCTGGAAATCTTCATCTGCGCCCTCGCGGCCTGCTGCCGCGCTTGACGATAGCCCCGTGTCTGGGCCTTGCCCTTGGGCGTGCGGCGTCGCGCCATCATGCGCTGGTAGTGCGCGAGGCGGTCGGCGGCTTTCCTGCCGTACTGGGCGTGGGGCAGGTCGTGTTCGTCGGACGTGGTGGTCGCCGTCTCCCTCACGCCCCAGTCGATGCCGATCACCGCACCCGTGGAGGGCAGTGCCTCGACGGTCGTGGGGACGACGAAACTTGCGTACCAGTGCCCGAGGCTGTCTCGGTACACACGCACCGACGACGGCGGCTCGGGCAGATCCCGCGACCACACGACGCTCACGCTGATACCCCCCGCCAGATGCAGGCGCCCGTCCTTCAGCCGGAAGCCGCGCTGCGTGTAGTTGAGCGTGGGGTCCATCATGTGTTTCTTCTTGTACTTCGGCATCCCGGCACGCTGCCGCATCGGAAACCGGGCCTTGATGTCCTTGAGGGCCTTCGTGCGGGATCTGGCGAAGTCGCGGATGATCTGCTGCTGCGGAACGCTGCTGCCCTCACGCAGCCACGCCATCGAGCGTCGGGCCCCGGTCAGTATCTTGTCGAGCTGCGACGGACCACACGTCGCCTTCTCAGCGGCCGTCTTGTTGTGGGTGTGCACCTTGCGGGACATCGCCACGCACTCGTTCCACACCCACCGACACCGCGCCCACTCCGCCTCAAGCCGGCCAAGCGCGGTGGACGACACGCGAAGCCGGAAGGTGTACCGGGCATGCCCGGTATCCCCGTCGCCCATCGCTGCTGTCGGCATGCTCCCCAACCTAACCGCCCCCACTGACAACGAAAGAGAGCGCAGGTCAGAACAGATGCGCAACGAACTCCGCCGCTACGCGGCTCTGCCCCAAGGACCCATTCCTCCCAGGGCTGAATCCCGAGGCATCCTGGGAGAGATCAGGTGACCTTCACCCGCCGCCGGGCGGTCACGGCCGGGGCAGGGCTCGCCCTCGCCCTGGCCGCGGCCCCCGCCGTGACCGCGACCCCCGCCGCGGCCGTCCCCCGGGGAAAGGGGTGCGGGCGCACCCTCTACATCGCCGGTGACTCCACGGCGGCGCAGAAGTACGCCGACGCCGCCCCGGAGACCGGGTGGGGCATGGCCCTGCCCTTCTTCCTGCACCGGGACGTCACGGTCGCCAACCACGCGGTCAACGGCCGCAGCACCAAGAGCTTCATCGACGAGGGCCGGCTGACCGCGATCCTGGACGTGATCCGGCCCGGAGACCTCCTGCTGATCCAGTTCGGCCACAACGACCAGAAGACCACGGACCCCACGCGCTACACCGAGCCCTGGACCACCTACCAGGACAACCTGGGCCGGTTCGTCGACGGCGCGCGCGAGTGCGGGGCCCTGCCGGTCCTCGCCACCTCCGTCGAGCGCCGCAGGTTCGACGCCGAAGGCACCGCTCTGCGCACCCACGGGGACTATCCGGCCGCGATGCGGCAGGTGGCCGCCGAGGAGGACGTCGCCGTCATCGATGTCCAGGAGCAGTCCCTGGCCCTCTGGCAGGAGCTCGGCCCGGAGACCACGAAGACGTACTTCAACTGGACGGCGACCGAGCAGGACAACACCCACTTCAACCCGCCGGGCGCGATCGCCGTGGCCCGGATGGTCGCCACCGGCCTCCTCCACGCCCGCGCCCTCGCACCGGGCGACACCCGCCGCACCGACGAGGAAGTCCCCGCGCAATGGATCACCTGGCCCGATTCCGAGGAGAGCTGAGCATGCGACCCACACGAGCATGGGCGGTGGGCGCCACCGCCCTCGTCCTGAGCGTCACCGGACCCACGGCCGCCGCGCACGCCGGACCCGCGGCGCCCGACCCCGCCCGTCAGGTCCTTGCGGCCGGTGACGGCTGGGCGTCCGAAGGTACGGGAACGAGCGGCGGCGCCGCGGCCGATGCCTCCCGCGTCTTCACCGTCACCACCTGGGAGCAGTTGCGTGCGGCGCTCGCCGTCGCGGGCACCGAGCCGCGGATCGTCAAGGTCGTGGGCACGCTGAACGCCACGGCAGCCGGCTGCGCGGCCTTCGAGGCTCCCGGGTACGACTTCGCGGCGTACCTCGCCGCCTACGACCCCGCGGTCTGGGGGCACGACACCGAGGTCAGCGGGGAGCAGGAGGATCTGCGCGCCGCCTCCGCCAAGGCGCAGGGGAAGGCCATCAAGGCGTACGTCCCCGCCAACACGACGATCGTCGGCGTCGGCAGGAACGCCGGCATCACCGGCGGCAGCCTTCAGATCCAGGGCGTCGACAACGTCGTCGTCCGCAACCTGACCGTGGAGAGCCCTCTCGACTGCTTCCCGCAGTGGGACCCTACGGACGGGGCGACGGGTGCGTGGAACTCCGAGTACGACAGCGTGGTCGCGTACGGCTCCACCCATGTCTGGATCGACCACAACACGTTCACCGACGGGGCCCACCCGGACAGTTCGCTGCCCTCGTACTACGGTGAGCCCTACCAGCAGCACGACGGCGAGCTGGACATCGTGCGCGGCGCCGACCTGGTCACCGTCTCCTGGAACGTCTTCGCCGACCACGACAAGACCCTGATGATCGGCAACAGCGACAGCGCGGGCGCCACCGACCGCGGCAAGCTGCGTACCACCCTCCACCACAATCTCTTCAAGAACGTCGTCGAGCGGGCGCCGCGGGTCCGTTTCGGCAAGGTCGACGCGTACAACAACCACTTCGTGGTGCGCGGTTCGGACTATTCCTACAGCCTGGGCATCGGAATCGAGTCCCAGCTCGTCGCGGAGAGGAACGCCTTCACGCTCGCCGGGGGCGTCCAGGCCGGCAAGATCCTCAAGAAGTGGAAGGACGCCCCGGTCACCACTGCGGGCAACCTCGTCAACGGTGCGCCGCTCGACCTCCTCGCGGTCCACAACGCCCAGTTCCCCGAAGAGATCCTGCGCGCCGACGCGGGCTGGACGCCGTCCCTTCGCACCCGGGTCGACGTGCCGCAGGCCGTGCCCGCCCTCGTCGACCACCGTGCGGGCGCGGGCCGCATCTGCTGACGTTCCGGACGCCGCTTCCTCTCCCCTCCCTTGCAGCGAAGGAGCTCCCGCATGCCCTCGCACCACTCACGGGCCGCTCTCGGCCGCCGTTCCCTGCTCACCGCCGGTGCCGGAGCGGCGTTCGCGCTCGCCGTGTCCGGCGGCCGCGCCGCCGCCCACCCCGGGGGCGGCCCGTTCGGCCGGTTCGGTTCGCCCGCCGCCCGGCTCACCGAGCGCACCCTGTACGTCCACCCGGGCGGCTTCGGAGACCACACCACCGTCCAGGCCGCCGTGAACGCGGCGGACGGCTCCGGCTGGACGCTGGTCCTCGCACCGGGCAGGTACCGGGAGACCGTCGCCGTCAGCCCGGCCCGCACCGCCATGACCTGGATCGGCGCGAGCGAGAACCCCCGTGACGTCGTCGTCGTGTACGACAACGCGGCCGGCACGACACGGCCCGACGGCGGCACGTACGGCACGACCGGTTCGGCAACGACAACCGTCCAGGCGGACGGATTCACCGCACAGTGGATCACCTTCGCGAACGACTTCCTGCGCACCGACCTACCCGGGAATCCCGGCACGCAGGCAGTCGCGATCAAGGTCCAGGGCGACCGGTCCGCCTTCTTCCACTGCCGGTTCCTCGGACATCAGGACACCCTCTACACCGACTCGATGGCGCTGGCCACCGTCGCCCGCCAGTACTTCGCGCACTGTTACGTCGAGGGCGACGTCGACTTCGTCTTCGGCAGGGCCCGCGCGGTGTTCGAACACTGCCACTTCCGTACGCTGCTGCGCGCCGATCTGGCGGGCGCCCCGTACGGCTTCGTCTTCGCCCCCTCCACCGCTCGCGTCAACCCGTACGGCCTGCTGGCCGTCCGCTGCCGGGTGACCAGTGAGGCACCGGACGGCTTCTACAAGCTGGCCCGGCCCTGGGTTCCGGGCTCGGACCCGACCGCATGGCCGTCCCTCGTCGTCCGTGACAGCGTGCTCGGTCCGGGCATCGACGCCACCGCACCGTACGCGAACATGCGCGACGCCTATCCCTGGCAGGCCCAGCGCTTCGCGGAGTACCGCAACACGGGTCCCGGTGCGCGAACCGACATCCCGCAGAACCGCCCTCAACTCGCTTCCTCACAAGCCGCGTCGGCGACGCGCGAGTGCTATCTGGCCGACTGGGCTCCTGACGGCCGGTTCGACGGCGATCGGCTCCATCATGAACCAGGGGGTGTCGTGGGGTCAGTCGACGCCCAGGAGGTGTCGTAGGGATTCGGGGCGGGATGCCAGTTCCGCGGCGGGTGACTGGTGGACGATGACTCCCTTGTGCATGACCGCCACGGTCCGGGCCACGGAGAGGGCGAGGGCGAGGTTCTGCTCGACGAGGACGACCGACATGCCCTGCGCACTGACCTCGCGGATCACCTCGCCCACTTGGGCGACGATCGCCGGAGCAAGGCCGTCGGACGGTTCGTCGAGGAGGAGCAGGCGCGGATTGCCCAGGAGGGCCCTGGCTATCGCGAGCATCTGCTGTTCTCCTCCGGAGAGCTGGTCTCCGCGGTGTCCGAGGCGCTCCCCCAGGCGCGGCAGCAGGTCGAGGACTCGGGTCCTGGTCCAGGGGCCGTGCGCCGGGCGCCGCGAGGCGATGGTCAGGTGTTCGTCCACGGTCAGCGGGGCGAAGACCCTGCGGCCCTGGGGAACGACGCCGACGCCTGCGCGGGCGATCACGTCGACGCGGGCGCCGGCGAGGTCCCGGCCGTCGAGGCCGACGCTGCCTTCGTAGGGGCGGACGAGTCCCATGACCGTCGAGATGAGGGTGGTCTTCCCCACTCCGTTCCGCCCGAGGAGGGCTACGGTCCCGCCCTCGTCGAGGTCCAGGTCCACACCGCCGAGGACGACGCCCCCGGCGTAGCCGGAGCGCAGTCCGCGGATGCGCAGGAGCGGGTTCACGAGGTGACCTCCATCGTGCCCAGGTAGGCGGTCTGGACTTCGGTGGAGGCGCGCACCTCGTCCGGGGAGCCGGTCTTCAGGTGCCTGCCGAGGTGCATGACCGTCACCGTGTCGGCGAGTTCGAAGACCATGTCGAGGTCGTGCTCGATGAGGAGTACGGTCACCTCCCCCGGCAGGGCGGCGATCAGTTCGGTGAGCCGCGCCGTCTCCGCCGGCGACATGCCGGCGGCCGGTTCGTCAAGGAGGAGCAGCCGGGGATCGGTCCCCAGCGCCACCGCGACCTCCAGCTGGCGCCGCTCGCCGTGCGAGAGCTCGGCGGCCGGGAGGTCGTGGCGGGTGGGCAGGCCCACCCGGTCGAGCAGTTCGTGCGCCTTCGCGATCGCCCCGGCGCGGGAAGCGGCGCGGGATCCGGCTCGGGAACCGGCCCCGGAGCTCCTACGGCGTGCCACCGCGAGGAGTACGTTCTCCAGCACGGTTTCGCGCATGAAGAGGCTGGAGTGCTGGAAGGTCGCGGCGACGCCGAGCCCGACCCGGCGGTGTACGGGCAGCCGGGTCACGTCCCGCCCGTCGACGAGGATGGTTCCGGCGGTGGCGGGCAAGGTGCCCGAGATCAGGCCGAACAGGGTGGACTTGCCCGCGCCGTTCGGGCCGATGACGGCGTGCCGGGCGCCCGGCCGCACCGTCAGGTCGACCTCGTCCAGGGCTCGGAAGGAGCCGAAGTGCCGGGATACCGCGCGCAGTTCCAGTAGGCCGTGGTCTTGGCTTGTCACGCCGTCCTCTTTCGGGTGAGCCTGTGCGGGATCCGTACGCCGGCCAGTCCTCGGGGCAGCGCGTAGACGGCGATGACGAAGAGCAGGCCGAGCAGCAACGGCCCGCGTCCGGAGACGACTTCGAGGTTTCCGAGGTAGTCGCGGGTGAGCCAGACGAGCGCGGCGCCCGCGCAGGCCCCGCGCATCGAGCCGGAGCCTCCGATGACCACGGCCAGCAGGGCCAGTGCGGCGATCTCGAAGCCGGCGTCGCCGGGCGAGACGAACCGCTGCACCGAGACCCACAGGGCCCCTGCGGCGCCGGCCAGCGCCCCTGCGCCGCAGTAGGCGGTCAGGGCGTACCGCTGGGTGGGGTAGCCGATCGCCCGCATGCGGGGCTCGTTGTCCCGGATGCCGCGCAGGGCGAGGGCGAACGAGGTCGAGCCCAGGCGGGAGACCGCCGCGAAGAGCAGCAGGAACACGGCCAGGACGTAGAAGTAGACCAGCCCGTCGAGCTCCAGGGCGGGCATGCCGGGCAGGGGGACGACGGGCGGGATGCCCGACATCCCGTCGGTGCCGTTCGTCAGCGACTTCCAGTTGACGGCGGCGCTGTAGGCGATCTCGCCGATGGCCAGCGTGAGCATCAGGAAGACCACGCCCCGGGCTCGTACGGCAAGCCAGCCGGTCGGCACGGCCACCAGCGCGGAGACGCCTGCGGCGATGAGGAGTTGGAGCGGTCCGATGTCGGTGATCCGTGTCGCCGTGATCGCCGCCGTGTACGCGCCGACGCCGAAGTAGGCGGACTGGCCGAGGGTCGGCAGCCCGGTCAGGCCGGTGAGCAGGTTCACGCTCAGCACGAGGAGGGCGAACACCAGGATCCGCGACAGGGTGCCGATCGCGTACGGACCGAGCACGAAGGGGGCCAGGGCGAGTGCGCCGGCCACGGCGGTGGCCGACAGCCGCCGCCGTATCGCGGAGGCGGGAGATGCGGATGCGGTTGTGGGTGCGGGTGCGGGTGTGGGTGCGGATGCCGACGGGCTCATGCGCGCACCGCCGACGCGACCAGGCCGTGCGGGCGGAGCACGAGGACGAGGAGCATGGTGCCGAAGAGGAGGAAGGGGGCGTACTCCGGGAGCAGCGCCACCCCGAGGGTCTGCACCTGGCCGATCAGGAGCGCTCCGGCGAGTGCGCCGCGCACCGATCCGAGGCCCCCCACGACCACGACGACGAGGGAGAGGACGAGGACGGTCTCGTCGACGCCCGGCCCGGGGCCGAGGATCGGCGCCCCGAGGACTCCGCCGACGGCTGCCAGGGCGGCGCCGGACGCGAAGACCCCGTAGAGCACCTTGCGGACGTCCACACCGAGCGCGCGGACCATGTCCCGGTCGGCGACGGTGGCCCGTACGAGGGCTCCGAGCGAGCTGCGCTCGAAGACGAGGTACACGAGGAGGGCGAGGCCGGCCGCGACGGCGATGAACACCAGCCGGTAGACCGGATAGGCGTGGCCGAGGAGACCGACCGTCCCGCGCAGCGCCGTGGGCGGGTCCGTGGGCAGGACGTCTCCGCCGAAGGCCGCGGCGAGGAGGTCGGCCACGATGAAGGTGATGCCGAGCGTCAGCACGGCTTGGTCCAAGTGGCCCCGGTGGGCCAGGGGTTGGGTGAGGAAGGTCAGCGCGGCCCCGCCCAGGGTGCCCACCAGGGCGCCCGCCAGCAGGGCGAGGAGGAGACCCGTCAGGGTCCCGTCGGAGAGGGCGTAGGCGACGTAGGCGCCGGCCAGGTAGAGCGTGCCGTGCGCGAGGTTGAGCACGTCCATCATGCCGAAGACCAGGGAGAGTCCGACCGCGATCGTGAACAGCAGCAGACCGAAGGCGACCCCGTCGATGACGCTGACGAAGTTGCCGTCCAACCATCCGGACATGTCAGCCGCCCAGTCTGCCGAGCTCGGAACTGACGGTGTTGACGCCCTGCTTGACCTCGCGCAGGTACCAGGGCTGGACGGGCGTCCCGCCGGCGTTGAACCGCCAGGTGCCGCGCGGGCTGTCGATTTCCCCCACCCGGGCGATGGCCGCGTTGACCGATTCGGAGGTCACCGCGGCGCCGGCGGAACCGGCCGCCCCGATCGCCTTGTCGAGGACCTGCGCCGCGTCCCAGGACGCCATCGCGTACGTGGTCGGGGCCGCACCGTGGGCGGCCGTGTACGCCGGCGCGAACTGCTTGTTCGCCGAATTGTTCAGGTCGGCACTGTAGTTGAGCGCCGTGAGGATGCCGTTGGCCGCGTCTCCTTGTCCCTTGAGGACGCCTCCTTCGGTGAGGAAGCCGGGGGCGTAGAGCGGGATCTTGCCGGCCAGTCCGAAGTCCCGGTACTGCTTGACGAAGTCGACGGCCGCGCCGCCGGCGTAGAAGCAGAAGACGGCCTTCGCGCCGGACTTCTCGATCTGTGCGAGGTACGGCTGGAAGTTCTTGGTCCCCGGGAACGGCGTGTAGACCTCCTCCCCCGCCTGCTTGCCGCCCGCCGGGAGGAAGGTGGACTTGAAGCCCTCCACCTCGTCCTTGCCCGCCTGGTATCCCGCGGCGATCAGGAAGACGGGTCCGCCGGCCTTCTCGGCCACGTGCTTGCCGAGCGCCTTGCCCGGTTCGTCGTTGACGTAGGAGGTGCGCCAGATGTAGGTGGTCCCGGTCAGGGTCGTGGGTGAGGCGTTCGAGCCGACGAGCGGGACCTTGCCGGTCTCGAACAGGTCCTTGACCCCGTTGATGGTGGCCGAGCTGACCACCCCGCTCACGGCGAGCACCCGGTCCTGTTTGACCAGCTTCTCCGCTGCCGCCTTGCCCGAGTCGGCCGTCTCCCCCTCGTCCGCGACAACGATCTCCACCTCACGGCCGCCGAGCTTTCCGCCGCGCTGCGCGACGTAGAGCTCGAAGCCCTGCTTCATGTCGTCGCCCAGCGCCTTGTAGGTCCCCGACCTCGGGACGAGGAGCCCGATCTTCACGGGCCCGCCCTGCTTCTCCTCGCCGGTCCCGAGGCTCGCACCACCACATGCCGTGGTCAGCAAGAGTGCCGTCGATGCGACGACCAGACCAACGGGACGAAACCGACCTGCCATGGGAACTCCGTACGTAGTCAACCGGCCCTGGAGGGCGGGATGTTGCTGATGGGGGCGCCTCGGGCAGTCCCAGGCGTGGAAGATCCGGCTCTCCGGGATGGCCCGGGCCGTCGGCCGTGGCCGTGATGACACGTGTCTATCGCGTTTTTTCGACGGCCGTCAAGAACTTCGCAAGATATACGCCCACGCCCGCCCCGCACCCCTTGACCCCCACCCCAAGCATGGAGCAATACTGACCCTCGTCAAATTTTCGCTATAGAAATTTCGGCGACGGGCACCCGATCAGTCAGGGAGTGAAGCACCATGACCGACGATCCATCACGGCGCAAAGTCCTCAAGAACAGCGGGGTGTTGGCGGGCACCGCACTGCTCTCCGGGGCGGCGGGCGGGCGCGCGGCGCAGGCCGCCCCGCGCACGGCCGAGCCCTCACCCGTCGTGGAACTGCCTTCGGGGCGGCTGCGCGGCAGCACCGAAGGGGGCCTCGCCGCGTTCAAGGGCGTGCCCTACGCGGCACCGCCGGTCGGCGCCCTGCGATGGCGGCCGGCCCAGCCCCACCCCGGCTGGCAGGGAACGCGCGACGCGACCGCCTTCGGTCCGAGCGCCCCGCAGCCGTACCGGGAGGGTGGCGACCAGGTGCTCGGCACCCATGGCTCGCCCCCCTTCGACGAGGACTGCCTCACCCTCAACGTCTGGACACCCGGAGCCGACGACGCCAAGCGGCCGGTCATGGTGTGGATCCACGGCGGCGGCTTCATCTCCGGATCCGGATCGATGCCGGGCTACTCCGGCGAAACCTTCTCGCGCGACGGGGACCTCGTCGTCGTGACCCTCAATTACCGCCTCGGTCCGTTGGGTTACCTCTACTTCGGCGAGGACGGCGCCGGGGGGAACTTCTGGCTCACCGACCAGCTCGCCGCGCTGCGCTGGGTACGGGACAACATCGCCGCGTTCGGCGGCGACCCCGACGACATCACCCTCGCCGGCCAGTCCGGCGGCGCGCTGTCGGTCGCGGCGCTGGCCGGTGTCCGGCCCAAGCGCCGCCCCCTGTTCCGGCGCGCCATCCTGCAGAGCCCGCCGCTCGGACTGAAGATCCCCACGCGCAGCGAATCCCTCGAACGCACCGCCTCCTTCCTCGACGTCCTGAAGGTCAGGAACGTGACGGAGCTGCGGGCCGTGCCCTGGCCACGCCTGATCGCCGCCACCTTCGAGATGTTCGGGCGCACCGGACGGTGGGGTTACTGGTCGACCCCGTTCCTGCCGGTGCTCGACGGGGTCACGCTGGACCGCGACCCCGCCGACCTGCTGCTCGGCGGAGCCGGGGCGGACATCGACGTCCTGATCGGCTGGACCAGGGAGGAGGCCAACTTCGCCTTCGCGCTGAGCGAGCCGTACGCCGCCTCGACCAGGGAGCAGGTGGTCGCCCGGGCGCGGGACACCTTCGGAAACCGGGCGGAGCAGGCGTACACGGCGTACGAAGAGGCCCGGCCCGGCGCCCGTCCCGTGGACGTACTGATGGACCTGATCACCGACGAACTGTTCCGCATGCCCGCCGTGGCGCTGGCCGAACGGCGAGCGGCCCGGGGACGTCCGGTCTGGGCCTACCAGTTCAACCTTCCGACGCCCGCGCACGGCGGTCAACTCGCGGCGGCGCACTGCCTGGAGCTGCCGTTCGTGTTCGACAACTTCGACAAGTGGTCGCAGGCTCCCTTCCTGGCGGGGCTGAATCCCAGGGTCCGTGACGGCCTCGCCTCGACGATGCACACGGCCTGGATCTCCTTCATCCGCACCGGCGCCCCCCATCACCACCCCATGCCGCAATGGGGCCGCTACGAACAGGACACCCGCACGACGATGGCCTTCGACTCGGTCACCAACGCCGTGGACGACCTCGCGGGTTACTGGCGGCGCCTGCACCATCCGGCAGGGCGCTGACCGTCCGATCGAGGGGGTCGCCGGCGCGGGGCCGGTGACCCCCTGCAGGTGGCGCGGGCCCGGGGCCGCGGGCATCTCGTCGGGCTGCCGGCAGGGGCCACGCTCGTCGCCTCGGGCAACGGTGGTGTCCACCAGGTGAGTTACCGGCCGGAAGGCATAGGTCCGCACGTGAGGATCCGGTAGCTTTCCGTCACGTCGCCGCCACACCCGGGGCACAGGGCCCCACGGGACTTGCGGCGCGAAGGACCCGACACCTGTTGACGACAGCGACCGAAGTCTTCACAGTCAGGCCGTTCACCCCGCACTGCCAGGTGATCCACACCGAAGGCGATCATGCCGTGATCGGCATCTCGCCCGGGAACAGCTACTTCTCCGCCCAGCGTGTCCTCGACCTCGCCCAGTGGGGCCTGCGCAACTTCGCGCAGGTGGACATCATCTACACCGACCTGCACGTGGCCGAGATGTACGAGGCCCTCGGCTACGACGCCGACGAAGCCCGGCGCAAGGCGGTCAAGAACCTGCGCGGCGTCCGCGCCAAGGTCAACAACGCGGCGGCCGAGGCCGACCCCAGCGGCGAGCGCCTGCGCGCCCGCCCCATGTCGGCCCTCACCGACATCCCCGCCTACCGCAGGCTCCACAGCCACCTGTACAACCTGCTCGACAGCGACCCGGAATTCCGCAGCACCTGCAATTCCCTGGTCGACTCGTTCCTCTCCTCCAAGGTGCTGGGCGGCAAGACCGCCACCACCCGGCAGCGCGAGGTCTGCCTGGAGTACGTCTGCGCCGAAGCGCCGCTCTTCCTCGACACCCCGGCCATTCTCGGGGTGCCGTCCTCCCTGAACTGCTACCACCAGCTCCTGCCGATGGCGGAACTGCTCTACTCGCGCGGCTCCGGTCTGCGCGCCTCCCGCAACCAGGGCCACGCCGTCATCACCCCCGCCGAAGGATCAACCGATGTCCACTGAGACCCTCCTCGACTTCCCGTTCTCCGCACGTGGTGACCAACTCCCGCACGAGGTAGAGGCGTTGCGTGACGAGCCGGTCAAGCGGGTGCGCACGATCGCCGGTGACGAGGCCTGGCTCGTGTCCTCGTACGAACTGTGCAAGCAGGTCCTCGAAGATCCCCGGTTCAGCCTGAAGGACACCTCCGCGCCCGGCGTGCCCCGCCAGTACGCGCTGACGATCCCGCCCGAGGTCGTCAACAACATGGGCAACATCACCGGCGCAGGCCTGCGCAAGGCCGTGCTGAAGGCGATCAACCCCAAGACCGACGGCCTCACCGACTGGATGCGCGGCCACGCCTCCGAACTCGTCGACGGCCTCCTCACCCACGGGGCGCCGGTCGACCTGCGCAGCCAGTTCACCAACCCGTACGCCGAGAACCTGCATTGCCGCATCCTCGGCATCCCGCAGGCCGACGCCCCGCGCCTGGCGTCCAGCCTCGACATCGCGTTCATGAACTCGGCCTGCCCCGTCACCGGTGCCAAGCTCAACTGGGACCGGGACATGGCTTATATGGTCGAGCGCCTCGACGACCCCGCCACCACCGGGCTCGTCTCCGAGCTTGCGGCCCTGCGCACGGACCCCCAGTACGCGCACCTCACCGACGAGATGCTCGCCACGGTCGGGGTCACCCTGTTCGGCGCCGGGGTCATCTCCACCATGGGCTTCCTGACGATGGCGGTCTTCTCCCTGCTCCAGAACCCGGACGTGTGGGAGCAGTTGCGGAAGTCGCCGGAGAAGATCCCGGGCGCCGTGGACGAACTCCTGCGGGTCAACCTCTCGATCGCCGACGGCCTGCCCCGTCTCGCCCTCGAAGACCTCACCCTCGGGGACGTCGAGGTGAAGAAGGGGGAGCTCCTCCTCGTCCTGGTCGAGGCCGCCAACACCGACGCGGCCGTGTTCACCGACCCCCACGTCGTCGACATCGACCGGGAGAACGCGGGCACCCACCTCTCCTTCGGCGGTGGACAGCACTACTGCCCCGCCACCGCGCTCGGCAAGCGGCACGCCGAGATCGCCATCGAGGTGCTCCTGGAGAAGATGCCCCGCCTCCAGCTCGCCGTGCCGGTCGACCAGCTCGTCTGGCGCACCCGGTTCATGAAGCGGCTCCCGGAGCGGCTCCCCGTCCTCTGGTAGCAGGACCGTAGTGGACGAGCGGCCCCGCCCGGAACTCCGGGCGGGGCCGCTCGCCGTGGCGGACCGTACCGCGTCACGCGGTGAAGGGGGCGCCGTCCAGGGTCCAGTGGGGATCCAGGCCGATGCCCAGCGCCGCGTACACATGGGCGGCGACATCGGTGTGCCGGACCGCCGGCGGGGTCGCGCCCGCGACCAGGCCGGGACCGCTCGCCGCCACCCAGGCGGTGCGCTCCAGCTCGCTGCGCCCTCCGTGGCCCCCTTCGTCGCGGTGGCCGTGGTCGGTCACCACGATGACCGTCCACTGCTCCCCGGGGTGGCCGGGACGGTCGCGGACCGCCTTGAGCAGCCGGCCCAGGCGCTGGTCCGCCGTCTCGATCGCCCGGCGGTACTCCGGGCCGCAGCCGAGGAAGTGGGCGGTCTCGTCGACGGCTCCGAGGTAGACGAAGGAGGCGTCGAGGTCTTCTCCGGAGCCCAGGACGCGCGCCGCTTCGGCCGTCACGGCCTCGTCGACCTCTTCCCAGCCCTCCGGCGTGTCCGCGCGGGGAGCGATGAAGGCGAGCCGGCTGGGTGCGGTGAAGAGCGGGCCGCCCTGCTGGGCGAGGAAGAGGGGGGCCCAGCCGCCGGCGGCGAAGGTCCGCCGGCCGCATTCGAGTGCCAGACGGGTGGTGAAGTCGGGGAAGACGTCGAGCCGGTTGCCGTCGAGACGGTTGCCCCAGACCCCGTGCTTGGCCACGGTGACCCCGGTGGCGATGGTGGCCCAGCAGGGCCCGGACATCGTCGGCGTGGCCTCGTCGATCTCGACGGGGGCCAGGAAGCCCTCGCCGGCCATCTCGTCGAGGTGGGGGGTGTCCAGCTCGGCCAGCAGGTCGAGCCGTACGCCGTCGATGCCGACGACCAGGACGTGTTGAGTGGGCATGGAAGCGTCCAGAGTGTCCGTGGGTGGATGGGTGGATGGGTGGATGGGCGGGTGGGTGCGCGTGGGCGCGGGGCCGGCCTGGTGTCCCTTGCGCCTACGGGCCAACGGGCCTACGGGGCTGTGGACCTACGGGCCTATGGCCCCGCGGCCCTGCGGCCCCGCGGCCCACAGGGCGAGTCGGCGGCCTACGGAGCCCCCGCCTGCAGGCGGTGCGCGCCCTCCGCCGGGGTGACGGTGAGGAGCCGCGGGAGCCGGTGGCCCGCCGCGCCGAAGGCCGCCGTGACGTGGTCGCCCACCGCGTCCTCGCGCCCCGCCTCCACCAGCGCGATGACGGAGCCGCCGAAGCCGCCTCCCGTCATCCGGGCGCCGAGGGCCCCGGCGTCCAGCGCGGCCGCCACGGCGAGGTCGGTCTCCGGGCAGGAGACCCGGTAGTCGTCGCGGAGCGACGCGTGACCGGCGGTGAGGATCGGGCCGAGGGCGGCCGCGTCGTCCGCCCGGAGCCGGGCGACGGCTTCGGCGACCCGGCCGTTCTCGGTCACCACGTGGCGGACCAGCGGGACGAGTTCCACCGGGAGGTCGTCCAGCGCCGCCGCGAGGTCTCCGGCGGGCAGGTCCCGCAGGGCGCGCAGGCCGAGCAGCCCGGCCGCCCGTTCACAGCCCGCGCGCAGGGCCGCGTACGCCCCGTCGCCCAGGTCGTGGGAGACCCGGGTGTCGATCACGAGCAGTCCGAGTCCCTGCCCCGGGAGGTCGAAGGGCACCTGCCGGTGCAGCTCCGGGGTGCGGGCGTCGAGGTGGAGGGCGGCCCCGGTGGTGCAGCACACGGAGGCCATCTGGTCCATGATCCCGCAGGGCACGCCGGCGAAGGCGTTCTCCGCCCGCTGGGCGATCCGGGCCAGTTCGGGCCCGGGCAGCCCGAGGCCGTGCAGCTCGTCGTAGGCGACGGCGACCACGCACTCCAGCGCGGCGGAGGAGGAGAGGCCCGCGCCGGTGGGGACCGTGCTGTCGAAGTGGAGGTCCGCGCCCCCGACGGGGTGTCCCGCCTCGGCGAGGGCCCAGACCGCACCGGCCGGGTACGCGGCCCAGCCCGGCACGGCTCCGGGGGCCAGGGCGGCCACGGCCAGTTCGATGGTCCGGCCGTCGCCCTGTGCGCTGTGCAGCCGCAGTCGCCCGTCCGTACGGGCGCGGGCGGCGAGCAGGGTGGTGTGCGGGAGGGCGATGGGGAGGGCGAACCCGTCGTTGTAGTCGGTGTGTTCACCGATCAGGTTGACCCGGCCGGGCGCCGCCCAGATCCCGTCGGGAGAGCCTCCGTAGAGCTTCGTGAAGGTGCTCGCGGCCCGCTCGTTCCGGTTCACGCGAGGGCCTCCCGCAGTCGTCGTGCCGCGGTCTCGGGGGCCACGTCGTTGATGAAGGCTTCCGCCCCGGACTCCGTCCCGGCGAGGAACTTGAGCTTGTCGGGGGTCCTGCGGATGGTGAACAGCTCCAAGTGCAGGGCCAGTTCCTCCCCGCCGGTGCGGGGAGCCTGGTGCCACGCGGAGATGTACGGGGTGGGGGCAGGCCCCTGCGGCCGCTCCGCCTCCGTCTCCGACTCCTGATCCGGTACGGGGAACAGCCGGTCGAAGCGGCGCAGCAAGTCGAGGTAGAGGCCGGGGAACTCGGCACGCTCGGCTTCGGTGAGGCAGGTCAGGTCGGGGACCCGGCGGTTCGGGTAGAGGTGGACCTCGTACGGCCAGCGGGCGGCGTAGGGCACGAAGGCGGTCCAGTGCTCCCCTGCCGTCACCACCCGCTCGGTGGCGGCGCGGGCCGTGGCCAGCAGGTCCTCGAAGAGGTTGCGGCCGGTGGCGGCGCGGTGCGCCGCCGCGGCGGCCGTCATCTTGGCGGTGCGCGGCGTGACGAAGGGGAAGGCGTAGATCTGGCCGTGCGGATGGGCGAGGGTCACCCCGATCTCGGCTCCCCGGTTCTCGAAGCAGTACACCTGCTCGACTCCGGGGAGGGCGGAGAGATCCGCGGTGCGGTCGGTCCACGCGTCCAGCACCAGGCGTGCGGCGGCCGGGGTGAGGTCGGCGAATCCGGCGTCGTGGTCGGGGGTGAAGCAGACGACTTCGCAGCGTCCGGCCTCGCCCGCGAGGGAGGGGAAGCGGTTCTCGAAGACGGCCACCTCGTAGTCGGCGGCGGGGATCTCGCTGAGCCGGCCGTCCCGGGAGGGGCAGAGCGGGCATTCGCCGGCGGGCGGGTGGTAGATCCGGTTCTGGCGGTGCGAGGCGATGGTGATCCAGTCACCGGTGGCCTCGTCGCGCCGCAGTTCCGGGCGGCTGTCCACCGGATCGAGCGGGCGCAGGTCGGGCGCTTCGCGCACGGCACCTTCGCCGGCGTCGAAGTAGATCAGTTCGCGGCCGTCCGCGAGTTTCGCGAGGGTCTTCTTCACCCGCCGAGAATAAACACTCTCCAACATTTTCCACCAGCCCACGCCGATCTTTCCCTCAGACTCCAACAACATTGCCGTGTTATCTTGCTGCCTTCTGACCGGTTTCGCCGATTCCCTGGAGCGACCCGTGGCCGAGCAGGCTGCCCAACTGGCCCACCAGCGACGTGCTCTCATCCTGGACGCGGTCCGGCGCGAGGGTGCGGTGCGGGTGGCGGACCTGGTCGGTCAGCTCGGCGTCTCGGACATGACCGTCCGCCGGGACCTGGACGCCCTCGCACGGCGCGGGGTCGTGGAGAAGGTCCACGGCGGAGCCGTCGCCCCGGCCGGGGCGAGCGGGCACGAGCCGGGGTTCGAGGCCAAGTCGGACCTGGAGGGCGACGCCAAGGCCGCCATCGCGGACACGGCCGCGACCCTGGTGGAGCCGGGCAGCGTGGTCGCCGTCTCGGGCGGCACCACCGCGCACGCCGTCGCCGCCCGGCTCCTCGGGGTACCGCGGCTCACGATCGTCACCAACTCCCTCCCGGTGGCGCAGCTGGTGTGGGCCGACGCCCTGGGCCGCGGGGCCGAAGCCCCCACCCTGCTGCTCACCGGCGGCTCCCCCACCCCCTCGGCCGCCCTCGTCGGACCGCTCGCCGACCAGGCGATCGCCTCCCTCCACGTGGACCTGCTCTTCCTCGGCGCGCACGGGGTGGCGCAGGGCTCCGGGCTGACCACCCCGAACCTCATGGAGGCCCAGACCAACCGGGCCCTGGTCGCCTCGGCACGCCGGGTCGCCGTCGTGGCGGACCACAGCAAATGGGGCGTGGTGGGCCTCAGCGGCTTCGCCGCGCTCCACCAGGCCGACTGGTTCATCACCGACGCCGGCCTGCCCGCCCCCGCCCGCGCCGCGCTCACGGATGAGGTGGGCGAACTCCTCGTCGCGGGCGAGCAGCGGGACTGAGCCACCGCTCGGGCGCCGACGCGCTCCTCACTTCTCCCCTCTGGATGCTTCGGGTCGAGCCGAGTGTGACCACGAACGCCGCCGGGGCTCCACCGGCACCGGCGGGTTCGGGCGGGCGGAGCGGAGTGGGGTCAGGAGGCCCGCGGCGGCTATCAGGAGGCAGAGGGCTCCCGCGGCCAGGCTCGTCGACGGGACCCCGTGCCGGGCTGCCAGGGCGGTCAGCGCGGCGGCTCCCAGCGGGCCCGAGGCGTTGTGGACCGTCCAGAAGGCGGAGGTGACCCGCCCGAGCAGGTGGTCCGGGGTGACTTCCTGACGCAGGGTCATGGAGCTGATGCCGCCCAACGTCAGCCCGAACATGAAGAGGGCGGCCATCGCCGCGATCACGGGCACGCTGCTGCTGGCCCCGATGCCCGCCACCGCCACGCCGATCAGCGCGACCGCGCCGAGCCAGCACGGGCCGAAGCCGAGGATCCGGCGCAGCGGCCCGGCCGCGAAGGAGGCGCACACGACGCCGATGCCGCTCACGGCCATCACGTAGCCGACGGTCGCCGGGGCGCGCTCGAGGTCGTCCCGGAGGCGGAAGATCAGCAGGTCGGTGGCACCGACCGTGACGAAGGTGAGGAGGGTCAGCAGGACGGTCAGCGGGCGCAGCAGGGCGTGCGCCCACAGGAAGCGGAAGCCGACCACGAACACCGCGCGCAGGGAGGTCTTCGCCTCCGGCCGGGGAGTCGCATCATTCCCCCGGGCACCGAAACGCACCCAGCGCAGGCTGACCGCCGAGACGAGGAAGGTCGCCCCGTCCAGGGCCAGCGCCCAGGATCCGCCGACCCCGGCGACGAGCAGGCCCGCCACGATCGGGCCGAGGAGGGTGCCGAGGGCGAAGGTGCCCATCAGCCGTCCGTTGGCGGCGGCCAGGTCGCCCGGTTCGACCAGGGAGGGCACGGCGCTCACGTAGGCCACGTCGAAGAGCGTCTTCAGTACGGTGACCAGCGCGGTCAGGACGTACAGCAGCCAGATCTGCGGGCCGGCGAAGGACCACACCAGCGGTACGGAGCCCAGCAGCACCGCCCGCGCGAGATCGCAGCCGATCATCAGGCGGCGGCGGTCGACCCGGTCCACCACATGGCCCGCGAAGGTTCCCGTGGCGATGGCGAAGACCCCGGAGAGGGCCGTGATCAGGCCCAGCTCGACCAGGGATCCGGTGGCGTCGAGGACGAGCAGCGGCAGGGCGAGCATCGATACCGAGCCGCCGAGCACCGACAGGGCCTGGCCGAGCCAGAAGACGGTGAAGGAGCGGTTGTGGATCAGTCCGGGACGTTGGCCCGTCATCCCAGCAGGGCGTAGACGGTGGAGGCCTTCGCGGCCGGTTCTTCGGCGCCCTCGGGCGTCATGGTGATGTCGGCGAAGGCCATCCGCTTGCCGAGTTTGGTGACCCGTACGTCGATCAGCACATCGGCGCCGACCACCGGCCGCTGGAAGCTGGTGGACTGCTGGACGGTGGTCATCGGGCCGTAGGCCCCGCGCGCGGCGGAGATCGCGATGACGGTGGCGGTGTCCGCGGCGGCCATCAGGGCCTGGCCGCTGAGGCCCCCGCCGTCGCGGGCGAGGGTGTCGGACCAGGGCAGCCGCAGTACGGCGTGCCGTTCGCCGGTCTCCTGGACGGTGAGTCCGAGGGCGAGCACCCAGGGGGCGAAGTTGTCGTGGAGGATCTTGTCCGCGTCTGCCGGTGTCAGCGTCGTCACCGGGTGATTGTGGCGGCCCGGCCCGGGCCGCCACAACTCCCTTTGCGCCAGGCGCGCCTCAGAGGGTGGCGGCCAGTTCCGTGCCCTGGCGGATGGCCCGCTTGGCGTCCAGTTCGGCGGCCACGTCGGCGCCGCCGATCAGGTGCGCCTCGATGCCGGCCGCGCGCAGGGCCTCGTACAGGTCGCGGCGCGGTTCCTGGCCGGTGCACAGGACCACCGTGTCGGCGGGTACGAGGCGCTGCTCGCCCTCCACCGTGATGTGCAGGCCCTCGCCGTCGATCCGGTCGTACGCGGCCCCCGCGACGGAGACGACACCGCGGTGCTTGAGTTCCGCCCGGTGGATCCAGCCGGTGGTGGTGCCGAGCCCGGAGCCGACCTTGGTGGTCTTGCGCTGGAGCAGGTGGACCTGGCGCGGCGGGACGGGGCGCTCGGGAGCGGTGAGGCCGCCGGGGCCGGTGTAGGCGGTGTCCACGCCCCAGTGGCGGAAGTAGACCTCGGGGTCCTGCGAGGCGCCTTCGCCGCTGTCGGTGAGGAACTCGGCGACGTCGAAGCCGATTCCGCCGGCGCCGAGGACGGCGACGCGCTGCCCGACGGGGGCGCCGTCGCGCAGGACGTCGAGGTAGCTGACGACGTTGGGGCCGTCGACGCCCTCGATGTCCGGGATGCGGGGGGTGACGCCGGTGGCGACGACGACCTCGTCGTAGCCGCGCAGGGTCTCGACGTCGGCGCGGGTGTTCAGCTTGACCTCGACCGCGTGCTCGGCGAGCTGGGTGCCGTAGTAGCGGATGGTCTCCTCGAACTCCTCCTTGCCGGGGATGCGGCGGGCGATGTCGAGCTGGCCGCCGATGTGGCCGGAGGCTTCGTAGAGGGTGACGGCGTGGCCGCGTCCGGCGGCGGAGACGGCGCAGGCCAGGCCGGCCGGGCCGGCTCCGACGACGGCGACGCGCTTCTTCAACTGGGTCGGAGACAGGATGAGTTCCGTCTCGTTGCAGGCGCGCGGGTTGACCAGGCAGGTGGTGAGCTTGCCGCTGAAGGTGTGGTCCAGGCAGGCCTGGTTGCAGCCGATGCAGGTGTTGATGGTCTCGGAGCGGCCGGCGGCGGCCTTGGCGACGAAGTCGGCGTCGGCGAGGAAGGGGCGGGCGAGCGAGACCAGGTCGGCGCGGCCGTCGGCGAGCAACTCCTCGGCGATCTCCGGGGTGTTGATGCGGTTGCTGGTGACGAGGGGGACGGAGACCGCGCCCATCAGCCGCTTGGTGACCCAGGTGTAGGCGCCGCGCGGGACCGAGGTGGCGATGGTGGGGATGCGGGCCTCGTGCCAGCCGATGCCGGTGTTGATGATGGTGGCGCCGGCCGCCTCGATCTCCTTGGCGAGGTGGACGACCTCGTCGAGGGTGGAGCCGCCGGGGATGAGGTCGAGCATCGAGAGGCGGTAGACGAGGATGAACTCCTCGCCGACGGCCGCGCGGGTGCGCCGGACGATCTCCAGCGGGAAGCGCACGCGGTTCTCGTAGGCGCCGCCCCAGCGGTCGGTGCGCTTGTTGGTGGCGGCGGCGATGAACTCGTTGACCAGGTAGCCCTCGGAGCCCATGATCTCGACGCCGTCGTAGCCGGCCAGCTTGGCGAGGCGGGCGGCGCGGACGAAGTCCTCGATGGTGCGCTCGACTTCGGCGTCGGTGAGCGCGTTCGGGACGAAGGGGCTGATGGGAGCCTGGAGGGCGCTGGGGGCGACCAGGTCCTTGTGGTAGGCGTAGCGGCCGAAGTGGAGGATCTGCATCGCGATCTTCCCGCCCTCGGCGTGCACCGCGTCGGTGACCACCCGGTGCTCGGCGGCCTCCTCCTCGGTGGTGAGGCGGGCGCCTCCCTCGAAGGGCCGGCCGGCGTCGTTCGGGGCTATGCCGCCCGTCACGATCAGGCCGGCGCCGCCGCGGGCACGCTCGGCGTAGAAGGCGGCGAGGCGCTCGAAGCCCCGCTCGTGCTCTTCGAGGCCGGTGTGCATGGAGCCCATGATCACGCGGTTCGGCAGGGTGGTGAAGCCGAGGTCCAGGGGGCTCAGCAGGTGCGGGTACCGGCTCTGGGGACTCATGAGGGGCGCCTCCTCGCGCGGGGGTGATGAACCTGTTCTAGCTGAGCGGGCGCTTATTATGCAACTAGGTGCACAACCGAGTGCGGAACCCCGCGCCCCGGAGATCCGCCGATTCCCAGGGCCAAGGGCCTTCACCGGCGGGACCTGTGGCGCAGTTCACGGCCGGGGTGATCGCGAAGGATGGGGGGATGCCCGCATTCCCCGCCCCCGAGCGCCGTGCCGCCCGCATGCGCCACGGCGCCCCCGCTCTGCGCGCGGCCCTTGCCGGCGCCGCGGCCACGGTGCTCCTCGCCGGCTGCGCCATCGCCGAGTCCGACACCGACCGGCTCGGCCGCAAGGCCGCGGCGGACGCCGTGGACCCCGTGGACACGGCCGCCTCCCCACCGTCGACCGCGCCCGGGCCCGCCCCCGACCCGACCCGCTCCCCCGCGCCCGAGGCCCGGCTCCTGCGGAACCCGCCCCGCCAGGTGCGCCCGGCGATCGCCCCCGCGCACGGCACGACGGTCGGCATCGGCCAGCCCGTCTCCCTGGCCTTCAAGGGCCAGAAGGTGGACCCCGCGCTCCGGGCCGGCATCGAGGGCCGCATGGAGATCAAGACCTCCACCGGGGTCGTCGGCGCCTGGCACTGGGCGGAGGCCAAGGGGGACACGCACCTCCACTTCCGGCCGCGGGAGTACTGGCCGGCGGGCACCGAGGTGACCCTCGACGCCAGGCTCGCGGGAGTGAAGCTGGACGACCGCACCGCCGCCGGAAACCGCAGGCTGACCTTCCGGGTGGGCCCCGCGATGGTCAGCAAGGTGGACCTCGCCGCGCACACGCTCACGGTGGTCAAGGACGGCACGCCCCTGCGGACCATCCCGGTCAGCGGCGGCGACGTCATCGAGGTGACGGGCACGACCGGCAAGCCCATGGACCACTTCGGCAACGGCTACGGCGACTGGAACCTGAGCTGGGACGAATGGCTGCGGGGCAGCACCCTGGGCGCCTCCAAGAGCTGAGCCCGACGGCGCGCCGGAGCCCGCCCGGTCGTGTGCGTACCGCTCGCGCTGCTCCTGGTCGCCGCCAGAGGCTGTTCGGGCGCGACTCGGAGCCGAACGGCATCCAGCCCGGACGTACCGCGGGGTGGGGCCGGTCGGCGGCAACTCCACTGTCCGGCCCTGGCGGACCTCCGTAGCGACCGGCAGCCCCTACATGGCGGACCGCAGCATCCCGGCCGTCTTGGCCATGGCGGCCTTCGTCGCCTCGTCCGTCGCGGTCCGTGCGGCGTCCTCCAGCAGGAGGGCGGCCTGTGTCAGCTCCCGTCGGCGTCGCTGGTCTTCGTCGGCCGACGGAGTAGGGGTACACGCCCTGGGGCCGAGTCCCTGGACGCCGACCCGGCTTCTGGGTTGTCGCGCCTTGCCCGGCCCTGTCACTCGGGTGCGTACGGTCCTGATGCCGCCCGTGTGGTCTGGAGGGCGGCCAGTCTGTGTACGAAGCGGATCGCGAGGAGGGCGGCCACGAGCGACAGCACGCCTTGTACGGCGGCTGCGCCGGCGGCGGCGGAGAGGCCCGCCGCGTCGGTGGCGCTGTCGTACAGGGACCCGTATTACACGCGGTCGGCGAGCAGGGACAGGATCCACATCAGCCACCACCAGGTGATGAACGCGGTCGAGGTGGGCCGGTCGGAGCCGTTGGGGCTGAGCTGGCGGCTCGCTTCCCAGGTCTCCCTGGCGACGCGGACGGGGATGACCAGGTTGCCGAAGGGGATGAACCAGCCGCCGATGGCCCAGCCGCTCGACCGGGTTGCCGTGTCGGGCCTGAAGGCCTTGGCGGTCTTGTGCGCGAGGTAGAACCAGGTGATGAAGACGCCGGCAGTGGCGAGCAGGAGCGGAATCTGGATGAGGGCGGCCAAGGCCATGAGCGCGTCCGGCGGGGTGAGGCTGTCGGCCGTGCCCGCGTCGGGGTACCGGCCGCTCTCCAGTACCGAGCGGACGTAAAGGCCGGCTCCTGCCAGGAGCAGGGCGTACGCGCCGGAGACCGAGAGCAGCACGATCGTGGCGATGGACAGGCCACGGGGCGGGCGGGGCGTGTCAGGCAGCGAGTTCCAGCCCGGCAACGGCTGGACGGGTATCGCTTGGTGGGCGTAGTTGGGGTCAGGCGCCGCGGGTGGCGGCGAGCCGGGCGTGCTGTAGGACATGAAGTGGTACCCCCCACGGGAACGTGAACGTGTGACGCGAAAAGGAGGAAGGCGGCCGGCTGACGCGCGCGGCGCCCCTCGGCACTCCCGGCTATGCCGGAGTTTCGGGTTGGGTGCTGATCCGTACCGCCTGGTGCGGCCGTCCGCCGGACTCTGCCAGTCGGCTGCGGGGAGATCAAGTGATCTTGAGGGGGGACATGTCGAGGCATCAACCCCAAACGGGCGCGAGACGGTCGACCGGCCGTCACCGTCGCGCACTGCGTCCGGACATCGGCCGATGGCAAGCCATCCGGAGCCGCGACCTGGGACGAGCGGCTCTCCTTCGTACCCGACTACCGCGACCGGACTGGACGGCCCTCGGCGCCTTCGCCGAGCGCCTCTACGCCGAGTCCGAGCAGCATCGCCGAAACTGCTCGGCACGCGTCTCCGGCAGGGTGTGCTAGCCGGCTGTCTCCAGCTGCTCGTGCTGACGCTTCATGAGCGAGACCGGAGCGGGTTGTCCATCCGAGGGGGTGAGATAGACGGCCAGTGAGCCACCGGTTCGCACGATCGTCATGATCTGCCGCTTGGCGGGAGCCTCGTCGGCGGTCACGGAGTAGGAGACGGATTCGTCACCCACGTCGACTGCCGGCAGCGCCGCCAGGGTGACCGGGTCCGACCAGCCGCGTTGGGAGGAAGCCGAGAAGCTCTTGCACGTGGTGAGAGCCGCGTTCAGCTCGCTCATCCAGCCCTTCGCCTCACCCGTCGCGAAACTGGAGAGCACGATGCTCCCGCCGGTGTTTCCGTTCTTGTCCTGAAGCACCGCCCAAACCGTCCCGGTGGGTTGGTGCTTGGGCTTGACGCTCGTCAGGTCGGTCAGCGGCCGACAGGCCGGATCGGACGCCGTGACGACGTCCTCTTCCTCCAGCAAGGGATCTCGCTCGGGCATCACGGTGAACCCGGAGTGCTTGCCTGCCAGCAGGGCGTCCGCGAGTTGTGCCGAGGTGAGCATCGCGCGCCCCTTCTCTCCCTCCTCCCCCTTCTGTCCCGTCTCTCCGGTCTTCCCACTGGTGCAGCCCGCTGCTGCGGAGGACAGGACAAGGAGCACCGCCACCCCCCGTATGAAGCCACGCACGCTGTTTCTCCATCGTCGAAGGCAGGAAACCGAGATTCTGTCAGGTGCGGACGGTCCGGCTGTCGGCAGGATGGTTGTTCTCTTGGTGCAGGTGGCGGCCGGCCATCCCGCCGGCCGGATGGCGGGGTGGCCGGCGAGCGGACGGGGCCGCGAGGGCGAAGCGTTGGGCCGGTTCGGAGGGAAGCGGGGCGTGGTGGCCGGGCGGTGGTTCAGGAGGCCTTGCTGAGCTTCTTCCATTCGTCGTAGCCGATGCTCCAGTCGGCGTATCCGTTGCCGGGGCCGTCGGCGTTCTTGATGGCTTCCTGGCCCTTGATCGTGATCAGGTCGCCGAGGATGGTGTTGTCGAAGATCCACTTCGCATCGGCCGGGGTCATGCCGATGCAGCCGGCGCTGTGGTTGGTGTTGCCGACGTACTTCTGCGCCTCGGGAACCCCTTCGTGGATGTAGGCGCCGGTGTCGGTCACCCGCATGCCCCAGTTGACCACCACGTCGTAGTCCACCGGCCCGCCCACGGACGCGGAGGTCATGTGCACCTTGGGTTCCCGGGTCTTGAGGGCGTAGGTGCCCAGTCGGGACTGGCGGCCCTTGACGGGCTGCCCGCCGGACATGGGGATGGACTTCACCACCTTGCCGTCACGCTCGACGATGAGCCGGTGGGTGTCGAGGTCGGCGGTCAGCTGCTGGTCACGGCCGATCTTGAACGTCCGGTTCAGGTCGCGGTCGAAGTGCGCGCCGCCGGGGTCGACCGTGGTGAGCGTGCCCTTGACCGTGACGTCCGTGCCGGGCTTCCAGGGGTCCCTGGGGCGCCAGTCCAGGCGGTCGTGGCCCGAGGGTGTGGTCACCCAGCCCCAGGAACCCTCGGTCGGGGTCGACGCGGTGACCGTCAACGCCTTCTCCACCGCGGCCTTGTCCTTCACCGGCTTCTCGAACTGCAAGGACACCGGCTGACCCGTACCCACCGTCTTCCCCGCCCCCGGAATCAGGTCGAAGTCCAGTACGGCTCCGGTGGTCACCTTCGGCGGAACGGCCGCCTGTGACGCCGCGGCCTGCACACCCGCCACGTCGGCGGACACCTTCGAGTCGTCCGCCCGAACCGTGTCCCCGCCGGAGCCGCAGGCCGTGAGGAGCAACAGCCCGGCGACGGCGGCGAACAGCGGGGCCGCGGCGCGGCCACGACCGCGGACGGAAGCCGCCGGGGTCGTCTGGGGGCGAACACGCATCATGGTGGACGGCTCTTCTCTGGAAAGGGCTGGCTGGTACAGCTGTGAGGACGGCTGCCGTCAGACAAGCGGTTCTTATCTGCTGATGACCGTTGTGTGACAAACGACAGGCCCGTCTCGTCGCGGATCGGCCAGGCCGGAAGCCGGGTCCCCGCTCATGGCTCGGGCAGGCGGCAGCCAGGAGGGGCGTGCCCACGACGTCCGCCGCCACCTCGACAAGCCGGTGGTCGCCCAACGCATTGCGAAGTCCCGGGTGCTCTGAGCCGCGTGCGCTGCCCGCCCACCCGGTGGGCCCGTGGGGCTCTACGTACTAGGGGACACGGTCGGTCAGCACATCGCCAGGCCGGACGCCGCCAAGCAGTTCACCGCCATCCGCTGCCGGACGTTACCCTCTGCCGGATGACGCCGAAGCCCAGCAGCACCCCGCCGGTCGAGCGGCGCACCGTGACGGTCAACGGCGGAGTGCGCCTCGCCTACGAGGTCACGGGCCCGCCGGCCGGACCGCCGGTGCTCCTGCTCCCCGCGCTCGGCGAGACCGCCGCCGACTGGGTGCCCGTACGGGACGAACTCGCGCGGGAGCGGCGGGTGTTCGCGCTGGACCTGCGCGGCCACGGAGCCAGCGCGTGGCCGTCGGCGTACTCGCTGCCGCTCATGCGGGACGACGTACTGGGCTTCCTGGACGCCCTCGGGCTCGACCGGGTGGACCTGGTGGGCCACTCGATGGGCGGGGTCGTCGCGTACCTGGCCGCCGCCGCGCAGCCGCACCGCATCAGCCGCCTCGTCCTGGAGGACGCCCCCGCGCCGCTCCCCCGCGAGGCCTCGGCCCCCGTACGCCCCGAGGGCGAGCTCTCCTTCGACTGGGCGATGGTGCTCGCGGTCCGCCCCCAGCTCGACCGCCCGGACCCGGCCTGGCTGGCGGACCTGTCCCGGATCACGGCCCCGACCCTGGTCGTGTACGGCGGCCCCGCCAGCCACCTGGCGCCCGCCTCCTTCGACGAGGTGGTCCGCCGCATCCCGGACGCCCGCCTGATCACCCTCGCGTACGGCCACCTGATCCACGCGGCGGCGCCCGCGGAGTTCACGGCGGCCGTCGCGGCCTTCCTCACGGAATGATCCCGGCCGATATCACCGGCCGGGGCGTCGCTCAGGCTGCCGACTGCAGGGCCGAGAGGCGGCGCACGAAGAGGATGGCGGCCACCGCCGCCACGGCGTAGATCAGGTCCGAGGCCGCGCCGAACAGGACGGCGTCGCGCACGGCGTCGTCACTCAGAGCTGTGGCCGCGGACCGGTTGGCGGCGACGGACGCCACCATCGCCGCTCCGAACGTTCCGGCCCAGACGAAGACGGGGGCGGGTGAGGTCAGCGCGGCCTTGCCGGGCAGCCTCGACGCGCTGGCCGCCCACACCTTCATCGCGATCAGGCAAGGCAGGACGGTCCAGCCCACGACCGGGATGAACCAGACTCCGATCGCCCAGCCCGCACCGCCCCGGATGGCTCCCCGCGCGTACACCCCGGCGTTCACCCGGACCCGGTGGAACCAGACGATGAAGACCACCGCTGCGGGGATCATGGCCGTCATGAACAGGCTCACCGAGATCGTGAGCAGCGTCCCCGAGTGTCCCAGCCCGACGGGCTCGGTGTGCTCGTCCAGCCGGAAGTACCGGTTGACCCCGGCGGCCACGGCGAGCAGCCGGGTCAGGGCGCACAGGCCGAGCAGCACGGTCAGAGCCGTGGCCAGTCCCTTCGGCGAGCGGAGCAGCGAGCGCGCCGGAGGCGCGCCGAGCGGAGACAGTCTTGCGGAACCGGGACCGGCGGACATGACGAGGGACCCCCCACGGGTGCGTTGACATGCGGAAACCCGCCTGCTGGGGCGGGAAGGCAGAACATACGGCACCGGTGGGCCCGCGCCGCAGGGCGCCCCGGCGCGCGGGCGCCCTGCGGCGGTGGTGTCAGGCCCGGCGGTGAGGTCAGGCCCGGTGGAGGTTTCAGGCCCGGTGGAGGCGGAGCGTGACGATCTGGAACGGGCGCAGGGTGAGCGGGATCGTCCCGTCCGGGGCGGGGGCGGAGACGGCCGTGCCCTCCAGGGGGCGTTCCAGGAGGTCGCTCTCGATGGCCGCCGACAGCGGGAAGCCCGCCGCGAGGGTGGCGTGCGCGCGGCCGCCCCGGGACTCGTAGAGGCGGACGATCACGTCGCCGCTGCGGTCCTCGGCGAGCTTCACCGACTCGACCACCACCGCGTCCGTGTCGACCGCGACGAGCGGGGCGACCGGGCCCGCGCCGCGCAGCACGCGCTCCGGCAGGTTCAGCGCGTGCCCCTCGCGGACCGCGTCGCCGACGGCCGCGCCGGGGGCCAGCGAGAAGCGCAGGGTGTGCGCGCCCTGGTCGGTCTCCGGGTCGGGGTAGCGCGGGGCCCGCAGGAGGGAGAGGCGGACGGTGGTGGTCTGGCCGCCGTCGGGGCGCATGTCGCGGGTCACGTCGTGGCCGTAGGTGGAGTCGTTGAGGACCGCGACCCCCCAGCCCGGCTCCTCCGCGTGGATCCAGCGGTGCGCACAGATCTCGAACTTGGCTCCCTCCCAAGAGGTGTTCGTGTGGGTGGCCCGGTAGACGTGTCCGAACTGCGTTTCGGAGGCGGATCGTTCGGCCTTGACGTCCAGCGGGAAGGCCGCCTTGAGGAACTTCTCCGTCTCGCGCCAGTCCACGTCCGTGACGATGTCCACCGTCTTGGCCCCGGCCCGGAGCGTGAGCGTCTGGACGACGCGGGACAGGCCGAAGGAGCGGGTCACCCGTACGGCGCCCGATGCCGGACCGGCCTCGGCGACCTCCAGCGCGTCCACGTCCACCAGGTCCGTGACCTTGTTGCGGTAGAACTCGTCGATGTCCCACGCGTCCCACATGTTCGGGAAGTCGGGGTGGATCTGGAGCAGGTTCGCGGCGGCCCCCGGTGCGACCGATTCCCGCCCGGCCTCCAGGTCGTACGCGGACACGATCAGCCCGCGGCCGTCGATCTCCACGAGGAGCCGCCCGTTGGCGAGGACATGGCCGCCGCCGTGCCGCTCCTCCACCGTGACGGGGTGCGCGGCCGCCGCCGGCAGGCCGGCCCCGCCGGCCGGGATCCCGCGCCGGGCGTGCGGGGCGCAGTTGAAGACGAGCTCCTCCTCGCCCTCACCCGCGAGAGCGGTCTGCGCGGCCACGGTGATCGCCGTCAGCTCCTCCCGCACCTTGGCGTACGTCTCGCGCGCCTCGCGGTGCACCCAGGCGATGGAGGAGCCGGGGAGGATGTCGTGGAACTGGTGGAGCAGCACGGTCTTCCAGATCCGCTCCAGGTCCTCGTACGGGTACGCGTACCCCGGGACCTTCACCGCGGCCGTGGACGCCCACAACTCGGCCTCGCGGAGCAGTGATTCGCTGTGCCGGTTGCCCTGCTTGGTCTTGGCCTGGGAGGTGTAGGTGCCGCGGTGCAGCTCCAGGTAGAGCTCGCCGGCCCAGACGGGCGCGTCCTCGTACTCGGCATGCGCCTTCTCGAAGAACGCGTCGGGGCGCTCGATCTCCACGCGCGGGGAGCCTTCGAGGTCCCGCTGCCGCTTGGCGCGGCCGAGCTGCTCGCGGGTCGGGCCGCCGCCGCCGTCACCCCAGCCGAAGGGGGCCAGCGAGCGCGAACCCCGGCCCTTCTCCTGGTAGTTGCGCGCGGCGTGGGCCAGCTGGGCGCCGCCGAGGTCGGAGTTGTAGGTGTCCACCGGCGGGAAGTGCGTGAAGACGCGGGTGCCGTCGATGCCCTCCCACCAGAAGGTGTGGTGGGGGAACTTGTTGACCTGGGACCAGGAGATCTTCTGCGTCAGGAACCACTTCGAGCCGGAGAGCTTGACGATCTGCGGCATGGCGGCGGTGTAGCCGAAGGAGTCGGGCAGCCAGACGTTGTTCGTCTCGATGCCGAACTCGTCCATGAAGAACTTCTTGCCGTACAGGAACTGGCGGGCCATGGCCTCGCCGCCGACCATGTTGGTGTCGGACTCGACCCACATGCCGCCGACCGGCACGAACTGCCCGTCGGCGATCTTCTTCTTGACCCGCTCGAAGAGCTCGGGACGGTGGGTCTTGATCCAGTCGAGCTGCTGAGCCTGGGACATGGCGAAGACGAACTCGGGGTGCTCCTCCATCAGGCCCAGCATGTTGGAGGTGGTCCGCGCGACCTTGCGCACGGTCTCGCGCAGCGGCCACAGCCACGCGGAGTCGATGTGGGCGTGGCCGATCGCGCTGATCCGGTGCGCGGAGGAGTTGGCGGGGGCGGCCAGTACGGTGGCGAGCCGCGCGCGGGCGTCGGCCGCGGTGCCGGGGACGTCGCAGAGGTCCACCGCGTCGAGGGCGGAGTCGAGGGCGCGCAGGATCTCGTAGCGCCGGGCATCGCGCTCGTCGAGCTGTGTCATCAGGTCGTAGAGGACTTCGAGGTCCTGTACGAGTTCCCAGACCTCGGTCTCGAAGACGGCGAGGTCCATCCGGGCGAGCCGGTAGAGGGGCTGGTCGCCGCTTGTCCGCTTGTCGCCCTCGTAGGTGACGGAGTGGTCGACGAGGATCGGGTTGGAGGCGCCTTCGACGTACCACTCGATGCTCTCGTCGCCGGCCGCGCGGTCGGCGACGCGCACCCAGTCGTTGTACGGGTTGAGCGCCTTGACCTCGCCGCCGTCGGCGCGGTGGACCAGGCCCTCGCACTGGAAGCCGGGCATCATCCGGTCGAAGCCGAGGTCGAGTACGGCTTCGACGGTGCGGCCGGCCCAGTCGGCGGGGACGGTGCCGGTGACCTTGAACCAGGTGGTGCCCCAGGCCGGGCCCCACAGGTCGCCGATGGCGCAGGGTTCGTAGGAGGCCGCCAGGCCCTCGGCGACGGGGACGGGCTCGCCGGGTGCCTCCCAGCGCTCGACGGTCAGCGGGACCGAGCGCGAGTGGACGGCGGGCTTGATGCGCTCCTTGAGGACACGGCGGAGGCGGTGTTCGGTGATGCTGCGGTCGTCGTGCATGACGGCTGCTCCAAGGTGGGGTGGACTGCGATCCTGCGCTCGGTCGGGCGGTGGGCCGCCGGGGCCCGGTCAGGTCTTGACGGCTCCCTCGCCGACGCCCTTGAAGAAGAAGCGCTGAAGGGCGAAGAAGAGCAGCATCATCGGGATCAGCGCGGCCATCGCACCGGCGGCGATGATCCGCTGGTCGCTGACGGTGGTGGCGCCGGCCAGGGTCTTCAGGCCGAGCTGGAGGGTGTAGTTGTCGCTGTTGGTCAGCACCAGCAGCGGCCAGAGGAAGTCGTCCCAGGCGCCCATGAAGCTGGTGATGCAGACGACGGCCAGGGCTCCCTTGGCGGCGGGGAGGAAGACCCGGGTGAAGCGGGTCCACTCGTTCGCGCCGTCCAGGACCGCGGCCTCCTCGACCTCCTTGGGGACGGAGAGGAAGGCCGAGCGCATGATCATGATGTTGAGGACGGAGACCGCGCCGGGCAGCCAGACACCGATGAGGGTGTCGACCAGGCCCATCTCGCGGACCGTGAGGAACATCGAGATCATCACGGACTCGAAGGGGAACATCAGCGTCGCCACCAGCACGGTGAAGACGATCTTGCGGCCCTTCCAGGCGGCCCGGGAGAGGGCGTAGCCGCCCATGGCCGCGAAGAGCATGTTCGAGGTGATGGCGAGGACCGCCACCGTCAGGGTGTTGCCGACGTACTGGAACAGCGGGAACGACTCGGCGACCCGGAAGTAGTTGTCGAGGGTGGGCTGCGAGGGCAGCACCCCGTCGTACACGTTCTCGGTGCGGCCGCGGATCGAGGTCAGGAACTGCCAGACGATCGGTCCGAGCATGATCACGAGCATCAGGAGGAGCGTGGCGTACCGGCCGGCGAGGCCGATCCAGTACCGCCGCGCGTCGGCTCCGACGCGCTTGCCCGCCTTGTCGCCGAGGGAAGCGAGGGTGCTCAACTTTCGTCTCCCTTCGAGAGACGGCGGCCCAGCAGGCTGAAGACCAGCGTCAGGAGGAACAACAGGATGGAGATGGCGGCCGCGTATCCGGTCTCGCCGGAGAAGCCGAGGCCGACCTGCCGGATGAGGAAGGGCAGCGTACGGGCGCCGCCGCCGGGACCGCCGCTCTCGCCGCCGAGGATGTAGATCTCGGTGAAGACGCGGAGCGCGGAGATCGCGGAGAGGGTGCCGACCAGCAGCATCATCGGCTTCACCTGGGGGACGGTGATGCTGAAGAAGCGGCGGACCGGGCCCGCGCCGTCGAGCGCGGCTGCCTCGTAGAGCGAGGTGGAGACGTTTCCGAGGGCCGCGAGGTAGAAGACCATGTAGTAGCCGAGGCCCTTCCACACGGTCACGATCATCGCGGAGACCAGCAGCATGGTGCTGTCGGTCAGGAACGGGATCGGCTCGGAGATGATGCTCAGCTTCTGGAACAGCGTGTTGACCAGGCCGTCGCTGCGCAGCACCCACTGCCAGATGAGGCCGACGACCACGGCCGAGGCGATCACCGGGGTGTAGAACGCCGAGCGGAAGAAGCCGATGCCGGGGACCCTCGTCTGGACGAGGACGGCGAGGGCCAGCGGCAGGAAGACCAGACACGGGACGACGACCACGAGGTACAGCACGCTGTTGCCGGTGGCGACCCAGAAGTCGGAGTCGGCGAAGGCGTGGGTGTAGTTGTCGAAGCCGACGAACCCGCCGCCGCGCAGGATCTGCGCGTCGGTGAAGGAGAGGATAACGGTGTTGACGAACGGCCAGAGGCTGAACATCGTCACCATGATCAGGCCCGGGGCGAGGAAGAGGTACGGGGTCCACCACTTGCGGTGACGCAGCCCGGTCTCGGCCTCCATGGCCTGCTTGGCCTTCTTCGCCTGCTTGGCCTGCTTGGTGTTCTTCGCCTGCTTGACCTGCTTGGTGTTCTTCGCCTGCTTGGACGGCCTCACCCGCTTCGCCGTCGTGTCGGGAGCGGCACCGGGCGCGTCCCGCGACGGGCCCGCCTTCTCCCGCAGTTCCGTTCCTGAGGATGGACTCATGGCGCCTGCCTCTCCCTTCTCCGCTGCCGCCGTCACTGCTGGACCGACTTGGCGAGCAGCTTGTTCGCCTCCTCCTGCGCCTTCTTCACCGCCGCCTTGGCGTCCTGCTCGCCCTTGATGGCCTTCTGCATCTCGCGCACGACCACGTCGCCGACCTGGTTGGTCCACTGGACGGGGGTGTTGGCGTCGAGTCCGGCGGTCTTCAGCTGTTCGGCGCCGACGGCGCGGGCCAGCGTCTCCGCGTCCTTGCCGTCGCCCTTTTCGGCGAAGAAGGGGTCGGCGAGGCCGGTGGCGTTGGACGGGTAGATGGTGGCGTGCTTGGAGAACTCCACCTGGTTGGGCCCGTTGGTGAGCCACTTGGCGAACTCGGTCGCCGCGTCCATGTGCTTGGTGTCCTTCTTGATGCCGAGCGACTGGGCGTAGATGCCGATGTGGCCGAGCTGCCCGGTGACGGCGTTCGCGACCTGCGTGTTCGCGTAGATCTGCGGGGCGTTCTGCTTGATGTCCTTGACGAACCCCGGGGAGCCGGGGCCGAAGACGATCTTGCCGCCGCCGTAGAGCTGGTTGATGTCGTCCTGCTTGAGCAGGGACTCCTTGGGCATGGCGCCCTTGGCGTAGAGGTCCTTCATCCGCTCGACCCACTCGACGGCCTTGTCGGTGTCGAAGGTGAACCGGTCCTGCTTCTCGTTCAGGATCGGGACGCCCATCTTCTGCCAGTCCCCGGGCAGCCGGCCCTTGGGGTCGGCCATGAAGGCGGAGTACTTGCCCCCGGACTTGGCGGCGATCTGCTCGGCGTAGTCGAAGAACTGCTCGACGCTGGTCGGCGGCTTTGCCGGGTCGAGACCGACCTTCTCGAAGAGGTCCTTGTTGTACGTGAGGATCTCCGGGGTCACGTACCAGGGGTAGGCGAACACGCTGTCGCCCTTGCCGGGCAGCTTGAACTGCTCCCAGGCGCCGGGGACGTAGTCCTTGGCCACCTCGGGGTCGAGCTTCGCGACGTCGGCCAGCATGCCGCGGTCGCCGAGGAGCTGGAAGGAGTCGGTGGAGAGGTTGACCACGTCGGGGAGGGCGCCGGCCTGGGCGTCGGCGACGATCTTCTCGTTGTAGCCGTCGCCCGGCACGTCCTCCCACTTGACCTTCGCGTCCGGGTACTGCTTCTCGAACGCGTCGATGACCCCCTGGACGTACGACGTGAACATGGGCTTCAACTGGAGCGTGCGGAACGTGATCTGACCGGCCACCTTGCCGGTCTTCTCCCCCTCCTTCACGTCTCCGGCGCCACCGCTCATGCCGCACGCGGAGGTCGCGAAGAAAGTGCCGGCCACGAGGGTGGTGATGGCAATGCGGGTCACGTTCTTACGGGTCATCGTCGCCGCCTTCAGGGGGAGTTCCGGCCTCGTCGCCGGATCACTGGGCCAAAACTCACCCGAAATCAAGGTTCCGTCAATATGACCAAAGTCCCGAGAGGGAGGTACCCGTACGTCCCGAATTACCACAGAGGAGGGAAGAGCAGTCCGAAAGTCACTCCATGACCACCACTCTGACCTGCACTGATGCGCTTTAGTCCTTATCGCCTTTGGCGTGATATCGATTCGATAACGAACCAAACCGGGCGGTGCAGGTTGACTTCTTATCGCCGGTTAACGAAAGCTGGCACTAATGCGGTTTACCCAGCACACCCCTCACCCGCATACCGCACGACAGCTCCGCCACTCCTGCCGACCCCACCCACCCGGATCGTCCGGCACGTACCGCCGGTGAAAGAGGGATTGACAGCCATGGCCGAGATCACGTTCCATCAGACGAGCCTCACCTACCCCGGCGCCGACCGCCCCACGGTCGAATCGCTGGACCTCGACATCGCCGACGGCGAGTTCCTCGTCCTCGTGGGCCCCTCGGGCTGCGGCAAGTCCACCACCCTGCGGATGCTGGCCGGCCTCGAAGAGGTCACGTCCGGCTCGATCTCCATCGGCGGCCGCGACGTCACGCACCTGCCGCCCAAGGACCGGGACATCTCGATGGTGTTCCAGAACTACGCGCTCTACCCCCACATGACGGTCGCTCAGAACATGGGCTTCGCCCTGAAGATCGCCAAGGTGGACAAGGAGACCATCCGCAAGAAGGTCGAGGAGGCGGCGAAGATCCTCGACCTCACCGAGTACCTCGACCGCAAGCCCAAGGCCCTCTCCGGCGGCCAGCGCCAGCGCGTGGCCATGGGCCGGGCGATCGTCCGCGAACCGCAGGCCTTCCTGATGGACGAGCCGCTCTCCAACCTGGACGCCAAGCTCCGCGTCCAGACCCGCGCCGAGATCGCGAACCTCCAGCGGCGCCTGGGCACCACCACCGTCTACGTCACCCACGACCAGGTCGAGGCCATGACGATGGGCGACCGCGTCGCGGTCCTCGCGGACGGCCTGCTCCAGCAGTGCGACTCCCCGCGCACCATGTACGACCGCCCGGCGAACAAGTTCGTGGCCGGGTTCATCGGCTCCCCCGCCATGAACCTGCTGGACCTGCCCCTGGCCGGGGACGGCATCCGCTTCGGCGGCTCCACGGTCAAGATCAGCCGCGCGGCCCGCGAGGCGGCCGCCGGCGACACCGTCACCCTGGGCATCCGCCCGGAACACCTGGACTTCCACGCCGCACACAGCGACAAGGGCCTGCCCGTCACCTTCTACTCGGTGGAGGAGCTCGGCTCGGACGGCTTCGCGTACGGCAACCTCGACCTGGGCAACGGCGAAACCCAGCCGCTGACCGTACGGACGTACGGCCGCGAGGAGGGCCTGCGCGGCAAGACCATCCGGGTCATCCCCCGCCAGGAGTCCATCCACCTCTTCCACCCGACGACGGGCGAACGCCTGCCCGACTGATCCGAGTGGCCCGACCGGCCCCGATGGCCCCGGACCGGGGGATGGCGCCGGTCCGGGGCTCTCCCGTGCGGGAGCGGTTGCTCCGGACGCTCCGGACGCTCCGGCAACCCCGTGGCGCCGGCGCCCTCGGCCGGGGTAGGTTCCCTGCCACGGCGTGTAGCTCAGCAGCCAGAGCACCGGCCTGCACAGCCGGAGGGCGCAGGGGCAGGACCTGCCACGCCGACGATGACCGAGAACACGATCCCGTACGCGACGCAGGTCCGAACGGCCGGCGAGGTGGCGCGGCTGCTCGCACGGCGACGACCGAAGCGCGCCCTCGCCGCGGAGCGCGAGGCCCTGACCGTGTGGCGCCCCTTCGAGGACGAGCTCCTCGCGTACTGGCTGCGCGGCGCGGACGCCACCCTCGCGGAGGGTGCCGACCTGCTCGACCGGTACGAGGCCCTCGCGGCGGCGCACCCCCTGACCAGCCGGCACCGCGACCCTCGGTCCCCCGCGGCGATCCTGCGCCGGGCCGTGCGGGAGCGGGTCTCGGGTCGCGAACTTCCGCCCGGGCCGGACGGGTTGGTCCACCACGCCACGGCGTCGATGGTGGCCCGGCACGGAGCCCCCGGTTCCGCCGCGCACACCCGGATGCGCCAGGATCAGGCCCGCCGGGCGGCCCGGCCCGCGCACCACGAACTGGCCGCGCTGGTGAGCCGCCGCCTGGCCCGGCTCGACCAGGACTCCGGACTCTCCGACGTGGACGCACCCGTCGCCCCGGTCACCGCCGAGGAAGCCCGGGAGACCGGCCTGCCCGTCGGGACCCGGGTGCCCGCGTACGTGCGCGCCCTCGTCGCCACCGCCCTGCGCGCCCCCGCGGACGTGCTCGTCCAACGGGGCGTCGCCACCTCGGCGGAGGACACGGCCGGCCTGGCGGGACCGCTCCTCGACGCGGAACTCGCCCGGGGCCTCCGTCCGTACACCGCCGACGGACCGGAAGGACGGGAATCCGCGCGCGCCGCGCTGCGCCGACTCGCCGCGTTCGGCCTGGAGTCCTTCCCCGGAGCCGACCCGACGCCCCGGTTCCTTGCACAACTGGCCGCGCTCGCCGACCGGGCCGGGCTCTGCGCCTCCTTCGTCCTGGACCCCTACGCCGACAACTACACCGGGACCGTGACCGCAAGCGTGCTCCCCGCCGCGCGCGTGAGCGCGGAGCTGCTGCACGGGACCCCGTACGCGCGCTACTACGGCATCGACTTCGTGGCGCTGCGGGAGCTGGCCCGGGCGGACGACCGGGAGGGCTTCCAGCGGCTGTGCGTCGAGCGCGCGGCCCTCCCGCGGCCCGGCCACCGGCCTGAGCGGCCGCCGCCCTCCCCCGCCTTGGCCAAGAACCCCGCGATGGTCGAGCAGGTCCGGATCCTCACCGCAGGCAATCTCGCGCCGCTGATCAGGGAGTTCGGTGTCGTTCCGAGCGCAGGCTGGGACTCCCTTGCCCGCGCCTCGTTCACCGAGGCACGCCACCGGGGAGCCACCGCGAAGCGGATGGCCCGTGCCTGGCGGCACCTGCTGTTCCACCTGTCGCAGTGCGACGCCGAGCGGCGTGCGGCCGTCCTCGACTGGATCGACTCCGAGACCGCCCGTCTGCCGGTCGGCAGGGCCGCCCGGCTCGCGCCCCTGATCGCAGACACCCGCAGCGCTTGCGAGTTGCCCTAGTGCTGTGGCCGGCGAACCTTCCCGGTCACAGCACTAGGCACTACCCCCGTGCGGGCACCACCGCCACCGGGCACAGCGCGTGCAGCAGTACCGCGGTGGACACCGAGCCCATCAGCAGGGAGTCGGCCCGCAGGCGGCGGCGGTGGCGGCCCACCACGATGAGGTCGGCCCGCTGGGAGGCGGTGACCAGACGGCCGGCCGGGTCGCCGGGGGCGACAACCGCTTCGACGGTGACGTCGGGGTAGTGCCTGGTCAGGTACGGCTGGAGGCGCGTGCGCTGGTTCTCGGCGAGTTCCCGGGCCGTTTCGGTGGCCTCGCCGCCGGCCGTGCCCGGCGGGTAGCCGCCGCCGCGTTCCGCGACGAGGGAGCCCACCAGCGTGAGCGAGGACAGCGGGACCAGGTGCGTGGAGACGACCTGGAGCACCGCGCCCCGGCGGCGGGCCTCCGCGAAGGCGAAGTCGACGACGTCCTCGGCGGTCTCGTCGGGTGCCAGGCCCAGCACGACCCTGCGTTCGCCGCCCGGGGCCCGCGCTCCGGCCTCCTGCGTGACGAGCCGCGCGGTGTGCGGGACGACCACGACCGGGCAGGGCGACTGGGCCGCGCACACCCGGCTGTTGGAGCCGAGCAGCAGGCTGGCGAAGCCGCCGAGGCCGCGCGAGCCCATGACCAGGAGCTGCGCTCCCGCCGCCAGTTCGGTCAGGGTCGCGGAGGGGGTTCCGTCGCGGGAGACGTAGGTGACGGGCGGCAGGTCCTCCCGCCCCGCCAGCCGCGCCCGTACCGCGTCCAGCACCGGATCGGTGTCCCGGTCGTGCGGCGGTACGAGCGCCTCCCCGGGGGCGTGGACGCGCAGGGCCTCCGGCCGTACGTGTGCCACGTGGAGGTCGGCTCCGCGCGTGCGGGCGGTGTCGAGGGCCCAGTCCAGGGTCCTCAGGCTGTGTTCCGAGCCGTCCACGGCGGCCAGCACCGGGCGGCTGGAGGCGGGGGCGGGACCGGCCGAGTTGGTCTGCATGCCTCCACCCTCCGGCGGGGCGGACCCGGCGGGCAGGGACCGAAGGCCCTACTTCACGCGGTAGTCGGCCTTCTCGGCGAGCTTGCCGTCCTTGTAGCAGAAGCGCAGCACCGTGTCGCCGTTCCCGGAGTCGGACAGGTACCAGGAGCACTGGCTGCCGGCGGGCACGGCGGGGCCGCCGTCCTTGAGGGCCGAGGTGACGAAGCTTTCGCCGGACGGCAGCTTGGCGCGGACCTCGGCCTCGGAGTCGCCGACCTTGACGGCCTCGTACACCTTCTGGTCGACGAGGGTCTTGTCGGCCACGTCGATGACCTTCCCCACCCCGAACAGCAGCGCCACGAGCAGTCCGATCCCCAGCACCCCGGCCACCGCACAGCCGATCAGACATCCATTGCGTCGCGCCACGTCGAGCTCCTCGTTCCTCTGTCATCGCCGGACGGTTTCCGTCCGTGCTCCCGACTCTCGCAAGCGCGGGCGGCCGCCGCTGTTCTCCAAAGTCTTCGGTCCGCGCAACGATCGTCGTTCGAGGTCGGACCGGGTGCGACGTGTATACAGGGGATGAGAACGATCATTCGGACGAAACGTGAGGAACCATCGTGAGCCAGAACACCGAGCCTCTGATCGTCGTCGGCGTGGACGGTTCGAACCACTCGAAGCAGGCCCTGCGCTGGGCCGTGGCCCAGGCGAAGGCCATCGGCGGCCGCGTGCACGCCGTGATGAGCTGGGACTGGAACACCAACCCCTTCGGCATCAGCCCGGCCGAGCAGACCGATCTGGTGCACGCCGAGGACGCGGCCCGGCAGAAGCTCGCGGACACCGTGGCGGAGGCGGTCGGCACCTCGCCGGGCGTTCCGGTCTTCCGCCGGGTCGAGCAGGGCTCGCCCGCGCAGGTGCTGGTGGAGGCCTCGAAGGAGGCGGCGCTGACGGTCGTCGGCACCCGCGGCTACGGCGGCATCAAGGGCGCGCTGCTGGGCTCGGTGAGCCAGCAGGTGGTCCAGTACGCGGCCAGTACCGTCGTCGTGGTCCGCGAGGACGGCTCCGCCTGAGGGACACGGCCCCGGCCGGGCCGCTCAGGACGGCGCGGCGCCGAGGTCCGCCGGGTCGGTGTTGGCCCCGCAGAGCACCACGGCGACCCGTTCCCCGAGCGGCCCGGGCGCGGTGCGTACGGCCGCCAGGGCGGTCGCCGCGCCCGCTTCGACCACGATGCGGTGCTCGTCCCAGAGCGCGCGCCGGGCCGCGGTGATCGCCGCGTCCGGGACCAGGACGGAGGCGGCGTTGGGGGCCCGCACCGCGGCCAGCGCGTCCGCCGAGACCCGGGTGGCCCCGAGGGAGTCGGAGGCCACCGAATCCACGGGGACGTCCACGAGCCGGCCGGCTTCCAGGGCCGCGTTCAGGGCCCGGCAGTTCTCCGGCTCGGCCGCGACGACCCGTACGCCGTGTTCCCGCGCGGCGGTCGCGATCCCGGCGAACAGCCCGCCGCCGCCGACCGCCACGACGACCGTGTCCAGACCGGGCAGGGCGGCGCGGATCTCGTCGAGCAGGGTCCCGGCGCCCGCCGCGATGAGCGGATGGTCGTACGCGTGACTGCTCAGCGCCCCGCTCCCGGCGGCGAACTCCTGGCATGCGGCGAGGGCTTGGGCGTACCGGTCGCCGACGAGCCGTACGTCGGCCCCGTAGCCGCGCAGCCGCTCCACCTTCACGCGCGGGGCCGTGCCCGGCAGGAACACGGTGGCGGGCACGCCCTCGGCGCGGGCCGCCCAGGCGCAGGCGAGGCCGGCGTTGCCGCCGGAGGCGATGGTGACCCCGGTGTCGGGGAGGCTCCCGGCGGCGCGGTGCGCGGCGAGGAAGTTGCGGGCGCCGCGCGCCTTGAAGGAGCCGGTGTGCTGGAGGTACTCCAGGGCGTACGAGATCCCTCCGCCCGCCGGTATGACCGTGACGGGCCGTACGGCCCCGGCGATCCGGTCGGCGGCGGCGCGCACTGCGCCGTAGTCGAGGGACACCGCGTCGAGCTGCTGTTCCATGGACCCGTACTCCTGTCGTTCGAAACTCTTCTCAGGCGCCGGCGGGCCGGTTCGCCTCGATCAGCTGGCGCAGGGCGCCGTAGTACACCTCGTGGTCGGTCAGGGAGGGCAGTACGTCGGCCAGCCCGGCCGAGAGCACGGGGAACGCGGCGGGGTCCAGGGCGGCCAGCGCCGCGCGCGAGGCGGCGGTGGCGGCGGCCGGGTCCCGGTGGTCGACGAAGGCCGCGCTGCCCAGGGTCAGCAGGTACATCCGCCGGTACACGGTCATCGCCCCGGCGGGGGTCATCCCGGCGGCCACGCTGTCGGCGAGCGCCGGTTCCACGAGCCGGGCGAGCAGCTGCCGGCCGAGCCAGGGGCGGCCGCCGCGCAGGATCATCAGCCCGGGGTGGTCGGCGAGGAGCCGGTAGAGGGCGGTGAACCGCCGCTCGGTGGCTTCGGCCCAGCCCACCCCGGCCGGGATCTCGGGCAGCTGGGCGGCGAGGTGCTCGGTGCAGAGGTCGAGCAGGCCGGCGAGGTCGGTGCAGCGGCGCTGGACGGTGGCGTGCGAGACGTCGAGCCGCTCGGCGAGGGCCCGGAAGCTGAGCGCGGCGGGCCCCTGGTCGTCGAGGATCCGCAGGGCGGCGGCGGCGATCGCCTCGGGGGTGGCGCGGTCCAGGGCGGCTGATCTTCTCGGCATGGGATACATCGTATCAGCCGCTGTCACAGCCAGCGTATCGAGCGACGCATTACCTCCTTCGCGCGTGCTCGACTACACCCATATTGCTGGTCATTGATCAATAACCCCCGACTTATGTTGACAGCGGGTAGTCACACCGCTGCACTGAGCCCTCGACAGCCCCCACGTCAAGGAGACTCCGTGCCGCCTCGCCTGCGTGCGTCGCTCCCCTGTCTGACCGCGGCCGCCCTGCTCGCCCTCGCGCTCTGCCCCGCCCCCGCGGCGGCCGAGCCCCAGGCGACGTCGGACACCCCGCTCGCGCTCACCCCGCCCATGGGCTGGAACAACTGGGCGCACTACATGTGCGACATCGACGAGGCCAAGGTCGTGGCGAACGCGGACGCGCTCGTGGCCACCGGCCTGGCCGCCAAGGGCTACGACACCGTCACCATCGACGACTGCTGGATGACCAAGAGCCGCGACGCCGAGGGCAATCTGGTCGTCGACACGGAGAAGTTCCCGCACGGCATGGCCTGGCTCGGCGCGTACCTGCACGCCAGGAAGCTGAAGTTCGGCATCTACCAGGACGCCGGCTCGCTCACCTGCGAGCGCTACCCCGGCAGCGGCTCCCCCGAGGGCGGCGGCCCCGACCACTACGCCCGCGACGCCCGGCAGTTCGCCTCCTGGGAGGTGGACTACGTCAAGATGGACGGCTGCAACCTCTGGGTGCCCGAGGGCAAGACCAAGGAGCAGGCCTACCGCGACGCCTACAACTCCGTCGCCAAGGCGCTGCGCGACAGCGGCCGGGACATGGTGCTGTCCGCCTCGGCGCCCGCCTACTTCCAGCAGGGCGAGTGGGGCGGATCCGACTGGCACAAGGTGATCGACTGGGTCGGGGAGACCGGCCAGCTGTGGCGCGAGGGCCGCGACATCAAGGTCTACAAGCCGACCGCCCCGGGCACCTCGCGCTGGAGCTCGGTCATGGGCAACTACGGCTACAACCGCTGGCTGGGCCGGTACGCGGGCCCCGGCAACTGGAACGACCCCGACTTCCTGATCGCGGGCGCCCCCGGACTCAGCGCGGCGGAGAGCCGCAGCCAGGTCGGCCTGTGGGCCATGATGGCCGCGCCGTTCATCCTGTCCTCGCAGGTATCCGAGCTCACCCCGGACGGGCTCGCCGCCCTCGGGAACACCGATCTGATCGCGCTGGACCAGGACCCGATGGGCGTCCAGGGCGCGGTGGTCTCCTCGAACGCCACCTTCGACATCCTGGTGCGGCCGCTGGCGAACGGGGACCGCGCGGTCGCCGTGCTCAACCGGTCCGCCACCGCCCGCGACATCCGCGTACCGCTCGACGAGCTCGGGCTGGGGCTGGGCTCCTGCACCGTCGACGCGAAGGACCTGTGGACCGGTGAGACCCGCGAGGTGTCCGACACCTTGACCGGAACGCTGGCCGCGCACGACACGGGCGTCTGGCGGCTCACCCCGCGCACCGGCTGCGCCGAGCCCGTGCCCACCGGGCAGATCGCCGGCCGGGGCTCCGGCACGACCGCCGCCTGCGCCGACGGGGCGAACACCACCGGCGTCGGCGCCGTCGTGATGGCCGCCTGCACGGGGGCACCGGACCAGCGCTGGACCCTGGGCCGGTACGGCAGCCTGCGCCTGGCCGGCGCCTGCCTGTCGGCGGGCGAGGAGGGCCTCGTGGAGCTGGCCGACTGCTCGGGCGATCAGCGGCGCCGACAGCCGGGCCAGAGCTGGACCCCCCGCCGTGACGGGGCGCTGGTCGAGGACGCGAGCGGGCTCTGCCTGACGGCGCCGGCACCCGCGGCGGCCCCCGTCGAACCGGGCACCCCCGCCGAGCGGCTGCGGCTGACGCCCTGCGGCGACCACCAGGTCGACCAGGCGTGGGCCCTGCCGGTCTGACGGCCCCGCCCCATGGGGAAGCAGACGAGGCATCAGACGAGGAAGCACCCACCCACCGAGCCGAGCGAGCCGGCCGCAGCGCCGGGGCCAACCGAGCCGACGAAAACGAGGACGACGCGCATGCCGGTCCCCCTCCCCCGACGCGACCGGGCCGCCCGGCGGGCTCGCCGCCGGGTCACCCTGGCCGCGCTGCCCGCGGTCCTGCTCACCCTGACGGTCGCCGGGGCCGCCCCCGGAGCGACGGCTCCCGCCGCCGGAGCCACGGCTCCTCCCGCCCCGTCCCCATCCCAGCCCCCCTCCCCGTCCCCCGCCACGTCCCCCGCCCGGTCCGGTGCGGGAGGCGCCGCGACGCCGCCCGCGCCCCGGCCGCGGGCGTTCGACGCCTCCCCCGCGCGGGCCTCCCTGCAGCGGCTGCTGCCGCGCCACGCGGGGCAGTTCACGCTGGTGCCCGACCCCGGAGCCGGGCCCGACACCTTCACGGTGTCCGGCACGGCCGGTGCGATCACCGTCCGGGGTTCCACCGGTGCCACCCTGCTCACCGGGGTCGGCTGGTACCTCCAGCACGTCGCCGGAGCCGACATCGGCTGGCCCGGCGACAGCGTCGGCGTGCTGCCCGCCGAGCTGCCGGCGGTGCCCTCCCCGGTCACCCGCAGCGCACGGGTGGCGCACCGGTACGCGCTCAACGACACCGACGACGGGTACTCGGGCCCGTACCGCACCTTCGAGGAGCACCAGCGGCAGATCGACCTGCTCGCCCTGCACGGGATCAACGAGGTGTTCGTGCAGGTCGGCGCCGAGTACCCGTACTACCGGGCGCTCCAGCGGTTCGGCTACACCGCCGAGGAACTGCGGGAGTGGATCCCGGGCCCCGGTCACCAGAGCTGGTGGCTGCTGCAGAACCTGAGCGGCTTCGGCGGTCCGGTGTCCGAGGAACTGATGCGCGGGCGGGCCACCCTCGGCGGCCGGATCGCCGAACAGCTGCGCGGCCTCGGCATGACCCCGGTCCTGCCGGGCTACTTCGGGACGGTGCCCCCGTCCTTCGCCGGGCGCAATCCCGGCGCGGTGACCGTTGCGCAGGGCGACTGGGCGGGCTTCGACCGGCCCGACTGGCTGGACCCGGTCTCGCCGCCCTTCGCCCGGCTCGCCGCCGCCTACTACGCGGAGCAGCGCGCGGTGTTCGGCGACAGCACGATGTACCGGATGAGCCCGCTGCACGAGGGCGGGCAGACCGGTTCGGTGGACGTGAAGGCGGCCGCCGGGGCGGTGCAGCAGGCCCTGTGGGCGGCGCATCCGGGCGCGCTGTGGGCGGTGCTGGGCTGGCAGGACGATCCGACCAAGGAGCTGCTGGCCGGGGTGGACACCTCGAAGCTGCTGATCCTGGACGGGCTCTCCGACCGGTACAACCGGCTTGACCGCGAAACCCGTTGGGGCGGGACCTCGTACGCCATCGGCTCGATCTACAACTTCGGCGGGCACACGACGATCGGCGCCAACACCTCGGTGTGGATCGACCGGTTCCAGTCCTGGAGCGCGAAGCCCGACAGTGCGCTGGGCGGCATCGCCTACCTGCCCGAGGCCACCGGGACCAATCCGGCGGCCTTCGACCTCTTCACCGACCTGGCGTGGGAGCCCGGCCCCATCGACCAGCGGAAGTGGTTCGCGGACTTCGCGGGCCGCCGCTACGGGGCCCCGGACACCGCGGCCGCCGCGGCCTGGGAGGAACTGCGCAAGGGCCCGTACAGCACCTCCTCGGGGCTGTGGTCGGAGTCCCAGGACAGCCTGTTCACCGCCCGGCCGAGCCTGACGGCGGTGGGATCGGCCTACTGGAGCCCCAAGGCGATGCGGTATCAGGCGGGTTCGGTACGCCGGGCCCTGGACCACCTGCTCAAGGTGGACCCCCGGCTGCGCGGCTCCAGCGCCTACCGCTTCGACCTGGTGGACACCGCCCGGCAGGCCCTCGCCAACCACTCGCGGGTGCTGCTGCCCAAGATCAAGGCGGCCTACGAGGCCAAGGACCTGGCCCTGTTCCGGGAACTGACCGCCGACTGGGCCTACCGGGAGAAGCAGCTGGACGCGCTCGTCGGCTCCGATCCGAACTTCCTGCTCGGCTCCTGGCTTTCGGCGGCCCGCTCGCACGGCGCCGATGCGGCCGAACAGGACCGGTACGAGTACGACGCCCGCTCGATCCTCAGCGTGTGGGGCCGGCAGAGCACCAGCGAGGGCGGCTTCCTGCACGACTACGCGAACCGCGAATGGAGCGGCCTGATCAGCGAGTTGTACGCCCGGCGCTGGTCCTCCTACTTCTCCTCGCTGGAGGAGTCCCTCGTGCAGCGCGCCGCGCCGAGGGCGATCGACTGGCACGCCTTCGAGGACGACTGGGCCCGGCTCACCACCCGCCACCCGGCGCGGCCGAGCGGTGACCCGTACGTCCTGGCGTCCGGCATCGCCGCCACCCTTCCCGAGGTCAACTGATCTACACCACAAGGGAAGTGGGGATCTCGCGATGAGGCGCCGCTCACCCTTCGGTGGGAAGCTCCCCACCCGCCCGGGGGACAACCGGGCCGACCGGCCACCGCTCCGGCGCGGTGCTGGGTTCACTGAAGGAAACTGACGGAAACGGATCAGGGGCGGTCACCGGAACCATCATCCGGCGACCGCCCTTTGCGACGCCGGAGCCGTTGCCGCCATCGCCGGAAGGACGCCCGCCATGTCCGAGACCGACCCGCGCCTCACCGCCGCGGCTCCGGAGCTGCTCACGTTCCTCACCGACGGGGCCGCCGCGCCCGCGCCCGCCGCGCTGCCCGCCACCGGCCGGTTACGGCCGCCCTCGGACGCGGAGCAGCAGCCGATCCGCCGCTCCGATCCGCGGGAAGGGCTCACCGACGGGATCGTGGAACTGCGCAAGCGGCGGCCGTGGAGCGGGCCCGGGACCGGCTCGCCCGAGGCGCGGACCCCCGGTTCGGATGCACCCTGGTAGCTGGGGGGCACATCCCACCGAGCGGGGCGGGCGGTGACTCCGCATGATCCGTACGCAAGCGGGGCGGGCCGATCCCGCAGGGCGGGGCCGGGCCGCGCTCGGCGCCGTCAGCGGACTGCTCGCCGCCTTCGCCGGGCTCGCTCTGGCCCAGCTGGCCGCGGCGGCCGTACGCCCCGAGGCCGCCCCGGTCACCGCCGTCGGCGGGACCGTGGTCGACGCGACCCCCGCCGCCGTCAAGGAGTGGGCGGTCCGCCGGTTCGGTACGGACGACAAGCTGGTCCTGACCCTGGGCATCATCGCCGTGCTGGCCGTCGTGGCGATCGCGGCCGGGCTGCTCGCCGTACGCCGCCCGGCCGCGGGCACGGCTCTCGCGGCCGCCTTCGGCGTACTCGGCGCGGCGGCCGCGCTCAGCCGGCCGGAGGCCGCCTGGCAGGACGCGCTGCCCTCGCTGGTGGGCGGGTTCACGGCCGCCGGAGTGCTGTACCTGCTGGTCAGAGCCATCCCCCGGCCCCGCCCGCGGCCCTCGGGAGGCGGCCCGCCCGGCGCCATGGACCGGCGCGGCTTCGGTCGCCTCGCCGTCGCCACCCTGGCCCTCTCGGCCGGTGCCGGGTACGCGGGGCGGCGGCTCGGCGCCTTCGGGAACGCGGGAGCCACGGCCTCCCGGGCCCGGCTCGTCCTTCCGCCGCCCGCCGCCCCGGCCCTACCCGTACCGGCCGGCTCGGACCTGCGGATCCCCGGTACCACCCGCTTCGTCACTCCCAACCGGGCCTTCTACCGGGTGGACACCGCGCTGGTCGTCCCGCGCGTGGACGCGGACACCTGGCGGCTGCGCGTGCACGGGGACGGGGTCTCCAGGCCCCTCGACCTCGGCCTGCGGGACCTGCTCGCCCGCCCCCTGGTCGAGCACGACGCCACCCTGACCTGCGTGTCGAACGAGGTCGGCGGCCCGTACGCGGGCAATGCCCGCTGGCTGGGCGTGCGCCTCGCCGATCTGCTGCGCGAGGCGGGGGTGCGACCGCCGTCGCAGGGCGGCCGGGCCGATCAGCTCGTGGCGCGCTCGGTGGACGGGATGACCCTCGGCACCCCCGTGGAGGCGGTGATGGACGGCCGTGAGGCGCTGCTGGCCGTGGGGATGAACGGCGAGCCGCTCCCCTTCCGGCACGGCTTCCCCGTCCGGATGATCGTGCCGGGCCTGTACGGGTACGTCTCCGCGTGCAAGTGGCTGCGCGAGCTGCGGCTGACCACCTTCGCCGCGTACGACGCGTACTGGGTGCGCCGCTCCTGGGCTCAGCAGGCTCCGGTCAAGACCCAGTCCCGCATCGACACCCCGCGCCCCTTCGCCGAGGTCACCGCGGGCGGGGTGGCCGTCGCGGGGGTGGCGTGGGCGCTGCACCGGGGCATCGCCCGGGTCGAGGTACGCGTGGACGCCGGCCCGTGGCGGGATGCCCGGCTCGGCACGGCGGACGGGGACGACACCTGGCGCCAGTGGGTGTGGATCTGGGAGGCGGCTCCGGGCGGGCACACCCTGGAGGTCCGCGCCACGGACCGCACCGGCGCCGCGCAGACGGGCGACCGCACCGGAACCGTCCCCGACGGGGCCACGGGATGGCACGCGGTGACGGTCCGGGTCCGGGGCTAGGAGGTGGCTGTACGGGCCGGGCCGGGTCAGCAGGCGACGGCCGGGCCCCCGCCCGGCGGGCCCTCGGCCGGGCAGATCATGGCGGACGGGCCCGCCAGGGACCGGGCCTCGTGGAGCAGGCCGGGCGGGGTGGCGGCGCTGAGGGTCCAGACGACGGCGCCGCCGGCGGGCGGCGGGGGGACGGACGCGAAGCGCTCCCTCAGGTCGGCCTCGGCGGTCTGCGGGTGCGGGAGGTGGAGCGTCTCGTAGCGCACCGGGGCGGTGTCCACCGGGAGGATCCCGATCCGGCGGCGTTCGCGCCCCGGGCCCGGGTCCGGGTCCCGGTCCCGGTCCGGCTCCGTGGCGGGGCCTTCAATCAGCAGCTCGGTGAAACCGCGGCCGCCCGACTCTCCGGGGCCGCGGGCGTGCGTGTTGCCGGGGTAGGCGGCGAAGGCGCCGGCGCCGGGGACCAGCCGGTGGTGGACGTGGCCCAGCGCCCAGTAGTCGTATCCGGCGCGGGCCAGTGTCCGCGGGTCGGACGGTGCGCAGATCCGGCGGCTCCAGGCCCCGTGCAGGCTGGTGTGCAGCAGCCCTATGTTGACGGCGCCGGGTACCGCGCGGGGAAGGCCGGCCGCGAGGTCGCGCCGCTCGTCGGGCACGGCCACCGACTGGCCGTGGACGGTGATGCCGAGGTCGGGCCAGGTCACCGACTCGGGGGCGTCGGCGCCGAGCCAGCGCACCGAGGGCGGGAGGTTCAGTTTGTGCGGCAGCGGGGTCTCGGCGTCGTGGTTGCCCGAGACCACCACCGTGTGCAGGCCCGCCTCGTGGAAGGCGCCGAGCGCGTCCTGGCAGGCGGCCAGCGCCCGGGCGTCGGTGTGGCGGCGGTCGAAGACGTCCCCGGCGATGAGCACCGCGTCGTAGCCGCCCCCGACGATGCGGTGCACGGCCGCGCTCAGGGCCTCGTACGGTGCTTCGCGCCGGTCTATCGCGGGCGCCCCGGGGTACTGCGCCAGGCCGCGCAGCTCGGAGCCTATGTGCAGGTCGGCCAGGTGGGCCACGCGTATCGGTGCGGGCGCGGAGGTGTTCACCGGCCGAGGATGAGGTCGGTCTTGAAGGCGTCCCGCTCCAGCAGCCAGCCCTCGGCGCGGAGCTTGCCCATCAGGTCGGAGCGCAGCTCGACCGCATCGCACAGGGTGCGCCCCTTGGCCGTGATCTCGGCGAACCAGGTCAGCTCGCCGGATGCGGTCCGCAGCCGGCTGACTTGCGTCTCCATCGCGTGATCGAGCATCCGGCCAGGATAGTTGGCCTGCCTTACGGGACCGTGGAGTCGGGATGAAGCGGTGACCGACTCTGCCCAACCGGCAGGTTTCGTACCCCACTTGGCGAGCTTGCCGGGGAGGCGATCCAGGACGAGGGCGCGCGAGGCATCGAGCCCGGGCAGTTCGCCGGGCGCCAGTCCCGGCACCGGCCGGCACTTCTTGTTGGTGAAGTCGAGGGTGGCGCGGGTGTGGCTGAGGTTGACCTGGACGGTGTAATTGCCGTCGCCCGCACAGAAGTTGTGCACGGAGGCCTGGTCCATCACGCGCCGCACGGCGGCCGGGTCCGTACCGTCGCCCTCGATGTCGAAGCGGGCCTTGTAGGCGAGGCGGATCCGGTTCTCGTCGTCGTGGCGCCGGATGCGGACGATCCAGCCCTGCCCGTTGAGGCTGCGCCCGGCGTCGTCCATGTACTGGGCGACTTCCGTGCGGCCGGGCGCGCCGAGCGACAGCGCGGCGGCCGCGGCGGGCGTGGGCAGGCCGTCGGCGTCGAGCACCCGGGCCGGGTCGACCAGCAGTTTGACCTGGTAGCCCGCGCGCGACGGCACCACCGGCGACCTTCCGGCCCGCGCTCCGGAACGAATCCGGCGACTCGTTACTTTCGGCGTTTTCTGCAGTTTCCGCATATCCCCGTCGATCATGCCTCATACGACACCAGCCCGCCCGAAAGCCCCGGAACCGCGCAGGTGAACAGGCGGTGAATCTACCGCAGGGCGAAGGTCCTGACCTGCGAGGTCTCCCGGCCCCTCGGTTCGGGATCTTCGCCGTTCGTTCACGCCAGATAAGGATCGTAGATTGTGAATGCATTCACAAGCCCCTGGCAACGGACAAAGGTGCACGTCATGGCCACTCTGCTCACCCCTTCCCGCAAGATCACCGCTACGGGTCCGGCCGCCGGAACGGCCGGAGGTGAGAGCGGCCCCACACTCGCCCTGCCGGCCCGCACCGCCCTCGCCGCCCTCCGCGTCCTGGTCGCCTGGACCTTCATCTGGCCCTTCCTGGACAAGCTGTTCGGGCTCGGATTCAGCACCCCCTCGGCCAAGTCCGTCATCAACGGCGGCTCGCCGACCGAAGGGTTCCTGCTGCACGGGACCAAGGGCCCCTTCGCCCACACCTTCGACTCGGTAGCCGGCGCCGACTGGCTTGACCTGATCTTCATGACGGGCCTGCTCGGCATCGGCCTGGCGTTCCTGCTCGGCATCGGCACGCGGATCGCCGCCGTGTCCTGCGCGATGATGATGGGCTTCATGTGGCTCGTCACGATGCTGCCCGAGACCAACCCGGTCACCGACAACCACTGGATCCTCGCGGTGGCCGGAGCGGCCGTCGCCGCGACCGCCGCGGGCGACCACTTCGGACTCGGCCGGGCCTGGCGCCGGACCGCGCTCGTCCGCCGGTACCGCTTCCTGATCTGAGACCGGCTCCCCGCCCGACCGCTCTCCCCGCCCCTCCCGGTCCCTTCCCGATCCCTTCCCCGGGTCCGACACGATGCGCGCCGCCCTCTCCCCCGGGCGGTGCGCATCGTAGATTTGGCGTATTGTCCGGAATTCTCCATCATTCCGTCGTACGTCAGGAGCCGGCGCAGTGGAGCTGACCAGTACGTCGTTCCTCGTGACGCTGATCGTCGTCACCGCACTCGCGATGCTCGCCGCGCTGCTCCTGTGGAACCGCATCCCCGGCCCCGGCTGGGTACGCTGGCCGGCCCGGCTGCTGATGATCGGCTTGTGCCAGTTCACCGCCATCTGCGTGGTGGCCACCTGGATCAACGGGAGCTACGGCCTCTACTCCTCCTGGGACGACCTGCTGGGCACCGACGCCGGGCAGAACGACGCCGCCATGACCGGGCCGCCGCTGGGGCGGGCCAAGTTCACCCCCGCCAGCGACGGCACCCGCACCACGTACTTCCGCGGCTCCCACTCGAAGCTCGCCGGCCAGGTGATCGTATGGACTCCCCCGGAGTACGACGCACCGGGCGCGGACAAGACCCGGTTCCCCGTGCTGATGCTGCTGCACGGCTATCCGGGCTCGCCCCGCTCCTGGATCGACATCGGTGAGATGCCCGGCGCCCTGGAGAAGCTCGTCCAGCTCGGTGCGGCCCACCCCTTCATCCTGGTGATCCCCGACCTGTATCCCGGAGGGGTCAACACCGACTGCACGGACACCCCGCAGCGGAAGGTGGCGAGCTGGCTCGCCGAGGACGTGCCGGACCTGGTCGCCAAGAACTTCCGCACGCTCCCCGAGCCCCAGGGCTGGGGGCTGATGGGCATTTCCACCGGGGCCTTCTGCGCCGCCAAGCTGCCGCTCCAGTACCCGAAGGCGTTCCGGGCGGGCGCCGCCCTGGACCCGGATCCGCTGACCGGTGACCCGGAGGTGCTGTCGGATCCCGTGCTGCGCGAGCGCAACAGCCCGATGTGGCTGGTCCAGCAGGCGAAGCACGACAAGAACACGGATGTGGGGCTGTTCCTGGCCACCTCCGCGCAGGACAAGGACAGCCCGCCGCAGCAGCTGACCGACTTCACGAAGGCGGCCCAGAACTCCGGGGTCCGGGTCAAGACGCTGGTCCGCCCTCAGGGCGGGCACAACTTCCAGACCTGGATCGCGATGTACCCCGACGCACTGGGGTGGCTGAGCACCGAGATCTCACCGCCCGCCGAAGCCCCGTAGGCGGACCGGCAGCGACTCGACGCTGTTTCCTATGAAGCTTCGCTGGTGCGGGAGTTCGGCTTCGGGGACGGCCAGGTCGAGGTCCGGGAAGCGGGAGAAGAGGGCTTCCAGGGCGATGGTGGCCTCCAGCCGGGCGAGCGGGGCTCCGACGCAGTAGTGGGCGCCGTGCCCGAGGGAGAGGTGGCGGGCCGCGGTGGGGCGGGTCAGGTCGAAGCGGTCGGCGTCCGGGCCGTGGAAGGCCTCGTCGCGGCCGGCCGCCGTGTAACCGGCGAGGACCGGGGTGCCCTGCGGGATCAGGGTCCCGTCGATGGTCAGATCGCGGGTCGGGTAGCGGAACGGGAACCAGCTGACCGGGCCGTCGAAGCGCAGGGTCTCGTCGACCACGTCCGACCAGGTGGCCTTTCCCTCCAGGACCAGCGCGAGCTGGTCGCGGTGGGTGCACAGGGCGCGGACGGCATTGCTGATCAGGTTGAGCGTGGTTTCGTGGCCCGCCACCAGCATCAGCCGCATGGTGCCGGTGAGTTCGGCCTCGCTGAGCCGGTCGCCGTCGTCGTCGCGGGCGGCTATCAGCGCGCTGGTCAGGTCCTCGCCCGGATCGGCCCGGCGGGTCGCGGCGATGGCGCCGATCAGCTCGACGAGCTCGCGCACGGCCGCCATGACCTCGGCCGGCGTGGTGTCGGTGGCGACGATGACGGTGTTGGACAGCTCGTGCAGCCGCCCCCGGTGTTCGGGGTTCACGCCGAGGAGCTCGCAGATCACGCTCATCGGGAGCGGGAGCGCGAAGTGCGTGCGCAGGTCCGCCACCCCGTCGGGGGACGTCTGCGCCGCCCGGTCCAGGCCCTCCAGCAAGTCGGCCGTCAGTTCCTCGATGCGGGGGCGCAGCCGCTCCACCTGGCGGACGGTGAAGGCGTTGCCCACCAGGGAGCGCAGCCGGCGGTGGTCGGCGTCGTCGGCGGTGTGCATCCCCTGGGCGTTGGCGAAGACCCGCAGCGGCCAGTCCGGGGCGATGGTGCCGTCGTGCAGGGCGGGGAAGTGCCGGGCGTCCTTGGCCACGTCGGGGTGGGCGAGGAACTCCTTCAGCGCCTCGTGACCGAGGACGACCGCGCCGGGCACCCCACCGGGAAGCACCACCTCGGCCACGGCGCCCTGCGCGCGCAGCCGGGCGTTGAGCGCGTGCGGGCAGCCGCCGGCGGGGTCGATGACGTGCGGGGGCGTGGACGGGGGCGTCGGCTCGGATGCCTGCGCGGGGTCGGTGGACAAGCCTGTCTCCTGACAATACGAACGGATCTCCGCCAACAGTGCGGCCTGGTGGGCCGGTTGTTCAAGACCGCACCCGTCCCGTCCCGGGAATCCGCAGGCGCGCCGCACCGCCCCCGCCGCGCGCGGGCGTCGTAGGGTCGAGGTCATGGCGCAGGTACAGCGGACTCTCGAAGGCAAGGTCGCCCTGGTGGCCGGGGCGACCCGGGGCGCGGGCAGGGGCATCGCGGTCGAGTTGGGGGCGCGGGGCGCGACCGTGTACGTGAGCGGGCGCAGTACGCGGGGCAGGCGTTCGGAGTACGACCGCCCCGAGACGATCGAGGAGACGGCCGAACTGGTCACGGCGGCGGGCGGCCGCGGAATCGCGGTGGTCGCGGACCACTTGGTGCCCGGTCAGGTCGAGGCCCTCGTCGGGCGGATCGACGCCGAGCAGGGCCGGCTCCACGTGCTGGTGAACGACATCTGGGGCGGCGAGCGGCTCTTCGAGTGGGAGAGCACGGTCTGGGAACACGATCTGGACAAGGGGCTGCGGCTGCTGCGGCTCGCCGTGGAGACCCACGCGGTGACCAGCCACTACGCGCTCCCGCTGCTGCTGCGCGAACCGGGCGGGCTGGTGGTGGAGATGACGGACGGCACGGCGGAGTACAACGCGAGCCGCTACCGGGTCTCCTTCTTCTACGACATCGCCAAGTCGGCCGTGCTGCGCATGGCGTTCGCACTCGGGCACGAGGTGGGACCGCGCGGGGCGACGGCGGTGGCCCTGACCCCGGGCTGGCTCCGGTCGGAGATGATGCTCGACAACTTCGGTGTCACCGAGGCGAATTGGCGGGACGCCCTGAAGACGGTCCCGCACTTCGGCATCTCGGAGACCCCGTTCTACGTCGGCCGCGCGGTCGCGGCCCTGGCCGCCGACCCGGAACTGTCGCGCTGGAACGGGCAGTCGCTCTCCAGCGGGCAGCTCGCCCAGGTCTACGGCTTCACGGACGTGGACGGCAGCCGGCCGGACGCCTGGCGGTACATGGTCGAGGTACAGGACCCCGACCTCCCGGCGGACCCCACCGGCTACCGGTAGGACGCGCCTTTGCGGTCAGGCCGGACCGCGTCCGATCAGCCCCGCTCCAGCAGCCGGGCGATCCCGTCGAGGACGCAGCGCAGGCCGAAGTCCCACACGGTCTCGGGGCTGTACCCGCCGACCGCGCTGCCGACCCGCACGGCGAGGGGGTGGCGCTCCGGATCCATGGCCCGCTCCAGCAGGGGGGCGCTGAGCTCCCACCACTCCTGGTCGCTCTGACGGGCGTTGTGCGCGGCGGTGTCGGCGGCCGCCAGGGCCTGGGCGTGGACGAAGCCGAGGAGGTGGGTCAGGGCCGCGTCCATCTCCACGTCGGTGAGGCCGATGCCGTCGAAGGCCGCGAGCTCGTGCTCGTACTTGCCGATCACCCCGGGGCCCAGCGGGGGGCGGGTGACGGACAGCTCGCCGATCCACGGGTGCCGCAGGAACAGCGCGCGGTTCTCCTCGGCGACGCGGGCCACCTTCTCCCGCCAGGACCCGTCCGGGGACGGTTCGCCGCGCTCCATGGCCAGGTAGACGGCATCCAGCATCAGGTCGAGCAGTTCGGCCTTGCCGGGGACGTAGGTGTAGAGGGTCATGGGGGTGACCCCCAGCCGCTGGGCCAGCGCCCGCATCGTCAGCGCGGCCAGTCCCGACCGCCCCTCGCCCGCCGCCTCGTCGGCGAGCGCGATCGCGCCGTCGACGACGGCATCGACGGTCAGCCCCTGCCGGGGTCCGCGCCGCCCGCTGGGCGCCCCCTGCCCCGGCTCGCGCCACAGCAGCTCCAACGTGCGGACGGGGTCGCCCGCGCCGCTCCGGTCAGTGGTCACTCCAGACCCCTTCCGCCGCCTTCCGGCAGCCCGCCAGCCCGCTCAGTCGAGCTCCGTGCATTTAATCTTCTACGCCGTATAGAATACTGTGTATAATGAAACTCCGAGCCACGATATCAGGAGGACCCCATGCGGATCACCGACACCGCCATCTGCCTCACCGTCGAGGACACCACCACCTCTTCCGCCTTCCTGACCAGGCACTTCGGATTCAAGGAGTCGATGGCCGCCGACGGCTTCGCCTCCCTCTCCCACCCCGACGGCCCGAACGTGGTCTTCGTACGGCGCGGCCTGGAGGTGCTCCCCGAAGACCTCCGCGAGCAGCACGCCGCCGGAGTACTGCTCGCGTTCACCGTGGCCGACCTGCCCGCCGAGTACGAACGACTGCGCTCCGAGGGCGTCCCGATCGTCATGGAGCCCAGGGTCGAGCCCTGGGGCGAGCGGGTGTTCCTGGTCTCCGACCCCAACGGTGTGATCATCGAGCTGGTCGACTGGGTGGAAACCGCGCCCGAGCCGACCACCGACGCCACCGTCGCGGACACCACCACCACCGCCTAGGACAGGAACACGCTCCCGTGCCCCCGCCTGGTTTGGGAGCCGGTCCCGGACTGCCGGCAAGCGACGCTGCGGAGCCGTTCGTCGACATCGTCTGGTGGGTCGACCAGGAACTGCTGCACCACGGGGCCGAGATCGCCCTGATCCGCGATCCGTACCGGGCGCGGGGGCGCTGACGCAAGGCCCCCGCGCCGCGGACGGGCTCAGCCCGCGGCGATCCCGGGGTCGTCCCCGTCGAGCGGGGCGAAGAAGCGGGCCACGTCCTGCTCGGTGACCTCGCCGAGGGTGGCCGGGGACCAGTGCGGGGTGCGGTCCTTGTCGACGACCTGCGCCCGGATGCCCTCCACCAGGTCGGGCGAGGTCAGCGCATTGCAGGAGACCCGGAACTCCTGTTCCAGCACCGGCTCCAGGGCGCCGAGCGCGGCGGCCCGGCGCACGGACTCCAGGGTCACCTTGAGGGCGGTCGGGGACTTGGCGAGGATCGTCGCGGCGGCCTCCTTGGCCTCCGCCTCCCCGTACCCGAGCAGCCGGTCCACGATCTCCTCGACGGTGGCGGCGGCGTAGCAGTGGTCGATCCAGTCCCGCGCCCCGGCCAGCACGCCCGGCGCGGGCTCGGCGGCGTACCGCCCCAGCACCTCCCGGGCCGGGGCCGCGGCGAGCTCGGCGGTCAGCTCCGGCAGCTGGGCGGCGGGTACGAAGTGGTCGGCGAGCCCGCACAGCAGCGCGTCGGCGGCGCCCACCGCGGAGCCGGTGAGGGCGAGATGGGTGCCGAGCAGGCCGGGGGCGCGGGCCAGCAGGTGGGTGCCGCCGACGTCCGGGACGAAGCCGATGCCGGTTTCGGGCATGGCGACGCGGGAGCGCTCGGTGACCACGCGGACGCCGCCGTGGGCGGACACGCCGACTCCGCCGCCCATCACGATGCCGTCCATGAGGGCGACGTAGGGCTTGGGGTAGCGGGCGATGTACGCGTTGAGCCGGTACTCGTCGCGCCAGAAGGCGGCGGAGGCCCGCGTCCCGGCCTTGGCGTCGTCGTGGATGGCCCGGATGTCCCCGCCGGCGCACAACCCCCGCTCGCCCGCGCCGCGGATGAGCACCTGCTCCACTCCCGGATCCCGCTCCCAGCCGGTCAGGGCCCCGGTGATGCGGAGCACCATGGGGTGGGTGAGGGCGTTGAGGGCCCTGGGACGGTTGAGGGTGATCACCCCGGTACGGCCTTCGACGGCGCACAGGACGGTATCGGCGGTGTCGGCCATGTCTACGGTGTCGGCTTCGCTCTTCACGCCGCCCAGTATGGACGGCGCGTAGTCTGGTCCGTTATGGCAAAGATCATCCTGATGTCGCAGGTCTCCCTCGACGGCTACTACGAGGGCCCGGAGCGGCAGCTCGACTGGGGCCTCGTCGACGAAGAGCTGCACCAGCACATGAACGACGAAGTCCGGTCGATCGGCGGCATGCTGATGGGCCGGGTCACCTACGAGCAGATGGCCGCCTACTGGCCCACCGCCGGCGCCGATCCGGACGCGTCCCCGGTGGAGACGGACTTCGCGGGCATCTGGCGCTCCGCACGGAAGTTCGTGTACTCGCGCACCCTGCCCGCCGAGCAGGCCGACCCGAACGCCACCGTGCTCCGGGAGGTCGTACCGGAGGAGGTCGAGGCCCTCAAGGCCGCCCCGGGCGGTGACCTGACCCTGAGCGGGGCGGACCTCGCCGCCTCGTTCCTGCGCCACGGTCTGGTGGACGAGTACCGGATCTACGTGCACCCCGTACGCATCGGCCGCGGCCACCCCCTCTTCCCGCCCTCCGACGGCACGGTCCCGCTCCGGCTGGAGGAGACCCGCACGTTCGGCAACGGGGTGGTGCTGCTGCGGTACTCGCGCGCCTGAGCGGGGTCTTGCCCACCCCTGCCCCGGGATCAGGCGGCGCGGTACCTCGCCAGCACCCCGCGGGCGGTGGAACGCAGGGCGTGGGCCGTGTCGACCGCGCCGATGCGTACGCGGTGCGCGGTTTCCCGCGCGGGACCGAGCGAGCGTCGTCCGGGGCCGCGCCGCAGCAGGTCCCGGTAGAGGTCCAGATGGCGTTCCGCGATGCGGGCGGGGTCGAAGCGGGCCGAGTTCGCCAGGGCGGCTTCGCCCATGCGCCGCCGCAGCTCGGCATCGTCCGCCAGTGCGAGCAGCGCGGCGGCGATGCCGTCCGCGTCGCCGGGGCGGACGAGGCGTCCGTCGACCCCGTCCTCGATGATCTCGCGCGGTCCCACGGGGCAGTCCGTGGAGACGACGGGGAGGCCGCAGCGCATCGCCTCGACGATGGTCATGCCGAACGACTCCTGGTCGGACGTGGACACGGCGATGGATCCCTTGGCCCACTCGGGCTCCAGCGGGTCGACGTTGCCCATGAGATGGGCGTTGCGGCTCAGTCCGAGTTCGCCGATGAGGGCGGCCAGGCTCTCCCTCTCGTTGCCGGTGGCGTCGCCGCTGCCGAAGATGCGCAGCTGCCAGTCCGGATGGCGGGCGACGACCCGGGCGAAGGCCCGGACGAGCAGGTCGTACCGCTTCGCCGGAGTGAGCCGGCCCGCCGCCACGACGACCTTGCCGGTGCCGTCGGCCGGTTCCGCGGAGGCGGCCGGCACGCTGTTCGGAATCGCCTCCACCCTCGTCGAGGGAAGGCCGAGCCGCCGGTAGGCGTGCGCGTCGGACTCGGTCACGGTGGTGACGGCGTCCAGCAGTTGGTAGCGGTGGCGTATCTCGTGGCGCAGGCGCAAGCCGTGGCCCGAGAGGGTGAGGTGCTCCTGCCCCACCCTGACGGCGGCGGAGTGGGCCTGCCGGGCGATGTGCACGTTCAGCCCCGGCCTGGTCCCGACGATCACGTGGGCGTCCAGGGCCGACAGGTACCGTCCGATCCGTTCGTCGGTGAGGCGGCTGTACTGCTTGTGCCGGCCGTCCGCACGGGGGAAGACCCTGGCCGGCAGGGCGTGGTGCGGGTCGTCACCGTCGTAGTCCGGAGATCCGGCGCGCAGGTCGACCAGGGGTGTGAGGCGGACGTTCGCGGGTGCGCTCATGGTCGGCACGTCGCGGTGGCGGAGCACCGAGACGATCTCCACGTCGTGGTGTTCCGCGAGGGTGGCGGCGAGGTTGAACGTCGACCTGATCGTGCCTCCGATGCCGTAGGCATTGTGGAGCAGGAAGGAAATACGCATGGGGCGACAGGTCCTTCGGTATCGGAGGCGGGATCCTCGACGGCGGGAGCCGGGGTGCGCGTACTCGCGCCGGCCCACTGTGCGCAGAACCTGCTTAACCGTTCCTGAAGGCCTGGTCATCCTGGTCGGGAGCTCGTGAGTGGCATGCTGGCAAAGTGGACATTTTGGTGGTGGAGGACGATCCGGTGATCGCGGCCGCGGTGCGCGACGGGCTGGAGGGCGAGGGGTACGCGGTCACCCTCACGGCTGACGGTCTGTCCGCGGTGGAGCTCGGTGCCACGGGCGACTTCGCGGCGATCGTCCTGGACGTCATGCTGCCGTCGCTGAACGGGTTCGCCGTCTGCGGCCGGCTCAGGGCCCTGGGTGTGGACACGCCGGTGCTGATGCTGACGGCGAGGGACGGGGAACTCGACGAGGCCGAGGGCCTGGACACCGGGGCGGACGACTACCTGACGAAGCCGTTCGCCCTACTCGTCCTCACGGCGCACCTGCGTGCGCTGATCCGGCGCAGCACCCGCACGGCCGCGGACCCCGGGCAGCACGAGGTGCTGCGGGCCGGCGACCTCTGGCTCGACCCGCGGGCGCGGACCTGTGGTCGTGGCGGTGAGCGCATCGAGGTCACCGGCCAGGAGTTCGCGGTACTGGAATGCCTGATGCGCGAGCCGGGCCGGGTGCTGTCGAAGGAGGCCGTCCTCGGCGAGGCGTGGGACATCGCCTACCGGGGCGCGGCGAGCATCGTGGAGGTCTACATCAGCCTCCTGCGCCGGAAGATCGACCATCCGTACGGCACCCGGAGCATCGTGACGGTCCGGGGGTACGGCTACCGCCTGGACGAGTCGCATGCCTGAGCTCCCCCAGCCGCCTCGGCTCCCCGAGGTGCCCGACGTGCCCGACGTGCCCGACGTGCCCGACGTGCCGCAGGAGCCTGAGCCCGCTCCCCGGACCCGCGCCCGGATGTTCCCTTGGTGGACCCGGCTGCCCACCCGGGCCCGTACCGCCCTCGCCTCGGGCGCGGCCGCCCTGGTGCTCGCGGGCGGCAGCGCATGGTGGCTGCACCACGACGTCTACTCCAACGAGATGGAAGCCGCCCGCGGCCGCGCCCTGTCCCAGTCCCGCTCGGTCGCGGAGGAGTTCGCCGGCACCCGGGCCAGGGACCGGGAATCCACCAGCGACATCATCGCCCAGAACCCCGTGGTGATCATCGGTCCGCAGGGCCCGTTCCGGTCCTGGCTCCTGGAAGCGTTCCCCGACGCCGTCGACGACCTCTCGCCCGCACCCGCCTCGGCCCGACCCGGCTGGGCCACCTTCGCAACGGTCCGTTTCGGCACGCCGGCCGCCGCGTGTACGGGAGACCCCACGCGCACCACGACCGGACAGCCCGTCCGGGACTGCCTCGCCCAAGCGGCGGAACTGAGCGGGCAGACCGTGGACATGGCCGGCACCAGCATCGAGGCGCACAAGCTCGACCCGAGCGCCCCCAACGAGTCGGCGCCTCCATCCGGCCGCTACACCGTCTACGTCGCCGTCACCCGGGGCGAGGCGGCCCGCGCCGCCGACGCGCTCGTCCCGGCCCTGGCCACCGCGGTACCGCTGGCCGCCCTGATCGTCGCCCTCAGCGCCTGGGTGGCGACCACCCGCGCCTTGCGCCCCGTAGAAGCCATCCGCACCCGCCTCGCCACCGTCGACCAGCCGGGCGCCGGCACCCGGGTCCCGGTCCCCGAGGCCGAGGACGAGATCACCCGCCTCGCCCGGACCACCAACCAGACGCTCGACCGGCTCGACGCCCACGCCGACCGACAACGCCGGTTCATCGCCGATGCCGCCCACGAACTGCGCAGCCCCGTCACCGGCCTGCGCACCACCCTGGAGGTCGCCGTCACCGGGCCCCAGCGGCCCGGCACCCTCGCGGGCGCCCTCCAGGCCACGACGAGACTGCAGTACCTCGTGGACGACCTCCTCACCCTCGCCCGCCTCGACAACGCCTCCGCGCCACCGCCGAAGAGGTCGCCGGTGGACCTCACCGGGCTCATCCGGGAACTCCTCCTCGAACTGCCCCACACCCGGCCCGAAGCCGCCGCACACCTCACCCTCGACGCCCCCGGCGAAGCCGTCACCGTCCCGGGCGACCCTGACCAACTGCGGCGCCTGCTGCGCAACCTCCTCGACAACGCGGCCCGCCACGCCGGCACCCGGGTCGCCGTCTCGCTCGACCTGCGGCCCGGATGGGTGGAGTGCACCGTCCACAACGACGGCGCCCCGATCCCCGAAGCGGACCGCGAGCGCATCTTCGACCGCTTCACCCGCCTCGACGAAGCACGGACCCGTGACACCGGCGGCAGCGGCCTCGGCCTCGCCATCGCCCGGGAGCTCGCGCACCACCACCGGGGAACCCTCGCCGTCACCCCGGCCGACCGGGGCGCGGCCTTCCTCCTCAGGCTCCCTCGGTAGCAGGGCGCCGGTGACCCTCCCCGCCCCCCGCCTCGGCGCTCGGGCTCCGGGGCGGCGGACCGGTCAGGGACGGTAGACCTTGCCGGGCTCGGGGTGGGCGGGCGCGAGGAGTTGGGAGACGGTCACGAAGGTGTACCCGCGGTCGCGGAGTTCGCGGACGATCTCGGGGACGGCGGGGATGGTTCCGGAGTAGCGCTCGTGGAGCAGGATGATCCCGTCCCGCTTGGTCTGGTCGAGTACGCGCTGCTCGATGAGTGCGCTGTCGGTGGTCGCGTAGTCCTTCGCGGTGACGCTCCACAGGATCTGGGCCAGGCCGAGTTCCTTCATCACCTTCTTCACCTCGTCATTGGTGGCGCCGCCCGGAGGGCGCATGAGGGTGGGTGCACGGCCCGTCGCCTTCTCTATGTCCTTCTGCACCGGCTCTATTTCTGCCCGTATTTGGTCAGGGGTGAGTTCGGTGAGGTTCTCGTGCGACCAGGTGTGGTTCGCTATTTCGTGACCCTCGTCGGCCATGCGGCGCACGGTGTCGGGGTAGGTGTCCGTGTGGCCTTTCCCCTGGAGGAAGAAGGTGGCCGGGACGTTTTCCCGTTTCAGGTAGTCGAGCAGGTGGGGCGTCGGCTCGCTCGGGCCGCCGTCGAAGGTGAGGGCCACGCACTTGGCGACGTTGCAGTCCACCGGGCCGGACGCGTGCCCTGAACCGGGCTTGCCGAGGGAGCGGACCGCCTCGGCGCGGACGGCTGCCGGCGAGACGACCCCGTTCAGGGTGGAGCAGCCGGTGAGAGTCGTCACCAGGAGCGCGGCCGCCGCCATGACGATGCGCCGGGAGGAAGTGTCGCGCACGGGGCGCTTGAACGAGCGATTCATGAGGGGAAACCCTGGATTTGTCATAGGAAATGGATCGGTGGACATCTGCGCGGTGGAAATGCCCGCATGGAGAAATGGCGCAGGCGATCTCTCGCGGCGGAACGATGCCGGCATCCCGGCAGATCCAGCGGCCGAAGCAGCATGCGCAGAGCCGCCTTAATGAACCCTTAAGGCGCCTGCCGGAATGCTGTCGGCCGTGCCGCCGGATACGGCGGGGCCGGAGGAGGGGCGGGCAGCAGGAAGGCTGCTACTTCAGGTGCTTGTCGAAGAACGCGGTCGCGTAGCGGATCGCGGTCTCGCGCTGCTCCGCGGGCCCCAGCTGCCGGGGACTGCCCGTCCCGTTCGTGCTCTCGCACCGGCCTCCGGGACGCCGGCGCTTCTCGATGGCGACATCGTCCGTCGCGAAAGCGGGCCCGGTGCCGGGGGTCCAGACCGTGTTGAAGAAGTTGTGGTTGCCGCCGGGCACGTCGTGGTGTTCGACGTCCGGGTTCCCGGCGGCCATCGCCATGGGGACCTTGCTGACCTCCCACATGGCGTCGCAGGTTCCGGCGACCAGCGAGAGGGGAACGCGGGTGATGCGTTCCTTGGCGGCGTCGATGCCGTTCATGGCGGGCGCGAAGGCGAGTGCGCCCCGGAGGGTCACGCCGGGCGGGAGTTCGTGGCTGTCCAGCGCCTGGGCGAGGACGCCCCCGCCGCCGCGCGAGTGCCCGAGCGTGCCGACCCGGTCCAGGTCCACACGGCCGGTGAACCCGCTGAGCGCCCGCAGCGGGCCTTCCCCGGTGGAGAGTTGCTTCCACATCTCCAGGTGCTTGTCCAGCAGGGCCGCACGCGCGGTGTGCCCCTGGTTCTTCTCCTGGGCCTGGATGCCGTTGGCCGCGACCGACACCACGACGTAGCCCTTCTCGGCCAGTGCCTCGGCCAGGTAGGAGTACCCCAGGTGGTTGTCGACCGGCTCGGCGCCCTTGGCGCACGGCCAGCCCTGCCCGCGGACCGGCTCGTCGCCCGCGGCGCAGGTGTCGCCCCAGCCGTGCAGCATCATCACCAGGGGGTGCTTCCCCCCGCCCAGCTCGCGCGGGTAGGTGACGGCGGCCTTCAGCTCCGTGCGCTTGCCGTCCAGGCCGGGAGGCGCGTAGGCGGTGTCACCGAAGTCGTACGTGAGCCGGGCCGAACGGGCCGTGCCGTCCTGCGTGGATATCCGGGCCGAGCCGACGACCTCGGGCTGGGAGCTGCCGCAGGCGGTTCCCAGGGTGACCGCGGCGACGGCCGTCACGGGGAGGACGCAGCGGCGCAGGGAGCGAGGGGGCATACGCATCGGCAAGCAGGCCCTTTCGGGGCACGGATCTCAGGCTGGGGCGGCCGCTCGGATCCGTGGTGACCGCGGCGACCTCTTGAAGGTATGCACCCTGATCATCGGATGTGCATCAATACATACGCATACGCGTATCAATGTCGATGGGATGCCGATCCCGGGACCCCACAGGAAGATCAGAAGCTACCGGCCGCCCTCGGGTCAGGACCCGGGGCCGGCCGGCGCGGACAGCGAGGCCAGGTAGCCGGACAGGGCTGTCGCCGTGCCGGGCAGCGGGAAGCGGGCGCCGAGGTACCCGTCCGGGCGCACGAGGAATCCGGTCGGGCCGTCGGCGCCGTAGAGCCGGGCGAACTCCCCGGCGGCGTCCCGGTATCCGGGGACGGCGGCGGGCAGGCCGGCGGCAGCGTCGAGTGCGGCCTCACGGGCCAGGACGGCCAGGACGGCCAGGACGGCCAGGGTCGGCGGGCCGAGGGTGCCGCTCCCGTCCGCGCCGTCCTCCGCCAGTGGAGACCCCGCGGTCCGGGCCTGCTCGGCGGCCTCGGCCAGGGCCGCGCCGTCGGCCCCGTACAGGATCACCACGTGGCCGACCCGTCCGCGCAGGACGTCGAGCAGCCGCGAGGGGTAGGCGGCGAGCGGCAGGGTCAACCCGGAGCAGTCCGGGGCCCGTTCGCCGGGCTGGGGCGCGCCGTCCGGGCCGAACGGGCTGCCGGCGAGCGGTCCCCCGCGGTAGCCGACGAGCAGCTGGGCCTCGCGGAGCAGCACGGTCCGCGGATCGTCCTCGTCGCTCTCCATGCCCTGGGTCGCGTGCCGCACGGTCCGGCCGACGACCTCCTCGCCGACGGGGCGGCGCTCGGCGTCGTAACTCGCGGGCAGGGCGGGCCCGGCCGAGCCCCGGAGGGTGAGCGCGAGCTTCCAGGCCAGGTTGCAGGCGTCCTGGATTCCGGTGTTCATGCCCTGGGCGCCGGTGGGCGGGTGGATGTGGGCGGCGTCGCCCGCGACGAAGACGCGGCCGTCGCCGTAGCGGTCGACGATGCGGTGGCTGATGCGGAACACGGAGGACCAGCGCATGCCGGAGACCGTGGCCGGGACGGGGGCCAGGCGGTCGACGACGGCCTGGATGTGGGACAGCTCGGGAACCCGGCCGCCCTCCAGCCCGTGCAGCACTCCGTCGCCCGCTCCGGGGCCCCCGGGTGATCCTCCCGCTCGTCCATCGCTCGGCTCCGCGGAGAGTTCGGGCGGGACCAGCATCGACATGCGGTAGCGGCCCCGGCCGGGCAGCGGGATGCACACCAGCAGGTCGTCGGTGGACCCGTCGGCGCCCTGGTGCGTGGAGCGCACGCCGTATCCGCCGGGCAGGTCCCAGTCGGTCACGACGTCGGCCAGCATGTACTCCTCGGCGAAGGCCCCGCCCTCGTAGGAGAGTCCCAGCCCCTTACGCACGGTGCTGTGCGCTCCGTCGCAGCCGATCAGGTAGCGGGTGCGCAGCTCCTCCTCGCCGCCGGAAGCGGTGCGCAGCAGGCTGGTGACGCCGCCGGGCCCGTCCGCGTCGCCGTCCCCGTCCTGGGTGAACGACAGCAGTTCGGTGCCGCGTTCGATGACGGTGCCCAGTGCCGCGAGGTGCTCTTCGAGGATGCGCTCGGTCTCGTACTGAGGCAGCGCGGCGAACCGGTACGGCACTTCGGGGGGCAGCATGAGCTCGATCCGGGCGCGCTCGGTGCCGTTGACGTAGATCAGCTGACCGCGCAGGGACACGGCGGTCTCCAAGACGGTGCGCGCCAGGCCCATCCGGTCCCAGATCTCCAGTGTGCGCGGCTGGATGCCGACCGCCTTCGCGTACGGGAGGCGGGCCGGCAGCCGGTCGACGAGGCGGCAGCTCACGCCGTGCCGGCGCAGTTCCGCGGCCGCGCTGAGTCCGACCGGACCCGCTCCCGTGATCAGCACGTCGGTCGTCGGGGTGTGCGCCATGGGTGCCTCCCAACCGCCTGGCCCCGAACCGGTCCCCTCCTCCCATGCTGACCCGGCGATTCGCGGACGGCCAGACGAAGGCGTCAGCCCCTCTTGGCGTGCGCCCCCGGCGTGTGGCCGAAGGCCCGCCGGAACACGTCGATGAACGCGCTGGTCGAGGACCAGCCGCAGCGGTGCGCGACCGCAGTGACGGGGGTGTCGACCGCCAGCAGCCGCAGCGCGTGGTGCAGCCGCAACTGGGTCCGCCACTGGGGGAACGTCATGCCCAGCTCGGAGCGGAACAGCCGGCTCAGGGTCCGCTCCCCCGCCCCGGCCCCGGCCTGCGCGGAGAGCTCCGCCAGCCCGCGCCGGTCGGCCGGATCGGCGTGCAGCAGCGCGCACACCGCGGCCAGCCGGGGGTCCGCGGGAGCGGGCAGGTGCAGCGGCTGGAGCGGCGAGGCCCGCAGCTGGTCGAGGAGCACCGCGAGCATCCGGCGCCGCTCGGCGGTGTCGTCCTGCGGGGCCCGGGTGTAGGCCAGGATCAGTTCGCGCAGCAGGGGGCCGACGGCGAGCACGGCGGGGGCGGAGAGGGAGAGCGGGTTGAGGCGGGTGGGCAGGCCCACGCTGTGCAGGTCGACGCGGCCGAAGGCGCGGTGCTCGTGCACGGTCCCGGCCGGGATCCACAGGGCTCGGGTGGTCGGGGCCACCCAGGTGCCGGCGTCGGTGGTCACGGACACCACCCCGGAACCGGCGTAGCAGATCTGGTGGTCGTCGTGGCGGTGCGGATCGATGCCGTGGTGGGTGTCGAGCTCGCGGATGCTCGTCGCTGCGCGCGGGGTGTGGCGGATTTTCTGCATCATCCGGCAATTTATCGGAAGCGGGCCAACACCGGCAGGAGCGATTCTCGATCGGTGACCTCCATGAGACCGCCCCGGCCCTCGCCCGCCGCCCCGACGCCCACACCCGCGCCCCCGCCCCCGACCCCGCCCTCATCGACACCCGACCCCGACCCCGCAGCCACGCCGGTCCCCGCGCCCGGCCGCCCGGGCCGGCTCCGTACGGCCGCCTTCGCCGCGGGCCACTCCTGCGTGGACGTCTACCAGGGCGCCGTGGCCGCGCTCGTCCCGTTCCTCGTCTCCGAGCGCTCGTACGGGTACGCCGCCGCGTCCGGCATCGTGCTGGCCGCCTCGCTGCTGTCCTCCGTGGTCCAGCCGCTGTTCGGAGCGCTCGCCGACCGGTGGCCGATGCCCTGGCTGATCCCGCTGGCCACCGCCGCCGCGGGACTGGGCGTGGCGCTGGTCGGACTCGACGCCGGGTACGCGGCCACGCTCGCCGCCGTCGCCCTGTCCGGGCTGGGCGTCGCCGCCTACCACCCGGCGGCCGCCCGGCTGGTCCGTACGGTGGGCGGCGCCGGGCACGGCGCGATGAGCTGGTTCGCGCTCGGCGGCAACATCGGCTTCGCGTGCGCCCCGCTGCTGGTCGTCGGCGCGCTGGCGCTGCCGGGCCCGGCGGGGTGGTGGCTGCTGGCCGCCCCGGCGGCGCTGGGCGTCTTCCTCAACCGGCCGCCGTCCGCCAAGCGTTCGGCCGCCGGCCGGGAGGTGGCGACCCCGCCCCCGGCCGCGTCCCGGCGCCCCCGCGACGACTGGCGGGCCTTCCTGCGGCTGTCCCTGGTCGTCGTCGTGCGCTCGGTGGTCTTCACCGGCCTGAGCACCTTCATCGCCCTGTACGTCCGCGAGCGCGGCGGCGGCGAGAGTGCCGGCGCCGCGGCCCTGTTCGCCCTCTTCGCCGGGAGCGCCGGCGGCACCCTCCTGGGCGGCCGGCTGGCCGCCCGCTGGGGGCGGGTCACCACCGTCCACCGCGCCTACGCGGCGGTGGCGCCGGCCGTCGCGGGCATCCTCTTCCTGCCGCTCCCGTTGGTGTACGTCTGCGCAGCGCTGGCCGCCGCCGCGCTGTACGTGCCCTTTTCCCTCCAGGTCACGCTGGGCCAGGACTACCTGCCGACCCGCATGGGCACCGCGAGCGGAGTCACCCTGGGCCTGACCGTCAGCGTGGGCGGCCTCGCGAGCCCCCTCGTCGGCGCGGCGGCCGACGCCGCCTCGCTGCACACCGCCCTGCTCCCGCTGGCCGCGCTCCCCCTGCTGGCCTGGGCCCTGGCCCGGCGCCTGCCGGATCCCGCGGAGCCGGAGCCCGCGGAGCCGGAGCCCGCGGAGCCGGAGCTCACTGCGGCCCGGGGGTGACGGCGGCCTTCCGGGGGCTGGAGCGGTGCGCCCGCCAGGCGGCCAGGGCCTGCGGGCGGGTGCCCTCGGGGTGCCGGGCGTGCCAGTCCCTCAGGAACCGGTTCAGCTCGAACTGGGCCCCGATCTCCTGGGGTTGCGCCGCCCGCTCCCGGGTGGCGTGCCAGTGGGCGACCGCCTCGGCGAGGGTGCGCCCCGCCCCCTGGGCCACGTAGTCCCGCATGAAGGCGTCGAAGTGGAAGCCGGGCCCGATCTCCCGGACGAAGTACTCCCGCAGCACCTGGCTGCACCGCTGCCCCGGCGGAATGACGCTGGCACCGTCCACGGGCGCGGCGAGCTGCCGGCCCGCACCGCGGGCGGGCCGACCGGCGGCCGGGACCGGCGCCGGGGCCGGGAGCCCGTCCAGCGCGGCGGCGATCCGGGCCGTGACCGCCGCCTTCCCGCCTCCGGTGGAGAGGCCCATCCGGCGTGCCAGCGCGCTGAGTTCGGCCAGAGTCCAGTACCAGCGCGCCAGCTCCGCCCCGCTCAGCTCCGGGCTCGGAGCGGGGCGCACTTCACCTTGATTCGTACTCACGTTCCCATCTTAAACCGCCCGCCTCCCGCGCCCTCCCGCGGTCAACGCGCCGCCGCGTTGCGGCGTTCGCGGCCCCGCAGGACGTCCAGGGCGAAGAACCTCGGGACCGCCCCGCCGAGCCCGTCGAGCCCGGTGAATCCGCGGCGGGCCATTTCGACGTCCGGTGAGGTGCCGCGCCCCTGCCAGTGGCGCAGGAAGAGCTTCGCGCACATCGGCGGCGGCGGGACCACGAGTTTGGGCCGGGTCTCCTCCGCGGCCCCGTCGGCCCGGACGACGAGAGCGGACCACTCGCCCCAGCGCCCGGAGTCCCGCATGCGTGCCAGGACCGTCGGCCGCCAGTCGACCGACTGCCACACCGGCCACACCCGCACCATGAGGAGCCGGATCCGGTCGGCGACGGGGAGCCCGGCCAGTTCCTGCTCCGTGAACCAGCGGGCCAGGGAGTCCGGCAGCGGCGACCGGCCGTCGAGCCCGAGCTTGGCCCGTGCGTACGTTTCGAGCGTCATGCCCCTGGCGCCGGCGAGCTCCTCCAGCAATCCGGTCAGCACCTCCTCGTGCAGCGCGGGGTACCCCTCGTCGAACAGCCGGGCGGCGTCCAGCACGTCGAGGTCCGACATCCACCGGCCGGGAGAGTGCTCCCGGCGGGTCCGCCGGACCAGGGACTGGGTCCGGCTGATGCCGGTGAAGGGCACCTCGGGCGCGACCGGACCGGGGGTCACGGCGCCCCGGCTCGCGATCGCGCGCAGCGCTGCCATCGCGTCGAGCCGTTTGAGGTCCCAGACGCCCGAGGCGATCATCTCCTCCAGGGTCCGCAAAGACTCGTGGTCATCCTCGTCCAGGGCCTGCTCGATGTCCTTCCAGCCGCGGTGGGTGAAGGGCAGCGCCGCGGCCGCCGCCACGATCCGGCGGCCGGCGTCGGGTGCGATCAGCTCGGTCTCGGCGCCCTCCTTGCAGCCGTAGCGGAGGTTCACCAGGGCCACGGTCTGCGCCGGGTACCCCATCTCGGCCGGGCCGTGCAGGACCCCCACCTCGTCGTCCCCGTCGATCTCGCCCGAGGCGTACATGGTGAAGACGGTGCCGAGGCCCCGCATGCCGCACGGGGCGAGCTCCGCGGCCCGCAGTGCGCCCATGCTCGCGGCGCCGATCACCTCCGCGCCCTCGGTGAGCACCTGGAGGATCTCCTTGTGGCCGACGGAGCGGCGCTCCCGGAAGTAGCCGTCGACGACCACGACCACGTCTCCGGGGTGCCACTGCTCGGCGAGGAGGTCGCCCCGGCCCGCGGGCGGCCGTACGTCCGCCCCGGGGAGCACCGCGTGGACGTCGGCGGCCGAGATCGTCGGCCCCGCGTAGACGATCACCCTGGGCCCGCTCACGCCGGCCCCCTTCACGCCGTGCCCCTTCACTACAGCACCTCCGGGCATACGCGGCTCCCCGGAGCCACGACCTTGACGACCGGGACCCCGATCTCCTCGCGCGTCAGGTCGACGAGGAGGGGCGGATGGGAGAAGGCTTCGGCCGCCCGGCGCACCACGTGGGCGAGGGCGCCGGCCAGACTGTCGTGCGGGACGGGATCGTCCACGAGGCCCCTGAGATCGGCGGCCGCCGGGCCGGAGCGCGCGCTCCGCAGCCGGCCGGCGTCCACCTGCCCGAAGTCCTCGCGAAGGTCGTCGCGGGCCCCCGAGATGTACGCGAGCCTGGCCTGCGCCGCTTCGGAGACGGCTCGGGTGAGGGCGATCTCCGGGCTGAGGTGGCAGCCGAAGCCGAACATCAACGCCGGGTACTCCTCGCTCGCGACCCAGGCCAGGAAGCACGGCAGGCCGGTGGGCGACGGGACGAGGCGGACCTCCAGGGTGACGTCGGCCCGTTCGATCAGCGTGCACAGCTCGTCGGCCACCGGCGACCCGAGGGAGCGCGGGTCCACGCGTACGCCCATCTCCCCGCCCCCGGTGACCGCGGCCGTCATCGCGTCGCGCTCGATGACCTCGCAGAGCGCGTGCAGAGCGGCTTCGATCCGGGTGTTCCCGCCGGCCAGGCCGTTGGTCGACTCGAAGAACACCGGCGGGTTCCAGTCGGTGTGCTCCTCCAGCGTCAGCCGGACGACGTTCACGGGGACGAGGGTGCGCGCTCCGTCGACCAGGGATCTGGCCGCCACCCAGTCCAGCGGCAGCCCCTCGTGCAGCAGGCTCGGCGCGGAGGGCGCCAACGCGGATACCTCGTACCCCAGTTGCGTACGGAGCGTGCGGGGGGTCGCGGTCAGTGAGGGCGGGGCCGGCTGTTCCACGTGCCAGGTCTCCACCGACTCCATCACGGCCGAGAGCCTGGCCAGTTCGGGGGTCATCCCCTTGCCCTGGGAGACGGCCAGCGTCCTGGAGAGCGGCCGGATCGCCTGGAAGGTCGGGATGCCGATGGAGTCGAGCCGGGTGATGTCGGCGACCCGGGTGACGCCCACCTTGGCCGCGGCGCGGGTCGCCATCTCCCATGTGGCTTTGGGTGGTTGGGCCCTGTCCGTGCCCGGGAGCCGGTGTACGGAGCGGTCCGCCGGTGTGGCGAGCCAGGCCAGGGGTGCATCGTCGGTCTGCACGGTGGGGAGCTCCTGCGGGTCAGAGGTTCCGGGTGCGCCGCAACAGCGCCCGGCCGGCGACGAAGTTGGCGACGATCGCGACGACGGCGAGCACCACCAGGGAGGGCCAGGCCTTGCCCAGGCCGAAGATCGCGGCGTCGCGCATCCCGGTGACGGCGTACGACACCGGGTTCACCGTCGAGATCCACCGGAGCACGGTGGGGAGTTGCTGCGAGGTGGACAGCGAGGGAGCGGCGAAGACGAGGACGGGCACCGACACGCTGGTGAGCACCATGAAGGTGCGGTAGTCGCTGATGAGGACGGCCGCCGCGAGGTACAGCCCGTTGAACGCCACCGACGAGAGCACCAGTGCCAGCAGCAGCCAGATCCAGTGGGACGCGTGGAAGGGGTAGTCGAAGATGACCGCGGCGACGGCCAGGGCCAGCAGGCTCTGGGCCAGCACGAGCGAGACCCCGGCCAGCAGCTTGCCGGCCAGGAAGCGCGACCGGCGCAGCGGCCAGCTCCAGAGCTGGGTGGACACCCCGCTCATCTCCTCCTGGAACATGGCCATGCCCGTCGTCCCGGAGGCGCTGACCACCGACATGGCCAGCACCATGGGGAGCAGGAAGACCGCGAAGGGGAGGGTTTCGCCGCGGTAGGTGATGTTCCCGACGACGTTGCCGAGCGAGGTGTTCACGAGGAGCAGGTACACGAGCATCGGGGTCAGGCCGAGGATGAGGTTGACCCTGTTGCGGGCGAGGAGCGCGTACTCGCGGTAGAACACGGCGGTGAAGTCCGCCGGTTTGCCCGACGCGACCGGTGCGGTGGTCTTGAATCCCAGGTCGGCCACGGTCTCAGCCCTCGTTCCCGGTCATGCGCAGGAAGACCTGCTCCAGCGAGTCGGTGACGGTGGAGATTCCGGAGATGGCGACCCCGGCGTCGTGGCAGTGCCGGGACAGCTGCGGCAGCACGTCCCGGACCTGCGCGTTCTCGATGCGCACTTCCGCGTCCTGGGCCGTCGCGGTCAGTCCGGCGGTGGCCGCCCACTCCTTGACGACCTTGGCGGCGACCGCGTCGTCGACGCTGACCAGCAGGTGGGCTCCGCCGAACTCCCTGACCAGCTCGCTCGGTTCGGCGAAGCGGACCACCTTGCCCTGGTTGATGACCAGGACCCGCTGGGCGTTGCGCTCCAGCTCCTGGATGATGTGGCTGGTCCAGATCACGGTCATGCCGTACTCCTCGCGGAGCCACCGCACGAAGCGCTCGATCTGGTGCCGGCCGGCCACGTCCAGTCCGGCCGAGGGCTCGTCGAGGATGAGGAGTTCGGGGATGGTCAGCAGGGCCCGGACGAGTTGCAGCCGCTGACGCTGTCCGCCGGACAGCTGGAAGACGAGCCGGGACAGGTGGTCCCCCAGGCCGAGGTACTCGGCCACCTCCATCGCCCAGGGGCGGGTGGTGCGCCAGGACAGGCCCTTGAAGCGGGTGGCGATCAGCAGGTTGTCCAGGGCCGAGAGCATCTCGTCGTAGGGGGCGGACTGGTGCATCGCGCCGATGCCGGTCTTGGCGGCGACCGGGTCGCGGGCCGGGTCCACGCCGAACACCCGGATCCGCCCGGTGGTGGGAGGGGTGACGCCGCAGATCATCTTCATCAGGGTGGTCTTTCCGGCACCGTTGGGTCCCAGCAGCCCGATGGTCTCGCCTTTGGCGATGTCGAATGAAATACGGTCGACTGCCGGCGTTTCTTTCCCGCGGTAACGCTTGGTCAGTTCCTCGGCGTTCACCACACCATTCGCCACGGTCCGCCCTCCACAATGTGATCGATGTTCCGCTTGGTGTTTCTCCTGGATTTCCGATCGGGTTGCTGCGGCTGGACGTTACGCCCGCGGGACGGCGCGGAAGCGGCCGCTGCCCAAGCTGCCTGACAACTGCCTCCGTTCTGCCGCCTGCCGCCCGGCCCCGTTGGCTAGCATTCGCAGCATGAGCCGTTCAGGACTGGCGGAAGACCACGACGGCCAATCCGTTGTGGTTCTGGTGAATTGCGCGGGCGGCCGTGAATTGGAGCTCGTTCGCGATGCTTTGACGGGGCCTCTGGAAACTCCGGCGATACTGATCCGGCAGGACGAACTCATGTCGACGCCCCTGGCTCTGGACGTGGACACCGGTCTGCTGGACGTCTCCGGGCGCCGGGTCAGGCCGGCCGTGGTCTGGGTGCGGCACGGTTCGGCCTGCGCGCTGCTGGCGCAGTCGAGGCCGGTGGGATCGATGCCCCCGCTGCGGGCGGAGTCCTGGTCCGGGTTCCTCCGGCAGGTGTCGGCCGCGGCGGGCGCCGCTCTGCCCGGCGGCACGGTCGTCGGTCCGGGCCAGCTGGTGGAGGCGCGCGGGCTGGGCGTGCGGACGCCCCGTACGGTCGTCACCAATGACGTGGCGGCGGGTGCGCGCACGGTGGGGGCGCCGGTCCTCGTGGTCAAGACTCCGGACTTCCGGCTGTTCGAGCCGGACCGGCTGGGCTGGAAGGCCTGTCTGCCCGCGGTCGTGGGCCGGGAGGCGGTGGAACAGGGCTCCGGACCGGCCCCGGTCGCCGCGGGAGAGCGCCCGGTCGTGGTCCAGGAGTACGTGGAACACGCGCGTGAGCTGCGCGTCTATCACCTCGACGGCGGGATCTGCGCCTTCGAGGTCCGCAAACCCGATCCGTCGAGCCCGATGACGGACCCCGACAGCGTCACCGTGACGCGCGTCGACTGCCCGCCCCCCGCGGCCGAGGCCGTACGCACCCTGGCCGCCGCGTGGAACCTGCGCTACGGGGCGTTCGACCTGCTCGTGTCCGACACCGGGGAGCCGGTGTTCCTGGAGGCCAACCCGGACGGGGACTGGCTCTGGTTCGAACGCAAGGCGCGCTGGCACGGCGTCTCGTTCATGGCCGCCGTCATGGTCCGTGAGTTGTTCGTACGCAGTACGTCGTGAGGAGTGCGTCGTGGGGAGTGCGCCGCGAAGAGAGTGTCCTGAGAAGCCCGTCGTGAGGAACCCGCGCCGGTGACGGCCTTACGGGGTGGCGAGATCTCCAGCCGGGGCCTGGTGCTCGTGGCCCTGGTGGCGCGGGGTCATACGACCGACCGCGTGGCCCGGGCGCTGCGCCTGAGCAGGCACACGGTGGGCGAGGAGATCAGTGTCCTGCTCGACCGGTTCAACTGCAGGAACAGGGCGGAGCTGGTGGCCTACTGCTACGTCCACCGGCTCCTGCCGATCGATGTGTGGCCGCCGCCGTGCGGCCCCGTGAAAGGGGTGGGTGACGTGTTCGATCCTCTGACCGCTCTGCGTGAGGCCGGACTTCCGGTCGACCAGTTGAGCGCCGCTCAGCGCGAGGTGCTGGCAGGCCTGACCGAGGAGGAGACCTCGGTCGTCGTGGCGGTCCAACTGCGGCTGGTCGAGGCGGATTCCGGCGCGGATGCCGAGGTGTGGGCGCACGACCTGAAGCTGCTCTGAGCGCGCATGAGCCGAAGACTGGTGGTCGTGCTCTTCCTCGATCTGGTCGGCTGGACCCGGCTGGCCGAGCGCGTGGACCCGGAGCCGCTGCAACGGCTGCTCGACGAGTACTACGAGATCTGCTCGGCCGCGGTGGAGGAACACGGAGGCGTCGTCGAGAAGTTCATCGGCGACGCCGTCATGGCGGTCTTCGGGGCCGACACCTCGCAGGAGGACGACGCACCGCGGGCGCTGCGCGCGGCCACGCGGATCCGCGCCGAGGTCGCCGGCCTGCGCACGCCGGCCGCCGACGCGGCTCCGGTCGAGGTCCATTGCGGGATCGCGGCCGGCGAGGCGCTGGTGACGCGTTCGGCCCGGGCCGGCATCCGGGTCGTCGGCGACGTGGTCAACCTCGCCGCGCGCCTCCAGTCCCTGGCGGTCGCCGGGGAGATCATCGTCAACGAGACCGTGGCGCACCTGGCCCGTCCGCACTACACCATGGTCCCGGTGCCGCCGGTGGCACTGAAGGGCAAGGCCGAGCCGGTGCCCGTCCTGGTGGTCACCGGTGAGGCCGCCACCGACGGCGCCGACACCGACGAGGGGTCCCTCATGGTGGACCGCGGCGCGGAACGCCACCGGCTCCGCCGGATCTACCACCGGGTGGCCCGGGAGCGGCGCGCGGAGCTGGTGACCGTGATCGGACCGCCGGGCATCGGCAAGACCCGGATGGTCCGGGAGGCCGTGGACGATCTCGTCGCGGCCGGCGCCAGGCCCGTCGCGGTGTTCGGCACCTGTCAGTCCTACGGAACGGACGGGAACTACGGGGCGCTCGTCGAAATGCTGGACGCACTGACCCGGCGGGCGCCGTCCTGTGCGGAGTTGGTGCGCACGGACGAGCGGATCGCCGGCGTCCTCGCGGCCCTGCGCGACGCCTCGCTCCCCCGGAGGGCCGGTACGGTCCCGGGCCCGGGCGTGGAGGAGGTGTCCTGGGCGACCCGCGAGCTGCTCGGCGCGGCGGCCGGCGGCCCGCTCGTCGTGGTGTGGGACAACCTCGCGTGGGCCGGGCAGTCGCTCCTGCGGCTCATCGGCGAGCTCATGGACGGTCTGCGGGACCTCCCGCTCCTGATGGTCTGCGTGTCCCGGCCGGAGCTCACGGGGCGGGAAGGGCCCTGGTCCCGGGAGGGATCCGGGGCGCGGGAAACCTCCGGGGCGCGGGAACCCTCCGGGTCGCAGAGCCCCGGCGCGCAGGAGAGCCCCGGCCCGCGGGAGCCGGACGTGATCGAGGTCGGGGCGCTGGTCCCGGCCGACAGCGCGCGGCTGGCGTTCTCGCTGGCCGGGCGCGGGAGCGGCGACGAGGTGGAGCTGCACGGGCTGGACCTGGCCGAACAGGTCGACCGGGTCGCGCTGTACAGCGCGGGCAATCCGCTGTACATCCGGCTGCTGATGGACTGGCTGAGGAACGGCCGGACCGTCGACGAGGTGCCGCCGAGCATCACGGCCATGGTGGGGGCGATGATCGACCGGCTGCCCGCACCGGGCCGGCGGCTGCTCGGCGCGGCTTCGGTCATCGGCCCCTCGTTCACCCTGGAGCAGCTCGCGCTGCTGGGCGAGCCGGCGCCCGCGGCGGCCCTCGCGGAGCTCGCCGGGCAGCGGCTGTTCCACGCCACGGCGGAGGAGGGCGGCTACCGCTTCGTCCAGCAGCCGGTGCACGAAGTGGCGTACGGCAGGCTGGAGAAGGAGCAGCGCGTCTCCTGGCACCGCAGGCTCGCCGAGCACGGTTTCAGTCCCGGCTTCCACCTCGAAGCCGCCACCCGGCTCCTCGGAGGGCTGCGCCCGGACGATGCGGAGCTGCCGGAGCTGGCCCGGCAGGCGGCCGGGGCCCTGCTGGGCGAGGGCACCGTGGCGCTGCGGCAGCGCGATGTGCCGACGGCGATCGGACTGCTCGGGCGGGCGCTCGTACTGGCGCGGGGCGGGCCGGACCGGTGCCGGTCGGTCGCGGCCGTCCGGCTCAGCGACGCCCTCATGCTCTCCGGGGACACCCGGGGTGCGCTGGAGGTGGTGGAAGAGGGGGCGTGGCGCGATCCGTCGGGTCCCGCCCTGGTACGGGTGCAGCGGCAGCTGCTGGCCGCCCGGCTCGGCAAGGTCACCGCGGCCGACGTGGCGGGACTGCGGACCGCGCTCGACGGCGAGGAGCCCGACCTGTCCGCCCGGTGCCGCTTCGAGCAGCTGCGGATGCTGGTCCACCTGGACCACGGCCGGTTCGGGGCCGCCGAGGAAGCGGCGTGCGCCGCGCTCGACCACGCCCGGGAGGCCGGGGACGCGTACGAGGAGGACCGCCTGCTGGTCGCCCTGTGCGAGATCCGCCAGTGGTCGCCGAGCCCGATGGAGCAGAAGCTCGCGGGCTGTGCGGAGCTCCTGGAGCGGTTCGCCGCCGACCGGTTCCTCGCCCTGCCCGCGCTGGCCGCCCGCGCACGCTGCCTGGCGCTGACCGGGGACCGCAGCGGTGCGCGTTCGGCGCTGACCGAGGCCGAGTCCGTCGTCGTACAGCTCCGGCTGACCATGGGACGGGTCCTGGTCGATCAAGTGGCCGCGCTGGCCGCCTCGCTGGACGGTGAGCACGCGGAGGCCGAGCGGCGCTTCGGCCGCGCTGCGGACGCCCTCGAACTGGCCGGCTACGTACCGGTCGCCCTGACCATGCGGGTCCAGGCGGCACGCGAGTGCGCCCGCCGGGACAGGACGGACGAGGCGGCCCGCCGGATCGCCGAACTGCTGGCACGGCGCGCGGAGATGGACGTCCGGGGGCGGATCCTGTGCCTGTCGGCCGCCGTACTGGGCGCCGCGGCGCAGGGCCGCGCCGAGCCGGTGCGCGCCGAGGTGCTGCGGCTGCTCCGGGACATCGACGACCCGTGTCTGCGGGGCGAGGTCTGCTTCGATCTGGCCCGGGCCCACCGGTGTCTGGGCGAGGGGGCCGAGGCCCGGGCCATGGCCGGGCTGGCCGTCGACAGCTACGCGGCCGTCGGCGCGGTGAAGCCGCTGGAGGCGGTACGGGCATGGATCTGAACGGCGCGCCCTGGCGGCGCGAGCGGCGGCCGCACGCGTCGGGGATGCCCGCATGGAGCATGCCGGCCGGCGGGGACCCCGGTGAGGCCCTGCCGACGGCCCTGTTCGAGGGGATCGGCCCGCACTGGGCCTGGCAGGGCGCGACCGGCGAGGGCGTACGGGTCTGCGTGCTCGACAGCGGTGTCCAGGCGGCGCATCCGCTGGTCGGCGCGGTCGAGCGGGCCTGGCAGGTGGTGAGCGCCGAGGGCCGGGCTCCGCGCGTGGAGGAGTGCGAGCCCCTCGACACGGCCGGGCACGGGACCGCCTGCGCGGGGATCATCCGCTCCATCGCGCCCCGGGTGTCGATCAGTTCGCTCAAAGTCCTCGGTGACGGGAGGGCCGGCAGCGCCTCCGCGCTGATCGCGGGACTCGCCTTCGCGATCGAGGAGGGGTTCGACGTCGTCAGCATGAGCCTGTCGACGAGCAGGGTCGAATTCCGCGACCGGCTGGCCGAGTTGTGCGACCGTGCCTACTTCCGCCGGACCGCGGTGGTCGCGGCGGCCCACAACCTGCCGATCGAGAGCTTCCCCTGGAACTTCGCCTCGGTGATCTCGGTCGCCAGTCATGCCGAGCCGGACGGCATGCGCTTCTACTACAACGCCGCTCCCCCGGTCGAGTTCCGTGCCCGGGGGGTGCGCGTGCCGGTGGCGAGCCTGGGCGGCGGCACGGTCCGCAACACCGGCAACAGCTTCGCGGCGCCGCACATGGCCGGGATCGCGGCCCTGGTCCTGAGCAAGCATCCGTGGCTCACGCCGTTCCAGCTCAAGAGCGTCCTTTACCACTGCGCCGCGAACGTATCGGTCCACCAGGCACCGGTCCAAGGAGAAGGAGGCGGAGAAGAATGAAACCCTGGCCACACGATCTGATGGCCATCGAACGTCAGCTCCTGCAGTCTGTCGTCACGGTGGCCCGCTACATCTACGGGGCCGCCGCGTCCTCGGTGTTCATGGTGAGCCCCGACACCGGTGAGCTGATCTTCGCGGCGGTCGCGGGCGAGGGCGAACAAGGCCTGGTCGGACGGCGGTTCGAGCCCGGTACCGGCATCGCCGGCTGGGTGGCGGCCAGCGGGCAGCCGCTGATCACGGACGACGTGGCCGCGACCGACCGGTTCGCCCGTGATGCCGCAGCCTCCACGGGGTACGTGCCCGCGAGCATCATGGCCGCCCCGCTCATCGCGGACGGGGAGTGCATCGGAGTGATCGAGGTGCTGGACCGCCACGCCCACGACGCGAACGCCCCCGGCCGGGAGCTCGACGACATCGAACTGCTGGGGCTGCTCGCCACGCAGGCCGCCTTGAGCCTGGCGCTGCTGCGGCGCGGCGAACAGGCCGCGGGCGCGGCCCCGCGCATGGGAGAGCTGGTGGCCCGGCTGTCGGAACACGCGGTCATGGACGCGTCCGACCCCTTGGCCGTCTCGCTGCTGCGCATCTCGCTGGACCTGCTCGACCGGGGTGCGCACCCCAGTTCGAAGGTGGTCTGACGGCCGACGGAGACGGAGCGCAGACGTACCGGCGACGCACCGGAGACGCTTACGGAACGGGTCCCTCCTACCCTCCTGGCCTATGGTCCACAGTGCCGAGGCGCAGGCTCCGTCGTTTCCCGAACTGCTCCGCTTCAAGCGCGTGCAGGCAGGTCTCACCCAGCGGACGCTGGCCGACCTGTCGACGATCAGCCCGCGGACGATCCGCGCCCTGGAGTCGGGCCGGGTGAACGCGCGGATGCAGACCGTCCGGCTGCTCGCCGACGCCCTGGGGCTGGAGGGTCTGGCGCGGGAGCTCTTCGTCACCGCGGGCCTGGGCAGCGGCGGGCCCGCTCCGGTCGGCGCCGATCCCTGCCTGTCGGTACCCAAGTCCGTCAACGCCCTCCTCGGGCGGGACGTGGAGGTCCGGGCGCTGGTGGGCGCCCTGGAGTCGGATCACCGACGGCTGATCTCCCTCTCGGGGCTCGCGGGCGTGGGGAAGTCGCGGGTGGCCGCGGAGACGGCGGCGCGGCTGAGCTCCCGGCGCGGCTGGCCGGTGCTGTGGATCGGGGCGGGAGCGGTGGCCCCGGGCGGTCACGGCGCGGTCTTCGGCCCCCTGCTGCGGTCCTTGCGCCTGCTCGTGGAATCGGGTGCGCAGGACGTGTCCGCGGTCTGCCGGCTCATCGGCCGGCACGAGGTGCTGCTCGTCCTCGACGGGGTCGCCGACGCACGGGATCCGTTCGGCGTGGAGGAGCTGCTGGCGTACTGTCCCGGCATCCGGGTGGTCAGTACGTCGCGAGCCGCGTGGAACATCGCCGGGGTCCAGGGGACGGTGCTCGCACCGCTGGCCGTCCCCGGGCCGGACTGGGAGGCGGCGGGCTCCCTGGAGGTCCTGGCCGGCGTCCCGTCGGTGCGGCTGCTCGTGGACCGGCTCTCGGAAGTCCGGCCGGGATTCGTGCTCGGCCGGGCGGACGCGGGGGCGGCGGTACGGCTGTGCCGGACCCTGGACGGCCTGCCGGCCGCGCTGGAGGCGGCGGCCGCACGGTGCGGGGTACTGAGCCTGCGCCGGCTCGCGGACATGCCCGCGTCCGAGTTGCTCGAACTGCCGGCGGCCGCCCGGCCCGCCGGTGTTCCCGGGACGATCGGCTGCCCGATCCGGTCCGGGGTCGAGCGGCTGGACCCCGCCGCCCGCGCGCTCCTTTGGGAGCTTGCCGACCTGGACAAGCCGTTGACGGTGTGCGAGGCCTCGGATGCCCTCGACCGGCCGCTGAACCGGGTGGTGGAGGACCTGAGCGCGCTGACGGGCGGCGGATTCGTCCGGGCGGCGCACGAGGAGACCGAGACCCGCCTGCACCTGCCGAACCTGGTGCGGGCGGTGCTTGCCTGACCCGGGCTCAGGCCAGGTGCTCCGCGAGGAACCGCTCGACCGCGGCGTAGTAGGCCTGCCGGTTGGCGGGCCGGGCCAGGCCGTGTCCCTCGTCGGGGAACAGCAGGTATTCGTGGGGTAGTTGCTTGGCCGCCAGCGCCGCGACGATCTGCTCGGCCTCCGCCCGGGGCACGCGGACGTCGTTGGCGCCCTGGACGACCAGGACGGGGATGCGGATCTCGTCGACCCGCGACAGCGGAGAGCGTTCCCAGAGCATGGCGCGCTCCGTCTCCGGGTCCCCCACCTGGGCGTGCATGAAGGAGCGCAGCGCGGTGCGGTACGGCGCCCCGGCCGCCAGCAGCGTCAGCAGGTTCGACGGGCCGCAGAGGTCTATCGCGCAGGTGAACACCTCCGGGGTGAAGGCCGCGCCGACCAGCGCCGCATAACCCCCGTACGAGCAGCCCATGATGGCGATCCGTGCGGGGTCGATCCCGCCGCCCGCGACGAGGTGGGCGACCGCGTCGAGCAGATCGGTCTGCATCGCGGCGCCCCACTGTTTGGCACCCAGGTTGCGGAACTCCTTGCCGTAGCCCGTCGAACCGCGGAAGTTGACCTGGACGCAGGCGTAGCCCCGGTTGGCCAGGAGCTGCGCCTCCTCGTCGAACGCGAAGGTGTGGCGGGCCCAGGGACCACCGTGCACGTTCACCACCGCGGGCAGGCCCGCGCGTTCGGCGCCGGGCGGCCAGGTGACGTAGCCGTGGACGGTGACCCCGTCGCGCGCGGCGAAGGCGAAGGGCTCCATCCGGGCCAGCGTGTACGCCTCCAGCTCCCACTGGTGGCTGAAGAGGTAGCGCAGCGCGCCGGCCGGCCGGTCGTAGAGGTAGTAGAGGACGGGACCGGCTCCGGTCACCACCGAGACCGTCCACAGCCGTTCGCCGCGGTCGGTGCGGTCCACGTAGACCTCGCCGTCGACCGACAGGAGCGCGAGCTCGCCGCGGATCCGGCCGAGGTCCTTGCCGAACTCCTCGTCGAGGAAGACCCATTCGTCGCGGTCCTTCGCGAACAGCGCCGCTTGCGGCCTGCGGGTCACCGGGTCGAACTCGACCTGTTTGACGTCGTACACCGGATCCTCCGCGAGCAGCGTCCGCCGCCCGGTCGCGAGGTCGACGGCGAACAGGCGGGTGGCGTTGGCCCCGATGGAGGACAGGAGGTGGCAGGTGGCGCCGTCGCGCGAGAAGCCGACGACCCGCGTCCCCATGGCGTCCTCGTAGGGCACCTCCAGCCAGGGCGGGGCGGCGTCCGGACCTCCCGGCCCGCCCGCCGCGTCCGGCGGGTCGAGGTACACGGACAGGCCGCCGTCGGGCTTCATCACCGTGCCGCCGCGCACCCGCAGGTCGGTGTCGACGATCCAGCTCAGGTACCCGGGATTCTCCGCGACCTTGGTGAGCCGGTCGGTCACCAGATCCAGGGCGTAGACGTCGTGCAGCCCCGGCCGGTCCTTGTTCAGCCCGATCAGCACGGTCGTCGGATGCCACCGGTTGTGCGCCAGTATCCGCGCCTGGACACCGTCGAAGGGGGTCGCGCAGCGTTCCCGGCCGGTGAGCAGGTCGACGAGGTGGACCCGCCAGCTCTCGTCGCCGTCCCGGTCGCGCAGGTAGAAGAGGGTCCGGTCGTCGTGGCACAGGCCGTACGTCCGGATGCCGCGGCCCCGGTCACGGGTGACGGGTTTCGCCTCCTCGGGCCGGTCCACCGGCGCCGTCCATACGTTCAGCACGCCCTCGTGCGGGGCCAGGTAGACGAGACGGGTCCCGTCCGGGGAGATCTCGGGCACGAGGTACGTCGGGTTGCCGAACAGGACGGAGTGCGGGATCAGCGGTACGGCTTCCGTGGTCACGGTTCCCTTCCCGGGGTGGGTTGTTGGACGGCGCGCTCCGAGAACCACCAGTCGCGGAGCCCGGGGAACTGCGCGACCGCCTCGTCGGTGTCCAGCGGCGGGGCCGCGGAGGGGCCGGCGGAGGGCCTCGGGGAACCCGCCGGGGCGGGTACCAGCGTCTGGGCTCGGAAGAGGCGGGTCATCAACGCCGGGCTGTTGAGCACTGCTTGGGACACCTTCGCCCGCATCCGCAGCCCGGCGGCGGACACGGGAGGCTCCGCGGACACGGGTCCTTCCTCTGCGGCCGCCCGTACCCGGTCCTGTTCGGTCGCCATCCTCCAGGACTCGCGGGCCACTTCCGCCACCGCGGCCTGGACCGCGGGCAGCGCGGAGGGCCGGGCGCCGCGCTGCGTCAGCTCCCGGTCCAGCCGCACGGCGCCGAGCAGTGCGACGGACATGCCGTGCGAGTAGACGGGGTTCACCGCCGTCAGCGCGTCACCGACGACGAGGAAGCCTTCGGGCAGGGGCAGCCGCTCGAAGAACCTCCTGCGGTTCGCGGTGGCACGGAACGGCCTGACCCCGCCGAGGGGTTCGGCCGCGGCCAGCAGCTCCGCCGCGATCGGCGAGCGCAGCGAGCGCGCGCAGTCCGTGAATCCGGGCTCGTCCACCGGCGGCCGGGCGGCGCGCGTGCCGGTCAGGGTGAAGATCCACCGGCCGTCCTCGATGGGGAACAGCGTGGCTCCGTACCCCGGCCGGCCGCTCGAAGGCCGCGGGTGCAGCATGATCGCCGGGAGGGTGGCGGCGAGGCCGGGCGGGGCCCGGTAGATCCGGGTGGAGTACGCCAGACCCGGGTCGACCACCTCCTCCTCGACCCCGGGTCCGCCGATCGCGGTCAGCCACCGTCCGGCCCGTGAACGCCGGCCCGTCGCGTCCACCACGAGGTCGGCGCGCAGCGTCTCGGCGGAGCCGTCCTCGCCCGCGACCAGGACTCCGGTCACGCGCGAGGCGTCTCCTACGAGTCCCAGGACCCGGGTGCGCTCCCGCACCGTGATCGCCCCGTCGGCCAGGGCCCGCTCCCGGATGACGTGGTCCATGAGCCAGCGGCTGCACGAGACCATGAAGGCTCCGGTCTCGTGGCGGCGGAACCAGCCGTCCGCGCTCAGGATCAGCGCCCCGTCGGGCAGGCCCCGGCGGTGCGCACCCCGGGCGAGGAGCGCCGCCAGCGTTCCCGGGAGCACGGTGTCCAGCGCCTCGGCGCCGGCGGTCACCAGCACATGGCTGTGGAACGCCTGCGGCAGCCCCGGCCGGACCCCCGGGGCGGCCGGGTAGCGGCCGCCCTCGACGACGGTGACCTCGTCGACGTGCCCGGCGAGCACTTTGGCCACCAGCACGCCCGCGAAGCCCCCGCCGAGGACGACGGCCTTGGTCATGACCGCGCGGCCGGCTCGCTCCGCGTCTGGGCGTTCGTCCCGGCATCCGCCTCGGACCCCGTACCGGATTCCGTCCCGGCATCCGTCTCCAGAAGCAGCTCCGCTTCGACCATGGAGCTGATGAAGGCGTCCACTTCGGCGCGGATGCGGGCCGTCATCACGGGGTTGTGCCCGGCGAACAGGAGCGACAGGTTGCTGATGACCGTCTCCCGGTCGCCGTCGCTCTCCACGAGCGCCCAGATCTGGGCGGCCGTGGAGTTCAGGGTGCGGAAGTCGCCGGACTCGCTGTGGTAGAGCGAGATGCCGTCCGCGGTCTCCTGCCAGATCACCGCGTCACTGATGTGCAGGGACATCTCCCAACCTCCTGTTCACCGGCATGATCGGAATCAGTTCGCCCACCTTGATCGCGGGCACGGGGGCCGGCGGGCGGACGTAGGTCTTCCACTGCTCGTGGGCCTCGTGCACCTCCCCGGTGGCGACCAGCCGGGGGACGGTCATCTCGGCGCCGTCCAGGGCAAGTTCGGCGCGGGTCACGCCGGTCTCCTGCCACAGCTGCGTGGTGACCCCGTGGCGCAGGATCCGGCACAGGTGGCGGCTGTTGCGCCGCAGGTCCCCGGACTCCGACATGTGCGCGGCCCGGCAGCCGCCGCCGCAGTTCGCCTTGATGTAGCACTTCTCGCAGTCGGCGTGGAACTCCCCGCCGTACACGGTGCTCTTGCGCATCGAGGTCAGGACCGGGCTGGCGAAGATCTCCGACAATCGCTGCTTCCTGATGTTCCCGGCGAACTCCCCCTTGCCCGTGACGAGTTTGCACGGGTAGACGTCCCCGAGGGAGTTGACGTAGATCTCGTGCCCACCCATGCCGCAGTTGCCCTTGACCGAGCACGCGGTGACCGGCCGCGGGCCGTCCGGCTTGAGCTTCCCGGCGACCGGTGAGGTCCAGACGAGCTGCTGCACGTCCAGGTGGTCCTGCCACCCGAAGTCGTAGGCGTCGTCCGCGCCCCGGCCCAGGTCGTTGTGGTTCATCAGGCGGACGCTGTGGATCTCGATCCCGTCGAGGAAGGAGGCGAAGTCCTCCAGCTCGTGGATGTTGTCCGAGGTGACGATGTGGTTGATGGCCGGCGCCACCCCGGCCTCGTTGAGGAGCTGGATCGCCCGGTGGGTCTTGGCGAAGGCGCCCTTGCCGCGGGTGCGGTCGTGGGTCTCGGCCGTACCTCCGTCGAGGCTCACGGTCACGGCGTCGAAGAGCTCGGCGAACCGCTTGGCCTTCGCCTCGGTCCGGATCATCGTGGCGTTGGTGATGACGTTGGCCTTCAGGCCGCTGTTCTTGGCGTGCTCGACGACCTGGAAGAGGTCCTTGCGGAGCATCGGCTCGCCGCCGGTGAAGATGATGGTCCCGGCGCCGAAGTCGGCGATCTGCGAGACCAGGTCCAGGGACTCGGCGGTGTCGAGCTCGCCCGGAAGGCACTTCTCCGAGGAGGCGTAGCAGTAGGGACAGCGGAGGTTGCAGCCGTCGGTGATCGCGTAGTACGCGACGCCCAGGGGCGGTTCGCCCAGCCTGACCTTGGGCTTGTTGCCGTTGAAGTACACGATCCAGTTCAGGATGAGCTTGGCGAGGACGCGCTCCGTCTCGTCGTTCTGCTCCAGCCCCGGCTGCTCCCCGCGGGCCCGGGCTGACGCCAGGGCTTCGAGGACCCGGAACTCACGTCCGGAGAGCACGCACCGGGCGGCCACCTCCGGGTTGACCACGAGGTGGTCCTCTCCGTGCACGAAGTACGTCAGGTCACCCGGCACCTCGAACAACGACAGGTTCCGAACCAGCTTTCCGCGCATCCCGCCTCCTCTCTGTGGACTGGCACAGGCGCGGCCCGACGCATGAGCCGCCGGACCCCGCCTGTGAAACGGTCAGTTCTCGGCCTGGCCCGATCCCGACCAGAGGCCGCAGGCACAGAGCATCGCGGCGTCGAAGCCCTCCTTCGTGGCCTCGGGGGAGGTCCAGTCCTGGGAGTGCGCCACCACGTCGGGCAGGATCGCCGCGAGGCGGGTCTTCGTCGAGATGAGGACCTTGGTCTCCTCGGGAGTCAGGCTGGCGTAGAACTCTTCGAGAGCGGGCGCCATCGTGCCGCCGATGACACCGGCCGCACGCAGGGACTCCAGGGCGTTGAAGGTCATGCTTCCACCTTTCGCTGTCGCGTTCGATCGGGGACGCAACCGAGACTGCGCGCGGCGGACCGGTGAAACAACCCCACGAATGTGGGTTGTGCGGGAGCGACGAAGGGGACATACGCAACGCGGGCGTGGCGCCTTCCGACAGAGTGTCGGGACGGCTGGAACGCGCCGCGCACGGGTGTTGACGATCTCCAGGCCTTGCCGCACGCTCGTACCACAGCCGTTGTGAAGCTCATGTGAAGCGAACGTGGAAATAGGGATCAATGGAGCGCCCACCCGGCGGCCGGCGGCCCGTCGGACGACCCGAGAGGTGCGATGAATCCCACCGGCTTAGGCATCGTGCACATATCGCTGTTGCCAGGCTTCGTCTGCCGCACCGACCAGCGGGTCACCGATCTCAGCGACATCCAGCAACGGCTCGTCGCCGCCCTGGTGCTCGCCGACCGCCCGCTGCGGCGCGGCGACCTGGCCGCCCGGCTGTGGCCCGATGCCCCGCCGGACCGGGCGGGGGCCCGGTTGCGCCAGACCGTGTGGCGGTTAAATCAGGCCACGGCCGGGGGGCTGCTGAGGGCCTCGCACACCACCATCAGCCTCGCCGATCACGTCGAGGTGGACTACCGGGCGGCGGCCAGGCTGATCGCGGCGGTGTCCGGGGCGGTCGGGACGTCGGGGGCGCCGGGGGCGGCGGTCGGAGCCGCCGGGCCCGCGGCCGGGGCGGCCGCGGGCGCCGAGGACCGGCTGCCGCAGGCGTGGAGCCTCCTGCGGCACCCGCTGCTGAACGACTGGGACGACGACTGGCTCGTACCGTTCCAGGAGAAGTGGAGGCTCCAGCGCGTGCAGACCCTGGAACGGCTCGCCGAGAGGTTCCTCCAGCACCGGCAGCACTCCGCGGTGCTCGAACTGGCCGACGCCGCGACCCAGGCCGACCCCCTGCGGGAGGGGCCCCGGCGGATAGCCGTGCAATCGTGCCTGTTCGTCGGCGAGATCGCCGACGCTCACCGCCGCTACCGCGGCTATCAGGAACTGCTCTCCACCGAACTGGGCGTCGCGCCGAGCGGCGCCATCCCCCAGCTGCTCAGACAGGACCGCGAGCGACAGCTCGCCCTCGCCGCGGAGTTCTGACCGCCCGTCCACCCGGTCAGCGCATGTCGGCCCGTGCCCCGGTGTCGTCGATGAAGCCGCCCGACTGGTGCTGCCACAGCTTCGCGTAGGCGCCCTCCGCGGCCAGCAGTTGGTGGTGCGTGCCCTGCTCGACGATCCGGCCGTGGTCGAGCACGACGAGCTGGTCCATGGTGGCGACCGTGCTCAGCCGGTGCGCGACCACGAGCGCCGTCCGCCCGTCCATCAGCCGCCACAGCGCGTCCTGGACCAGGATCTCGCTCTCGGAGTCCAGGGCGCTGGTCGCCTCGTCGAGGAGCAGGATCGGCGCGTCGCGCAGGATCGCCCGGGCGAGGGCGACCCGCTGGCGCTGCCCGCCGGACAGCTTCACCCCGCGCTCGCCCACCATGGTGTCGAAGCCGTCCGCCAGCCCGTCGGCGAACTCCGTGACGTGCGCCGCCTCGGCCGCGCGGCGGATCTCCGCCTCGGTGGCGCCCGGGCGGGCGAAGGCGATGTTGTCGCGCAGCGTGCGGTGGAACATCGCCGGGTCCTGGGGGACGTAGGCGATCAGGCTGCGCAGGTCGGCCTGGCTCAGCCGGCTGATGTCCTGCCCGCCGATCAGGATCCGGCCGCCGTCGATGTCCGTCATCCGCAGCAGCAGCCGGGTGAGCGTGGTCTTGCCCCCGCCGGACCGGCCGACGAGACCGAGCTTCGAGCCTCCGGGCACGTCCAGGTCCAGGCCCTCGAAGAGGGGCTTCCCGCCCTCGTGGCCGAAGGTCACCCGCTCGAACCGCACATCGGCGGCCGGCGGGCGCCGCAGCGGTTCCGGCTCCACCGGGTCGAGCACGGTCGGCGGTGTCAGCAGCAGTTCGGTGAACTGTGCGGCCTCCGTCATCGAGCTCTCCAGGCGGCGGTAGATCTGGTTGAACTCGAACATGATCCGCGTCGCGCCGGCGTAGTAGGTGAAGGCGACGATGACCGCCTCCACCCCGTGCGCTCCCCCGCCGAGCACGATGGCGAGCATCAGCCCCAGCACGTTGGTCGCCACGGACAGCGGCGCGACCAGCGTGTCGATGCGCAGGTTGCCGTAGTCCCACGAGCGCAGGGTGAGTTTCCTCGACTCCGCGACCCGGGTGCGGTGTTCGGCGGCCTCGCGCGATTCGGCGGCGAAGGCCCGGACGGTGTCCATGTTCATCAGGCTGTCCGCCACGTGGCCGGACACCCGGGCGATCGCCTCCTCCCGCCGGGCGACGAGCACCTGGCGGCGGCGGATCAGGGGCGCCACGCACAGCCCCGTGATCGTGATCATCACCAGGAGCCCGACGACGAGCAGCGGGTCGTACTGCCACAGCACCACCGAGGCGAACAGCAGGGGCACGAAGCTGCCCATGACCGAGAACGTCAGCGTGTCGACGAACTCCTCGAAGCGGGAGGCGAAGCTCAGGACCCGCTTCGTCAGCGATCCGGCGAAGTTGTCGTGGAAGAACGCCGCGTCCTTGGCGAAGAGTTCATCCATACCGGTGACGTAGAGCTGCTCGATCCCGCGGGCGTCGAGGCGGTTCAGACAGTGCAGTCCGAGGCGCCAGAACGCCTCCGCGAGCAGCAGGACCGCGGCGAAGCTTAGGACGTAGGGCATGGCCCAGCCGAGGGCGCCGCCGATCCCCTCGGCGACCGGCTCTCCTCCCGCGATGCGGCCGACGAGCTTCGCGACGACCAGCGGCGCGACGTAGTGGATGCCGATGTTGCCCAGCGCCGGGAGCAGCATCGCGGGCGCCGTCAGCCATCGCAGGCGGACCAGCTCCCGCCCGTAGTAGCGAAGTGCGAGGAGTACCGGACTCCTGCGCGGTGGACTCGTGTTCCGTGAACTATCGTGCGATTCGGGCGATCCCATCCCAACCCTGCCTTCTCGGACCGTCTGGTCGGAGAGCGGAGTGTCCCGCACGGGCGCCCACGCGGTCCAAGGCTTTTCTCCCGGTAGCCCAAAACCGGCCGACCTGGGCTCGAAAGCCGACCGCCGTTCGCCTGGTGTACGCACCCGCGTCACGCCAGGCTCCCTTACCGGAACCCCGGACGCGCTGTGCTGGGGTTGCTCAGCACCCCTCAACCGCGGAGGTCGTTCCCGCCATGGCAGAACTCAATCGTCGGCGTTTCCTGCAGCTCGCGGGCGGCACCACGGCCCTGACGATGCTGGGCGAAAGCATCGCCCGTGCCGCCGCGATCCCCGCGCAGGGGACCACCGGCTCCATCGCGGACGTCGAGCACATCGTGGTGCTCATGCAGGAGAACCGTTCCTTCGACCACTACTTCGGCGCGTTGCGCGGTGTCCGCGGCTTCGGCGACCCGCGCCCGGTGACCCTGCCCAGCGGCAAGTCCGTCTGGCACCAGTCCGACGGCACGAAGGAGACGCTGCCCTTCCGGCCGCCGTCCGAGGACCTCGGCATGGAGTTCCTCCAGGGCCTCAACCACGACTGGGCGGGCGGCCAGAGCGCCTTCAACAAGGGCAAGTACGACAACTGGGTGCCCGCCAAGACCGCCACCACGATGGCCCACCTGACCCGCCAGGACATCCCCTTCCACTACGCCCTGGCGGACGCGTTCACCATCTGCGACGCCTACCACTGCTCGTTCATCGGCTCCACCGACCCCAACCGCTACTACCTCTGGTCGGGCCACACCGGCAACGACGGCCAGGGCGGCGGCCCCGTCCTCAACAACGCCGAGGCCGGCTACGGCTGGACCACCTACCCGGAGCGCCTGGAGGCGGCCGGGGTCTCCTGGAAGGTCTACCAGGACATCGGCGACGGCCTCGACGCCGCCGGCTCCTGGGGCTGGATCAACGACGCCTACCGCGGCAACTACGGGGACAACTCCCTTCTGTACTTCAACACCTACCGGGGCGCCCAGCCCGGCAGCGCCCTGTACGAGAAGGCCCGTACGGGCACCAACGCCGCAGCGGGCGAAGGCTACTTCGACCAGCTGCGTGCGGACGTCGTGAACGGCACCCTCCCGAAGATCTCCTGGATAGCCGCCCCCGAGGCCTTCAGCGAGCACTCCAACTGGCCTTCCAACTACGGCGCCTGGTACATCTCCCAGGTCCTGGACGCGCTCACCGCCAACCCCGACGTGTGGGCCCGTACCGCGCTGTTCATCACCTACGACGAGAACGACGGCTTCTTCGACCACGTCGTCCCGCCGTACGCGCCCGCCGGCGCCGCGCAGGGCCTGTCGACCACGCCCACCGCCTTGGACGTGTTCCCCGGCAAGGCCGGGTACGTGGCCGGACCCTACGGCCTGGGCCCGCGCGTGCCGATGCTCGTGGTCTCCCCCTGGAGCACCGGCGGTTACGCCTGCTCCGAGACCTTCGACCACACCTCGGTCATCCGCTTCATGGAGCAGCGCTTCGGCGTCCACGAGCCCAACATCTCGCCCTGGCGCCGCGCCGTCTGCGGTGACCTCACCTCCGCCTTCGACTTCGCCCGCAAGGACACCGCCCCGGCCCCGCTGCCCGACACCGACGGCTGGTTCCCGCCGGACCGCGAGCGCCACCCCGACTTCCGGGCCAACCCGCCGGCGCAGGGGGCCATGCCCCGCCAGGAGAAGGGGCTGCGCCCCACCCGCGCGCTCAAGTACGCCCCGTACGTGGACGGCGCCGCGCTCGTCGCGGACGGCAAGTTCCGGCTGACGTTCAGCGGCGGCCCGGAGCTGGGCGCGCAGTTCTACGTCACCTCCGGCAACCGCACCGACGCCCCCTGGACCTACACCACCGAAGCCGGCAAGTCGATCGCGGACACCTGGAACACCGCCTACTCGGCCGGGTCTACCGACCTGACCGTGCACGGCCCCAACGGCTTCCTGCGCGGCTTCCGCAACCCGGGCACCACCCCCGGCCCCGAGGTCACCGCCCGCCACAACGCCAGGACCGGGAACCTGGACCTGACCCTCACCAACGCGGGAACCGCCACCGCCACGCTGACCGTCGCCAACGCCTACGGCGGCAGCCCGAAGCGCCTCACGGTCGCCAAGGGCGCCACCGTCACGCACACCGTCTCCCTGAAGAACACCCGCCGCTGGTACGACGTGACGGTCACCGCCTCCGGCTCCCCGGCCTTCCTGCGCCGCTTCGCCGGAAAGGTGGAGACCGGCGCGGCGGGCCTGTCGGACCCGGCGATCCTGACGGACCAGTCCTCCTGACGGACCAGTCCTCCTGACGGCACCTCACGACGAAGTGCCCGCGGCGCCGCTCCAGGCGGCCCCGCGGGCACTTCGCGCCTCAGGCGCGCTTCAGGCGCGCTTCAGCCGCAGGATCCGTCCCGCAACACCCGCCAGGTTGGCGCCCGCGGGGCGGGCGGGCTGATGCAATGCCCTCCAGGGCAGTGGAGCGGCGAGTGGCGGGCGAAGGAGGCACGTGTCGGAACAGGGCGGGCTGGAGGCGCGGCTGCGCTCCATGGAGGAGGCCCTGGAGCAGATCGGAACCTCCCCCGACGAGCGGCAGACCTGCCGGGAGCTGGCCGGATTCCTGTGCCGCACCCTGTCCGACGCCGCGGCCGTGGACCTGACCGGTCCCGGCGCCATCGGCCCGGGCGCCCGTACCGAACGCGTGGCGGTGGCCGGCGCGACGGCCCTCCTGGACGCGACCGGCGCCGGCGGCGCGGCGCTGGTCCGGGCGCTGGACCGCGACCATCCCCTCGAAACGTGGACCGCGGGCGCCGGGGCCACCCGCACGTACCTCGCCTCGGTCCCGCTGACCGCCCGCGGCGAGCTGTACGGCAGGCTCCTCACCTCCCGCACGCGGGGAGATTACGGGGACCACGAGCTGGCGACCCTGCACTTCGCGGCCCGCCTGACCGCCATCCACCTCGGTCACGCCCGGCGCCTCGCGGCGACGGAGACGACCGCGCTCGATCTGCAACGCGCCCTGGTCGCGGAACCCGGCCGGCCCCACCCCAACCTGGAGGTCGCCAGCCGCTACCTGCCCGCCGGGGCCCGCGCCCTGGTCGGCGGCGACTGGTTCGAGACGATCCGCCTGCACTTCGGCCGCACCCTCCTCGCCGTCGGGGACGTGATGGGGCACGGCCTGGAGGCCGCGGTCGACATGAACGCCTACCGCTCCGTGCTGCGCGAGGTCGCCTCCACCGATCTCGCCCCGCACCGGGTCCTGCGCCAGCTGGACTCCCTGTCCGCCTCCGACGACACCCGCAGGCCCGCCACCTGCCTGCTCGTCCGCATCGACCCGGCCCGGAGCATGGCCCTCTACGCCAGCGCGGGGCACCTGCCGCCCGCTCTCTTCAGCCGCGACGGCGTCGGCGAACTCATCGACGTACCCGTCGGCCCGCCCCTGGGCACCGGCGTCGGCGGCTACGAGGCCCTGGCCCGGCCGATCACCCCGGACCAGACCCTGCTGCTGTACACGGACGGCCTCGTGGAGCGGCGCAGCGAGGACATCGAGACGTCCCTGGCCAGACTCGCGGCCCTGCGCCTGGGCTCCCGGACGAGCCTCCCGGAGGTGGTGGACGCGGTCTGCGCCGGACTCGACGCGCAGCACGCCGAGGACGACGTCGCCGTGCTGGCCGCGCGCCTGCGCCCCCGGCTCACAGACTCAGCGTGACGATCCAGTAGTCGTACTCCTCCGCGGTGATCCCGCAGATGCGGCCGCCGGACCGGGAGCGGGCGATGAACTCGACGCGTCCCTGGTCGTCGACGAGCCGGGACACGTCGGCGGTGTCCGTGAGGCGTACCCGGACCCAGCCGACTCCGGAGCTTCCGGTCACGACCGCCGTGAGGAGGAACCTCCCGTCCTCACCGATGACATCGCCTCGACGCGCGTGTTCCAGCCACAGCTCGTGGACTCCCCCGAGGTCCCCCTCCAAGGCAACGGACGCGCTGGGCTCCACGCCGAACCCCGCCACGGCACGCCAGGCCGCGTCCACCGAGGGGCCGGGATCGTTCCCCCAGACCGCTTCCACTTCCAGGCCGCTGCTCCGGATGAGGTCGAGGAGAGCGTCCTCGCTGGTTCGCATGCGGATTCCCTTGCCATCCTTTGGCACCCCGTCAAGGGAAAGCACCTGGTCACGATGTGCGCGCCGGCGCACCGCGGGGGCGAGGCCGACGGGTGCAACGCCCCTCAGGGCCCCGAACGCACGAAAGGCCGCCTTCTCATTTCTGAGAAGACGACCTCCGACTCGCATAAAGCAAAGTCGGGACGACAGGATTTGAACCTGCGACCCCTTGACCCCCAGTCAAGTGCGCTACCAAGCTGCGCCACGTCCCGATGTGCTTCTGATCTGGGGTTTCCCCCGTCTCGGCGGCACATGCAGAACATTACCCCACACCGAGGGGTGTCCATGCACCGGTTATCGGCGGGAAGGGGAGGAAGCGAGGATGGAAGGGTGAACGCACGGGATCGGGACGGTGAGGGGCGGGCGCGGAACGCGCGGCCCAGGGACGGGCTGGGGCGGCCGCTGCCCTACGGGGCCCAAGGAGTGGAGCGGCAGCCCGAGGGAGTGGTGCGGACGCCCGGGGAGACGGTGGTGCAGGCGCAGCTGCTGCTGGACGCCGGGATGCCCTTCCACGCGCACGAGGTGTTCGAGGACGCCTGGAAATCCGGGCCCGATGCCGAGGCACCGCTGTGGCGGGCGCTGGCGCAGTTGGCGGTCGGGCTGACGCACTCCGCGCGCGGGAACGCGGTCGGCGGGGCCCGGCTGCTGCGCCGCGGAGCGGATGCCCTGGCCCTGGCCGGGCGGGAAGCAGCCGGGGGTGCGACCGCCTTCGAGGGCGGCCCCCCGTACGGGATGGACTTGGTCGGGCTCGTCGGCTGGGCCCGGGAGCTGGCGGGGCGGGTGGAGTCCGGGGCGGCCGTCGACGCGGCGGCCGAGGCCCCGCACCTCACGGGCGGGCCCGGCCCGGCCTGAGCGCGGGGCGCCGGCAACGGGCGGACCGGCTCCGGGCGCCCGGGAGGTGCGGAACACCAGCCTCCCCGGCGGTCCGGCCCGGCCGGGGCGGCACGGCGGCCTCCCCGGGTGATCCCGTTCCCATGCCCGGCCGGGGCTACGCCGGCTGGAGGAGGTCCCAGCGGTTGCCGTAGAGGTCCTGGAAGACGGCGACCGAGCCGTACGCCTCGTGGCGCGGCTCCTCCAGGAAGCGGACGCCCTCGGCGGTCATCCGGGCGTGGTCGGCGGCGAAGTCGTCGGTGTAGAGGAAGAAGCCGACCCGGCCGCCCCTCTGGTCGCCGACGCGGGAACGCTGGGCGTCGTCCTTGGCACGGGCCAGCAGGAGCGCGGACTCCTTGGCGCCGGGCGGGCGGACCACGACCCAGCGGGAGCCGTCCGGGCGAGGGGTGTCCTCGGCGAGGTCGAAGCCGAGCGCGCGGGTGTAGAAGTCGATCGCCTCGTCGTAGTCGTGGACCACGAGGGCGGTGAGGGCGAGGTGGGAGGACATGCCCTCATTGTGCGCCGAGGAGGACCACCTCCAGGGTGCGGGGGCCGTGCACGCCCTCCACCCGGTCCAGCTCGATGTCGCTGGTCGCGGAGGGGCCGGAGATCCAGGTCAGGGTCCGGGTGGGGTCCAGCAGCGGCAGGGCGCGGGGGACGGAGTCCACGACCTGGCCGGGGACGCGGACCACGCAGATGTGGTGGTCCGGGATCAGGGTGATCCGGCGCCGTCCCTGCTCCGGGCCGCCGTCCAGGACGAGCGTGCCGGTCTCGGCGATCGCCAGGGCGCAGCCGGTCACCACGCTGTCCACCGCGTCCAGTTGGTGCGCGGTGGAGTCCGCGCGGTCGTGGATCAGGGTCGCGTCGACGGCGGCCGTCCAGGACGGGGGCAGCCCGGGCGGTACCAGGACGGACTCGGAGCCCCGCTCGGCGAGGAGCCGCCTCAGCAGCACGGCGATGCCGTCCTCGTCGACCCGGTGGACCTTGGCCCGGTACTCCGTGAGGTTCGCGGCGAGCAGGTCCACGGTCTCGGCCGGGGTGCGGGCTCCGTGGACCGCGAGGTAGTCCCGGGGGATCCCGGTGTCCGGGCGCGGCTCCGGCAGGGCCCGGCGGATGCGGGCCAGGATCTGCTCCTTGGCGCTCACGGGCGTGCCCCCTTCTCGTGCTCCGGCTTCGCGGGCTCCACCTTCGCGGGCTCCACCTTCGCGGGCCCCGCCTTCTCGCGCCCCGCCTTCTCCCGCCCCGCCTTCTCCCGCTGGGCCCACCAGTCGCGGAACGAGTGCTCCGGGAGCTCCGGCAGCTCCCGGCTGTCGGTCCAGGCCCGCCCGGGCCCCGGCAGCCGGCGCGGTCGCAGCCGCCGGGCGCGGGCCAGCAGCCGCTCCCCCGCGCGCAGTGCACCCGGATGGTCGAGGAGGATCCGGGCGGCCCGCATCGCCGCGCGTTCGGCGGTGTGGCCGTCGGCGGGGCGGATGCGGACCCGGATGCCCTCGCGGGTCACCGGGCCGCCCTGGACCACGCGTTCGCGGAGGTGGAGGAGCACCTCGGGGATGTCGATGGCGACCGGGCAGACCTCGTAGCAGGCCCCGCACAGGGTGGAGGCGTAGGGCAGGGTGGCGTCGATCTCGCTGCCGGTGCCCCGGAGCTGGGGGCTGAGGATGGCGCCGATCGGGCCGGGGTAGACGGAGCCGTAGGCGTGGCCGCCGGCGCGCTCGTACACCGGGCAGACGTTGAGGCAGGCGGAGCAGCGGATGCAGCGCAGGGCCTGGCGGCCCACCTCGTCGGCGAGGGTGTCGGTGCGGCCGTTGTCGAGGAGGACGAGGTGGAAGGCGGAGGGGCCGTCGCCGTCGGCGCCCTTCGAGGGCCCCAGCCCGGTCCACATGGTCGTGTACAGGTTCATCCGCTCGGCGGTCGAGGAGCGGGGCAGGGTCTGGAGGAAGATCTCCAGGTCGCGGAAGGTGGGCACCACCTTCTCGATGCCGACCACCGAGATCAGGGTCTCGGGCAGGGTCAGGCACATCCGGCCGTTGCCCTCGGACTCGAAGACGACCAGGGTGCCGGTCTCGGCGACCATGAAGTTGGCGCCGGACACGGCGACTTTGGCCCGCAGGAACTTCTCGCGCAGGTGCAGCCGGGCGGCTTCGGCGAGCTCGCGCGGGTCGTCGCCCAGCCCTTCCGGGGCCGGACGGCCCCAGCCGCCCATCTCCGCGGCGAAGACGTCGCGGATCTCGCCCCGGTTGCGGTGGATGGCCGGGACCAGGATGTGGGAGGGCCGGTCGTGGCCGAGCTGGACGATGAGCTCGGCGAGGTCGGTCTCGTACGCGGCGATCCCGGCCGCCTCCAGGGCCTCGTTGAGGCCGATCTCCTGGGTGGCCATGGACTTGACCTTGACGACTTCCTTCTCCCCGGTGGCCAGGACCAGTTCCGTCACGATGCGGTTGGCCTCGTCGGCGTCGGCCGCCCAGTGGACGGTGCCGCCCGCGGCGGTGACGGAGGCTTCCAGCTGGAGCAGGTAGCGGTCGAGGTGGGCCAGCGTGTGGTCCTTGACCGCCTTGCCGGCCGCGCGCAGCCGGTCCCAGTCCTCCAGTTCGGCGACGGCGCGCGCCCGCTTGTCGCGGATCGTGTGCGTGGCGTGGCGGAGGTTGGCGCGCAGCACCTCGTCCCGTACGGCCTCGCGGGCCGCTTCGGGGAAGGCCGGCATGCCGAGGTGGGTGCCCGTCATACGAGTCCTTCGAACCCTTGGACGGGCTCCTCTTCCGTCGCGGCCAGGATCTCGGCGAGGTGCAGGGCCCGCAGCGGGGCGCCCTGGCGCCGCAGGATGCCGTCCAGGTGGGCCAGACAGGAGTTGTCGGCCCCGCAGAGGACCTCGGCGCCCGTGGACACCGCGTGGGCGGTCTTGTCGGTGCCCATCGCGGCCGAGACGTCGGGGTTCTTGACGGCGAACGTCCCGCCGAAGCCGCAGCACTCCTCGGCGCCGGGCAGTTCGCGCAGTTCCAGACCGCGTACGGCGGCCAGCAGCCGCCGGGGCCGGTACCCGAGGCCGAGAGTCCGCAGGCCGTGGCAGGACGGGTGGTAGGTGACGGTGTGCGGGAAGTACGCGCCGACGTCCGTCACGCCGAGGACGTCGACCAGGAACTCGGTGAGCTCGTACACGCGCGGTACGAGGCCTTCGGCGAGCGCGGCAAGCCCCGGGCCCCGCCCCTCCGCCTCGGCCGCGCGCCCGATCCGGGTGTAGTGGGAGCGGATCATGGCCGCGCAGGAGCCGGACGGGGTGACCACGTACTCGTACCCGGCGAAGGCCTCGGCGGTACGCCGGACCAGTGGTTCGGCCTCGCGACGGTAGCCGGTGTTGTACTGCGGCTGACCGCAGCAGCTCTGCGCGGCGGGGAAGTCCACGGTGACCCCGAGCCGCTCCAGGAGGCGGACGACGGCGATGCCCGTGCGCGGGTAGATCGCGTCGTTGACGCAGGTGACGAACAGGGCGGCTCGCATGATGGGCACAATAGCCCGGTGAAGAAGTTCTCAGTGATCGGCATAGGCGCGGGCGACCCGGACCATCTGACCCTCCAGGCGGTCAGGGCGATCGGCGCGGCGGACGCATTCCTCATCCTGGAGAAGGGCGAGGAGAAGGCGGATCTGACCGGGCTGCGGCGCGCGATGCTCGACGCGCACGCCCGCCCCGGACACCGCCTGGTGGAGGGCCGCGATCCCGACCGCGACCGGACGCCCTCCGACTACACCCCCACGGTGGACGGCTGGCGCAGCGCGCGGGCCGAGCTCTTCGAGCGGTTCATCGCCGAGGACCTGGCGGAGGGCGAGACGGGCGCGTTCCTGGTGTGGGGCGACCCCTCCCTCTACGACTCCACGCTCGCGATCCTCGACGAGGTGCTGGAGAAGGGCCGGGTCGCCTTCGAGCACGAGGTGGTGCCCGGCATCAGCAGCATCTCCTCGCTGCTGGCCCGCCACCGCACCAACCTCAACCGGGTGGGCCGCCCGGTCCAGATCACCACCGGGCGCCGGCTCGCGGAGGGCTGGCCGGAGGGGGTGGACGACGTGGTGGTGATGCTGGACGCCCGGCACGCCTTCACCGCCCACCTCGACCAGGACCTCTACATCTACTGGGGTGCGTACGTGGGCACCCCCGACGAGATCCTGGTCTCGGGGAAGCTGGCGGAGGTCGCCGGCCGGATCGAGGAGCTGCGCACCGAGGCCCGTGCCCGCAAGGGCTGGATCATGGACACGTACCTGCTCCGGCGCGACTGATTCCTTCCGCGCCCTTCCGCGCCCAGCTGCACGCGCCCCTCTAGGGGAGGTAGGCGGGCAGTATCTCGGCGAGCCGTTCGTACTCCTCGGCCCGGTTGTAGATCTGCCCGCTCACCCGGATCCCGCCGCCGCCCGGCCAGGGCCAGATCAGCACCCGGATCCGCTGCTCGGCCGCGATCCGCTCGCGCAGGTCGCGGGAGGCGTCCGGGGTCTCGGCCACCCCGGGCGGCAGCCGCAGCGTGCGCAGGGCGAGGCCCTCGGTGTACGGGAGCGGGGCGATTCCGGGGAGCTCGGCGAGCAGGGCCGCGCCGTAGCCGGCCATGGAGCTGTTGTGGGCCCGTACCTTCGCGGCGTCGAGCTCCTCCAGCAGGTCGAGCCCGTCCGGGGCGGCGAGCCAGCCGGTGTAGTCGAAGGTGGCCCGGTTCTCCACGGAGCGCGGGAAGCCGTAGTGCGCCTCCCAGGAGGGCACCGGCGGCCGGACCCGGTCGCGGTGGTGCGGGGCGACGGCCAGGATCGCGGTGCCGGACGGGGCGTAGGCCCACTTGTGGAGGTTGCCGAACCAGAAGTCCGCGCCTCCGCCCAGGGGGTCGGGAATCATGCCGGGCGCGTGGGCGCCGTCCACGATGGTGGTGATGCCCCGCTCGGCGAGTTCGGCGAGCAGCCGGGGCGAGGCGATGAGCCGGGCGGTGGGCGAGCTGATGTGGTCGAGCACGGCGACCCGGGTCCGCGGGGTGACCCCGGCCAGCACGGCTTCCCGTACGGCGTCCTCGTCGGGGAGGTCGGTGCCCAGTGCCACGGTGGTGAGCGGGGCGCGCCGGGCGGCGGCCGCGACGACCGTGCCGTAGCCGTGGTCGGTGACCAGGATCTCGTCGCCGGCGGCGAACTCCACGGCGTCGAGGGCCACGTTGGCTGCCTCGGTGGCGTTGGACACGAAGGCGAGCCCGGCCGGATCGGCGCCGAGCCGGGCGGCGATCCGGGTCCGGGCCTCGACGAGCCGGTCGGGCGCGCCGATGAAGAAGGCGTCGGGGTCGGCGTACGCCTGGGCCCGGAGGGCGGCCTGTGTTTCCTGGACGGGGATCGGCACCGCTCCGAACGACCCGTGGTTCAGGTGGCTGACGTCGTGAGAGAGCCGGAACAGCTCCCGCCCGCCCGGGAATTCGGCGGGACGGCGCATCGACCCGCTGCGTGAGGCCGCTCCGGACCGTCCGGCGGCGTCGGCGGGGGCGACGCGGTCGGTGCGGTCGGTGCGGTCGGTCGGCTCGGCGGGCTGGGTCACGTGGGACCTCCGTGGGTGCGGCGCGGCTGTCGGCCCGATCATGCCCCGCCGTCCACCGGAGCGACAGCCCCTCCTCCGGCCATCGCGGGGGCGAAGGCGCGGCGGCACCGCAGGAGCAGCTCCCGTACGGCGGGGCCGCGGGTATCGCGCCAGACCAGGGAGAGCAGGGCCGGGACCTCCACGTCCTCGATGGTCCGGGCGGTGAGCCGGTCCCGGTACGAACCGGCCATCGAAGCGCTCAGGACGGCGACTCCGAGGCCTCGGGCGGCGAGGTCCGCCATGGCGTCGGCGGCTCCGGCCTCCAGGGCGATCGGGAGTTCCCGTCCCTGTCCGGCGCAGGCCAGGTCGAGCACCGTGCGCAGTCCGGTGCCCGGCGGCATGCAGATGACCGGGTACCGGCCGAGGTCGCGCAGGGTCACCCGGTCCGCTTCGGCCAGGGGGTGCCCGTGCGGGACCGCGACGACCAGGCGCTCGCTGATGAGGGTGAGCGCCTCCAGCCCGTCGGGGGTGGTGGCGGCGGTTCCCACCAGGGCGAGGTCGACGGCGCCTGCCCGTACGGCCTGCACCAGGCGGTCGGAGTTGTCCTCCAGCAGGGCGATCTCCACGCCGGGGTGGGCCCGGTGGAAGGCGGCGAGGGCGTCGAAGAGGGGGGTGAGGGTGCAGCCGACCACCATGCCGACGGTGAGGCGGCCGCGGATCAGGCCGGTCACCTCGCCCACCGCCTGGGTGAGGGCCCCGGTGGCGGCGAGGGCCGCGCGGGCGTGGTCGAGGGCGGCCTTGCCGGCGGCGGTGAGGGTGGCGGTGCGGCCGGAGCGGTCGAAGAGCTCGGCCCCCAGTTCCTGTTCGAGGCGGCGGATCTGGGCGCTGACCCCGGACTGGCTGATGTGGACGCGCTCGGCCGCGCGGGTGAAGTTCTGTTCTTCGGCGACCGCGACGAAGTATTCGAGCTGCCTCAGTTCCATGACTGCAGATTCTAGTTACCAGCAGAACCAGCTGTTGGACTTCTGATCGCTGGGTGGCGAGGCTTGAACCGCACCCCGAAGAGCTGACCGACCGCAGGAGGAAGCCGTGCCGGACACCACCGACTACGCGTCGTACGAGAAGGCCCTGCACCCCGAGGACATCACCCGCCTGTTCGTCGAGCGGTCCAACGCCGGTGACGCGGCCGGGGTCGCCGCCCTCTACGAGGTGGACGCCGTGATGGCCTTCCCGCCCGGCGAACTGACGGTGGGGCGGGAGGCCATCCGCGCCCTGTGGGAGCGGGTGCTCGCGAACCGGCCCCGCTTCGAGCCGGAGCCCCCGCTGCCGACGCTGGTGAGCGAGGGCATCGCCCTCACCTCCACCCCTCCGAGCGACGGCGCCGGGGCCCGCGCCCAGGTCGTACGCCGCCAGCCGGACGGCAGCTGGCTGCGACTGCTGGACCAGCCGGAGTTCGCGCCGGGCGCGGGCGGAGCCTCGTAGGCCGTCTCCTGCGGATCGCTCCCGGCCTCAGGCCGCCGGCGGGCGCATGGTCTGGCGGAGCGTGGCCCCCGCGCCCAGTCCCGCGAGCCAGTCGTCCAGTTCGGCCAGGGCGGGCGGGCCCAGGAGGGCCGGGTCCACCGTGGTGCGGAGCTGGTGGGGCACCCCCGAGGCGAGCAGGAGGCGCAGGCTGCGCTCCGCCGAGGCGGCGGCGTGGCCGATGCCGGTGACCTTCTCGTACCGGCCGGGCGGAGCCTTGACGTCGAAGCCGACCCAGTCCAGCAGGCCGGCGTCCAGCAGCCGGGCCAGCCGCCGGGGGAAGGCTCCCCCGGTGTGCAGCCCGACCTCCAGGCCCAGCGCACGGGCCTCCCGCACGGCCTGCGGCAGGCCGCGCTGGAGCAGCGGTTCGCCGCCCGAGAAGACGATCCCGTCGAGCAGTCCCGTCCGGCGGGCGAGGTGGCCGAGCACCTCGTCCCAGGAGACGGCGGCGGGGGCCCGGGCGGGCAGCAGGCCCGGGTTGTGGCAGTAGCCGCACCGCCAGGGGCAGCCCTGGCAGAAGACGGTGGTGACCAGGCGGCCGGGCCAGTCGCAGGTGGACAGCCGGGACCAGCCGCCGATCCGGACGACCTCGCCGGGCGCCGCCGCGGCGGTCACACCGCGGCCTTGAAGTGGACGCGCTCGGCGTGTTCGCCCTTCTTGCCGATGTTGAAGGAGGACACCGGGCGGTGGTAGCCCATGACCCGGGTCCACACCTCGCACGCCGCCCCGCACGTGGGGCAGGTGGGCTGCTCCCCCGCCAGGTAGCCGTGGTCCGCGCAGATGGAGAAGGTCGGGGTCACCGTCAGGTACGGGAGCCGGAAGGTCTCCAGCGAGCGCCGGACCAGCTTGCGGCAGGCCTCCGCCGTCGGGATCCGCTCGGGGGTGTAGAGGTGCAGGACGGTGCCGCCCGTGTACTTGCCCTGCAGCTCGTCCTGGCGCTCCAGCGCCTCGAAGGGGTCGTCGGTCCATCCGACGGGCAGCTGGGAGGAGTTGGTGTAGTACGGGTTGGCGTCGGTGCCGGCCTGGAGGATGTCGGGGAAGCGGGCCCGGTCCTCCTTCGCGAAGCGGTACGTCGTGCCTTCGGCGGGGGTGGCCTCCAGGTTGTAGAGGTGGCCGGTGCTCTCCTGGAAGTCGGTCATCCGGGCCCGCACCCGGTCCAGGAGGCGGACCGCGAGGGCGTGCCCCTCGGGCGAGGTGATGTCGTGCGCGTCCCCGCTGAAGTTGCGGACCATCTCGTTGACGCCGTTGACGCCGATGGTGGAGAAGTGGTTGCGCAGGGTGCCCAAGTACCGCTTGGTGTACGGGAAGAGGCCGCCGTCGATCAGATCCTGGACGGTGACCCGCTTGAGTTCGAGGCTCTCCTTGGCCAGCTCGCACAGCCGGTCCACCTCGGCCAGCAGCCGCTCCTCGTCACCCGCGCAAAGGTGCCCGAGGCGGGCGCAGTTGAGGGTGACCACGCCGATCGATCCGGTCTGCTCGGCGCTGCCGAAGAGGCCGTTGCCGCGCTTGAGGAGCTCGGTCAGGTCGAGCTGGAGCCGGCAGCACATGGAGCGGATCATGTTCGGTTCGAGCTCGGAGTTGATGAAGTTCTGGAAGTACGGGAGGCCGTACTTGGCGGTCATCGCGAAGAGCCGCTCGGCGTTCTCGCCCTCCCAGGGGAAGTCCTTGGTGATGTTGTAGGTCGGGATGGGGAAGGTGAACACCCGCCCGGTGGCGTCGCCTTCCGCCATCACCTCGATGTACGCCCGGTTGATCATGTCCATCTCGGCCTGGAGTTCGCCGTAGGTGAAGCCGGCCTCCTCCCCCGCGATCACCGGGACCTGTTCGCGCAGGTCCTCGGGGCAGGTCCAGTCGAAGGTGAGGTTGGTGAAGGGGGTCTGGGTGCCCCAGCGCGAGGGCACGTTCAGGTTGTGCACGAGTTCCTGGACGCACTGCCTGACCTGGCCGTACGTCATCGCGTCGAGGCGGACGTAGGGCGCGAGGTACGTGTCGAAGGAGGAGAAGGCCTGGGCGCCCGCCCATTCGTTCTGCAGGGTGCCAAGGAAGTTCACGATCTGGCCGACGGCCGAGGAAAGGTGCCTGGGCGAGGCGGAGTCGATCTGTCCGGGGACTCCGCCCAGGCCCTCGGCCAGCAGGGTGCGCAGGGACCAGCCGGCGCAGTAGCCGGAGAGCATGTCCAGGTCGTGGATGTGGAGGTCGCCCTCGCGGTGGGCGCGGGCCACGGCGGCGGGATAGACCCGTTCCAGCCAGTAGTTCGCGGTGACCTTGCCCGCGGCGTTGAGGATGAGCCCGCCGAGCGAATAGCCCTGGTTGGCGTTGGCGTTCACCCGCCAGTCCCGGCGGTCCAGGTATTCGGTCACGGTCTCTACGGCATCGACGGCAGCGGTCACGGCAGCCCTCCCACGAGGCTCGGCACGGAAGAATGGCGGGCCCTCTTCGAAGGCCCGTGCCGGCAGGTGTCGGACTCGTCCGCCGTGGCGGACGTAACCGTTGCGGGGCAGTCCCGGATTCCCACCGGGTTCCCTGTTGCCTCGGTCGGGGCAAGGCCCCGCCGAACCGGCAAGGCCAACACTACATATGGATGCGACAGCAGAGCGCCACCACTACATATGGGGTGACGAAGGTCCCGAACCAAGGGACTTCGGCCCCTGCGGAGAGCAGCCGCAGGGGCCTCGCGGAGTCAGCCCCGGCCGCTGCTGGCGGCGTGGTACTGGAGGTCCTGCACCTCCACCGTGCGGTCCACCCGGTAGGGCAGCTCCACCCGGGCCCCGGTCCTGCCGTCCCGCACCACGGCCGCCGAGCCGGCGCCGGGACGGAGGGGAATCAGCTCGGAGTGGACCCCGGCCGGGGCTTCGTGCGCGTCCCCGGCCGCCCCTACGGCCGTACGGATGCTCGCGGGTGCGGTCAGGAAGCTCAGGACCTCGACCGTATCCCGGGCCGCGGCGCTGCCGCCCCGCAGCGACATCACGAGGGACTGGCCGCCGGCCGGGTCGGCGGCGGCGAACTGGGTGCGCGAGCTCAGGTACAGCGTGTCCCGGACGATCTTCGGCCAGCCGCCCGTCTTGAACCGCGTGAGGTAGTACGAGGAAAGGTCCAGATAGGCGTGGCCGTTGTGCAGGGAGGGCGCGAACTGGCTGCCCTCGCTGTAGTCGTTCCAGGTGGTGAGCTGGACCCAGTCCGCCCCGTCCTCGATGGCGCGGTTCCAAGTGGCTCGCAGGGTAGCGGTGTTGCCCGCCTCGTCGTAGATCCCCTGGTTGGGGCGGGCGTCCTGGACGGATACGGGCTGCATCCAGATCTTGCCCGCGGCGTGGGCGCGCCGTACGTCGCGCGTGGAGCCCTCCTGGCCGACGTAGCTGCGGCTGCCCCACTCGGAGAATCCGTAGCTGATGGACTCGAACGCAACCCTGTGCGCGCCGAAGTCGAGGAAGAGCGGGACGAAGGCGGTACGGATGCCGTGCCGTGACTTCAGGACGTCCATGACCCGGGTCCACCAGGCGGCGCTCTTCTCCTCCGCCTTGAAGGGCGAGACGACCAGCCGCCCGTCGGGGAGCCGGTGGGCGGCCGGTGACGTGCCGAGGTCCGCGAGGAGGTCGGCGAGCACGGCGGGGTCGTCGGTGCCCAGGGAGGTCATGTCCGGCATCAGCATGATCTTGAAGCCCGGATCCACTGAACGGGCCGCCTCCATCAGGAGGTTGCAGCGTTCGAGGTTCTTCCCGGAGAGGGAGAGCAGGTCGAGGGTGAATCCGTCGATGCCGGCGGCGCGTGCCGTGCGGACTTCCTGCTGGAGGTTGGCGAGCTCCCAGTTGCCGGCTTTGGGCGCGACGGGCGGGGGCCGGTCGCGCAGCAGGCCGCCGTAGCGCGCGTGCTTGCCGCTCTCGCCGTCCGGCTTCAGGTAGTTGCGCGTGTAGTAGTCGACGTCGGCGTTCGCGTTGTCCAGGGAGAGCGGGTACGGGGTGAAGTAGTGGGCGAAGACCAGCTTCTTGCCGGCGGCGCCGGAGCGCAGGGCGGCCGGCTGCGGCAGGTCGAAGGGCAGGGCTCCGGTGGGGCGCGTCCCGCCGTCCGTACCGGACCCCTGGGCCTTCGGGTCCGGGGCCGGCCCGCCCGGGCTCTGCGGGGCGGCGCTGCCCGCGCCGGTGGCGGTGGGGCCGGTGGTGGCGGGCGCGGGGCCGTCGCCGGGGGTCCCGGGCAGGGTGGCGGCCGGGCCGGGTCCCGAGCGGGTCCGTGCGTCCGCGACGGTACGGGGCTCCCAGGCGATGCCCGTCGCGGCGCAGACGCCCACGAGGAGGAAGGCGGACAGGAGGAGGCTCAGCAGGGGTCTTCGACGCCGGAATCCCGCACGGCGCCGGTGCGACGCGGGTCTCGCGCCCCGCCCTGCCCGACGCCGGTCCGCACTCATCCTGACCCCTCCCCCGAATATGCCCGCGCCATGCCCGTACATCGGGCGGCACTGCAGCAGTACAGCGGATTCCGGGGCCCCGGACAACTGTTCCCCGGGGGACGGGGCGGAGGTAGGACAGAGATCGGACGGAGATCGGACGGAGACGGGACGGGATTCGGTGCGCTCGCGAGGGAAAGGCCGCACCTCAGAGCGGCACCTCTGCACGCCCGGCTGGACAAAGGCGTGTGACCTGTACAACTGCTGCGATCACCGGGCGCCACGGGCGATTCACCGGAATAGGGAATTCCCCTGGCCTTTCCAGAAAAGTGGCGCATAATCGTCTTCATGCGGCTTGAAACAACCCTCTTGCCGCAGGTCACGCATGCAGGGGGGCATCGTGCCGATGAGGGATTCCAGAGGAGCCGGTACGTTCCCGGCGACCTCCGCGGAGCTGTCCCGTCTTTTCACCGCCGTGCGGAAGGGCAAAGTGCTGACCGTCACCGGTCGGTTCCGTGAGCCCCGGAGCCAGTTGGTGCACGAGATCGGGCAACGGCTCTCGTCCAATTTTTACGACGGCGTGGCCGTGGTGTCCATGGACCGGCGGTTCGGGGTCCGCGACCTGACGGCCGCTCTGGGCTGCGTACCGGGCATGCCGTTCCTGCCGTGCGGTACGTCGAACGCCACGTCGTGGCTGGCGGAGCGCGACATGCTGCTCGTCCTCGACGGCTGCGAGCACCTCGCGTCCGAGGCCCTGGACTGGCTGCGCGAACTGCTCGCCGTGGCCCCCGGGCTGCGGATCCTGGCCGCCGGACGTGACCCGCTGGCCTTCGCGCCGGAGCAGGTGCACCCCCTGTGACCGGACGCGGAAACGGGTTCGCCCCGGCCGGCGACTGCCGACCGGGGCGCACCCGTTGGAGCGGTGGACCTCGGTCCTGACGGACCTCAGCCCTGGCAGGACTCGTTCCTGACGGAACTCAGTCCTGCCGTGGCTGAATTCAGCCGAGGAGCGCGAGCGCCTCGTTCAGCGTCGCGGACGGCCGCATGATCGCCGAGGCCTTGGCGGCGTCGGGCTGGTAGTAACCGCCGATCTCCGCCGGGGCGCCCTGGACGGCGATGAGCTCGCCGACGATCTTCTCCTCGGACTCGGCCAGCGCCTTGGCCAGCGGGTCGAAGGCGGCGGCCAGCTTCGGGTCGCTGGTCTGGCGCGACAGCTCCTGCGCCCAGTACAGGGCGAGGTAGAAGTGGCTGCCGCGGTTGTCGATGCCGCCCAGCTTGCGGCTCGGCGACTTGTCCTCGTTGAGGAAGGTGCCCGTCGCCCGGTCCAGGGTGTCGGCCAGCACCTGGGCGCGGGCGTTGCCGGTGGTGGTGGCGAGGTGCTCGAAGGAGACCGCCAGCGCGAGGAACTCACCGAGGGAGTCCCAGCGCAGGTAGTTCTCCTTGACGAGCTGCTGGACGTGCTTCGGGGCGGAGCCGCCGGCGCCGGTCTCGAAGAGGCCGCCGCCGTTCATCAGCGGGACGACCGACAGCATCTTGGCGCTGGTGCCCAGCTCCAGGATCGGGAACAGGTCGGTCAGGTAGTCGCGCAGCACGTTGCCGGTCACCGAGATGGTGTCCTCGCCGCGGCGGATGCGCTCCAGGGAGTACGCGGTGGCCTCGACCGGCGACAGGATCTTGATGGTCAGACCATCGGTGTCGTGGTCGGCGAGGTACGTCTTGACCTTGGCGATCAGCTGCGCGTCGTGCGCGCGGCCCTCGTCGAGCCAGAAGACGGCCGGGACGCCGGTGGCGCGGGCGCGGGTGACGGCGAGCTTGACCCAGTCCTGGATCGGCGCGTCCTTGGTCTGGCAGGCGCGGAAGATGTCGCCGGCGGCGACCTCCTGCTCCAGGACCGTGGCGCCCGAGGCGTCGACGACGCGGACGGTGCCGGCGGCGGCCAGCTCGAAGGTCTTGTCGTGGCTGCCGTACTCCTCGGCCTTCTGGGCCATGAGGCCGACGTTCGGCACCGAGCCCATCGTGGACGGGTCGTACGCGCCGTGCGCGCGGCAGTCGTCGATGACGACCTGGTAGACACCGGCGTAGCTGCTGTCCGGAAGGACCGCGAGCGTGTCGGCCTCGGCGCCGTCCGGGCCCCACATGTGGCCGGAGGTGCGGATCATGGCCGGCATCGAGGCGTCGACGATGACGTCGGACGGGACGTGCAGGTTGGTGATGCCCTTGTCGGAGTCCACCATCGCGAGGGCCGGGCCCTCGGCGATCTCGGCGTCGAAGGAGGCCTTGATCGCGTCGGCGTCGGGCAGCGCGCCCAGGCCGTTCAGGATGGTGCCGAGGCCGTCGTTCGGGGACAGGCCGGCCGCCGCCAGGGTCTCGCCGTAGCGGGCGAAGGTCTTCGGGAAGAAGGCGCGGACCACGTGGCCGAAGATGATCGGGTCGGAGACCTTCATCATCGTGGCCTTGAGGTGCACGGAGAACAGGACGTCCTCGGCCTTGGCGCGCTCGATCTGGTCGTTCAGGAAGGTGCGCAGCGCGTCGACGTGCAGGACGGACGCGTCCACGACCTCGCCGGCGAGCACCGGTACGGACTCGCGCAGCACGGTGACGGCGCCGTCGGCGTCGACGAACTCGATGCGCAGCGTGTCGGCCTCGGCGATCACGGCGGACTTCTCGGTGGAGCGGAAGTCGTTCTCGCCCATGGTGGCGACGTTCGTCTTCGACTCGGAGGTCCAGGCGCCCATGCGGTGCGGGTGCGCCTTGGCGTAGTTCTTGACCGAGGCGGGGGCGCGGCGGTCGGAGTTGCCCTCGCGCAGGACCGGGTTGACGGCGCTGCCCTTGATCTTGTCGTAGCGGGCGCGGTTCTCCCGCTCCTCGTCGCTCTTCGGGTCGTCCGGGTAGTCCGGAAGCGCGTAGCCCTGGCCCTGGAGCTCGGCGACCGCGGCCTTGAGCTGCGGGATCGACGCCGAGACGTTGGGCAGCTTGATGATGTTGGCGCCCGGGGTCTTCGCCAGTTCGCCGAGCTCGGCGAGGGCGTCCGCGATCCGCTGGCCCTCTTCCAGGTACTCGGGGAAGCTGGCGATGATCCGACCTGCCAGGGAGATGTCACGGGTCTCGACATTCACACCGGCCGTCGACGCGTACGCCTGGATCACAGGCAGGAACGAATACGTCGCGAGGGCCGGGGCCTCGTCAGTGTGCGTGTAGATGATGGTCGAGTCAGTCACCGGATGCTCCGCTCCACAGTCTGCGTCTCTCGTCTGCAACATTGCTCGACATCAAGATATCTCGTGATCGGGCCGGTCTGGACAGCCCCCCGGCGCAAGCCCGTACGAGACACACGTCACGCTCGGTGGCCCCGGGACGGCCCGGAGCCGCCGGATCCGGCCGGAAACGGCGAAAGCGCCGCCACCGGCTGTTTCCAGCCAGGGCGACGCTCAGGCACTGCCGCTTACGGACCTGCTCAGGCGTGGACGGCCTTGGGGCTCGGGCCGTACTCGTTCGGGTTCGGCTGGCCCTCGGTGGCCGTCAGGACGAGCAGCCAGATGCCGCCGACGAACGGGACGAGGCCGATGAAGTACCACCAGCCGGACTTGCCGAGGTCGTGGAGCCGACGGACGGTGACCGCGAGGCTCGGCAGGAACGTGGCCAGGACGTACAGGCCGACGAACAGCGGGTAGGTCTCGAGCGCGAAGTCGATGATCACGAGGACGATCACGATCGGCAGCGAGAGCAGGGTGTACATCCAGTACTCCTGGCGGCGCGCGCGGCCGGAGAAGTCGGCGTACTTCTTCAGAACGTCGGTGTAGTAGTGCATGGGTCCCCCCAGAGAACGGCGTTCCGGCCCGCCCGGACGGAGCAAGCCGGGGCAGAACTTATGCCCCGCTTACGTCGCGGTCAAGCCAGTTGGCAAGGCATCAAAAGGGTTACCTTTCACCGCTTGGTGACTCAAACACACTGGTACCGGACGTCACTTGGGACCCTCCGCCCCCATCTCCTCACCATCCGTGACGAAATGAGCTGACGGAAGTCTTACGGAGGGGCGTGGGAGCCCCCCGCGCTGCCCCGAAGTCCGTAACGTCCCGGTCATGCGCGTACTCGTCACCGGCGGATCCGGGTTCATCGGCTCCCACATCGTTACCACTCTGCGCCTTCGCGGCCACGATCCCCTCGTCCTGGACCTCGTCCCCCCAGCGGACGATGCCGAGTTCGTACGGGCCGACGTCCGCGACCCCGAGGCGGTGCGCCGGGCTCTGCGCGGGGTGGACTCCGTCTGCCACCAGGCCGCGATGGTCGGCCTCGGCAAGGACTTCGCGGACGCCCCGGCGTACGTCTCCCACAACGACCTCGGCACGGCGGTGCTGCTCGCCGCCATGGCGGACGGCGGGATCCGGGACCTGGTGCTCGCCGGCTCGATGGTGGTCTACGGGGAAGGCCGCTACGAGTGCCCCCGCCACGGGGTGGTCCGCCCGGGTCCGCGCCGCGTCGCCGACCTGACCGCCGGCCGCTTCGAACCGCGCTGCCCCGTCTGCGACTCGGAGCTGGCGCCGGGGCTGGTCGCCGAGGACGCGCCGACGGACCCGCGCAACGTGTACGCGACCACGAAGCTGGCCCAAGAGCACCTGGCGGCCTCCTGGGCACGGTGCGTGGAGGGCCGGGCGGTGTCGCTGCGCTACCACAACGTGTACGGGCCGGGGATGCCGCGCGACACCCCGTACGCGGGCGTGGCCTCCTTCTTCCGCTCCTCGCTGGCGCGGGGCGAGGCCCCGCAGGTGTACGAGGACGGCGGCCAGCGGCGGGACTTCGTCCACGTGACGGACGTCGCGCAGGCCAACGCCCTGGCCCTGGAGGCCTCGACACCGCTCGGCGTGTGCACCGCTTACAACACCGGCAGCGGAACCCCGCACACGGTCGGCGACATGGCCACCGCCCTGGCCACGGCCCACGGCGGCCCCGCCCCGGTGATCACCGGCGAATTCCGCCTCGGCGACGTCCGCCACATCACGGCCGACTCCCACCGCCTGCGCACGGACCTGGGCTGGCACCCCGAGGTCGAGTTCACCAAGGGCATGACGGACTTCGCCCACGCCTGACCCCGATCACATCCAGCCCCAGGCCCGCACATCCGGGCCGACGCCGACCACATCCAGCCCCAGGCCCGCACATCCAGGCCGACGCCGGCCACATCCAGCCCCGCCGGCGTTTGAGGCGCGGGGGTCCGGGGGCTGGTCCCCGGCAACGGCGCCGCGCCCGCCCACGGCGGGAACCACCATCCAGCCCCGCCGGCGTTTGAGGCGCGGGGGTCCGGGGGCGGCGCCCCCGGGGACCGGCCCCGGCCGGCTCGGACTAGGCCGGCACCGGCAGGGTCACCTCGAACCGGCACCCTCCGGGAACGTTCCGTACCGCCGCCCGCCCCGCATGCGCCTCCACGATGCCCCGCACGATCGCCAGCCCCAGCCCCGCCCCCGCCGGAGGCGCCGGCACCGAGGCCACCCCCGCCGGAGGCGTCCGCGCAGGGGTGCCCCGCCAGCCCGTGTCGAAGACCCGCGGCAGGTCCTCCGGCGGGATGCCGCCGCAGCCGTCCGTCACGGAGACGACCACCGCTCCCCCGTCCGCCCGTACGGACGCCGCGATCGCCACCGTGCCGTCCGCCGGGGTGTGCCGGATCGCGTTGATCAGCAGGTTGGCCAGGACCCGGGTCATCTCCTTGCCGTCCACCTCCACCGGCACCCGGTCCACCGCTCCGCCGTCGAGCCGCACCCCGCGCTCCCGCGCCAGCGGGTGCACCCCGGACAGTGCGTCGCCGACCAGGTCGTACACGGACATCCGGCTCGGGCTCAGCGCCAGCGCCCCCGCGTGGATGCGGGACAGTTCGAAGAGGTCCCCGACCATGGAGTTCAGCCGGTCCACCTCGGTGCGGATCTGCCGGTGGTACCGCGCCGGATCCTCCGCCATGCCGTCCTCCAGGGCCTCGGACATCGCCCGCAGCCCCGCCAGCGGGGTCCGCAGATCGTGCGAGATCCAGGCCACCAGCTCCCGCCGCGAGGTCTCCAGCGCCCGCTCCCGTTCCCGGGACACCGCCAGCTTCTCGCTCGTCGCCGCCAACTCTCGCGAGAGTGCCGCCAGTTCCGCGGTCGCCAGCCCCGGCGGCGCCGCGAAACTGCCCCCGTCACCGAAGTCCCGCGCGGCCAGGGACAGTTCCCGGCTGCGGGCCACCACCCACCGCCCCAGCAGCAGCGCCACGGCCAGCGAGACCACCGCCGCCATCGCCACGACCAGGGTGACCACCCCGAGGTCGTGCCGGGACAGGAACATCGCCTGGGCCACGGCGAGCGTCCCGGCCAGCATCGCGGTGACCGTCACGGCGGCGATCACGGTCAGGGACACCGCCACCGACCGGTGCCGCACCAGCCTCAGCACGAGCGCGCCGAGCGCCCCCGCGCACACGGCCCCGCCGAACGCGAACAGCGCGATGAGCAGTATGTCCTTCATGCCGCGGCCACCTCGCCCGGTTCGAAGCGGTAGCCGACGCCCCACACCGTCTGGATCAGCTGCGGCCGCCCCGGGTCCTCCTCGACCTTGGCGCGCAGGCGGCGTACGTGCACGGTCACCGTCGACAGGTCCCCGAAGTCCCAGCCCCACACCTCGCGCATCAGCTCCTCCCGCCCGTGCGCCTGGCCCGGATGCCGCAGGAAGTGTGCGAGCAGGTCGAACTCGCGGACCGTGAGGGCCAGTTCGCGTCCGTCCTTCGCCGCCCGGTGGGTGGCCGGATCGAGCGTGATCCCGGCGCCCGTGAGCCGGGCCTCCGCCACCCCGGCCCCCGCGCCGGCCGCGGCCCCGGCGGCCGCCGCGCGCCGCAGCACGGAAGTGACCCGCAGGACCAGCTCGCGCGGGCTGAAGGGTTTCGTGACGTAGTCGTCGGCGCCCAGTTCCAGGCCCGCGATCCGGTCGTCCTCGTCGCCCCGTGCGGTCAGCATGATCACGGGCACCGGGCCGGTCGCGCGGAGCCTGCGGCACACCTCCAGCCCGTCCAGACCCGGCAGCATGAGGTCCAGTACGACCAGGTCCGGCCGGATCAGAGCGGCGTGGGCGAGCGCCGCCGGGCCGTCGGCGACGCTCTCCACCGTGTAGCCGGCGCGCCTCAGGTAGCCGGTGACGACCTCCGCGACCGTCGGGTCGTCGTCGACGACCAGGATCCGCGCGGGGGCCGGCTCCGCGCCGCCACCACCACCGCCCCCGTTGCCACCACTGCCGCTGCTCACGCCGTCACCGCTCATACCGTCCAGCCTCCCACCCGCGAGCTCCGGACCGGACCCCTGAACGCGTCCGTGGGGGCGACGTCCGCGTTTCGTAAGGAGTCCACGGCCCTTTTGCGGGGCCCCGGTTCCTACGGTGAAACCGTGAGCGAAACCGTGACGGTAGACGTCGTACTTCCCTGTCTGAACGAGGCCGAGGCCCTGCCCTGGGTCCTCGCGCGCATTCCGGCCGGCTGGCGGGCCCTGGTCGTGGACAACGGTTCCACCGACGGCTCCGCCGAGATCGCGCGGGCCCTCGGCGCGACCGTGGTCAGCGAGGCCCGGCGCGGTTTCGGCGCCGCCTGCCACGCCGGGCTGCTCGCCGCGGAGGCGGACGTCGTCTGCTTCTGCGACTGCGACGCCTCGCTGGACCCCGGGCTGCTGACCGGCTTCGTGGCGGCCGTCGCCGCGGGCGAGGCCGATCTGGTGCTCGGCCGGCGCCGTCCGCAGGGCCGCGGCGCCTGGCCCGCTCACGCCCGGGCCGGGAACCTGGCGCTGGCCCGGCTGCTGCGCCGGCGGACCGGGCTGCGGCTGCGCGATCTGGGCCCGATGCGGGCGGCCCGACGGGAGGGTCTGCTCGGGCTGGACCTGTCGGACCGGCGCTCCGGCTACCCCCTGCAGATGGTGGTCCGGGCCGCGGACGCGGGCTGGCGGATCCGGGAGGTGGACGTGCCGTACCTGCCGCGTTCGGGCAAGTCGAAGGTGACGGGCACCTGGCGGGGCACCTGGCAGGCGGTGCGCGACATGAGCCGGGTCCTGGCGCAGCCGGCCGCCGGCCGGACCGGCGCGGGCGTGCCCTCCGGCGGCGCACCCTCCGGCGGTGCGCGATGAGCACGACGACCACCCTGCTGGTGATCGCGAAGGAGCCGGTCCCGGGCCGGGTCAAGACCCGGCTCACCCCGCCCTTCACCCCGGCCGAAGCGGCCGCGCTGGCCGAGGCCGCGCTCGCCGACACCCTCGCCGCCGTGGCCGCGGCCCCCGCGCGGCGCCGGGTCCTGGTCCTGGAGGGCCGGCCCGGCCCCTGGCTGCCGTCCGGCTTCGAGGTGGTCCCGCAGTGCGCCGGGAGCCTGGACCTGCGGCTCGCCGCCGCGTTCGGGGCCTGTGACGGCCCGGCCCTGCTGATCGGCATGGACACCCCGCAGGTCACTCCGGAGCTGCTGGACGTCGACTTCTCGGCGTACGGGGCCTGGTTCGGGCCCGCCGTCGACGGCGGGTTCTGGGCGCTCGGACTGGCCGTCCCGGACCCCGCGCTGCTGCGCGGCGTACCGATGTCGGCCCCCGAGACGGGCGCGGTCCAGTACGAACGGCTGCGCGCGGCCGGGCTGCGCACCGGCCGGCTGCCCGTGCTGCGGGACGTCGACACCGCCGAGGACGCGCGTCTGGTCGCCGCCGGGGCCCCGGCGGGCGCCTTCGCCGCGCGGCTGGCGGACCTCACCCGGCCGGTCCTGCGATGACCACGCTCACCTCGGGCGGGGCCCGGGCCGGCGGTCCGGTCACCGCCTGGTCGGCGGACCCGTACACGGTGGCCCTGCGCCGCGGCCGGGGGCCGCTCTACCTGCGGCGGGGCGACGGATGGCTGCTCCCGCTGGACGTGGAGCGCTGGTGCGAGGCTCCGGACGGCGCCGACCGCACGGTGCTGGGCCGCTGCCGGGGAGCCGTCCTGGACATCGGCTGCGGCCCCGGCCGACTGGTGTCCGCGCTCGCCGCACGCGGGCACCGGGCCCTGGGCATCGACGTCAGTCCGGAGGCGGTGGCCCGGACCGCCCGCTCGGGCGCCGCGGCCTTGCACCGGTCGGTCTTCGACACCCTTCCCGGCGAAGGCCGTTGGGACACGGCGCTGCTCATCGACGGGAACATCGGCATCGGCGGCGACCCCGCGGCGCTGCTGCGCCGGACGGCCGAGGTGCTCGCGGTGACGGGCTCGCTGATCGTGGAGTGCGTCCGGCCGGAGGCCGGCGCCGACCTGGACGAACGCTGCGAGGTCCGGGTGGCCGACGGCCGCGGCGGCCTCGGGGCGCCCTTCCCCTGGGCCCGCGTCGGCCCGGCGGCCCTGGCCCGGCACGCGGCGGCCACGGACTGGACCCCGGCCGGCCACTGGACCGCGGCGGACCGGTCCTTCACCGTACTGACGCGCGGGGGCGCAGCCCCGTAGGGCGGTCCGGGGTCAGCCCAGTCCGGCGTACGCGGCCATGACGATCTCCATGCCGCGGTCGTCCTGCTGCCGGTCCCTGTCGATCATCTGGTTCATGACGTAGGCCACCGTCATCCGTGCGTCGGGATCGCTGACCACCAGAGAGCCGCCCCAGCCGCCCCAGCCGAAGGTGTTGCCGAACTTCCCGAAGCCCGCCGTCCAGCACATGGGCGTACCCAGGACGCGGTCGGGACCGGCGAACACCTCCTGCCACGCGGGCTCGCACCCCTGGGGGGACAGCAGTCGCACGCCGCCGGCCGTTCCCCGGTTCGCCAGGGCCGACTGGACCAGGGCGACGGAGCGGGCGTTGCCGAAGCCGTTCACCGCGGGGATCTGCGCGCGGCGCCAGGCCGGGGAGTTGACGTCCCTGCCCCGGACGGCGACGGCTGTGTCCTCGCGGCGTGCACCGTCCGGTCCGGGCGGCGCGCTGGCGGCGTACGCGTCGGTCAGGGACGGCGGCGGGATCAGCGGTGCGACGCGGTGGTCGTGCTCCGCGGGGAGCCCGATGTGGAAGTCCGCGCCCAGCGGCCCGGCGACCTCCTGCGCGAAGAACTCGCCGATGCCGAGGCCGGTGACGCGGCGGACGATCTCGCCGACGAGGAACCCGAAGGTGAGGGCGTGGTAGCCGGCGGCCGTTCCCGGTTCCCATGAGGGCGCCCGCGCGGCCAGCCCCGCCGTCACGGCCTCCCAGTCGTAGAGCTCCTCCACCGACCGCAGCCCGGGGAGGTCCGGCAGACCCGCGGTGTGCGAGAGGACGTGCCGTACCAGCACGCCCTCCTTGCCCGCCGCGGCGAACTCGGGCCAGTAGGCGGCGACCGGCGCGGACAGGTCGAGGAGGCCCCGGTCGGCCAGGATCAGCGCGCACAGGGCCGTCATGTTCTTGGTCGTCGAGTTCACGCAGGTGAGGGTGGAGCCCTCCCAGTCGGCGGAACGGTCCGCATCGGCGTACCCGCCCCAGAGGTCGACCACCGGCTCGCCGTCGATGAAGACGGCCGCCGAAGCGCCCACGTCTTCCTTGGCCAGCAACCCCGCAAGTGCCTCGTGGACCGCGCCGAACTGCGGCTCGCAATATCCCTTAATGTCGTTCATGGGCGTAAGCCTCGGGCAGCGCCACGGCTTGCCGCCCGACAATTCCCGCACGGGATGTGTCGGGTGGGCACGGAAGGACGGACAGCGTGCTGGAGCGGCTGAACCAGGCGTTGGAACACCTGGAGTCCCGCCTCGACCAGGAGATCGACATGGCCGAGGTGGCCCGGATCGCCGCCGTGTCGGAGTACCACTTCCGGCGGCTGTTCTCCGCGCTCGCGGGGATGCCGCTCCCGGTGTACGTGCGCCGCCGGCGGATGACGCTCGCCGGGGCCGAGGTGCTGGCCGGGGAGCTGACGCTGCTCGATGTCGCGGTGCGGTACGGGTACGGCTCGGGCGAGGCGTTCGCCCGGGCGTTCCGGTCGGTGCACGGCATCGGGCCGGGCGAGGCCCGGCGCACGGGTGCGGTGCTCACGGCGCAGCCCCGCATGTCCTTCCGGGTCGTCGTCGAAGGAAGCACGGCCATGCGCTACCGGATCGTGGAGAAGGAGCCGTTCCGGGTCCTCGGCAGGAAGGCCCGGGTGCCGCTCGTGCACGAGGGGGCCAACACGGCCGCCACGGCCCATGTGGAGAGCCTGGACGAGCGGACGGTCCTGCGGATGAAGGAGCTGTCCGGCCTGGAGCCGGAGGGGGTCCTGTCGGCGGTGGTGCACCTGACCGACAGCCGGGAGGAGGGCGCCGAGGTGGACTACTGGGTCGGCGTGGTGACGGGTCCCGGGACGACCGCCGGGACCGCCGGGACCGCCGGGATCGCCGGGATCGCCGACGGGGAACTCGACTCCCTCGACGCCCTCGACGTGCCGGCCGGTACCTGGGCGGTCTTCGACAACCACGGCCCCTATCCGAGCTCCCTCCAGGATCTGTGGCGCGACGTGTTCACCCAGTGGTTCCCGTCGAACCCGTACGCGAGCCGGCCGGGTCCCGAGCTCCTGCTGACGCGGCCGGTGGCGATCGGTGCGGAGACCGACTCCCAGCTGTGGATCCCCGTCGAGCGGGACCGCGGCTGACCCCGCGCAACCACGGTCCGGGTCACTCGTCACCGCGCGCGGCGACTCCGGAGGGACGGGGCCGCGAACGCCGCCACCGCCCCACGGCCGCCATCGCCCCGGCCACCACCGCCACCGCGGCGAGCACCAAGAGCAGGTTCCGCCCGTACGGCAGCGGCAGGGCCGACGGGTTCGGCGGCGTCCCCGGACGCAGCAGCAGGGGCAGGGTGACCAGTACGAGCACGCCCGCCGTCAGCAGGGCTCCCCGTACGAGGCCCCGCGCGGGCACGGCGGCGACCGCGAGGCCTGCCGCCAGGACGAGGGGCGCGATGATCCCGTCGTGCAGGACGAGCGCCCCGCCCATCCACACCAGTACGTCGAGGGGGTCGGGCAGTTCCGCCAGCAGCCGGCCGCCGATGGCGATCAGCAGGAGCCCGGCGCCGCCCAGGAGCAGCCGCACGCCCTTCACAGGACCTCCAGCAGCGTGACCCACTTGGTCTGCAGGACTCCGGGCCGGTTCGGCGCGATGACGCGCGCCGGGTAGCCGTGGTCGGCGGTGAGGACCTGGCCGTTCAGTTCCAGCGCGAGCAGGGTCAGCGGGTCCTCGGCGTAGTCGCGGCCCATCTCCATCACCCGGTAGGCGCCGCCCCTTTCCAGTGAGGTGACCCGCAGCGCGGCCCCCGCCGGGGCGCCGGCCCGTGCCATCAGGTCCCGGATCCGGACGCCGCTCCAGCGTGCTTCCACGCTCCAGCCCTCCACGCAAGCGATCGGCAGCCGCGCCTGCGCCCTGGGCAGGGCGCGGAGTTGATCGAGCGTCAGGGTGTAGGGGGTGGGGCCCCGCACCTCCAGCCGCCAGTCCCGTACCGCCCGCTCGGTGACCCCGGCCGCCGCGGCCGTGCGGTTGACCGGGAGCCCCTGCGGTCCGTGGTCCGGGTGCCGGGGCGCGAGCAGGTCGAGCCGCTTCAGCGGGGTGAAGGACTGGCCGACGGTGGTGAGGGTGACGGCTCCGACGGCCGCGCCGACACCGAGCATCAGGGAGCGCCGGTCCGGGCCGTCCTGGGCGGGGAGTTGGAGCGTTCCGGGCGAACGGCGGCTCCAATGAGCCTTGATTTCCGGCGCCTTGACGGCGAGATGCAGGAGCAGCGAGCCGGTCACCACCCAGGCGAGCGCGAAGTGCGTCTGGATGAAGCCGAACGGCCATGGATACCACTCGGCGATGTTGAGGAGTCCGGTGAAGACCTGGAGGACGGCGGAGGCCACGAGCACCGCCACCGACAGCCGTTCCAGCCCGTGCCGGACACCGCGCACCGGGGGCCACACGAACAGCCTCGGGTACACCGCCCACAGCTTCGCCAACAGCAGCACGATCGCAGCGAGCCCGGTGGCGATGTGCAGGCCCTGGGTGAGCCGGTAGCCCCAGACCGGGCGGCCGGGCAGTGAGTCCGCGGCCCAGCCGGGCGGGTGCTGGAGGTAGTGGCTGATCAGGCCGGTCAGGAAGCAGACGGCGAAGGCCGCGCCGAGCCAGCGGCCGAGGGCGGTGGCGGTTCGGGCGTCGTGCAGACGGCCGCCGAAGGAGGGCGGCCGGAAGGGGAAGCGGGAGGCGGGTTCCGGCGGAGCAGGGGGCGGAGGGGGGCGGAGGAGGCGCCGAGGGAGGCGGAGGAGGCGCGGACGGGGGCACGGGCGGAGTCATGCCCTCCATGAGAGCGCCGCCGGGCCCCGCGCGGGCGGCCCGACACCTTACGAAACGCGGACGCCGGGCCGGGTCGCCCGCCCGGCGGCGCCCCGCGCTGCCAGGCTGGCCCGTATGGACCACCCCCGCGCCCGGACCCTCCTCACCGTGCTGCTGCTCGCCGCGCTGACCGCCGTGCTCGTGCCCGCCGTCGGCGAGGAGGGCTACTTCGCCGACCCGGCGCGGCTCACCTGGTGGTACGCGGCCGCCTGGACGCTGTTCGGCGCGGCCGCCTGGTCGCTGCGGCGGGTGCCCGAGCGGTACGTGGTGCCGCTCGTGCTGGCGGGCGCGCTGGCCGTCTGCGCGGCGGGACTCTCCGGGCCGCCGCTGACCAGCACCGATTCCTTCCGCTACGCCTGGGACGGGCGGGTGCAGGCCGCCGGGATCTCCCCGTACGACCATGCCCCCGCCGATCCGGCGCTGCGCGCCCTGCGCGACGACTGGCTCTTCCCGCGCGGTGCGGCCGCCTGCGCCGGGCCGGACCGGGTGGCCGTCGAGCCGGGGGTCTGCACCCGCATCAACCGGCCCGCCGTGCACACCGTCTACCCGCCCGTCGCGGAGGGGTGGTTCGGGCTGGTGCACGCCCTGTCCCCGGCGGGCGTGCGGCACAAGGCCCTGCAGACCGCCGGGGCCCTGCTGGCGCTCGCCGTCACCGGGGCGCTGCTGCTGGTCCAGCGCCGCCGGGGCGCGCGGCTGCGTACCGCCGCCTATTGGGCCTGGTGTCCGGCGGTGGCGGTGGAGGCGGTGAACAACGCGCACGTCGACGTGCTCGCCGTGCTGCTGTCGGTGGCGGCGCTGGGGGTGGTGGTGCGCCGGCGCGCCCTCGGCGGCGCCCTGTTCGGGCTGGCGATCGCGGCGAAACTGCTGCCCGCGGTACTGCTGCCGGGTGCGCTGGCCGGCGTACGGCGGTGGCGGGACGCGGCGGCGCTGCTGCTGCCCGCGGCCGCGGTGGTGGGCCTGGCGTACCTGCCGTACGTACTGGTCTCGCGCGCATCGGTCTTCGGCTACCTGGGCGGCTACGCGGAGGAGGAGGGGTACGAGGACCCCGGCGCGGGCGGCCGTTACGCGCTGCTGCGCCTCGTGCTCCCGGACTCCTGGTCGGTGCCCGCGGTCGCGGTCGGAATGCTGGCGGTGACGGCGTACGTCTGGCGGCGCGGGGATCCGCAGCAGCCGTGGAGCGCGGCGCTGCTGGTGACGGGCACGGCGTTCCTGCTGATGACTCCGGGCTACTCCTGGTACGCGCTGCTGCTGATCGCGCTGGTGGCGCTGGACGGCCGCGCCGAATGGCTGGGGGTGGCGATCGCGGGGGCGGCGGCGTACGTCTCGGTGCGCGCGCTGGGCGGGGCGACGATCCCGGTGGCGTACGGGCTGGCGGGCGCGGCCGTGCTCGTGGGGTGGGCGCTGCGGCGGCGGGCGGCGGCCCGGGGAGGGAGGGGAGTTGCCCCCGGGCCGCCGCCTCGCGCTCCTCGGAGCGGTCAGCCGATGTGGAAGGGGTCTCCGTAAACCTTCCAGTCCAGGGGGGTGTTGAGGTTGAGGTTGCCCTTCTTGACCCACACCCGCTGGGCCGTGTCGACGCGGCTGGTGTCGCTGTGCGCCTCCTCCTGCTTCATCGCCCAGACGCGGGCGTCGAGGAAGGCGTTGAGCCAGGTGGTCTCGTTGCCGCCCTGGGCCGGGGGCTTGGCCTTGGAGAGGGCGCGCTTGCGGATGTTGCGGAAGCTGGTGGAGTCGTCGCCGTCGCCGTGCATGACGATGGCGTCGTAGTAGATGAACTGGCCGAGCACGCCGACGCCGTCGGACTTGCCGCGGCTCACGGCCGGGTTGAAGTAGACCCGGTCGCGCTCGTGGTCCTGGGCCTTCTTGAAGTCGGAGTCGGAGGCCGCCTTCACCCAGTCCTTGGTGAAGTTGGGGTCGAGGCCGGCGTGCGAATCACTGCCGTCGACCTTGCGCAGCGCCGGGAGGTACTTGGCGAGCACGTTGCCGGGCTTGATCTGCGTGTAGTACTCGACGAGTTCGAGCATGTCATGGGTGCCGGAACAGAAGCCGATGATGCCGGCCGTGTAGCCGCGGCCGTCGTCTATGTCCTCGATGTACTTGTACTGCGCCTTCCAGTTCAGCGAGGAGTTCTCGGCGCTGGAGACGATCTGCATGGCGATGTCCTTCTTCACCGGGTCGTCGAGTCCGACGGCGGCGGCCGACACCTGCGCGGAGGCCGGCGCCGCGGTGGGGGCGGCGGCGGTCGCGTGGGCGGTGACGGGCACGGCGAGAAGGGCGGCGCCGAGCAGGGTACTGACGGCCAGTCGCTTGCGGTGGGGGGTGAACACGGTGCCTCCATGAGGGAGTTGATGCTCGGGCGACTTCGTTAGGAAACTTTACTACCAGAAGTCCCGTCACCTCAAGAGCCCGGGACGACCCGCTCCGAGCGGACGGAATTCACCATGCCCTCCACCGGCATATGAGAGGCTAAGCAGGGCATGCTTACGCAGATGCCACTGATTCCGGCCAATGGAATCTCATATGCACGATCAATGGAAAGCGTCGGACAAGCACGGGCGAGCACCGGGCACGCGCGAGGCGGGCAGGGTCAGGCCGGGCCAAGCCCGGGAGCGGGCGTGAGCACGACGCAGGAAAGGGAGGCGCCCCATGGCCGTCCTCGTCATCGGAGACGCACCCACCGAAGCCATCGAGGCGGCCGGGCTGCGGATCCAGGCGTGCCGGAACGACGCCGACGACCCCCTGCCCGCCACCCTCACCGGGATCGACGCGGTGGTCCTCTCCCCCGGCGCCACCCCTGCCGCCCTCCCCCTCGTCGGGCCGGCGCTGGCCGCCGAAGTGCCCGTCCTGGCACTGGGCGAGGGAGCCCGGCTGCTCACGGAGGCGGCGGATACGAGGCTCCGCTCCGCGGGCGACACCACCGACCCCGTGCTCGGCGGCGGCTCCGCGGTGCACGGGTTCCGCGTGGGCGCCAGCGCCTGGGTGCTGCCCGTCTCCGACGAGGCCGACCGCGCACTACTGGGCCGTTTCGCCGCATTGGTTGCCGCGCGCACCGAAACCACCGCCACCCGCGCCTTCTTCACGCCCCGGGCCGCCGCCTGGGAGGAGCGGTTCGCCTACCAGACCCCGGCCTACGAGGCCGCCGTCGCCCGGATGCGGCTGCGCCCCGGGCAGCGCGCGCTCGACCTGGGCTGCGGCAGCGGCCGCGCCCTGCCCGCGCTGCGGGCCCTGGTCGGAGCCCGCGGCACGGTCATCGGCGTCGACCTCACGCACGCCATGCTCACGGCCGCCGCCCGCGCGGGCCGCGGCGGCCCGGCCCGGCTCCTGCTCGCCGACTGCGGGCGCCTCCCGCTGCCGGCCGGCGCCGTCCACGGCATCTTCGCCGCCGGGCTCCTGGACCACCTGCCGCATCCGGGCGCCGCCCTGCGCGAGTGGGCCCGGGTCACGGCCCCCGGCGGGGAGTTGCTGCTCTTCCACCCCTCCGGCCGTGCGGAGCGGGCGGCCCGCCACGGTCGGGCCGTCAGTCCCGACGACCTCCTGGCCGAACCGAACCTGCGTCCGGCCCTCGAAGCGGCGGGCTGGCACGTGGCCGCGTACGAGGACGCCCCCACCCATTTCCTGACCCGCGCCACCCGCTGACCCCGCCGGGGCGGGGCTCCGCTCAGCCTCCGGAGCGGCCGGCGGTCCGAGCCGCCAGGCGGTCCAGCAGGCCCTGCTTCACGTCCGGCCATTCCGGGCGCGTGATGCTGTACACCGCCGTATCGCGGATCCAGCCGTCGCGCATGACCATGTGGTGCCGCAGCACTCCCTCGGGCTTGGCGCCGATCCGGGTGATCGCCGCCCGGGACTTCGCGTTCCGCACGTCCGTGAGCAGCTCGACGCGGTTCATCCCCAGCGCCTCGAAGGCGTGCGTCAGCATCAGCAGCTTCGCCTCGGTGTTCGCACCGCTCCGCTGCCAGGACGCGGCGAGGAAGGTCCAGCCGATCTCCAGCCGCCGGTTCGCGGTGTTGATCACCATCAGCCGGGTGGACCCGATGACCCGTCCCGTCGCCGCGTCCACGGTCGCGTACGGGATCTGCGTGCCCGCCGCCCGTGCCGCGATCGCGTCCTCGATGAAGCCCCGGACATCGTCCGGGTGCGGGACGATCGTCACCGCGAGCTCCCACAGACTGCCGTCGCGGACCGCCTCGCACAGCCCGTCGTGGTGGCGGAGCTCCAGCGGCTCCAGCCGCACCCGCTCCCCCACCAACTCGGCCGTCGCCGACCCGTCCACGTCCACCTGCTGCATGCCCGACCTGCCCGTTCCTCGTGGTTGCGCGCCAACACGCGGACCCTATCGGCGCGGCTGGGCGCCCTCATCCGGTTTTCCGCCGCCCCGGCCGGGCAGGGTCGGAGCCGGCCGTCGCGCCGAGGGTCGCGGTGGATTCAGAGCCAGCCGTTGCGCCGGAAGCCCCGGTGGATGACGAAGCACGCGACGACCATCACTCCGAGCACGAAGGGGTATCCGTAGGTCCACTTCAGTTCGGGCATGTGCTCGAAGTTCATGCCGTAGACCCCGCAGACCATCGTCGGGACGGCGATGATGGCCGCCCACGCGGTGATCTTGCGCATGTCCTCGTTCTGGGCGACCGTCACCTGCGCGAGATGGGCCTGCAGTATCGAGTCGAGGAGGGCGTCGTACGCGCCGATCTGGTCGGTGGCACGGGTCAGATGGTCGGCGACGTCCCGGAAGTAGGTGCGCATCTCCGGCGGGATGACCGGAATCGGCAGGGTGCTCAGCTGCTGGAGCGGCCGTCCCAGCGGGGCCACCGCCCGGCGCAGTTCCAGCAGTTCGCGCTTGAGCTGGTAGATCCGGCCGGCGTCCCCACGGCCCCCGTGCTCGCTGAAGACCATGGTCTCGACGGCGTCTATGTCGTTCTGCACCGCGTCCGTGACGGCCACGTACTCGTCGACCACGTGGTCGGCCAGTGCGTGCAGGACGGCGACCGGCCCCTTGGCCAGGTGCTCGGGGAAGACCTCCAGCTCCTCGCGGACCGACCCGAGGGTGCCGCGGCCGCCGTGCCGGATGGTGATGACGAAGTCGTTGCCGGCGAAGGCCATGAGCTCGCCGGTCTCCACCACCTCGCTGTTCGCGGTCAGTTCCTCGTGCTCCACGTACCGCACCGTCTTGAACACGGCGAAGAGGGTCTCGTCGTAGCGCTCGATCTTGGGCCGCTGGTGGGCCTGGACCGCGTCCCCGACGGCGAGCGGGTGCAGGCCCAGCAACTCGGCGAGCCCGGCGAACTCCTCCTGCGAGGGCTCGTGCAGACCGACCCAGACGAAACCCTCGCCCGTCTTGCGGACCCGGCGCAGCGCCTCGCCGACATCGGCGTGGCCGTGGCCGTCCTGGCGCACGCCGTCCCGGTACACGATGCAGTTGACGACGGCGCTGCCGAGCGGGGAGCGGACCGGGTGACTGAGGTCGACCGCCCGCCGGTAGCTGCGGCGCACGGCCCGGCGCAGGTTGCTGAACATGGACAACGAACGTACTCCCCTTCGGCGGAACAGCGGCCAGTGTGCCACCGGCACGCGGACCGCGGGACCACGGAGCGGCCGCGTGAGCGTCCGCGTGAGCGGCCTCCGGCCTAGGACCGGTCGATGAAGACGCTCGTGGACTTCACCCGTGCCGTCGCCCTCGCTCCGACCTCCAGGCCCAGTTCCTCCACGGCCTCCCGGGTCAGCAGCGACACCACGCGGTGCGGTCCGGCCTGGATCTCCACCTGGGCGTCGACCGTGCCCAGTTTCACGCCCGTCACGATGCCGGGGAAGGCGTTGCGCGCCGAGGTGTACGCGGCCTCCTCGCCGTCGCCGCCCTCCTGCGCGACCTCCACGCAGAACGCCGCCAGGTCCGGCCCGTCGACCATCCGCCGGGTACCGTCGCGATGCGTCGGGAACCGCTCCGCGTCGGCCCACCGCCGGGCCGTGTCTACGCTGACGCCGAGCAGCCGCGCCGCCTGGCCGATGGTGTAGGACTCCATGCCCGCAGCCTAAGCCCTCCGCGACCGGTCCTCGCAGGCCAGGGGGCCCGCCCGGCCCGCGCGAGATCCCCGTGGGGTCCGACCCGAAAGAGGCGGCCTAGCCGAGCGCCCCCGCCGCCGCCCGCGCGACCGCCGCCGCGACCATCGACAGCGCGGGCGAGTCCAGCTTCCACTGCTGCCAGTACAGCGGGATGTCCAGGCTCCGCCCGGGCGCGATCACCACCAGCTTCCCCGCCTCCAGCAACGGGTCCGCCTGCACCATCGGCAGCATCGCCCAGCCCAGCCCGGCCGCCGTCGCGTCGCAGAAGCCCTCCGAGGTCGGCACGTAGTGACGCACCGTGGACGCCCCGGCCGCCGCGTCCCCCGTCAGCGCCCGCACGAACTCGTCCTGGAGCAGGTCCAGCCGGTCGAACACGACGACCGGCGCCCGGCGAAGGTCCCGCTCCACCGCCTCCCGCAGATGCCGCGCCGCGAACTCCGGGCTCGCCACCGGCAGGTACCGCACGAGCCCCAGCCTGCGCACCGTGCACCCCGCCACGGGCACCGGCTGTGAGGTGACCGCCGCCATCACGCGCCCGTCCCGGAGCAGTTCGGTGGCGTGCGCCTCGTCCTCCCGGTGCAGTTCGAAGGAGACCGGCGGGTCCTGCGGCACCCCCGTCAGCGCGGGCAGGAACCACGTGGCCAGCGAGTCCGCGTTGACCGCGATCGGCAGCCGCACCGGGCCCAGGCCCTCGGCCATGCCGAGCTCGGCCCGCGCGTCGCGCTCCAGCCGGACCAGCTGCCGCGCGAAGCGTACGACGACCTCCCCGGACTCGGTCGCCCGTACGGGCTTGGTGCGCATCAAGAGCACCCGCCCGGTCCGCTGCTCCAGCGCCTTGACGCGTTGGCTGACGGCGGACGGGGTCACGTGCAGGGCGGCGGCCGCCGCGTCGAAGGTGCCCTCGTCGATCACCGCGAGCAGGGTCCGTACCTGGTCGACAGGCAGCTCATCCATCACGCCGGCTAATGGTACGTAAGAATCTTTAGCTGTACTCCTCGCCGCGCCGCTCCTTACGGTCGAAGACATGACACACGGCATCATCACGGCGGCCCTCGCCGGCTTCGGCACCGGTCTTTCCCTCATCGTCGCCATCGGCGCCCAGAACGCCTTCGTCCTGCGCCAAGGCGTACGCCGCCAATCGGTCCTCCCCGTGGTCGCCATCTGCGCCCTCTCGGACGCAGCGCTCATCGCCCTCGGCGTGGCCGGCGTCGGCGCGTTCGTCACCGCCTGGCCGCCCGCCCTCACCCTCGTCGGCCTCGTCGGCGGCGCCTTCCTGATCGGCTACGGGGCCCTGGCCGCCCGCCGGGTGCTGCGCCCCGACCCGGGCGCCGCCCTCGCCGCGGACTCCACCGGCAGGGCCTCCGGCTCCGCCTCCGCCCGGCGCGCCGTGCTGACCTGCCTGGCCATGACCTGGCTCAACCCGCACGTGTACCTCGACACCGTGCTGCTGCTCGGGTCCATCGCCGCCGGCCGCGGCGACCTGCGCTGGGCCTTCGGCGCCGGGGCCGTCCTGGCGAGCCTCATCTGGTTCGGCGCGCTCGGCTACGGCGCCCGGCTGCTGAGCGGCCCGCTCGGCAAGCCCTCGGCCTGGCGGGCCCTGGACGGCCTCGTCGCGGCGACCATGGTCACGATGGGCGGCCTGCTCCTCGTCCGGGCCTGACCCTCCGCCCCCGCGCGTACGTGGCTTCCACCCACCGAGGTCCACCCCATGGACACTCCCCGAGTGGGTACGGATCACCCTGCCCCGCCACCTCACACGTCACCTCGTACGTCATCTCCCCGCCCTTCCAGGAGCCCCCGTGCCGGATCAGCCCCCGCCTCCGCCCGCGTCCCCCTCCACCGATTCGGCCCGCGCCTACTACGCCGCCCAGCCCTCCCCCCTCGTGGCCGCCACCGGCATCGTGCTGGACCAGCGCGGGCGGGTGCTCGTCCTCACCACCTCCTACAAGGCGGAGCTGGAGCTCCCGGGCGGATGCGTGGAGGACACCGAGACCCCGGAGGAGGGACTGGCACGCGAGCTGAAGGAGGAGCTGGACCTGAGCGTGCCGGTCGGGCGGCTGCTCGCCGTGGACTCCCGCCCGCCGGGGCCGCTCGGCCGCTCCCTCGTCGTCCACGTCCACCTCGTCGGACCGCTCACGACCGAGGAGGCCTCGGCGATCTCCTTCCCGGACGGGGAGATCACCGAGGCGCGCTGGCTCAGCCCGGAGGAGGCCTACGAGGCCCTGTCGACCCCGAAGGCCTCCCGCCTGCGCGCCTCCCTTGCCGCCCTGTACTCCGGCTCTCTCGCCCACCTGATCGACGCGGTCCCGCAGCCCGGATCACCGGCCGGCCTCGACCCCGCGCGCCGGGCGGAGCTGGAGCACGCGAACGCCTACGACCCCGCCGGCCACCGCGCCGCCCGCCCCAAGGCCCTCACTGCGGCGAGCGTGCTGTTCACCGACTCCGCGGGCGGGGTCCTGCTGGTGCGGCCCGCGTACGGCGATCCGGACCACTGGAACCTGCCCGGCGGCGGCATCGACAGCGACCTCGGCGAGATCCCGCGCGACGCGGCCCGCCGCGAGATCCTCGAAGAGCTCGGCCTCGACCTCGCCCCCGGCAGGCTGCTCGCCGTCAACTGGTCCCACCGGTCCGGCTATCCGGCCCGGGTCCGCTTCCTCTACGACGGCGGCACCCTCGACGCCACCGCCCTGGCCCGGATCCGCCTGCCCGAGGCGGAGCTCCTCGCATGGCGCGCGGTCCCCCCGGCCGAACTGCGCCGGTTCGCCAAACCGGCGCTCCGCCGCCAGATCGAAGCCTGCCTCTCGGCCCGCACCACGGCCGCCGGCCCCCTCGAACTGCACGCGGGGCGACGGGTGGATCAGACCTAGACAGCGAAGAAGGCGGCGCCGCCGGTCGATCCGGCGGCGCCGCCTTCCTGCTTCGGGTGGGTCAGGTCAGAAGAGGTTGGCGACGCTGGTGGCCCAGCCGCCCCCGCCGACCAGCAGACGGCTCATCGGGGATTTTGCTGCACCAAACAGACGTCCCGGTCCCCTACGGGCTACTTCGGCTCGGTCGCGAGCTGGATCAGGTTGCCGCAGGTGTCGTCGAAGACGGCGGTGGTGACGGGGCCCATCTCCAGCGGCTCCTGCGTGAAGCGGACGCCGAGGCCGCGCAGGCGCTCGTACTCCGCGCTGACGTCGTCGACGGCGAACTGGGCGAGCGGGATGCCGTCCTCGACGAGCGCGTCCCGGTAGGTCCTGGCGGCCGGGTGGGCGGCGGGCTCCAGGAGGAGTTCGGTACCGCCGGGCTCTTCGGGCGAGACCACGGTCAGCCACCGGTGCTCCCCGCCCAGCGGGACGTCGTGCTTCTTCACGAACCCGAGGATCTCGGTGTAGAAGTGCAGGGCCTTGGCCTGGTCGTCGACGAAGACGCTGGTCAGGTGGATCTTCATGGGGTGCTCTCTTCCGGTCCGGACGGGTCGGGCAGGCGCCATCGCTCGGCGATCTGCCGCAGCGGGGCCGTGTTCAGGTCATGGAACTTGTACCGGCCTTCCCGCCTGGTCTCGACGAGTCCGGCGGCCTCCAGCACGGCGAGGTGCTGCGAGACGCCCTGGCGCGAGATGCCGAGCCGATGCTTCATCGTCAGCCGCGAGCAGATCTCGAACAGCGTCTGCCCGGACTTCTCCGCGAGCTCGTCGAGGATGGTGCGGCGGGTCGGGTCGGCCAAAGCTCTGAAGAGTTCGTCGGCCACCCCCACAGGATAGGCAAGCAATCACTTGCCTATCAAGTCGACGACGACTTCGTCCGGAGGCGAATCCTTTTCGGACCCGCCCGCCTCTTGTCCGTGTACCGGCCGACCGGGCCGAGTAGGACACAGGAGGAAACACCCATGATGATCACCAGCCTCGTAGTGCTCGGCACCCTGCTCGTGGGCGCGTGCAGCTGGCACCTGCTGCGGCGCTACAAGGGCCGGATCTGAGCAGAGCCCGTGCCGAACGCCTACCGGGAATGAGCACCACATGAACCAACGCTTCGCCTGGCCGGACGAGCGGCTGATCAAGGCCGCCCAGGACGGCGATGTCACGTCACTCACCACCGTCGTCATGGAATCGCAGCCGCACGTACGCAAGTTCGCCCTGTCGCTCTGCGCCTCGCCGCAGGACGCGGAGGACGCGGCGCAGGAGGCGCTGATCATCCTCTACCGGAAGATCGGCAGCCTGCGGGCCACCGGCGCCCTCGCCTCGTGGATGTTCCGGATCGTGCGCAACGAGTGCCTCCGGCAGCTACGGACGCTCGCCTCGCGGCGCGAGGAAGCGCCGGCCGCACCGGCGCCCACGGAACGGTCCGCCGAGGACGCCGTGCTGCACGGGCTGGAGGCGGAGCGGATCGCGGCCGCCCTCAGCTCCCTCCCCCGCGACCAGCGGCAGATCCTGATCCTGCGGGACGTCCAGGGCCTGCCCGGCAAGACCGTCGCCGATGCGCTCGGCCTGAGCACGGCCGCGATGAAATCGCGGCTGCACAGAGCACGCGCGGCACTGCGCCACTCACTGGCGGCGATCGACCAACCCGTCCAAGGAGACTCACGACCGTGAACACCGTCGACAGCGTGAAGCCCGTCAACACCCCGGGGCCCGCACGACCCTCACAACCCGCAGCGCCCGAAAGGAACTTCGCCAGCGCGTCCGTCCCGCGCCACCTGGCGCGCGGCGCCATCGGCTTCGGCCTGATCATCGGCTCGATCGCCCTGGTGCCCGTCATCGGTCCGGTCGCCCTGCTGGCGGCCGCGCCGGCCCTCGTCGTCTTCCGCGGCTGCCCCACGTGCTGGCTGGTCGGCCTGGCACAGACCGTCTCCCGCGGCCGCCTGGAACGCCAGTGCGCGGACGGCGCCTGCACCCTCACCAAGGCGCACCCGGCAGCGAAGTCGGCGCGGTAGCCGGCAGCCCGGCGGACGAACAACTCACTTTCACCCGTATCGGGTTGAATCAGGATTTTCGTCAAGGCGTCGACGGGTCGCGTGCAAGGATGTCGGCCGTGACCAGTTCGCCCTCCTCGCCCGTGGCCGAGAGCACGCCCCGCTCCTACGGCCTGGGCCCCCGCGCCGCCGCCCTGCTCGTTTTCTGGTCGTCGGCCGCGGTCCTGGTGGTGGAGATCGTCGCCTTGCGGCTCCTGGCTCCCTACCTCGGCCTCACCCTCGAAACCAGCACCATGGTGATCGGCATCGCCCTCACCGCGATCGCCCTCGGCTCCTGGCTGGGCGGGCGCCTCGCCGACCAGGTCAATCCACGCCGGCTCATCGGCCCCTCACTCGGGCTGTCGGGAGCGGTCGTGGCGCTCACCCCCGCCGTGCTGCGCACCACGGCCGAGTGGGCTCCGGCGATGCTCTTCCTGATCGCGGCGCTGACCATCCTCGTGCCGGGCGCGCTGCTCTCCGCGGTGACGCCGATCGTCACCAAGCTACGTCTCACCAGCCTCGCCGAAACCGGCACGGTCGTCGGCCGGCTGTCCGGCGTCGGCACCGTCGGCGCCATCTTCGGCACGGTCCTCACCGGCTTCGTCCTCATCGCGCGCCTGCCGGTCAGCGGCATCCTGATCGGCCTCGGCACCCTGCTGGTGGCCGGCTCGGCACTGACCGAGTGGCGAACCCGGGGGTGGACCGGCGCTCCCGCCCTCGCACTCGTGGTCCTAGCCGGCGGCCTCGCCACGACGGTCGCACCGGGCGCCTGTGACACGGAGACCCGGTACCACTGCGCACGGGTCGTCGCGGACCCCGACCGGGGCAGCGGCCGCACACTCGTTCTGGACGGAGTGCGGCACTCCTACGTGGACGTCGACGACCCGACCTTCCTCAAGTTCGAGTACGTCCGCGCCATCGCCGCGGTCGTCGATGCCTCCTTCCCCAGGGGCGAGGCACTGGCCGCCCACCACCTGGGCGGCGGCGGCCTCACCTTCCCCCGCTACCTCGCGGCCACCCGGCCCGGCACGCGCAGCCTGGTGTCCGAGATCGACAGCGGGGTCGTGCGCATCGACCGCGACCGACTGGGGCTGAGTTCACAGGGCGGCATCGACGTGCGCGTCGAGGACGGCCGGCTCGGCCTGCGGCGCGTGGCCTCGGCCAGCCGCGACCTCGTCGTCGGCGATGCCTTCGGGGGCGTCAGCGTGCCGTGGCACCTCACCACGGTGGAAGCGATGACCGACGTACGGCGGGTGCTCGACGAGGACGGCCTGTACGTGGCCAACCTCATCGACCACGACGATCTGGCCTTCGCACGCGCCGAAGTGGCCACCATCGCCAAAGCCTTCGGACACGTCGCCCTCGTCGGCGAACCGGCCGACATCGGCCTCGACCCGAGCGCCACCCGCAAGGGCGGCAATCTGGTGGTGGTCGCTTCCAACCGGCCGATCGACGCCGCCGCGACCCAGACAGCGCTGGACGCCGGGCAGACGGGCTGGAAGATCACCACCGGCAACGGCCTCACCACCTGGATCGACGGCGCCCGACCGCTCACGGACGACCACGCACCCGTCGACCAGCTCCTCCAGGCCTACGGCCCGCGGAGCAGCGGGTAAGGGGACAACACCCCCGGAAACGGGAAAGGCCGTTCTCTCACGGATGAGAGAACGGCCTCCGACCTGCGTTTCCGCACAGTCGGGACGACAGGATTTGAACCTGCGACCCCTTGACCCCCAGTCAAGTGCGCTACCAAGCTGCGCCACGTCCCGATGCCCGTTGACCTGGGGTTTCCCCTGGTTGAACGCGCAGGAGAACGATACCGCACTTCGGGAGGTGGTCGCGCGCACCTTTCCTCTCCTTGGCGGGGCGAGGGTGAAACGAGCGGGTGTTGACCTCAAGTCCGCTTCAGGTTGCACGATCGGTCCATGACACCGACAGCACCCGTGGACGCACGCCACCGCTACGAAGACCTGCGGGGCCTCATGGCCCTGATGACCGGGGCCGAGAAGCACGGTCCCGCCGCCACCTCCACGCTCGACGCGCTGTGGGTGCTGTACGACCGGGTCCTACGGGTCGGGCCCGCCAGCGCCGGGGATCCGGGGCGGGACCGGTTCCTGCTGTCGAAGGGGCACGGGCCGATGGCCTACTACGCCGTCCTCGCCGCCAAGGGGTTCTTCCCCGTCGACTGGCTCAGCGGGTTCGGCGCGTACGGCTCGCCCCTCGGGCACCACCCGGACCGCACCTTGATCCCCGGCGTGGAGATCGGCAGCGGCTCCCTCGGGCACGGGCTGCCGCTGGCCGTCGGGAGCGCGCTCGGGCTGCGGGCCCAGGGGCTCTCCGACCCGGCCGTGTGGGTGCTGATCGGGGACGCCGAGCTGGACGAGGGAAGCAACCACGAGGCGATCGCGTACGCCGGTTCGGCCGGTCTGGAGCGGCTGCACACGATCGTGATCGACAACGACTCCGCGACCCACGGCTGGCGGGGCGGCATCGCCTCCCGTTTCGAGGCGGCCGGCTGGTCGGCGGTCACCGTGGACGGCCGGGACCACGCGGCGCTGCACGCGGCCTACGCGACACCTCATCCGGGCCGGCCGCACGTCGTGGTCGCCCGGGTCGAGAAGAAGCAGTGAAGAAGCAGGAGCGGCAGCGGTGGAGACGGCATCAGAGAGATTCGAGGGGGAGACATGGACACCATGCGCGAACGGTTCATTTCGGTCACATCGCGTGCGCTCGATGAGGATCCCCGGCTGGCCCTCGTGCTGGCCGAGATCACCATGGACGGCTTCCGGCCCGCCCGGGACCGCCATCCCGACCGGGTGATCAACGTCGGGATCCGCGAGCAGCTGCTGGTCAGCGTGGGCGGCGGGCTGGCCCTCACCGGGCTGCGCCCGGTGGTGCACACCTTCGCCAGCTTCCTCGTGGAGCGGCCCTTCGAGCAGGTCAAGCTCGACTTCGGGCACCAGGGCACGGGCGGGGTGCTCGTCAGCGCGAGCGCGAGCTACGACTGGCCGGCCGGCGGGTTCACCCACATGGCGCCGGGCGACGTGGCCCTGCTGGACACCCTGGACGGCTGGACCGTGCACGTACCCGGCCACCCGGACGAGGCCGAGGCGCTGCTGCGCCACGCCTACGCCGCCGGGGACGACAAGGTCTACGTACGGCTCTCCGCGCAGTCGAACACGGCGGCCCGCCCCGTCACCGGCGGCCCGGAATTCCAGACCGTACGGGAGGGCCGCGCGGGCGTCGTCGTCGCCGTCGGGCCCCTGCTCGACAACGTCCTCGCCGCGACCGAGGACATGGAGGTGAGCGTGCTGTACGCGCCGACCGTACGGCCCTTCGACGACGCGGCACTGCGCGCAGCCGTCGGGCACGGACCGGCCGACGTGGTGCTGGTCGAGCCGTACCTCGCCGGGACCTCCACGGCTGCCGCGAACCAGGCGCTCGAAGCGGTCCCGCACCGGGTGCTCGGCCTCGGCGTCGGCCGCGCCGAGCTGCGCCGCTACGGGACGATCGAGGAGCACACGGCGGCCCACGGACTGGATCCGGCCGCGCTGCGTGCGCGGATCGCCGCCTTCATGCCGCGGTGACCGGCCCCTTCGGCCCGGGGCGGTCCAGTTCCGGATGGGCCGCCGCCAGGCGCTTGGGGGCCGCCTGGCGCCAGGAGTCGATCAGGATCGAGCGCAGCTCCGCCGCGTCCTCCACCGCCGCGAGCCGGACCCGGAGCCACGCGTAGTTGTCGTCGTGGCCGGGTCGTATGAAGAACTTCTCCGGCTCCGCCGCGATCAGCTCGGCGCGGTCCTCCTGGGGACACTTCACCCCGATCGAGGTGTCGTCGTCGGCCAGCGCCGCGAAGATCTTCCCGCTCTTCCCGTTCGCTCCGCCGCCCACCCTGAACGTGGGCATGCCCCAGGCCGGTTTCTCGCTGCTGTCCGGGAGCGACAGCGCGATCTTCCGGACGTCCTCCGCCGTCGTGGCCATCCCCCGACTCCTCTCCGGTCCGCCCCGGTCCGCTCCAGTCCGCTCTGGTGCCGTCCCTCGTCTTCGACCGTAGCCCGGGGCACTGACATTCACCCGCGGGCCGCGAGGTCCTCCCGGTGGTGCACCAGCTCCACCAGCTCCGCCGCCAGCGCCTTGACCTTCGCGAGCCCCGCCAGGCCCCACCGCCTCGGCACCACGTCCACCGCGCACACCGTCCCGAGAACGATCCCGCGACGGTCGGTCAGCGGGGCGCCCGCGTAGGAGCGCACCCCGCTCTCGTCCACCACGGCGTTGCCCGCGAAGCGGGCGAAGTCCCGTACGTCCTCCAGCACCAGCGCGCGCCGCCGTACCACCACGTGCGGGCAGTACCCGTGGTCCCGGGGGAGCGCCCGCGCCGGATAGCCGCTCGCCGGGGCTTCGGGCGCGTGGTGCAGGCCGGCGAAGAACTGCCGTTCCTCGCTGATGAAGTTGATACCGGCATAGGGCGCGTCGAGCTCGTCCGCGACCCGCCGCGCGAACGCGTCCAGCTCACCGTCCACCCGCTCCCCCAGCCCCAGTTCGCGCAGTCTCAGCACGCGCGCGGGCGCCTCCCGGTCCACCGGTGTGAGCAGCAGGTGTCCGGTCGATTCGTAGTAGGTCATGGTGTCTCCCCCACATCGTCGGGTACGGCGTACGCGTCCGGTTCTTCGCATCGAGCAGGTGGTGGACCAGGGCTGCCAGCACCCCCGTCGCGGAGCTCGGCAGGCGTGCGTCGCAGCGCACGACGGGCACGTCCGGGCCGAGCCCCATGGCGTCCCGTACCTCGTCGGCGGTGTAGCCGTGCCCGCCGTCGAACTCGTTGACGCCGACGATGAAGCCGATCCCCCGCCGCTCGAAGAAGTCCACGGCGGGGAAGCAGTCGGCGAGTCGGCGCGTGTCCGCGAGCACCACCGCCCCCAGCGCGCCGGCGCACAGCTCCTCCCAGAGGAACCAGAAGCGCTGCTGGCCGGGGGTGCCGAAGAGGTAGAGCACGTGCCGCTCGTCCAGGGTGATCCGGCCGAAGTCCAGCGCCACGGTCGTGGTCGTCTTCGCCTCGACCCCGTCCAGCGGGTCGGCGGCCTCGCTCAGCCCGCTCAGCAGCTCCTCCGTGCTCAGCGGCTCGATCTCGCTGACCGCGCCCACGAAGGTGGTCTTGCCCGCCCCGAACCCGCCCGCGACCAGGATCTTCAAGGTCGCGGAGGATTCGCGGGCGGCCGGGTCAGAGCCGTTTGCGCAGGCCATCGAGCACCGCCAGGAGGAGGGACTGGTCGTCGTCGGCGAAGGAACCGCCGTTCGGGAAGCAGGGTGCCCGTACCGTCACGGCCCCGTGTTCCATCAGGTCGCCGAGGACGACCTTGACCACCACCGCCGGCAGCCTCAGGTGTCCCGCCACCTCGGCGACGGTGACCGCGGCCGAGCCGGCGCACAGCCGGAGCGCGAGGGCGTGCTCGGCGCCGAGCGGCGCCCGCGGACGCACTCCGGTCGCCGTCACCAGTGACAGCAGGTCGAGGGCGACGGACGGTCGCGTCCGCCCGCCGCTCGCGGTGTACGGACGGATGATCCGGCCCGCCGAATCGTCCAGCCACGGTGCGTCGCGCGGTCCCCCCGGTGCCGTCGCCCCCCTCGCACGGGCCCTCATCGCTCCACGTCGGGGACGGGCCGCCTCGGCGGGGCCGCGAGGTACGGACGGACGCTCTTGACCAGCATGGCCATCTCGTAGCCGAGCACGCCCGCATCGGCCTCCCGGTCGGCCAGTACGGCCAGGCAGGTGCCGGATCCGGCCGCCGAGACGAAGACGAGGGCGGTGTCGAGTTCGACCACCACCTGCCGTACCTCGGCGCCCTCCGCGAACCGGGATCCGGCGCTGCGGCCCAGCGCGTACAGCCCGGAGGCGAGGGCCGCCAGGTGGTCGGCACTGTCGGCGTCGAGCCCGTGCACGCAGGTGACGAGCCCGTCGGCGGTCAGCAGGACCGCGCTGCGCGTGTACGGCACCCGCTGGACCAGGCCGCTGAGCAGCCAGTCGAGGTCCGAGAGCCGACTGGTCGTGGTCGCCACTTCGCCGCCCATGGGGGTGCGCTCCTTCGCTGTCGGGTGAGAGGCCGGGGTCACGTCTGGTGCTCCGACTGGGCGAGGCCGAAGCCCCGTTGGAAGGCGGCCATCAGGCCGGGGTCGTGCACGGGCCGTTCCGCGCCCTCGGCGCCGTTCGGCCGGGGTACGGGGGCCTCGCGCAGCTGGGGCACGAGATGTTCCTGGGCCCGCCGGCGGGGCAGCGGCGGCCGTTCCGCGCCGTCCCGGGCGGCGGGTACGGGCAGTGGTGGCGCGAGCGGCGCCACCACGGTCTCCGGCGGCGCCGTGACCGTGGGCGCGGCAACCGCGGACGCCCCGGCCCTGGTTGCCTCGACCGTGGGCGCCATCACCGTGCCCGCCGCCATCACCGCCGCTTGCGCGACCGCCGGTTCGGCAGCGCGAGGCTCCGCACCGCGGTGCTCGGCACCGGCAGCTCCCGCACGCACCGGTGCCGCGCCCGCACGCCGCGTACGAGGCGCCCTGCCCGGTGCGCCGGCGTCCCAGCCCGGCACCACCGGCGGGGCGCCGGAGGGCTCCGGCGCGGGCGGGGGAACTCGTACGGGCTCCGGCGCGGGTACCCGTACCGGCTCCAGCCGTGGCGCGCCCGTCCCCTCGCCGGTCCCCCAGGAGGTGGCCCGGGAGCCGCCCAGGGCGTCGGCGGCGCTGGGCGCCTCGGCCCCCAGCAGCTCCCGGGGCAGGACCAGTACGGCGAGCACGCCACCGTAGATGTTGGACTTGAGCTCGACGGCGATCCCGTGCCTGCGGGCGAGCGCCGAGACCACGAACAGGCCGATCCGCCCGTCGGCCAGCAGCTGCCGGACGCTGATCTGGTCGGGGTCTCCGAGCAGGGCGTTCATCCGGTGCGCTTCCTCGGGCGGCATGCCGAGGCCCCGGTCCTCCACCTCGACCGCGATCCCGGCCGTGACCCGCTCCGCCCGCACCACGACATCGGTGTCGGGGGCGGAGAACACGGTGGCGTTCTCGACGAGTTCGGCCAGCAGGTGCACGACGTCGGCGACGGCGTGGCCGCGTACGGAACCGCCCGCGGGGGGCACGACCTTGACCCGGGTGTACTGCTCGACCTCCGCGACCGAGGAGCGCAGCACCTCGCTCAGGTCGACGGGCCGGGTCCACTGGCGGCGCGAGGCGGCTCCGCCGAGCACCGCGAGGTTCTCCGCGTGGCGCCGGATCCGGGTGGCGAGGTGGTCGACGTGGAAGAGCTCCTTGAGCAGGTCCGGGTCCTCGACCGTGTCCTCCAGGTCGTCCAGCAGCGAGATCTCGCGGTGCACGAGGGACTGGAGGCGGCGCGCGAGGTTGACGAAGACCTCGACCTTGCGGTCGCTGTCGGAGGGCGCGACGGGGCCGCCGAGGCGGACCAGGGTCGCGTGGGCCTGTTCGCGGGCGCCGCGCAGCTCCTGCGAGAGCAGCCAGAACTCGTCGATCCCCGCCGTCTCCGCACCGAAGGACGGCGCGGCCGGTCCGCCGCGCACCGGGCGGGCGGGCAGCTCGCCGCGCTCCAGCCGGTCGGCGGTGGTGTGCAGCTCCTGGCGGCCCCGGACGCTGGAGCGGCGCAGCGCCTCGCAGCGGTCGCGCACGGTCTTGGCCGCACGCTGGGCCCCGAGAAGGGCGGCCGCGAGCGCGCCCGCGAAGAGCAGGGCGCAGCCGCTGAGCACCGGCCACAGCCGGGGGTCGCGCGCGCCCGCGCCGCCGCCGAGCTGGAGCGCGAAGAGCACCGCGGCGGCGCCGCTGAGCCCGGCGGCGAGCGTGGGCAGCAGGGCGGCGCGGATCAGCTGGGGCCGTATCTGCCGACCGGGACCGGTGACGGCGTGTCTCGACGGGGAGTGGCGGGCGGCGCGGAGTCCGGACATCGGCGTCCTCGGTAGGTGGGGCCCGGCCCCCGGGCTTCCCGGGATCCGGTGTTGATCACCGGATACCCACGCTAGACCGCACGATCGGCCCCAGGACGGCCAGTTGGGGAACTTCGCCCGGGTGCTTCCCGCTCCCGATGGAGCGCTCGTACGACAGCCCGAATGCGCCGGGAGCGCGCACTCCCCGGCGCCATGCGGGCACGCGCCGCCTCCTGGAGCCCCCGCCCGCACCTCGCCCCTCTCCCGCCCCACGACTGCGGCCCGACTACCGGGGAGTCACATGCTCGACCTCGGCACATGCAACTTAAATTCAAGAATTACCTGGGTAGATGCAGCGCTATAGGACTGCTAGAGTCCGCATGCGCTGCTCACAATAGAGTGGCGATATGGCCGAGTCCGTACCCCTGGCCTGCCCCTGAGCGGCGTACATCCGCGAGGCAGGCAGCCGTTGTGATGCCGTGACAGCTCCGCACCGACGACTCCCGTGCCGCTCCGGCTCAGCCGATCGCCCACCCGCCATCGCCACCGCCGCGCCATCGCCCATCAGCCATCACCCATCAGCAGTCACCCACCACATGGGGAGATCCACATGACCGCAGGACTTCTGCGCCGCTTCGCCGCGGGCAGGACGCTGCTCCTCGGCGCCGTACTGACCCTGGCCGTACCGGGAACCGCCCACGCCAACACCGTGAGCGTGACCGTGAAGACCCCCGGGGCCACCAGCGGACCCGCCACCTCCAGCTCCGAGATATCCACCCACGCGGACTGTTCGAGCGGCCTGATCTCCGGCGGCGGGATCGACCAGGCCCTCGGCACCGGGGCGGTGAACGGCAACCACGTCAACGGCACCTCGCCCAGCTCCAACGGCACCAGCGAGTACCTCGGTTCCACCGGGGTCGTCGGAACCGACGTGACGCACTGGCTCGGCATCGGCGGAAGCGGGGGCCAGGTGAACGCCGGCTTCTCCAGCACCCCTTACGCGGTGTGCTTCACCAGCAACCTGATCAACCACACCCAGGTCGTCATGACCAAGGTCGGCGCGCCCACCACCGGCTCGACGGTGGGGCTCGTCACGGCGACCTGCCCGGCCAACACCCGTCTGCTCGGCGGCGGAGCCCGCACCACCCCCGGCAACACCGGCTCCTTGAAGGCGATCGCGAGCTTCCCCACGTTCAACAACTCCGCCCACGGCTACGGCGCGAAGGCCGCGGCGGACGGGGAGACCAACCCCGACTCCTGGTCCGCCGTCGGGTGGGACAACAACAGCAACGCCGCCAACCAGACCTTCGCCTACGCGATCTGCAGCGGGAGCGGCATCAACGTCAGCGGTGTCAACGTGAAGGTCCGCTTCAGCGAGGTGAGCGGCCCGACCACCGGCAGCACGGGCCTGAAGGCCACGGTCACCTGCGGTGGCGGGGACGGGAAGCTGGTCAGCGGGGGCGCCGCCATCAGCGGGGGCAACGTCACCACCACCAACTTCACCGGACCGGCCTCGGGCGGCGACCACCTCAACGGCAGCTACCCCAGCGACTCCAGCGCCAATCCCGTGAGTGACGGGGCCACCACGGCGGCGTCCTGGACGGCCTTCACCCACACCGGTGGATCGTCCTCACCGAACACCAAGACCGACGTGTGGGCGCTCTGTGCCGACGACGGCGTCTGAGTCACCGGCAGCACCACCCGTGCCACCCGCTCCACCCGCACAACGCCGCATCCGAACGACGACCGCTCTCGTGCCACGTCCGCCGCGCGTTGACCCCAGAAAGACAGACAACCGATGAACAAGAAGTCCCTGCGCCGTTCCGTCCTGGCGAAGGCGCTGATCCCCGGCGCCCTGATCGCCCTGGCGGTCCCGGACATCGCCTACGCCGACGTCGCGGGCGTCACCGTGACGGTCCCCGGAGCCACCATGGGCCCCACGACCACCTTCACCGGTGTCTCGTCCCGCGCCGACTGCGCCGACGGACTCGTCTCCGGCGGCGGGGTCAACCAGACGATCGGCACCGAGAGCACGCGCAACGGCAACCACGTGCTGGGCATGGCTCCCAGCCCCGACGGCCTCACCGAGTACACCGAGTCGCCCGGGGTCGTGGGCACCGACGTCAGGCACTGGCTCGCGTTCGGCGGCAGCGGGGGCAACGCCGGCCCCGCCTTCTCCACCACGGCGTACGCGGTCTGCCTCTCCACCCCGCGGATCAGGCACACTCAGGTCGTCATGAACCAGAAGGCCGGGCCCACCGCCCCGCAATCGTCCGAGGCGGTCGTGGCGACCTGTCCTGCCGGCACGATGCTGCTCGGCGGCGGCGTGCGGAACACTCCCGCCAGTGTCGGCAGCCTCAAGCCGATCGGCAGCTTCCCCACCTTCAACGACGCCGCGCACGACTTCGGCCGGAAGCCCGCTGCCGAAGGCGAGGTCAACCCCGACTCCTGGACCGCGGTCGGGGGGATCGGCGGCGGACACGGCAACAACGGCAACACGACGTTCGCCTACGCGATCTGCACCGGGGACCGCGTCAACGTCAGCGGCATGACCACCGAGGTCCACTTCCGCGAGGTGACCGGCCCGACGGGACCCGGTACCGGCCGGACGGCGACCGTCGGCTGCGCCGACGACAGCGGACAGGACCGGCGCGGACGCGGCCGTCACGGAGAGCAGGGCGACAAGAGCCTCCTGATCAGCGGAGGCGCCGCCGCCAGCGGAGGCGACGTGACGACGAAGGGCTTCACCAAGGCCGGCTCGGGCGGCACCCACCTCAACGGAAGCTTCCCCAGCGACTCCGACGGCAACCCGGTCGCCAACGGATCCACCACGGCGGCGTCCTGGACGGCCAGCATCCACGCCGGGGGATCGCCCTCGCCGGACACCTACACCGACGTCTGGGCGCTCTGCCTGACCATGAACCGCGGCCACCGGCACCACTAGCCCTACCCGGGTCACAGCCGACCCCCACAACACCGCGGAGCGGGACCTCCCGACCCGGGAGATCCCGCTCCGCTCACGTTCCAGACCTGCGGGCCTGCGGGCCTACGGGCCTACGGGCCTACGGGCCTACGGGCCTAGGAGCCCACCGCCTCCGGCTCCTCGCGGGTCACGGCCGCCGGCCGCTCTGCCGCGGCGGACGGGGCCGCCGTGACCGGCGGGGCCGAACCCGCGGCCACGAAGGGCCGCCACCACGGCGCGTTCGGCGCGTCCACCGCACCCGGCTCGAAGGGCTGCCCCGGCACCGGCAGGGCGATCGCCGCCCCGGCCACCTCGGCGGCGCTCACCGTGCCCTCGCCCGGCTCGTCCCACGGGTGCGGGGCCAGGTTGAAGGTGCCCCAGTGGATCGGCAGCATCGTGCCGCGCGCCACGCCGCCCTGGAGGTCGAGGTGGGCGCGTACGCCCTCCTCGGGCGTCATGTGGATGTCGGTCCAGAACTCCGAGTACGCCCCGATCTGGATCATCGTGGCGTCGAAGGGCCCGTGCGCCGCGCCGATCTCCTTGAAGCCGGGGAAGTAGCCGGTGTCCCCGCTGTGGTAGATCCGGTGCTCGTCGCCCGCGACGACCCAGGACGCCCACAGGGTGAACTGCTGGTTGCGCAGGCCGCGCCCGCAGAAGTGCTGGGCCGGGGTGGCCGTGAGCGAGAGTCCGGCGACCTTGGTCGTCTCGTTCCAGTCGAGCTCGCGCAGCCGGTCGGCCGGGACTCCCCAGCGCTCCAGGTGCGCGCCGACGCCCAGCGGCACGGCGAAGACCGTGTCCGTGCCCGCCAGGGCCTTGATGGTCGGCAGGTCGAGGTGGTCGTAGTGGTCGTGCGAGATCACCACCACGTCCACCTCGCCGAGCGAGGCCAGAGGCACCGGTACCGGGTGCAGGCGCTTGGGACCGGCGAAGGGGAAGGGGGAGCACCGCTCGCCCCAGACCGGGTCGAAGAGGACCCGGCGCCCGTCGATCTCGGCGAGCACGCTGGAGTGCCCCATCCAGGTCAGCCGCAAACCGCTCGCCGGGGGCTTCGACAGCTCCGCGAGGGTCGTCGGGTAGACCGGGATGGGGGCGCCGGGGCTACGCCGGAGCCGCTGCTCCTTGTGGAAGTAGATCTTGGCGAACTCCGCCATGGACCCGGAGGGCCTGGTCCGGGTCCCGGCCGGGTTCTGGAACACTCCGTCGGCGAAGTTCGGCGAACGCCGGATCCGCTCCAGCCGGGCACCGGACGGGTCCGCGCCGAAGGCTTCGGGCCGCAGTGCGCGCAGCCGTGGACGCAAGGGACGGGAGCCGGTCAAGGCGCCTCCAGTGTGGGGGGTGCGGGCAGGGCGTTCTCATGATTACCACCATCCCAACGCGTGACACTCCCCAAGGATTCCGCCACCCGGCTCCGACCGCGCCCCGGCGCCCCTTCCCGCCCGCCCCGGCGCGCCCCTACAGCGGCAGCAGGTCAGGCCGCTTCGCCTCCACGTGGTCCCCCGAGGACTCCCCGCGCAGCCTTCGGCCGATCCACGGCACCAGGTACTCGCGCGCCCACTGGATGTTGTCGCGGGTGGTGTCCACCGATCCGCGCGGGCGCATCGGCGGCCAGGGCTGGTCCGGGTCGGCCGGCGTGTCGAGGCCGAGCACCTGGGCGGCGCGCAGGGCGACCCGGGTGTGCCCCTCGGGCGAGAGGTGGAGCCGGTCGTCGTCCCAGGCCCGCCGGTCCTGTATGGACTTCAGCGACCAGAGGTCGAGTACGGGGCACTCGTACCGGTCGGCGATCGACCGTACGTGCGCGCTGAACGTCGCGATCTTGCCCCGCATGTGCTTGAGGACCGGCACGTCGCGGGTGTCGAAGCCGGTGGTGATCACGACCAGGCCGACGGATCCGGCGAGGTCGCGCACGGCCGCCTCGTACCGCTCGGCCACGTCGTCCGGATCGCTGCCGGGCCGGATGATGTCGTTGCCGCCCGCGCAGAAGGTCACCAGGTCCGGTGCGAGCTCCTTGGCCCGGGGGACCTGCTCGGCCACGATCTGGTCGAGCAGCCGTCCCCGTACGGCCAGGTTCGCGTACCGGAACCCGCCGGAACCGGCGTACTCGCCGGAGCCGGCCGGCTCGCCGGACGCGCCGGAACCACCGGACGCGCCGGACTCCTCGTGTCGCTCTTCGCGCCGGTCGGCCAGGAGGACGGCCAGCCGGTCCGCCCAGCCCAGGAAGGCGTCCCCCGGTCCCGGGTCCCCCACGCCCTCGGTGAAGCTGTCCCCGAGCGCCGCGTACGAGCCAATGGTCTTGGTCTTGGATGTCGTCGTCGCTGCCACGAGACCCCATACTTCACGGCGGATCATGACCTACGCGACCGTAGCCAGTGCCTTACGGACCGTGATCTTCGCCACCCCCCGGGCGGGGCCCCTGTGGTCAGGGGTTTTCCGGGAGGCCGTAACGGCTTCCGCGAGGCAGGCTGGTCCCATGGGGTCACATCCTCGCCCGCCCGTTCGGCCAGGACCGTTCCCACGGACGGGGGCGGGCGGTCACGGCGCGCTCCTGTTCACACTGGCCAAGTGCGCGCCGTTCGCGATCGCGCTGGGCGTGCTGGGCATCGAGCTCTCGCCCGCACACGATCTGGTCACCGGCCCCATTCTCACCACCACGCCGGCGCTGGCCGCGCTGACGATGGGCCCGGTGGGCACGCTGTCCGCGGCGGCCCTCGCCGCGAGTGTGAACGCGACCTCCGCGACGTACAACCAGTCGTGGGGAACCCAGACCCAGCTGATCATCGGCAACTTCCTGGGAATCCTCGTGGTGTCCGTCGCCAGCGTCACCCTGAGCAACGCGGTCCGCGCGCGCCGGCAGAGCGAGCTCGACCAGGTCCGCCGGATCGCGGTGGCGGCCCAGGAGGTCGTCCTGCGGCCCGTCCCCGAGCTCTTGGGCCCGGTGCGGGCGGCCAGCATGTGCCTCGCGGCCGGGACGGGAGCACAGGTGGGCGGAGATCTGTACGAGGCCGTACAGACGCGCTACGGCGTCCGGCTGATCGTGGGGGACGTTCGGGGGAAGGGGCTGTCCGCCATCCGCGCGGTCGCGGTGACCCTGGGCGCGTTCCGGGAGGCCGTGCACTACGAGGACGAACTCCAGGAGGTCATGAACCACTGCGCGGCCGCGCTGCGGCGGGAGGCGACCGTACCGGGTACCTACTCCCAGGCCGAGCTTCCCGAAGTCCTCTTGGAGGGCTTCACCACGGCGCTCATCGCCCAGGTGCCGGACGCGGACGAACAGGTGGTGCACCTGGTCAGCCGCGGCCATCCCCCTCCGCTGGTGCTCCGCCAGGGCAGGACCGAGGCCCTGATGCCCGCCTTGCCCATGCCGCCGCTCGGTCTCGAAGACCTCGTGAACGATCTTCCCGGCACACCCGAGAGCTACCCCTTCCTGCCCGGTGACCGGCTGCTGTTCTACACCGACGGCGTGATCGAGGCCCGCGACCGTGCCGACGACTTCTTCCCCCTGCCGGAGACCATGGAGCGGATACCCGCGGACACCTCCCCGCAGGAGTTCCTGGACGAACTGCACGCGGCATTGGTCCGCCACACCGGTGGCCTCTTGACGGACGACGTGGCGATGATCCTCATCGACCGGCTCGTCTGAAGCGGGCCGGTACGGATCTTCGACTCACCGCCGCCCCTCCCCCGGGCCCGGCACTGTCGGCCGAGAGCGAGAGCGTCAGGGCGTCACCGTCCCCGAAGGCTTGAGCCCTCGATTGCGGAACCGTAACGTAACTTACCGACTACTCGCTAGGTTTTCGTGGCGGCGACCGCTCGCCACCCTCCTTGGCGCCCCCTCCTCCCCTCCTCGTCCCCGTTCCTCTGCGGCGTGAGCACGTCGTGTGAGCAGTTAGGTGTGCTGTGTTGAGTGAGACCCCGGGTGGACATGATCCGCGTTCACAACGTCCCCCTGAACGCCCGGGCTTCGCGGATGACGGACGCACTGGTCAGGAGCGAGTGATGGCTCCGTTCGAGCTGCCCTTCGAGCTGCCCTTCGAGTGGGCCGATGAGGAGGAGCATCTGGTCGGCCACCTCTCGAACCTCGTACGCCTGGACACCTCCAACCCTCCCGGGAACGAGATCGCCGTCGCCCGGTACCTCTCCCGAGAACTGGACCGCTGCGGGATCCGGCACACCGTGCTGGAGTCCGAGCCGGGGCGGGCCAATGTGGTCGCCCGGCTGCCGGGCTCGGGCGACGGGCCGCCGCTGATGCTGCTCGGGCACGCGGACGTGGTGGGTGCCCAGGCCGAGGACTGGAGCAGGCCACCCTTCTCGGGTGAGGTGACGGACGGCCGCGTCTGGGGCCGGGGCTCGCTGGACATGAAGGGGCAGATCGCGGCGAGCCTGCTCATCATGCAACTGCTGGCGGCGCACCGAGTACCGCTGCGCCGTGACGTCCTGATGGTCGTCACGGCCGACGAGGAAGCGGGGAGCAGGCTGGGGGCCTACTGGCTGTGGGAGCACCACCGTTCGCTCGTGGAGGCGGAGGTGGCCTTCAATGAGGGCGGCGGACAGCGCTTCCTCACACCCGGTGGTCCCGTCTACACGGTGCAGGTCGCGGAGAAGGGCAGCGCCAGGATGCGGATCACCGCGACCGGCGAGGGCGGTCACGCTTCCCTCCCCCGTCCTGATGCGGCGGTCTTCGCCCTGGCCGAAGCCCTGGTACGGCTCCGCGACTTCGCGGCCCCGTCGATCCTGCAGCCCACCTCACGCCGAATGCTCCACACGCTGGCGGAACTTCACCCGGGCGACGCGGGGGCGGCGATCCGACGCCTGGCGCAGGAGCCGACCTGGGCGGGCGCCCGCAGCCTGCCCATCGACCCCCTCCTGCGCGAGTTCGTCGTCGCCGGGCTGCACAACACGGCGACCCCGACCCTGCTGTCCGGCGGACGGCGCCTGAACGTCGTACCGACGGAAGCGTCCGTCGTGCTCGACGGGCGTCTGCTGCCCGGCGAACGCCCCGAGGACTGGGCGGCGCAAGTGCAGGAGGTGGTGGGCAGCGGGGTCGAAGTCAGCCTGCTCCAGGGGCGCGTGAGTGCCGGAGTGCACGACGATCCAGAACTCCTGGGAGTACTGGACCTCGTGGTGGCGGGCCAGGAGCCCGGTGCGCGGGTCCTTCCGTACATCAACTCCGCTTCCACGGACGCCCGCGCGTTCCCCGAGACGAAGGTCATCGGATTCTTCCCGTCGGCGAGCGACGCCGACATCATGCGGTTGATCCACGGAGTCGACGAGCACGCCCGGGTGAGCGACGTGGTGTTCGGCGGGCGATGCCTGCTCGACGCCGTGGTCAGACTGGCCACCTGAACGTGCGGAGCAGGACACTGGGGTGGGACACCCGGCCGGCCTTTCGACGATGTCGCCGTGACGGTGGTCCGGACCGGACAGGGCCGTCAGTGACCCGTATGGACTTGGGCGCCCGGCGTCAAGGTCCCGTCATGGGGTGACCGTGGGCGCGGGGAGGCGGGGATAGCTTCGGTGTCGCGCCCCGGACCGCCTCCCCGCATCCGGGGCCCCATCTGCCACTCGCGGTTCCTCTGGGAGGGCCCCATGTGTTTGTTCCAGTACGACGACGATCCGGAGCCTGAGGAACGCGTCCCGGCCGGACCCCTCTACGTACCGGTCCTGCCGGGAAGGGCGGAGGTGGTGATACGCCTGTTCCGCACCCCGTTGGGGGACCGTACCGCCGTGGGCTTCACGACCGCGGAGCGGCTGGAGGCCACGCTCGGCGCCGGCCGGCCCTGGATCCGGCTCGCCGAGTCCGCGCTCCGCGCGATGGCCGGGCCGGTCGGAGCGTCGCTGCTGACCGTCGATCCGACGCTGACCGCCCCTGCCGCCGCCCCGGTCGCGCCGGTCGCCCAGGTGCCGGCGACCGCTCCCGTCACCACCTCGGCGGCGCAGGATCCCGACGTCGCTGCCCGGACCGCGTGAAGGGGAACCGCATGACCATCACCGACCTTCCCGATGCTCTGACCGCCGCCGGCGAACTGTCCGTGTGGCCCGCGTCCACCACCCTGCTGCCGCACGGCGACCTCGGCGTCGGCGGCGTGTCCTTGGCAGAGATCGCCGACCGGTTCGACACACCGGCCTATGTCCTGGACGAGGGCGAGGTGCGCGACCGGTGCCGCGCCTACCGCTCCGCCCTTCCCGAAGCCCAAGTCCTCTACGCCGCCAAGGCGTTCCTCTCCCGCGCGATGGTGCGCTGGGTGGAAGAGGAGGGACTGGGCCTGGACGTGTGCTCCGCCGGGGAGCTGGAGCTCGCCGTCACCGCCGGTTTCCCCGCCGAGCGCATCGTGCTCCACGGCAACGCGAAGTCGCCCCGCGACCTGGAGTCGGCGCTGCGGCTGGGCGTGGGGCGGATCGTCATCGACAGCCCGTCCGAGATGGCCCGGATCGCGGCCGCCGTCGGGCCCGGCGGGCGTCAGAAGGTGTTGGTGCGCGTCGTGCCGGGCATCTCGGCCGGGGGCCACGCAAAGATCCGTACGGGTACGGAGGGGCAGAAGTTCGGGCTCTCGATCGCCGACGGGTCGGCGCAGCACGCCATTTCGCGCATCCTCGGTCGGCCGCAGCTCGAACTGACCGGCCTGCACTGCCACATCGGCTCACAGATCACCGAGGTGAAGCCCTACGTGGCGGCGGTCCGCCGGATGGTCGGGCTGATGGCCCGTGTCCGCGACGCCCACGGGGTCGTCCTGCCCGAGCTGGACATGGGCGGCGGCCACGGCATCGCCTACCGGCCCGGCGAACCCGCCCTCGACCTCACCGCGCTCGCCCGCCGGATGCGCGCCGAGCTCGGCGAAGCCTGTGCCGCCGCCGGTCTGCCCGTGCCCCGGCTCGTCATCGAACCGGGGCGGGCCGTCGTCGGGCCGGCCGGAGTCGCCCTGTACCGCGTACTGGCCGTCAAACGCACGGGCGAGACCGTCTTCGTGGCCGTCGACGGCGGCATGAGCGACAACCCGAGGCCCGCCCTGTACGGGGTGCGCTACGCGCCCCGCCTCATCGGCCGCCACTCGACGGCCGCCCCGCGTACGACGACGGTCGTCGGCCGGCACTGCGAAGCCGGGGACATCCTCGCGAGCGGCGTGGAGCTGCCGGACGACATCCACCCCGGCGACCTGCTCGCCGTACCGGTGGCGGGCGCCTACCAGCTGTCCATGGCCTCCGGGTACAACATGGTCGGCCGCCCTCCGGTCATCGCCGTCCACGAAGGCACGGCCCGGGTACTCGTACGACGCGAAACGCTGGACGATCTCCGGATCCGCGACATCGGCGATTAGATGTCGCCTCCCACCCGGAAGACCTGACCTCGACGACGCGTTCTTCGCCCTGACCGGCCCGGCCCTACGGGCGCGCTCGGGGGTCAGAGCTGGATGGGCATCGTCCAGCAGTTGGAGTTGGCCGGCTTGCCGGCGAGGCGGTCGGTCAGCCAGGTGACGGCATCACCCTGGTCGGTGATGAGGGGCACGAGGTGGTTGGTGAGGATCTTGTCGCCGAGGTTCGGCAGGACGACGGCTTCGTAGGTGATGTCGCCGCCCTTGCGGCACCAGTCGACGGCGAGTTGCCGGGCCTGCGTGTGGGGAACGATGTCGTCCTGGACGCCGGTGGCCAGACGCACCGGCCCGGCCGGCTTGAGCGTGCCGATCCGCTGCTTGTCGAGGGCGGCCTTCGCCCCGGGGTCGGCCGCGATGACGTCCCCGATGGACCGGCCGCTGTTGGTCCACTTGCTGCTCTTGGTGAAGCCGTAGCCGAAGAGCGCGTCACCGACACACATGGTCGACGCGTCCGCCAGGGCGGCCCTTCCGGTCGCGTTGATGTTGGCCTCGACGACCGCGCGAAGGTCGGGGTCGGCCTGGGCGAAGCCACTGATCGACCAGGCCAGAGCGCCGGCGAGCGCACTGCCGTCGATGCCCTTCATGACGGAGGTGAGGTCCGCCGGGGGCGCGCCGGCGTAGGTGCCGGAGAGCGGGACGTCGGGCGCGTAGGAGGGCTGGAGTTCGGCGGCGGCCGCGCTGGCCCCGCCGCCCTGGCTGTAGCCGTACAGACCGGTGCGAGAAGCCGCCGTGATCGACGCCCCGGGCACGGCGCGGGCCGCGCGGGCCGCGTCCAGCAGGGCGTGGCCCTGGTCGAGCCGGTTGACGTAGGTGTGCAGGCGGTCGGTGGCGCCCAGGCCGACGTAGTCGGTGACGACCACTGCCGTCCCGGTGGCCAGGAGCCGGTAGATCGCCAAGGCCTCGTAGCCCACGGACACCGTGTCGCCGGTGAGGGAGAGCGGGTGCTCCAGGGCGAAGGACGGCGCGCACTGGTCGCCCTGGCCCATGGTGCCCGAGGCCAGCGCGACCAGAGGGCGCGGTCCGGTGCCCTTCCAGGCGGCCGAGGGCTCGATGTAGGCACCGGTCACGGCGACGGGCAGCCCGGCCGAGTCGGTGGACTTGTACATCAGCCGGGTCGCGGTACCCGGCATCGGGCGGCCGTCCAGGCCCGGGATGCTCAGCCCGAGGGGAAGGGCCTCGGTGCGGATCAACGCACCGTTGACAGTGGGGAGTTCGGTCGGCGGGTTGTAGAACGCGGGGATGGGGACCCCGCGGGAGACGACGGGTTCCCCTGCGGCCGCAGCGGCCGGTACCGCCGACAGGCCCGCACAGACGGTCCCGGCGGCGACGACCCCGGCCAGGAGGCGCAGGCCGGCCGATGTGCCGCGGCGGCCCGTCGCCGCGTCCGGGCCGGTGGTGGAGCGGTCCAGTGGGGTGGTGGGGGTGAAACGGGAACGGGTCTTCTTGCGGCTCATGAAGCGGTGCTCCTCGTCGTGTCGATGCGGTGGGTGGTGATGGCGCCCCTCTCCCGTCGGGCATGGCGGCGATGGCCATGGACGGGTTGCGGCACCGGCCGTGCGGGGGATCAGGGCGCCGCCGAGGACGTGGCTCGGTTCGGTCAGCGCACGCCAAACGCCGTGCGAATCAGCCCTGTTACTCGCCGGTCACTTGCGTCAACGTAGGTCTCGATGTCAGTGAGTGACAAGACGTCTGTGTGTGTCAATTCTGTGTGGCTCGCTATGCTGCCGTGACAGGGACAGAGGGCGGGGGCGAGGGCGAGGGTGCACGAAGCGCCATCCGCGGAACGCGGACAGACGACGCAGGCGGACGGCAGACCATCGCTCGCTCAACGACGCAAGACGGCTCTCCGCTTGGAGATCGCCGGCGCGGCCGTCAGGCTTTTCGCCTCACAGGGCGTCACCGCGACGACGGGCGAGCAGATCGCCCAGGCCGTGGGCATCTCCGGCCGCACCCTGTGGCGTCATTTCCCCACCAAGGAGAGCTGCGTACTGCCTCTGTTCTCGGCAGGCCTCGAGTTCGCCGTCGAGCAACTGGGCAACTGGCCTCCGGAGACGGGACTGCTGGACTTCTTCACGGATTCCTGCCGGAACGGCGAGCTGCCCCCGACGGCCCCCGTCCTCCTCGAACTGATCCGAATGACCTCCACCGACCCCGCTCTGCGCGCCGTCTGGCTCCAGGCCCACGACGACGCCCTGCCCGTCCTCGGGGAACTCCTCGCTCGACGATCCGGTGGCAACGCCGACGACCTGAGGATCAAAGTGCACGCGGCAACCCTCAACGGCGCGCTCCGCGCGGCGGCGGAAGACTTCGCCCGCCGGTTCGCCGATGATCCCGAGACGCCGGACGGCGAAATCGCCACGTGCCTCCTCGCAGCCTTGCGCGCAGCTTCGGAGGGCTTGCCCTACTGACCCCCGGCCAGGCAGAGATGTCGCCTGCCGCCGGACAGAGGTGCCCGCCGGAACGACGCGGCGCCCGGGAACGGCGGACGCGGCCGGGGCGGTGGGCGTGGCGCGGGGATTTGTGCGGGTTGTCGGGTGATGATGGCGTAGTGCGACTTGATCATGTGTCCTATGCGGTGGCCCGCGACAGCTTCGTCTCAACCATCCAGTGGATCGGATCGGCCCTCGGCGCCGGGTTCGTCGACGGGGGCGTGCACCCACGATTCGGCACCCGCAATTTCATCCTCCCGCTGAGCGGCGGCACCTACGTCGAGGTCGTCACCACACTCGACCACCCCGCCGCCGACCGCGCACCCTTCGGCCAGGCGGTCGCGCGCCGCGCCGCCGAGGGCGGCGGCTGGCTCGGCTGGGTGGTCTCCGTCGACGACATCACCCCGGTCGAGGCCCGCCTCGGCCGCACCTCGGCCGAGGGTCACCGGGTCCGCCCCGACGGGTTCGACCTGAGGTGGAAGCAGATCGGCCTGCTGGAACTGATGGAGGACCCGCAACTGCCCTACTTCCTCCAGTGGTCGGTCCCCATCGAGGAGCGCCCGAGCGCCGATCCGCGCACCTCCACCACCATCCACGGGGTCTCCCTCGCCGGCGACGCCGCCTCCATCGCCGAATTCCTCGGCGAACCGGCCGACCACCCCCTCGACCAGATCGACGTCACCTGGGTCGAGGATGAGGAACCGGGTCTGGTCTCGGTCGAGTTCGCCACCGCCCACGGCCCGGTCACGATCTGACCGGGGCCCGACTGCCCCGCGTGAGCCGCCGGCCGGGGTCTCCTGGCCGGCGGCGCTGATACCGGCCGACCCGGTCCGTGCACGGCGGTGGGCCGATCCCCCTCGTCACCACCGGTCGCACGGCGAACACTTGGAGGCCAAAAGCCGGCCGGTGCTCCCTCGCGCACAGAAGATCGCGTGGGCAGCCGCCGGCCGGTTCGCGTGTGGAGCGGTCACATGGGGTCGATGCCCCCGCTGCCCCGGTCGCCCTCCTTCTTGCTCTGGTCCAGGATCCGTTGGGCCCTGTCCTTCAGCCGCTGGCGCTCCGCCGGGTCCTTGGCCCGCTCTGCCGCCTTCTCGAACTTCTGCGCCTGGTCGCGCATCTGCTGGGCACGACTACCGGACTCGCCTGCAACGCTCATGATCACTCCTGGGATCTGGGGGGAGAGCGGATGCCACCAGCGAATCAGTACCTCCATCGCCCCGCATCCCGAACGGTTACCCACCGCCATCACCGCAGCACAGACCGGGTGCAGGAGGTCACCGCCCGACGCACTCCACCCCTCTCGGCAGCCGGGCCGGATCGGCCGACTGCGGCTACGGACCGTTCGGGTCCTCCGCGAGGAGAGCCGCCTCCGACCGTGTCGTGCCCGTGGCTCCTACCGCCCCAGGCGGGCGTTGATCAGGTACTCGGCTTCCTCGGAGAGCCTTTGACGCCGCTCGCCTTCGTTCACCTGCCGCAGCTCGCCGCGCAGAGCGAGCTCGGTGCGCAGGATCGTCGTCCTGGGCACCGGGACCCTCTGACCCGGCTTCTCCGTGAACGGCTGGAGTTCCACCGCCAGGGTGTGTGCGTCGTCCGACGTGCCGCGCCGCAGCGAGAGGAACACCCGGGCAAGCCAGTCAGCCGGAATCGGCACCATGAAGTCAGTCATGCCGGGGCAACGAGTCACGGCCTGGCTCGTGACGGCCGATAACCCGCACGGCCCCACCTGCGTGCTCACTTCGCGCCGAGGGCCTCGATGACCCCTTCGGTGGTGCTGACCTTGCCGATGCGGGGGAAGATCTTGGTGAAGGTGTGGGCGTGGGAGTCGGCGTCCGTGTCGGCGGTGGCGTCCTCGGCGAAGACGAGCTCGTAGCTGTGCTCCCAGGCGGTGCGCGCGGTGGATTCGACGCCGACGCTCGTGGAGATGCCGGCCAGGACGATCCGGTGGATGCCGCGGCGGCGGAGCTGGAGGTCGAGCTCGGTGCCGGTGAAGGCGCCCCAGTGACGCTTGGTGATGACGATGTCTCCGTCGGCGGTCAGCTCGGCCGGGATCTCGGAGAACGCGGCAGGCGGGGCGACGGCCGGTCCGGGGCGGTCCACGTTCGTGGTGGGCAGGTCGCCGCCGTCGGGGGACCAGGCGACCCTGACCAGGACCACGGGCAGGTTCTTGGCACGGAAGGCTTCCGCGAGCCGGATGCCCTTCTTGAGGATCTCGTCGGCGGGCCTGGTGGTGGGCAGGCCCAGGATGCCCTTCTGGAGGTCGATCAGGACCAGGGCGGTCTGCGCGTCGAGGTTCAGGTCGGTCATGGGCGTGTCTTCTTCCTCCGGGTGGATGCCCCCGGACTTCGGACTCAGTTCTCGGCCAGGCGCCGGAGCAGCGGGACGGCGGCGGTCACCGTGGCGAGTTCGGCCGCACTGAGGCGCCGGGCCATGAGCCCGGCGAGGCGACCGTGGCCGGCCTCCTTGCGCTCGCGCAGGAAGCGGCGGCCCCGGTCGGTGAGCGTGATCACCCGCTGGCGGCCGTCGGTCGGGTGCGGAGTGCGTTCCACGTAGCCGTCGGCCTGCAGGCCGCCGACCGTGGCGTTCAGCGACTGGGGGCGGATCTTCTCCGCCTTCGCCAAATCGGTCACGGTGCCGGGGCCGTCGCGGTCGAGCCGCTTGAGGACGGAGATCTGCGACAGGGTCACCCCGCTGCCCGCGGAGGCCATCCGCATGTGACGCACCAGGAGGCTGACCGCCAGCTGGAGCTCTTCGGCCGTTTCCCGTAGCTGTGGGTCCAGCTGCTGCTCCGCTGCCATGACACGACCATACCGGACATACAGGCTTACTGCGAAGTCTGCCTTAGTATTTTCGGTCGGGGACCCCGAGGTGCGCTACGCCGTCCGCCTGTACGGACTCCGCCGACATCGGCGGCCCCGGAACCGACCCCGGCCCGCTCCGGGAGGCGACGTACGAACACACGTGCGACGCGGCGGCCTTTGCCCTACGGGACGTTCCAAGCGGAGATGACGGGTTGCCCGTCCTCGGTGGCCAGGAAGCTGAGAGTGCCCGGATGCGGGTGGCCGAGCAGTCGGCTCGCGGAGGCGTCGAGGCCGAGCCATCGCACGGTGAGCACACGCGCCAGGTGGCCGTGCGCAACCACGGCGACATCGCCCTCGCTCAGCAGCGGACGGATGCGGTCCAGCACCGCGTCCGTGCGTGCGGCCACCTGCGCGAGCTCCTCGCCGGGGTGGTCGGCGTCACCGGGAATGACGCCGTCGCGCCACAGGTCCCAGCCCGGCCTCGCCCCGCGGATCTGCTCGGCGGTCAGGCCTTCATAGCCGCCGTAGTCCCACTCCAACAGGTCGGGATCGGGCTCGGCGCCGGTCAGGCCGGCGAGCTCGGCCGTCCGCACGGCGCGGCTCAGCGGGCTACTCAACACGGCAACCAGACGGCGGTGGGTCAGCCTCGGAGCAAGAGCACTGGCCGCAGCCTCGCCCGCTTCCGTCAGAGCAACGTCGGTCCGTCCAGCGTGCCGGCCCGACAGGCTCCACTCGGTCTGGCCGTGCCTGATCACTATCAGCTCCCCCATGGCCGCGCACGCTATCTGATCTTGTGGCACGCCGAAACGGTTTCTTCGCCTTCGCCACCGTCGACGGTCCCTCATCGTCTGCGCCGGGCCCGCCACATGAGATGACCTCTCTGGCAGCGGCGGCGTAGTACGCCCGCCCGTAGCGGGTCATGCCGGTGTCCAGGTCTCCCCCGTCGGGGATCCGCGCCACCCAGCAGGGTCGGGGAACCGGGACCCCCCTCCGGTCCCGGCCCCACGTCTTAGGCGAGCAACCGGGTCTCGGCGCTCGGCAGTTTGCTCCACCAGTGGCCGTAGCGCCGGTAGACCTCCGGTTCGCGGTCGGCCAGGAAGGCCGTCAGGGCCCGGGCCTCGCCCGCGAGGGCCTCCCAGACCTCCTCCGGCAGGGGGTGGAAGGCGGTCGCCTCGATCCCGCCGGCCGCGCCGGCCGGGCGCCACACCCCGGCGACCCGGCCGTCGACCAGCAGGGTCGCCAGGGTGTCGCCGTTCATCCGTGCGACGAGCTTTCGGTACTGCGGCGGGACGATGCGGCTCCGGTCGGAGTACGCGAGCAGCACGCTGTCCCACATGGCCATCAGCCGGGGCGGCGCCGGCGTGTCCTGCGCCGGACGCGGTGCGCCCTGGACGTCGAACAGCTCCTCGCCGTCCGGCCCCGTCAGCCGGTCGAGCCTCCCCGAGAGCTCCAGTGCCCGCAGCGCCTGGCGCACCCTGGCCCGCTGGACCAGGGAGAACTGCGCCACGTCCGCCGCCGATGCCGGCCCGAACCCCTCCAGGTAGCGCAGGACCAGCGTCCGCAGGGACTCCTCCGCCGCCTCCGGGTCCGCCGGCACCGTGCGCGGCCGGCGCGGGGGCGCGACGTACGACGGGCGCTCGCCGAACGACCACGGCGCGGCGGTGGGTGCGTGCAGCAGCGGCGCATACTGCCGCAGCCCCCACCACGCTCCGGGCTGCGGCGCCGCTCCCAGCCGGTGTCCGAGCCAGGCCTCGCACTCCGCCGTCGTACGGGGCCGGTCGGCGAAGTCCAGCAGCTCCGGTACGAGGACGTCGGCGTCCTCGGCCGTCAGCCCGGAGTCCGTGAAGCGGGTCCCGAGCCGGGCGGCCCGTACGGAGGGCTGCACGGCCTCCCGGAAGGGCGGATAGTCCTGCGCGTGCACGGCGTGCAGGGTCAGCCGCATCAAGGTCGACTTGACCACCTCGCGCCCCGTGAAGGCGGCGTCGAGGTCGGCCGGGTCGAAGCCGGAGAGCCGGTTCCACAGCGCGAGGTACGGCGAGGCCGCGTGCTGCGCCTGCAGGGCGACCACCCGGCGGACCGCGTCACCGACGTCCATCACCTCGCGCCGCAGCAGCAACTGCCGTGCGAGCGTGGAGCGGTTGAGCTCCCTTGCGCTGACCTTCATGCCGCGACCGTCCCGTCCCCTGTCGAAACGGGCAGCCTAACCGGCACCTCCGACAGCGCCTCGGATGCAGATCCGGATGCGGCCCCGGGTTCAGACCCGGGTTCAGATGCTGACGCCCTTGGACCGGAGGTAGGCCAGCGGGTCGATGTCCGAGCCGTACGAGGGCCCGGTGCGGATCTCGAAGTGCAGGTGCGGGCCGGTCGAGTTGCCCGTGGAACCGGAGAGGCCGATGGTCTGCCCGCCGGTCACGCTCTGGCCGGAGGAGACGGACAGCTGGGAGAGGTGCGCGTACTGGCTGTACTTGCCGTCGGCGTGCCGGATGACGACCTCGTTGCCGTACGAGCCGCTCCACCCGGCGGAGACCACGGTGCCGGCGCCGACCGCCTTGACGGTGGTGCCGCTGCTCGCGGCGAAGTCGACCCCGGTGTGGTAGCCGCTGGACCACATGGAGCCGGCGGTCTTGTACGCGGTGGAGGTGCCGCCGCCGACCGGGGCGACGAAGCCGGTCGACGCGGAGCCGCCCTGCTGCTTGGCGGGCGCCTTGCGGGCGGGGGCCTTGGCGACGGGCGCGGCGGCCTCGTCGGAGGAATCCGACGAATCACCGGAAGCGGAAGAACCGGAGGAAGCCGAAGAATCGGAGGAAAGAGACTTCTTGGCCGGCTTCGGCGTTTCGGCCGGCGCGGACTCGGCCGCCGCGGCCGGAGCCGAGCCCTTCGCGCCGAGCGTGAGCTTGAGGCCCGGGTGGATCAGCGACGGGTCGGCGCCGACGGCCTCGCGGTTGTCCGCGTAGAGCTGCTCCCAGCCACCGGTGAGCTGACGGCTCTCGGCGATCTTGGAGAGGTAGTCGCCCGGCACCACGGTGTAGACGGTGGGGGCGGCCTGCGCGGCGGCGGGCGCGGCCTGGAAGGCCGACACGGCCTGCGGGGCCTGGACCGGAGCTGCGGCGGGCGCGGCGGCCGGGACGCCCGCGGCGTGGGCGCCGGTGGCGCCGAGCAGCGGAAGCGCGAGGGCCGCGCCACCGGTGCCCGCGACGGCGAACCCGCGGGATATCGAGCGGGACTTGGGACGGCGGTGCTTACCCGTTCCGGACATGGCGAATTCCTCTCCGACGCCTGCGAGGTGAGCTGTCGGGTTCGGACTGGAGATGTCCGGCCGTACGTGCGCCGTTGAACAGCACATGGACGGCTTCACCCCGAGCTGTCCCGTTGTAAAGATCCCGAAGGAGCTCCGGAACAGCGGCTTACCTGGTTCCCCCGCTCCTGCCGCGCGCGTGAATAGTCGGGTGCGGTTTCCGGACGGCGGCAGGATTAGGCGGTCCATCCGGATCGATCGCGAAGGTAATCCAGCCCGGCGGCACGGAACAAGTCCCGAATTCCCCCATGGATTCCAAGTGATGATGGACCGACGGAATTACGGTCACCCTGCGTCCATTCCCCTCCCCCAACAACCGTCCGGACAGGGGAATTCGCCCTTCGCGATCAGGCACTCACGGTCACCGTATGATCTGGCTCACGGGGACGTGTCCGATCTCGCCCCTCGCTATGGCAAGTTGTCAGCAACCAACGTAATTCGGACACGCGCGACGACGACCACACGGAGACACGGAGGAGCCCCTGTGACCCAGCAGATACCCCAGAGCCCCCACACCGATCCGGTGGCGCCGGAACCGGCACTGACGGGAGTCCGCAACTTCCGTGACGTGGGCGGATTGCCGGCCGCGGACGGCCGGACGGTCAAGTCAGGACGACTGTTTCGAAGCGGACATCTGGCGCATGCCACCGAAAGCGACGCGGAGTTCCTCGGATCGCTCGGACTGCACACCGTCTTCGACTTCCGCAACGGCGCCGACCACGCCCTGGAGGGTCCGGACGTGGAGCTGCCCGGCGTGCGCAACGTCGGCATTCCGCTGTCGGATCCGGCCGACGGCCGGGAGTTCTGGAAGATGGTCCGCGAAGGGGACCTGGCGCAGCTCCGCGAGATCCTGGGCGAGGGCAAGGCCGCCGCGCGGATGTCCCGTTCGTACCGGACGATGATCCGGACCCGGACCGCCGAGCACAGCCGGGTGGTGCACGCGCTCGCCGAGGACAGCGTCCCCGCGCTCATGCACTGCGCCGCCGGGAAGGACCGGGCCGGGCTGTCGATCGCCGTCACCCTGCTCGCGCTGGGTGTCGGGCGGGAGGCGATCCTCGCGGACTACCTGGAGTCGAACGCCCCGCACAACCGCTACCGGGTCCGCCGGGGCAACGGCTCGCCCGAGGCCCGCGCCCCCGAGGTGATGGAGCTGCTCGCCCCGCTCTTCGATGCCCGCGCCGCGTATCTGACCGCGGCCTTCGACACCATCGACGAGGAGTGGGGCGGTGTGGAGCGCTACCTCGCCGAGGGCCTCGGGCTCGCGCCCGAGACCCTCGGCAGGCTCCACGACCGGCTGCTGGACTGACGCCCCACGAGGTGGGCCGTCAGCGGTTGGCGACGGCCTGCCTCACCAGTGTCCGGCCGAAGTCCCACATCAGCGCGCCGCCGCCGTGGGCCTCGTCCATGACCGCGCGGAAGGCGCCGACGAAGCGGTCGACGTCCGCCTCGTCCACGATCAGCGGCGGGATCAGCTTGATCACTTCCAGGTGGTCGCCGGAGACCTGGGTGAGGATCCGGTGCTTCTGCAGCAGCGGCACCACCACCATCTGCGCGAACAGCCCCTTGCGCGCCGCCTGCAGCATGCTCCAGCGGCTCCGCAGGCCCAGCGAGGACGGCCGGCCGAACTCGATGCCGATCATCAGCCCGCGGCCCCGTACCTCGTGGAGCAGTTCGTACTCGTCCACGAGCGCGGCCAGCCGCCCGCGCAGCAGGTCGCCCATCGCGCGGGCGTGGGCCACCACCTCCTCGTCCTCCATGACGGACAGGACGGCGAGTCCGGCCGCCATCGCCTGGGCGTTGGAGCCGAAGCTGGCGGAGTGGACGAGCACCCGGTCCATGGAGGAGTAGACCTTCTTGAAGATCCAGTCCTTGCCCAGGGTCGCGCCGACGGGCACGTAGCCGCCGGAGAGCGCCTTGGCCACGCACACCAGGTCCGGTTCGACTCCGGCCTCGTGCTGGTAGGCGTAGAAGTCGCCGGTCCGTCCGAGGCCGGTCTGCACCTCGTCCGCGATCAGCAGCGCCCCCCGCCGGTGCAGCAGCTCCTGTGCGGCGAGCAGGTACCCGGGCGGGGCGGCGAGCACCCCCTTGCCCTGGATCGGCTCCACGACGAGGGCCGCCACGTCCCCCTTCTTCAGCTCCCGCTCCAGCGCGGCCAGGTCTCCGAGGGCGACCTTGGTGTCCGGCAGCAGCGGGGCGAAGCCGTCGCGGAAGCCGGCCTCGCCGTTGACCGAGAGCGCGCCCGTGGTGAGCCCGTGGAAGGCGTGGTCGCAGTAGAGGACCCTGGGCCGCCCGGTGGCGTACCGGGCGAACTTCAGGGCGGTCTCCACCGCCTCGGTGCCGCTGTTGCCGAAGAAGACCCGGTCCAGGTGCGGACTGTGGGAGAGCAGCTTCTCGGCCAGCAGCCCGGGCAGCGGCTGGCAGTCGAAGCGGGTCAGGTCGGCGAGCTGGGCGTCCAGCACGTCGTGCAGGGCCTGCCTGACCACCGGGTGGTGGCGGCCCAGGCCCATCACTCCGAAGCCGGCCAGCATGTCGAGGTAGTCGTTGCCCTCGGCATCCCAGAAGTGGGCTCCCTCGGCCCGCACGTAGACCTTGTCGAAGCCGATGGTGTGCAGCATCCGGGGCAGCTGGTGGTTGAGGTGGCGGGCGTGCAGTTCGTACCGCTCGCCACCCCGCTCGGCCAGCAGCTCGCCGAGGTCGAAGCCGGTCATGCCGACTTGTCCCGGCTCCCGCCCCCCACGGTCTCGCGGACCGCCCGCAGCGACTCCTTCAGCGAACCCATGGTGGCCAGGACGGCCGTGGGCTCGTACCCGCAGTGCGCCATGCAGTTCGCGCAGCGCGGGTCCTTCCCGCGGCCGTACTTGCTCCAGTCGGTTTCCTCGATCAGTTCCCGGTACGAGGGCACGTACCCGTCGCTCATCAGATAGCAGGGACGCTGCCAGCCGAAGAGCGAATAGTTCGGAATGGCCCAGGCCGTGCAGGGGAAATCGGCTTTGCCTTCCAGGAAGTCCAGGAAGAGCGGCGAGTGGTTGAGCCGCCAGCGCCGCCGGTTGCCGCCCGCGAAGGCCTTCTTGAAGAGTTCGCGGGTCTGTTCGACGCCGAGGAAGTGCTCCTGGTCGGGGGCCTTCTCGTAGGCGTAGGCCGGCGAGATCATCATCTCGTCCACCTGGAGATCGTCATTGAGGTAGTTCAGGACCTCGATGATGGTCTGCGGGGTGTCCGTGTTGAAGAAGGTGGAGTTGGTCGTCACCCGGAATCCGCGCTTCTTCGCCTCCTTGATGGCCTCGACCGCCTCGTCGAAGACGCCCTCCTTCGCCACCGACTCGTCGTGACGCTCGCGCAGACCGTCGATGTGCACGGCGAAGGCGAAGTACGGGGAGGGCGTGAACTTCTCGATCTTCTTGCGGAGCAGCATCGCGTTGGTGCAGAGGAAGACGTACTTCCGCTTCGCCACCAACTGGCGCACGATCTCGTCGATCTGCGGGTGCATCAAGGGCTCGCCGCCCGCGATGGACACCATCGGCGCGCCCGATTCCAGCACGGCGCCCACCGCCTGGGCGACGGGCATGCGCTGCTTGAGCACCCCGGCCGGGTGCTGGATCTTCCCGCACCCCTCGCAGGCCAGGTTGCAGGCGTAGAGCGGTTCCAGCTCGACGATCAGCGGGAACTTCTCGCGCTTGCGGAGCTTCTGTTCGAGCAGGTACGTCCCGACCCTGATCGTCTGTCGCAGTGGCATGGCCATCTGGCTCACCTCCGGGGGAGCAGCAAAGAACGGTGCCATTCATAAAACGCGGGCAGTACGGCACGCAGTACGCGAAAGGCCGATATTCCCCCGCGAACAGTGCCGATGCGGACGAGCTCATGCTCCGGAGCGTCCACGATCACCCGGACGGCCGCAACCGGACGGTCCGCGCCGCCCTGGGCGCTCCCGCCCCGGGTCGCGGTCCAGAGGGTGGCGGCCGATTCCATGTCGACCCCGATGGCGCCGCCGGCGCGCAGCTGGGCGCGCTCCTGGCCCCGGACGACGTGGTCGGATCCGGTCAGTGCACCGAGGTGTACGGTCCGGCCGGGTACGGCCCGGGCCAGCGCCTCGGCGAGCAGGGCGGTACCGGCGCAGGCGACCGTGCCGCGCGGGTCCCGGGTCTCCTCGGCGACGATGAGGTCGCCGGGGCTCATGCCGGGCAGCAGCCCGGCGCAGAATCCGGTGGCGAGCACGGCGGCGCCGCGCAGCTCCGGCTCGGCGAGCTTGCTGCCGACGGCGCGCTCCGCCGCGCGCGGGCCCATGCCGGTGCGCAGGACCTCGTACCGCTCGGGCGCTCCCCGCTCGCGGCTGCCGCGGTACGAGGTGCTGCGCAGGGCGGTCCGCTCGATGCGCAGGGCGCAGGCGATCAGCAGCGGCGGCGGGGCGGCCGTGGCGGGGCCGCCGGTCATCACAGCTCCCCGGGGGACGGGGCGGCGTGCGGGAGGCCGGTCGGATCCGCGTACCGCCCGCCGGGGCCGAACGGTTCTCCGTACAGGTAGCGGCCGAGCGCGGTGAGCGGGAAGACCTGGCGGTACAGGTGGTAGTTGATGGAGAAGTCCCAGGGGAAGCCGGTGCCGGTGAAGTACGGCTCGTCCCAGGTGCCGTCGGCGCGCTGGGTGGAGACGAGGTAGCCGATCCCCCGCTCCACGGACGGCGCGTCGCGCTCCCCGGCCGACAGCAGGGCCATCAGCGCCCATGCCGTCTGCGAGGCGGTCGAGGCGCCCTTCCCCGCCCAGGACGGGTCCTGGTAGGAGCGCTGGTCCTCTCCCCACCCTCCGTCCTCGTTCTGTACGGACTCCAGCCAGTGCACGGCCCGCCGGATCGCGGGGTGCGAGGGGGCGAAGCCGGCCGCGGTCAGGGCCGGGACCACCGAGCCGGTGCCGTAGACGTAGTTGGTGCCCCAGCGGCCGAACCAGCCGCCGTTGGGGTCCTGTTCGGCGAGGAGCCAGGCGATGCCGCGCCGGGTGCGGGCGTCGCCCGCCCGGCCCTCGACGGCGAGCATCTCCACCACGTGGGCGGTGACGTCGGCCGAGGGCGGGTCGATGACCTCGCCGAAATCGCAGAAGGGCAGCTTGTTGGGGTAGGGGCTGGTGTTGTCGGCGTCGAAGGCACCCCAGGCGCCGTTCTTCGACTGCATGCCGAGGTTCCAGGACACTCCCCGGGCGATGGCGCCCTCCACGCGTGCCGGGTCGGGATGCTTGACGCGACGCAGGGCGAGGACGACCTCGGCGGTGTCGTCGATGTCGGGGTAGTTGTCGTTGTGGAACTCGAACGCCCAGCCGCCCGGGGCCAGTCCGGGTCGGCGCACGGCCCAGTCCCCGGTGCGCACGATCTCCTCGCCGAGCATCCAGTCGGCGGCCTTGACCAGGGCGGGGTGGTCGGGACGCAGTCCCGCGTCGGCCAGCGCGATGGCCGCCAGGCAGGTGTCCCAGACCGGGGACTGGCAGGCCTCGATCATGCGGGCGCCGTCCGCGCGCCACACCGTGAACCGGTCGAGGGACTCCAGTCCGGCCCGCATCACCGGGTGTCCGAGGTCGTAGCCGAGCAGGTGCAGGGCGATGACGGAGTACACGGCGGGCGGCTGGATGCCGCCCCAGCAGCCGTCGTTCTCCTGCCGCTCCACGATCCAGCGGCCCGCGCTCGCCATGGCGGCGGCGCGCAGCCGGCGCGGGGCGAACCGGCGGTAAACGTGCAGGGCCCTGTCCATCCGCTGGAAGGCGCCGTCCCAACTGGCAAGCGGTGCGAGCTTCTTGACGGGGTAGGGGGTCCGCGCGTCGGTGTGCAGCTCGTCCAGGGCGAAGGGGGCCGGGCGGACCGGGCGCAGCGCGGAGACCACGGTCAGCGGGACGATCGTCTGCCGGGCCCAGCAGCCGAAGTCGTAGATGTTCAGGGGCACCCAGGGCGGCAGGAACAGCAGTTCGGGCGGGAGTTCGGGCAGGTGGTCCCAGCTCCACCAGCCGAACAGCGCCAGCCAGATGCGGGTGAACACGCGGGCTCCCGCGATGCCCCCGTGGGCCCGGATCCAGGCCGAGGCGCGGGCCATGTGCGGGGCGCCCGGGTCGTCTCCGGCGAGGCGCAGGGCCACGTAGGCCTCGATGGTGGCGGAGAGGTCGCAGGGGCCGCCGTGGAAGGTGGCCCAGGTGCCGTCGCTTTGCTGCTCTCCGCGGATGAACAGGGCGGCGGCCCGCGTGGTGGCCTCGTCCCTGATGCCGAGGAACTGGCGCAGCAGCAGGTCCTCGGCGTCCATGGTGACGTTGGTCTCCAGGTCGCCCTTCCACCAGCCGGCCTCGTCCTGCCGGTCGAGCAGGTCCCGGACCGCCCGTTCGGTGGCCTCGCGGACCCCGCGCAGCCCGGCGGGGCCGGGGTCGGGTCCGGTGCCCGGTCCGGTGTCCGGCCCCGCTCCGGGAACCGGGCCCGGCGGCCCGGTGGTCCCGGTGCCGTTCGGGTCGGCGCCGCAGGCATTGGCGCCGCCGTCGGTCGTCGCAGTCATGGCTTCCCCTTTGCGTGCAGTGTCCTCTGCTGTCATCCGCTGTACTGGGGGTTGCCGTCGACCGGTACTACTGGCAGGCAGTACCGGCCGGCGACTGGCGATTCATATGCGCGTACGGGTGGCGATCACCTCTTGCGCACGACGACGAAGTCGGCGAGCGCCACGAGCTGGTCGCGCACGCGCTGGTCCATGTCCACCTCGTCGAGGGCCTTGATGGCGATCTCGTACTGGCGGCGCGCCTCGTCGGCGGTCCACCGGCGGCCGCCGGCGGCCTCGATGAGCGCTGCGCGGGCCGCGAACTCCTCCTCGGAGAAGTTCTCGAAGTCGTTGCTCTTGGCGTCGGCGGCGAGCAGCTGGGTGAGTTCCTCACTGGCCGGTCCGCCGGCGGCGAGGGCGGCGACGACGGGCAGCGACTTCTTGCGCTGACGCAGGTCGCTCCAGGTCTGCTTGCCGGTGGACTCCGGGTCGCCCCAGATGCCGAGGAGGTCGTCGACGGCCTGGAAGGCGAGGCCGAGGTGGTAGCCGTACTCCTCCAGCTTGTCGGCCGTACGGTCGTCCGCGCCGCCGAGCACGGCGCCGATGGAGACCGCGCAGGCGAGCAGGGCGCCGGTCTTGTTGCCCTCCATCTCCAGGCACTCCTCGACGGTGACGCTCTCGCGGTGCTCGTAGGAGATGTCCTGGGCCTGGCCGTCGATGAGCTTGCGGCTCGCGGTGGTCAGGCGGCGGGCCGCGCGGCCGGCCTCGACCGTGCCGAGCTCCAGGAGCACCTCGTTGGCCAGGGCGAACAGCGCGTCGCCGACCAGGATGGCCAGGGCGGGTCCGTGGACCTTCCACACCGTGTCGCGGTGGCGGCGCTGCTCGTCGCCGTCCATCAGGTCGTCGTGCAGCAGCGAGAAGTTGTGGACGAGTTCGACCGCGACGGCGCCGGGGATGCCGACCTCGGCGGCGGCGCCGGCGGCCTCCGCCGAGAGCAGGGCGAGGGCGGGGCGGACGGCCTTTCCGCCGTCGCCGTCCGCCGGGTTGCCGTGGGCGTCGATCCAGCCGAAGTGGTAGGCGGCGACGGTGTCCATGGGCGCGGCGAGCCGGTCCACGGCGGCGCGGAGCACGGGCGTCGAGAGCGTACGGCCTCGTTCGAGGAGGGCGAGCGTGTCCGCCTTCTCCCCGCCGGCCGGGCCCGCACTGGCGTCCGTGTTCTCGACGGCCGGATTCCCCGGGTTCACTGGCTCTCCTCTGGTTCCTGTACGTACTGCGGTGCGTGGTGCTGCGGTGCCGGTCGTGCCGGTACCGGTGGTGGCGGTACCGGTGGTGGCGATGGCGCCGACGGTGCCGGTGGTGGTCATACCGCCTCCTGCAAGGGGTGTTCGCGGTGGCGGCCCAGCGGGACGAGCGCGGCGTGGGCCGCGCTCAGTCCGCTGCGGACGGCGCTCTCCATGGTCGCGGGCCAACCCGTCGCGGTCCACGCACCGGCGAGGAAGAGCCCCGGCGTGTCGGTCCGGGTTCCGGGCCGCAGCCGGCCGACGCCGGGGGTGGGGGCGAAGGTCGCCGTGCGCTCCCGGGTGACGAAGAAGTCGCGCACCTTGGCTCCGCGCGCGGCGGGCAGCAGCCGTTCCAGCTCGGGCAGGTACTTGGCGCGCAGGACCGAGACGGGCTCGTCGATGTCCTCGTGCGCGACGGACTGGGACAGCGCCAGGTACTGGCCGCCGTCGGGGAGTCCGGAGGAGTCGGTGCGGTCGAAGACCCACTGGACCGGCGAGCCGAGCGCCGCGAAGAAGGGCTGCTTGAGCACCTTGCGGTCGTACACGACGTGCACGTTGAGGATCGGCGCGGTGCCGATGTCGAGCAGCTTGTCGGGGTCGGCGAGCGCTCCGGCGGGCAGCAGTCCGTGCGCCTCGCGCTGCGGGACGGCGAGGACGACGGTGCCCGCGTCGAACGAGTCGCCCTCGGTGGCCACCCGCCAACCGCCCTCCTCGGTACGGGAGATGTCCGTGACCCGGGTGCGCAGTTCGGTGCGCACCCCGGCGGCGTCCAGGGCCTTGCGGGCGAGGGTGTCGTGCAGGTCGCCGAGCGGTACGCGGGCCCAGCCGATGTCGGCCGCGCCGTTCTCGGAGAGCAGGCCGGTCTTGAAGACCATGGCGGCCAGCCCCAGCGAGGACTGCGCGGCGGTGGCGTTGAGCGTGGCGATGCCGACGAGGTCCCACAGCGCCTCGATGGTGCGCGGGGACTGGCCGTACCGGCCGAGCCAGGTCGCGAAGTCGACGCCGTCGAGCGCCGGGTCGGCGGGGTCGAGGCGGCGCAGCGCGAGGGCGGCGCGCCCGACGGAGGCCCGCTCGGCGAGCGAGAGGTGCGGGTAGCGGGCCAGCGAGCCGGCCAGGTGCAGCGGTACGGGCAAGGCGCTGCGCCGCAGCCGGCCGAGCCGGGGGCCGCCGGGGTGGGCGACGTCGAGCACGGGCACGTCGAGCCGGTCCTGCAGGGGCGCCAGGTCCGTGCCTTCGACGCGGTCGAGGAACCACCGGTAGGCGGTGCAGCAGCGCAGGTAGACGTGCTGGCCGTTGTCGACGGTCAGTTCGCCGCGCTTGAAGGAGAACGCCAGGCCGCCGAGGCGGGGCCGGCCCTCCAGCAGGGTCACCCGCAGGCCCGCGTCGGCGAGTTCCAGCGCGGCGGTGACGCCGGCGAGCCCGCCGCCGACGACCACGGCGTCGTGCGCGGTCATGCGTCCTCCTCTGTCGCTCCCACAGACGCCGCCGGGCGCTGCGGGGTTGCTCCCGTCCGCCCCTGCGGGGCTCGCCGGCCCGACGCCATCAGAGCCGCCTCCTGGTGCTCTGGCGCGCGATGGTCCGCGCGTCCAGGCCGGAGAGGCCGCGGACGGCCACGTACGCCTTCTCGTGCGGCGGCAGCGAGACCCGGCCGCGGAGCACCGCCTCCGGCTCGCGCTCGATGCGGTCGAGGAGTCGCCGGTAGATGCCGGCCATGGCCGCGACGCAGGCGCCGCTGCGCCGGTCGAGCAGGGGCAGCAGCCGGTAGCCCTCCACGAACAGGGCGCGGGCGCGCCGCACTTCGTGGTGGACGAGCCCGGCGAAGTCGGAGCCGCGGGGCATCCGCTCGCTGCGGAAACCGTCGGAGCAGCCGAACTTGGCGAGGTCCTCGGCGGGCAGGTAGGTCCGGCCGTTGTCCGCGTCCTCGCGAACGTCCCGCAGGATGTTGGTGAGTTGCAGGGCGAGACCGAGGGTGTCGGCGTACTCGCCGGCCCGTGCCGCGTCGTGCGCGCCGGACCCGGCAGATCCGTTGGAGGTTGCGGTGCCGAACACGCCGAGCGAGAGCCGGCCGATGGCCCCGGCCACGCAGCGGCAGTAGACCTTGAGATCGTCCCAGGTCTCGTACGTCTCGCCGCGGACGTCCATGAGGACGCCGTCGATGAGTTCGTCGAGCCCTTCGAGCGGGATCGGGAAGCGGCGCGAGGCGTGCGCGAGGGCGACCGCGACCGGGTCGGTGTCGTCCTCGTCGATCTCCTCGGCGCGGATCCGTCCGAGCAGGGTGCGGGTCTCTTCCAGCCGGGTCAGTTTGACCTCGTGCGGCAGCGTGCCGTCACCGATGTCGTCGACCCGCCGGGAGAAGGCGTACAGCGCGGACATCGCCTGGCGCTTGTCCGCGGGCAGCAGCCGGATGCCGTAGGCGAAGTTGCGCGCCTGCGAGCCGGTCACGGCCTCGCAGTAGCTGTAGGCAGCGGAAATCGGTGCGGACATCGCTGTCGGCGCGCCCGGTGCGGACGCGTGTGTGGGGCCCTCCACGGTCGGGCTCACCCCTTTCTCGGCGCTGTGCGCAGGACGGCGGCCACCTCGCGGAGCAGGCCGCTCTTGGTGGCCTTGGGCGGGCCGGGAAGGACGTCGAAGCCGGCGGCGGTGACGGCTCGCAGGGCGGCGCGTCCTCCTCCCACGAAGCCCGCGAGCAGCAGCCGGAGCCTTCCGTGGACGCTGCCCACGAGCGGCATGCCTTCGTCGAGGAGTTCCCGTGCCCGTTCGGTTTCGAAGGCGACGAGGGCGCGTACGGACGCGCCCGCGGACGGGGCCTTCAGGTCGGTCTCGGTGACGTGGAAGCGGCGCATGTCCTCGCCCGGGAGGTAGATCCGGTCCCGGGCGAGGTCCTCGGCGACGTCCTGGAGGTGTTCGGCGATCTGCAGGGCGGTGCAGACGGCGTCGGAGCGGCGGATCCGCTCGGGGGTTCTGGTGCCGGTGAGGTCGAGCACGAGGCGGCCCACCGGGTTGGCGGAGAGCTCGCAGTAGCCGAGGAGGTCGCCGTACGTCTCGTAGCGCGCGACCCGCTGGTCCTGGCGGTTGGCCTCGATGAGCCCGAGAAACGATTCGGGGGTGAGCCCGTGGGCGCGCACGACGGGCTGCAGGGCCAGCATCAGCGGATGGCGCGGAGGCCCGTCGGTGCCGCCGAAGACCCGCCCGAGGTCTGCTTCGAGGGCGTCGAGCATGGCGGACCGGTCGTCCGTGGCGGCGGGGTCGAGACCGAGCAGCACGGCGTCGTGGCCGCCCGGGGCGAGGTCGCCGTCGCCGATGTCGTCGACCAGGCGGGCATACCCGTAGACCGCCATCAGGCCCTCGCGCCAGGCGCGGGGCAGGAAGGCGGGGGCGACGGGGAAGTTCTCGGAGCGCGCCTTGCCGAGGGTGGCGGCGCCCGGGTGGGCGGGGAAGGAGCCGGAGGCGTCGGGCAGCTCGTGCGGCCGGGGGCTGGTGCCGTTCCCCGGGGTCACCGCCCGCCGCCCGCGGCGGGAACGGCCGTCGTGCCTGGGGGCCGGAGAATTCCCGTAGCCATTGCCGTCACATCTCCCGTTCTACACTGCCAACCCAATACATCCTATTTCGGACACGCCGCCGGGTTTTCCCCTGGACGTCCTGGGCTATTCACCTAGGGGGGAATCGCCCCCTCTTGCCCGCGATTGAGGCCCGGCCCAGCTTACGCTGTACAACGCCGCCGGGGCTCGACGGGTATTCGGTCCACCGCACGATGTCGCCCGCACGCCACCACGCGAAATGCGATCCTCCGGATGCGCCCGCCGGCCGCACGGCATGCGACGGCCCCCGCCGCCGGACGCGGTGGGGGCCGTCGGTGGAAATCCGTCAGCTGGTCGCCTTCTCGTATGCCGAGACGACTTCCTCGGTGGGGCCGTCCATCAGGAGTTCGCCCCGCTCCAGCCACAGCACCCGGTCGCAGGTGTCGCGGATGGACTTGTTGTTGTGACTCACCAGGAAAACGGTTCCGGCCGTCTGGCGCAGTTCGCGGATGCGGGCCTCGGAACGCACCTGGAACTTCCGGTCACCGGTGGCCAGCGCCTCGTCGATCATCAGGACGTCGTGGTCCTTCGCCGCGGCGATGGAGAAGCGCAGGCGCGCCGCCATGCCGGAGGAGTAGGTCCGCATCGGCAGGGAGATGAAGTCCCCCTTCTCGTTGATGCCCGAGAAGTCGACGATGTCGTCGTAGCGCTCGCGGATCTGCGCGCGGGTCATGCCCATCGCGAGACCGCCGAGGACCACGTTGCGCTCACCGGTGAGGTCGTTCATCAGCGCCGCGTTGACGCCCAGCAGCGAGGGCTGGCCGTCGGTGTAGACCTTGCCCGACTCGCAGGGCAGGAGCCCCGCGATGGCGCGCAGCAGGGTGGACTTGCCGGAGCCGTTGGAGCCGATGACACCGATGGCCTGGCCCCGGTACGCCGTGAAGGAGACCCCTCGCACGGCGTGGACCCGGCGGACGCCCGGTGCGTCGCCGCGCCGGCGGACTATCTTGCTGAGCGCCGCCGTGGCACTGCCCCTGCCGGAGCTGCCGGTGTTGACCCGGTAGACGATGTGCACGTCGTCGGCGATGACGGTGGGGACGTGCCCCTGGTTGTTGTCAGCCACGGCCGTAGCGCTCCTCAGCCTTCCAGAAGTACACGAATCCGCCGGCGCCGATCAGGACGGCCCAGCCGGCCGCGAAGGCCCAGACGTGCGGCGGCAGGTTCTCCCGGCCGTACCCGTCGATGAGCGCGAAGCGGATCAGGTCCATGTAGATCGCTGCCGGGTTCCACTGCAGGACGTCCGCGATCCACTCGGGCTTGCCCTCCAGCATCGTCTTGATCGAGAACATGACGCCGGAGGCGTACATCCACGTACGCGTGACGAACGGCATGAGCTGCGCGAGGTCGGGGGTCTTGGCCCCCATCCGGGCGAAGATCAGGGCGAGACCGGTGTTGAAGGCGAACTGGAGGATCAGCGCCGGGATCACGAGCAGCCACGACAGGGACGGGTAGTTCCCGAACCCGACCGCGACCAGGAACACGACGATCATCGAGAACATCAGCTGCTGGAGCTGCTGCAGCGAGAACGAGATCGGCAGCGAGGCGCGCGGGAAGTGCAGCGCGCGGACCAGCCCGATGTTGGACGGGATCGCCCTCACACCCGCCATCAGCGAGGACTGCGAGAAGGTGAAGACGAAGACGCCGATCACCAGGAAGGGGATGTAGTCGTCCTTGGCGATGCCCTGGCCGGCATTCAGGATCAGCCCGAAGATCAAGTAGTAGACCAGCGCGTTCAGCAGTGGGGTCGCCACCTGCCAGATCTGGCCGAGCTTCGCCTGGCTGTACTGGGCCATCAGCTTGGCGCGGGAGAACGCGATGATGAAGTGCCGGCGGTCCCAGAGCTCGCGCACGTACGCTGCCAGGCCCGGCCGGGCTCCGCTGACGGACAGGCCGTACTTCCTGGCGAGCTCCGCGGGGCTCAGCCCGGCGTCTTCGGACGGCCGCTTGCTCGTGGCAAGGGCTCCGTCCTGGGTTGTGTCACTCACAAGATGAAACTTTCCGTCTTCATGATGCGGGAGAAGGTGGCATCGGGACTGAGTCGATCGGTTCGTGATCGCGCCATGGTCTCAGACCCGGACGTGTCAGATGACAGGCGGTCTTCCCAGCCGGGTCAGCCGCCAGACCGTACGCCACTTCATGGGGCGCCGGGGACCACAGGAGGTGGTCCAGCCCTCCTTGAAGCCACCGAACCAGGCCTTGAGCGCGGGCCCCGAGGGCTTGCGCAGGAGCGTCAGCAGGAGCCAGACGCCCACGTAGACCGGGACCAGCGGGGCGGGCAGGTTGCGGCGGGCGAGCCACACCCGGTTGCGAGCCACCATACGGTGGTAGACCGCGTGCCGGGAGGGGGCCGTGGCGGGGTGCAGGAGCACCATGTCCGCCCGGTAGTCGATCAGCCACCCGGCGTCGAGCGCCCGCCAGGCCAGATCGGTCTCCTCGTGCGCGTAGAAGAACTGCCCCGGAAGGTCTCCGACCTGTTCGAACACCTTCGTGCGGACGGCGTTGGCGCCGCCCAGGAAGGTGGTGACGCGCGAGGAGCGCATCGGGTCGGCGGCCCGGAGCCGCGGAACGTGGCGGCGCTGGGTCTCACCGGTCTGCGGATCGGCGATCCGGAAACTGACGATGCCCAGCTCGGGGTCCTCGGTGAAGGCCTGCCGGCACAGCTCCGCGGTGTCGGTGCGCTCCAGCAGTCCGTCGTCGTCCAGGAAGAGCAGGACGTCCACGCCGAACCCGTCCGAGCCGGCGCCGCCCGCGGTGCGGAAGGCCTCGATGCCGACGTTGCGGCCGCCCGGGATGCCCAGGTTCTCGGGCAGCTCCACGGTGCGCACGCCCGCCGCCGGGTCCGCCAGGCCGGTGAGGCGCACGCCCTGGCCCACGACGACCACCTCGACCGGGGCCCCGTCCTGCCGGGCCACCGAGTCGAGGAGCGCCTTGAGCTCGTCCGGGCGGTTGCCCATGGTGATGATGACGGCGCCCAGCCGCAGCGGCGCCGTCACTTGAGCCTGCTGGAGGCCAGGACCGACACCAGGTGCAGCACCGTCTGCAGCATCGCGATGCCCGCGAGCACCGCGACGCCGAGGCGGGAGAAGTACAGGTCGCCGCGCATCTGGTCCAGGACGGCCAGCACCAGGATGAGCAGCGAGGCCTCGATGCCGAGGACCAGGCGGTGGAACTTGAGCGCGGCGGCGGCCCGGCGCGCCAGCGCCATGCCGGAGGAGCGCGGGGTTGCCGCCGCGTCCTGGACCACGGGCTTGCCGGCCTGGTGGCGGGCCACGCCGACCAGGTCGGTCTCGGCCTTGATCAGGATCGCGCCGAGCGCCGCGAGGGTGCCCAGGAAGGCCCACAGCCAGTCGATGCGCCCGGTGCCCCACAGGTCGGAGGCGCGCAGGCCGAAGCCGACGAGCACCGCCGCGTCGCAGAGGTAGGCGCCGACCCGGTCCAGGTAGACCCCGGACAGCGAGAACTGCTTCTTCCAGCGGGCGACCTCGCCGTCGACGCAGTCGAGCAGCAGGTACATCTGGACCGCGACCACACCGAGGACGGCGCCCCAGACGCCCGGCACCAGGAGGGCCGGGGCGGCGAGGACTCCGGCGAGGGTCATCACGTAGGTCAGCTGGTTCGGCGTGACCTTGGTGGTGACCAGGTAGCGGGTGATGCGCAGGGAGATCTCGCGCATGTAGAGGCGCCCGCCCCAGTGCTCGCCGCTGACCCGGTCCTTGACGCCCGCCGGGTGAACGACGGGCCGGAGTTCAGCTACGGATGGTCTTGGCATAGTCGGCGTAAGCGTCCCTGATCTCGGCGGCGGACAGGTTGAGGTGCTCCAGGATCGTGAAGCGTCCCGGACGGGTCTGGGGGGCGTACTCGACGGCCGCGACGAACTCGTCCACGCTGAACCCGATCTCCTCGGGCAGCACCGGCAGCCCGTGCCGGCGCAGCACCTGGACGAAGAGCTCGGACTTGGCCGCTTCCCCCCGCAGGTGCATGGCGAAGGCCGCGCCGAGGCCGACCTGCTCGCCGTGGAGCGCGGAGCGTCCCGGGTAGAGCAGGTCGAAGGCGTGGCTGATCTCGTGGCATGCACCGGACGAGGGGCGGGTGTCCCCGCTGATCGCCATGGCGATGCCGGAGAGGACGAGCGCCTCGGACAGCACCGTGAGGAACTCGTCGTCGCCGACCGAGCCGGGGTGGCGCAGCACGGACTCGCCCGCGGTACGGGCCATGGCGGCGGCCAGGCCGTCGACGGGCTCGCCGTTGAGGCGGTGCGAGAGCTCCCAGTCGGCGATGGCCGAGATGTTGGAGATCGCGTCACCGATGCCCGCGCGGACGAACCGCGCCGGGGCCTCGCGGATGACGTCGAGGTCGACGACCATCGCGATCGGCATGGGCACGCCGTAGGAGCCCCGGCCGTTGTCGTTGTCCAGGATGGACACCGGCGAGCAGATGCCGTCGTGCGAGAGGTTGGTGGCGACCGCCACCATGGCCAGTCCGACCCGCGCCGCGGCGTACTTCGCCACGTCGATGATCTTTCCGCCGCCCAGGCCCACGACGGCGTCGTAACGCCGCCCCTTTATCTCGTCGGCGAGCTTGACCGCGGAGTCGATGGTCCCGTCGACGACGGAGTACCAGTCGGCGTGCGGCAGCAGGGGCTCCAGCTTGGCGCGCAGCACCGCGCCGGAGCCGCCGCTGATGGCGATCGCGAGCTTGCCGGACGCGGAGACGCGCTGGTCGGCCAGGAGGCCGGCCAGATCGTCCATCGCGCCGCGGCTGATGTCGACGACGACGGGCGAGGGGATGAGCCTCGTCAGTACTGGCATGCGATCGTCCGGCCCTTGGCGAGGTCGTCGTGGTTGTCGATCTCGACCCACTTGACGTCACCGATGGGGGCCACGTCGATGGTGAAACCGTCGTTGACGAGCTGCTGGTAGCCGTCCTCGTAGTAGAGGTCGGGGTCGCGCTCGAAGGTGGTCTTCAGCGCCTCGGCCAGCGCCTCGGCGGCCTCCGGCTCGATCAGGGTGACGCCGATGTACTCGCCGGTCGCGGTGGCCGGGTCCATCAGCTTGGTGATGCGCTGCACGCCCTTCTCGCCGTCGGTGATGACCTTCATCTCCTCGTCGGCCAGGCTCTTGACCGTGTCGAGGGCGAGGATGATCTTCTGGCCCTTGCCGCGGGCGGCGAGCAGGGTCTTCTCGACGGAGACGGGGTGCACGGTGTCGCCGTTGGCGAGGATCACACCCTGCTTCAGGACGTCACGAGCGCACCACAGGGAGTAGGCGTTGTTCCACTCCTCGGCCTTGTCGTTGTCGATCAGCGTGATCTTGACGCCGTACTTGGCCTCCAGGGCCTCCCGGCGCTCGTACACGGCTTCCTTGCGGTAGCCGACGACGATGGCGACCTCGGTCAGACCGACCTCGGCGAAGTTGCCGAGCGTCAGGTCGAGCACCGTGATGCTCTCCTCGGCCCCTTCGGGTCCGACGGGCACGAGGGCCTTGGGCAGGGTGTCGGTGTAGGGACGCAGGCGGCGTCCGGCTCCGGCAGCGAGGACGAGGCCGATCATGCTGGTTCTCCTTCGTCATGTACGGCGGGTGCCCCGGAGGACACCCAGAAGCGGATGCTCTCCACGAGCACCACGAGTGCCACGAACACGGCGAGGGCCGTGAGCGCGACGGGGAAGTCGACGGCGCGCGACGCCAGGACGGCGGCCAGGACCGTGATCAACAGGATCCGGCCTTCGTGCCCGCCGATCGTTCGCACCAGCCAGTGCGGGGGCGCGCCGGTGCCACCGCGGATGCGGTAGACCGTGTCGTAGTGATGGTAGGCGACCGCCGCGACCAGTCCGAATGCCGCGGGAAGGGCCCCGGGGACGTCCGCCTTGGCGGCGAGGATCAGGACGGTGGTGTACTCGGCGGCCCGGAAGACGGGCGGCACGAGCCAGTCGAGGGCTCCCTTGAGGGGCGCCATGACGATGCCGCCGGCGAGGAGGACGTACATCCCGGCCGCGGCGACGCTCTTCCAGCTGCCGAAGGGCTGCTGGAAGATCACGAAGACCGCCGTGGCCGACAACGCGAGGCCGAGGATTCCCAGCGGCCTGGCGCGCAGGCGGTTCAGCACCCGGCTGACGAGCTCGGCCAGCGGGCCCGAGTCGGCCAGGTCCGCGAGCGCCCGGGCGGCCCGGTCGGTACGGGTCGCCTTGCGGGTCAGCGAGCGCAGGACGCGGCCGGCCGTCGTGTAGAGGGCGCCGAAGGCGCAGCCGACGAGCAGGGCGTAGAAGACGATCCGCGGGGTGGTGAAGGCGATCAGGACCGCGATCATGGCCCAGCGCTCGCCGATCGGCAGGATGATCATGCGCCGGACCCAGACCGTCCAGCCGACGCTGTCCAGCTTGGCCGAGAGGGCCGCGGTGGGACTGCCGGAAGGAGAGGTCGCAGTGGCCGCGGCGTCGTGGTTGGCCTCGTTGAAGGCGAAGTCCACGACGTGCCGGCAGGTCATGAGGATCATGGCGCCGAGGGCCAGGGCCCAGACGTCGTCGCCGTTCCTGGCCGCGCCGAGCGCGAGGCCCGCGTAGAAGGAGTACTCCTTCGCGCGGTCGAAGGTGGCGTCGAGCCAGGCGCCCATCGTCGAGTACTGGAGCGAGTAGCGGGCGAGCTGCCCGTCCGTGCAGTCCAGGACGAAGGAGACGAGGAGCAGCACGCCGGAGGCGACGTAGCCCCAGCGGTCCCCGGTCGCCGCGCAGCCGGCCGCGATCAGCGCGGTGATCAGCGAGGCGGTGGTGACCTGGTTGGGGGTCAGTCCGCGGCGCGCGCACCAGCGGGCGATGTAGCGCGAGTACGGGCTGACGAAGAAGGTGGTGAAGAACCCGTCGCGGGACTTCACGGCGGTGCGCAGCCGGACGGCCTCGTCGTCGACGGCCGCGACGGCGGCGGTGGCCTCCCGGCGCTCATCGGTCGTGGCGGGCACGGCGGCGACGAGGGTGCCCAGCTCGGGGCGGTGCACGGGGGTGCCGTCGGCCTCGACGGCGGCGGCGAGCCGGTCGGGGTACGGGCCGTCGCCCACGGGGGCGGACGCGTCGAGCGCGGCGGCCCGGTCCAGGGCCGCACGGGCGCCGGGCTGCACGGCGAAGGCCCCGGTGACGGCGCAGGCGTCGAACCGCGGGTCCGTCAGCGCGAGCCGCAGGGCGTGCACGTGACCGACGAACTCCCCGTCCACGACGGCCACCCGCTGATCGGCGGGTACCCGCGCCAGCGCGGCGGCGGTGTCCCACGGGGTGGCCGCGGGGCGGACCTCGAAGCCGAGTGAGCGCAGCTCGTCGGCGAGCGCTGATCCGGGCACCGGCAGGCCGGTAAGGATGACGGTCGGCAGACGAACTCACTCCTTGCACGCACACGGGTAACGGGCGCCAGGTGGACCGGCGGCACGTCGGCAGAGGCTATCGGATGAACGGAAGCAGGGGTTCACCGCCTGTTTACGCATCGATAAGCCAAAAAACGCGGGCCTGTCGGCCCTGTGCCGATCATCATTGACGATCGGGAGGAGCGATCACAAACCGCTGCCGGTACCGCTGCTGTTAGGCTGGCCGCAGACGCGTACGTTTTTCGCACATGCGTCCCGATCGCCCGAATGTCATGTGAGATGTGACGAAAGAAAGAAAGAGGTGGGGTTGATGACCGTCGCAGGCGTCGCCGCCCAGCGCAGCGCACTCCGGTTCATCCCCCTCTCCTTCCGGGCGTCCGGCCGGGTCTGATCACACCGATCACCCCCGTCGGCCGGAGCCCCCTTTCAAGGGTTCACGTTGACCGACAACATCGGTAACACCAGCAACTCCCACCATTCCCACACCACCGATTTCAGCACCGAGAGCGACCTGTTCTTCGAGGCGTTCTTCGCGCTGCACCGCGGTCTGCCCCGGCAGTCCCCCGGTTCCGAGGCGACCACCCGCCACCTGCTGTCCCTGTGCGGACCACTGCCCGAGCGGCCGCGCGCCCTGGACCTGGGCTGCGGTCCCGGCCCCAGCGCCCTGCTGCTCGCCGCGGAGGCGGGCGGCCACGGCGCCGACGTCATCGCGGTCGACCTCCACGAAGGCTTCCTCGACGAGCTCCGTGCGGCCGCCGCCGCCCGCGGGCTCACCGACCGCGTCCGCGCCGTCAAGGCGGACATGGGCGACCTCGGCCACCCGGACGGTTCCTTCGATCTCGTCTGGGCCGAGGGATCCGCCTACAACATCGGCTTCGCCACCGCGCTCGCACGGTGGAAGCCGCTCCTCGCCCCCGGCGGCACCCTGGTCCTGAGCGAATGCGAATGGACCGTCGAGGAACCCTCCGCCGGGGTCCGCGCCTTCTGGGACCCGCACTACGCGCTGCGTTCCACCGCCCGCAACCTGGCCGCCGTCCAGGCCGCCGGCTACCGGGTGCTCGGCGTGCACCGGCAGCCCGACTCCGACTGGGCCGCCTACTACGGTCCGCTCGGCGAGCGGGTGGCCGGGGCGGCGGAGCCCGCCGGGCCCGAGGCCGCGGCCGCGCTGGGCTTCGTACGCGAGGAGATCGAGGTACGGGAGCGGTACGGGCACGAGTACGGGTACACCGCCTACGTCCTGCGGCCGGTGACGGCCGGGGACGGCGGCGCCTGGCCCGTCCGCCCCGAGGCGGACGGGGACGGGGCCGCCGTGCACGCGCTGAACTCGGCCGCCTTCGAGACCCCGGCCGAGGCCGACCTCGTGGACGCCCTGCGCGCGGACGGATCCTGGCTGCCCGGCCTCTCCTACGTGGCCGAGGGCCCGGACGGGTCGGTCGCGGCGCACGCCCTGCTGACCCGGTGCGAGGTGGACGGGGCGGCGGCGCTCGCGCTCGCCCCGGTGGCCGCCGCGCCCGCGCTCCAGCGCTCGGGCGCCGGCAGCGCGGTCGTACGGGCGCTGCTCGCGGCGGCCGCGGAGCGCGGGGAGAAGCTCGTCCTGGTCCTCGGGCATCCCTCTTACTACGGGCGCTTCGGGTTCGTGCCGGCTTCGCGCTTCGGGATCAAGGCACCGTTCGAGGTGCCCGACGAGGCCATGATGGCGCTGGTGCTCGACGATTCGGTGCCGGTTCCCACGGGCACGATCAAGTACCCGTCCCCCTTCGGGGTTTGATCCGGAATCCGGCCCCCGGCCGGCTGAACTGACCGATCGGCACGCTCCGCCCCTCGTCGCATATCACGCGACGGGGGGCGGACATGCGCGGATCACCGAAGTGGGGGCAATCCCGATTTGTACGGCAGACTGAAAGCCGAAGTCCGAAGCGAAGGATGGGTATGCCGACCACACCAGCCACCGCCGCGAACAGCGCGCCCACCGGCGCCGGCGCTCAAGAACCGATCATGCTCGAACTGGTCGACGAGGCCGGCAACACCATCGGTACGGCGGAGAAGCTCTCCGCCCATCAGGCTCCCGGTCAGCTGCACCGGGCGTTCTCGGTGTTCCTCTTCGACGAGCAGGGACGGATGCTGCTCCAGCAGCGCGCCCTCGGGAAGTACCACTCCCCCGGTGTCTGGTCGAACACGTGCTGCGGCCACCCCTACCCGGGGGAGTCGCCGTTCGCGGCGGCGGCCAGGCGGACCCACGAGGAGCTGGGGCTGTCGCCCTCGCTGCTCGCGGAGGCGGGGACGGTGCGCTACAACCATCCGGACCCGGCGTCGGGGCTGGTGGAGCAGGAGTACAACCACCTGTTCGTGGGACTCGCGCAGCGGTCGGTGCGGCCGGATCCGGAGGAGATCGCGGACACCGCCTTCGTGACCGCCGAGGAACTCGCGAAGCGGCACGCGGAGGTCCCGTTCTCGGCCTGGTTCATGACCGTGCTGGACGCGGCCCGGCCCGCGATCCGCGAGCTGACGGGTGACGCGGCGGGCTGGTAGCGGCCGGCCCCGGCCGGTGACGCCCTGCGGCCGCCGGCAGCGGCCGGTCGCCGCCCCGCGCGGGCTCAGACCGCCGAGGTCGGGGTGGCGGCGGGCGACGCCTGGGCCGTGGTGAGCGGCAGGGCCGCCCAGATCACCTTGCCGCCGGTGGAGGTGTGCTCCACGTCGCAGACCCCGCCGGCCTCCAGTGTGATCTCCCGGACGAGGAGCAGGCCCCGGCCGCCGGTCTGGCCGAAATCGGCCTCCAGTGCCTTGGGGCGGTACGGGTGGTTGTCCTCGACGGCCACCCGTACCCACTCCCGGCCGATGGCGACCTCCACCGCGACCTCCGGCGAGAGCAGGGCCGCGTGCCGGACCGAGTTCGTCACCAGTTCGGAGACGATCAGCAGCAGGGAGTAGACCAGGTCCCGGTCGGCCGGCACCTCCTGGCGGCCGAGCAGGTCACGGACCGCACGGCGGGCCTGCGGAACGGATTCTTCTACCGCGGGCGCCGTGAATCGCCACACTCCCTCGTACGCGAGGGGGGCTGCCTCGACCGCCGGCTCCGCCCCCTTGACTGGCGGGACGCTCCCGCTCTTATCCATCTCCCGGCCCCCGTCTTCACGCTCGATCGTCTGCACACGTCAAGAGTGGGGACCGGACCCCTCCGCGCCCGACCACTGACCAGAAGTCAGCATCAATCGGACACTTTCTGACCGCTGGCGTATGACAGAGTCAGTTGTTCGACCGTTCCTGATCTTCTGGGGGACGGTTCCCGGCCGCCTCGTGCGGCTCGGGCGCTGCGACTCCCGCCCCTGCCGGGGTCACCGGAACCTCGTCGTCCCTGACCAAGCCCAGGATGCGGCGGGCTCCCATGCCCACGGCGATCAGACTCAGGCCGTCGAACAGCAGCGCGAGGGAGAAGAACGCTCCGATCACGTACAGGCTGCTGCCGGGCCAGTTGGCCAGGATCAGGAGGCCCAGCAGGATCCCGAAGGCGCCCTGGACCAGGGTCAGCCCGAGGTGCGCGCCGCGCACCACGACGGCGCCGGCCAGCCGGAACACGCCGCCGGTGAGGAACAGCAGCGCGGCGAACATCGTGAGCGCCTCCGCGCTCGCCTCCGGGCGGCGCAGGATCACGAAACCGGCCGCGATGTTGATCGCGGCGACGATCACGGCGAGCCAGAAGTAGTTGCTCTTGCGGGACTGGATCGCCTGGAAGAGGCCCACCACGCCGCCGAACAGCAGCAGCCAGCCGAAGAGGAACATCGTGGTCAGGGTCGCGACACCGGTGTAGACGAGACCCACCAGCCCGGCCACCACCAGGAGCGCCCCGAGCAGGGCCATCCACGCGAAACTGCGGCTGACCTTCTTCTTGTCGGCCTTCATGTCCTGTGGACCCGTACGGTCCGCACGCTCGGCACGGTCTGCGCCCATGGACGCCACCCTTCAGCTGCCCCCGACGGACCCTCGGACCCCGCGACTGCCTGCCGGTCCACCGAGCTGCCGGGTACCGGTCTCTTGATCATAGGTACGACCGTCCGGGATAGCATCCGGCGCATGGACGCAGCCCTCCTCTCCTCCGTCGCCGACGGGGTCGCCACCGTCGTGATCTCGCACCCCGCCAAGCGCAACGCCATGACGGCCGCCATGTGGCGCGGGCTGCCGGAGCTGCTGGCCGGGCACGCGGCGGATCCCGCCGTACGGGTGCTGGTCCTGACGGGGGCCGGCGAGACCTTCTGCGCGGGGGCCGACATCTCCTCGCTGACCGGGGACGAGGACCCGCAGGCCCTGGCCGTGGCGGCGGAGGAGGCGCTCGCCGCCTTCCCCAAGCCCACGCTCGCCGCGATCCGCGGGTTCTGCGTGGGCGGGGGCAGCCAGCTGGCAGCCGCCTGCGATCTGCGCTTCGCGGAGGAGGGTGCCTCCTTCGGGGTGACACCGGCGAAGCTGGGCATCGTGTACCCGGCCTCGTCCACCCGGCGCCTCGCCTCCCTGGTGGGGCCCGCGGCCGCCAAGTACCTCCTCTTCTCCGCCGAGTTGATCGACGCGGAGCGGGCGCTGCGCACCGGGATGCTGGACGAGCTGCTGCCTGTGGGGCAACTGGCCAAACGGGTCTCGGAGTTCACGCGGATCCTGGCCACTCGCTCCCAGCTCACCCAGAGTTCGGCGAAGGAGTTCGCGGACGGCCGCACGGACCGGGACGCCTACTGGGCCGCGCAGGCCGCAGCGAGCGGTGAGGTCACGGAGGGGGTCGCCGCGTTCCTGGAACGGCGCGCGCCCGCCTTCACCTGGACTCCGCCGGCGGAGTGAGCGAGCGGAGCAGGGCGACGATGTGGGCGGGCGCCTTCTCCGGGGAGCCCGCGTCGTAGGGCGGCTGCGGGTCGTATTCGGTCATGAGCTGCACCCTCTGCGCGTACTCGTCGCCCGCGATGCGGCCGAGGAGCGCGAGCCCCATGTCGATCCCCGCGGACACCCCGGCGGCCGTGACGTACTTCCCGTCGAAGACCACCCGTTCCGAGACGGGCACCGCCCCGAACGGGGGCAGCCGGTCCAGGTACAGCCAGTGGCCGGTGGCTCGGCGCCCGTCCAGGAGGCCGGCGGCGGCGAGCAGCGTCGAGCCGGAGCAGACGGAGGTGGTCCACGTGCTGGTGGCGTCGACGGTCCGCAGCCAGTCGAGGACCACCGGGTTCTTCATCTCCCGGTCGGTGACCACCCCGCCGGGCACGAGGACGATGTCCGGCCGGGTCACCTCGTCGAGCCCCTTGTCGGCGACGAGTGCGAGTGAGCTCTGGTCGGTCCGTACGGGCCCCGGGCGCTCGGCCACGAACACGGTCTCGGCGCCCTGGAGCCGGCCCAGGGTGTCGAAGGGACCGATGGCGTCGAGGGCGGTGAACCCGTCGAAAAGCAGTACGGCGATCTGCATGGCTCCTCCGGAGCTGTCGGTTGCCGGGTGTCGGCTTGGCTGCTGGTTGTCGGCTGTCGGGCGTCGGGCGTGTGTAGTCGGTGCGGGCCCGCGGTCAGTGGGTGGTGCCGAAGCGGCGGCGGTATTCGGACGGGGGCTGGCCCAGGGTCTTCACGAAGGCGCGGCGCAGCGCCTCCGGGTTGCCGTAGCCGCAGGCCCGGGAGATCCCGGCGATGCCCTCGCCGCCCTGCTCCAGCAGCCGCCGCGCGTGCTCGACCCGTACCCGCTCCACGTACCGCCCGGGCGTCACGCCCGTCTCGGCCTGGAAGGCCCGCGCGAAGTGCCGGGGCGACAGCGCCGCCCGCGCGGCCAGCGCCTCCACGCTCAGGTCCTCCCCCGGGTTCTCCGTGATCCAGTGCTGCACGTCCCGCAGCGGCTCCCGCTGCGCCGTCTGGGCGGCGAGCTGCGCACTGAACTGCGCCTGGTTCCCGGGCCGCCGCAGGAAGACCACCAGCTGCCGGGCGACGGACAGGGCCAGGTCCCGCCCGTGGTCCTCTTCCACCAGGGCCAGCGCCAGGTCTATGCCCGCCGTGACCCCGGCCGAGGTGGACACCGGCCCGTCCCGGACGTAGATCGGGTCGGGTTCCACGGTGACGGCCGGGTAGTCCCGGGCCATCCGCTCGCACATGTACCAGTGCGTCGTCGCGCGCCGTCCGTCCAGCAACCCGGCCTCGGCCAGGAGCAGGCCGCCGGTGCACACCGACACCAGCCGCTCGGCGGACCCGCCGTGCGCGCGGAGCCAGTGGTTCAGCTCCGGCGCGAAGTCCGCGGTGTACCGGCCGCCCGGCACCAGGAGAGTGGTCCCGGCGCCAGGGCGCTCGCTCTCCAGGTCCCCCTCGGGGACGATCCGCAGCCCGCTGCTCGTACGGATCGGGGCGCCGCCCGGTGAGACGGTGCGCAGGGCGTACCGCGGCGGTCCGGGGTACTGCTCGGCGCCGTTGAACACTTCCATCGGCCCCGTGACATCCAGGCTCTGCACGCCGTCGTAGAGGACGACGAGCACGTTTCGCAGCGACATGACCTCATGGTGTGACACCCCGTGCGATGGCTGCAATGACGTACACCCCACCTATCCAGCCATGTCCGTCCCGGTGCGATCCTGTCCTGGCCCCGCCATCGCCCGTGGGCCCGCCCCGCTTCCCCTCCCCTTCCGGAGCCCGCCCTGTACCCCGCCGCCGCTTGTCTGTCCGTCGCGCTCCTGCTCGGGGTGCTGGCCTTCGCCGTGCTGCGCCCGCGCGGGCTGCCGGAGGCCGTGGCCGCCGTGCCCGCCGCCGGGCTGCTCGTCGTGCTGGGCGTCGTACCGCCCGCCGACGCGTGGGAGCAGACCCGTGAGCTGCTGCCGGTGGTCGGGTTCCTCGCCGTGATCCTGGCCCTGGCCCGGCTCTGCGCCGACGAGGGACTGTTCGAGGCCGCCGGGGCGGCGGTGGCCCGGCGGGCGGCGGGGCGCGGGCCGGTGGCACTGCTCGGCGGGGTGTTCGCCGTCGCCTCCGTGATCACCGCCGCGCTGAGCCTGGACGCGACCGTGGTGCTGCTGACCCCGGTGGTGCTGGCGACCGCCTCCCGGCTGGGGGCCCGGCCGCGCCCGCACGTGTACGCCACCGCACACCTGGCCAACTCGGCCTCGCTCCTCCTGCCGGTCTCCAACCTCACCAATCTGCTCGCCTTCGCCGCGAGCGGGCTGTCCTTCACCCGGTTCGCGGCGCTCATGGCCCTGCCCTGGCTGGCGGCGATCGGCGTGGAGTACGCGGTGTTCCGGCGCTACTTCCGCACCGACCTGGCGGCCGCCCCCGAGCACGCGGCGCAGACCGGGAAGCCCGCGCCGCTGCCCCGGTTCGCGGCCGCGGTGCTCGCGGCGACCCTGGGCGGCTTCGCGCTCGCCTCCTTCGCCGGGGCGAGCCCCGCCTGGGCGGCGCTCGCGGGCACGCTCGTGCTGGCCGTACGGGCGCTGCGGCGCCGGGAGACCACTCCGGCGCGGATCCTGGGCTCGGCGGCGCCGGCCTTCTGCCTGTTCGTGCTGGCGCTGGGGGTGGTGGTGCGGGCGGTCGTGGACCACGGACTCGGGGACGCCCTGGAGCGGGTGACCCCGGCCGGGGACTCGCTGCCGGCGCTGCTCGCGGTGGCGGCGGTGGCCGCCGTACTGGCCAACCTGATCAACAACCTGCCCGCGGTACTGGCCCTGCTTCCGGTGGCCTCGGCCGGCGGCGCGGGGCCGGTACTGGCGGTGCTGATCGGGGTGAACATCGGCCCGAACCTGACCTACGCGGGCTCGCTGGCCACGCTGCTCTGGCGGCGGATCCTGCACGGGGACGGCGGCGGCGCGGATCTGGTGACGCTGCGGGACTTCACCCGGCTCGGGCTCCTGACCACCGTCCCGGCGCTCGCGGCGTCGGTGGCGGCACTGTGGGCGGCCCTGCGCCTCCTGGGCCCCTGAGCCTGCGGCCCTTCGGCCGGGTCGGCGGGGCCGCGGGCGCGGATAGAATCGGCAGATCATGACTGCAACCCTCGTCGCCAAGAAGCTCACCGCCGCGCACGGTGAGCGCACGCTCTTCGCCGATCTCGACCTCGTCGTCGCCCCGGGCGACGTCATCGGCCTCGTCGGCGTCAACGGCGCCGGGAAGTCCACCCTGCTGCGGATGCTTGCCGGGCTCGACGCCCCCGAGACCGGTGAGCTGCGCCTCTCCCCGCCCTCCGCGGCCGTCGGCCACCTGCCGCAGGAGCCCGAGCGGCGCCCCGGCGAGTCGATCCGCGAGTTCCTGGCCCGCCGTACCGGTGTGGCCGCGGCGCAGGCCGAGCTCGACGCGGCGACGCAGGGTCTGGTGGACGGCACCCCGGGCGCGGACGACGCGTACGCGGACGCCCTCGACCGGTGGCTGAACCTCGGCGGGGCCGACCTCGACGAGCGGGCCCTGCAGGTCGCCGACGACCTCGGGCTGTCCGTCGGCCTCGACCTGCCGATGACCGCGCTGTCCGGCGGCCAGGCCGCCCGCGCCGGACTGGCCTCGCTGCTGCTGTCCCGCTACGACGTCTTCCTGCTCGACGAGCCCACCAACGACCTCGACCTCGACGGTCTGGAGCGCCTGGAGCAGTTCGTGAAGGGGCTGCGCGCCGGCACAATCGTGATCAGCCACGACCGCGAGTTCCTCACGCGCACCGTCACCAAGGTCCTCGAACTCGACCTGGCCCAGCAGCAGATCAACCTCTACGGCGGCGGCTACGACGCCTACCTGGAGGAGCGCGAGCGGGCCCGCAACCACGCCCGCGAGGAGTACGACGAGTACTCCGACAAGCGCTCGGCCCTGGAGGACCGGGCCGCGATGCAGCGCGGCTGGAGCGACAAGGGCGTCAAGAACTCCAAGCGCAAGGCCACGGACAACGACAAGTCCGCCAGGAAGGCCGCCGCCGACGCGAGCGAGAAGCAGGCCTCCAAGGCCCGCCAGACGCAGCGCGCGATCGAGCGGCTCGAAGTGGTCGACGAGCCGCGCAAGGAGTGGGAGCTGCGCATGGAGATCGCGGCGGCCCCGCGCTCCGGCTCCGTGGTCGCCACCCTGCGCGAAGCGGTCGTCCAGCGCGGGGACTTCGCCTTCGGACCGGCCAGCCTGCAGATCGACTGGGCCGACCGGGTCGCCATCACCGGCGCCAACGGGGCAGGAAAGTCGACCCTGTTGGCCGTGCTCCTGGGCCGCCTCGCCCCGGACTCCGGCTCCGCCACCCTCGGCTCGGGCGTACGGGTCGGCGAAGTCGACCAGGCCCGCGGCCTGTTCCTCGGCGAGGAACCCCTCATCGACGCCTTCTGCGCGGCCGTACCGGACACCGAGCCCGCCGAAGTCCGCACCCTGCTGGCCAAGTTCGGTCTGAAGGCCGCCCACGTGACCCGCCCGGCGGCCACCCTCTCCCCCGGCGAGCGCACCCGGGCGGCCCTGGCGCTGCTCCAGGGACGCGGGGTGAACCTGCTGGTGCTGGACGAGCCGACGAACCACCTCGACCTGCCCGCGATCGAGCAGCTGGAGTCCGCGCTGGACTCCTACACGGGCACCCTGCTGCTGGTCACCCACGACCGCCGGATGCTCGACGCGGTCCGGGTGACCCGCCGGCTGCACGTCGCGGACGGCAGGGTCACCGAGCTCTGAGGCTCCGGACCGTGATCGCTTAGGCTCCCCGGTATGGACGAACGGGGGGCCGGGACGCCCTGGCACGAGCTCGAAGGGGTGGCGGCGGGGCGGGAGAAGGTTCCCGGCCTGCTGCGCGGACTGCTGATACCGGGGCTGCGGCGCTCTTCCTGGGCGCAGTTGGAGAAGCTGGTCGGCTGGCAGAACGACGAGCCGCTGTTCGTGGAGGTCACCGGGCGGCTCTTCGAGCTGCTTCCGCGACTCGACCGGCACCGGCGGGCCCTGGCCCTCGGTCTGCTGGCCCGGCGCGCCCATGACATCGGCGAGCGCCGCGCCGGCGTGCACCGCCGGGCCTTCCTCGCCTTCGAGGCCGGTGCGCACCACGTCGTCCCGCTGGTTTCGGACCGGTCGGCGGAGGTCCGGACCGGAGCGGCCTGGGTGCTGCGCGGGCTCCGGCTGGAGGATCCCACGATGCCGGACGCTCTGCGGCGGCAGGCCGAGGTGGAGCGCGACCCGACGGCACTGGTCTCCCAACTGCTGGCGGTGGGAGCGCTGTCGGGATCAGGCGAGCGGGCGGCGGTCGCGGAGTGGGCCCGGCCCTGGCTGGACCACCGGCACCCCCTCGTACGGCTGGCCGCCGCGCGGGTGGTGCTGCTGACGGCCGCTCCCGGGGGTGCGGAGGGCGCGGGCCGCCGCGTCGCCGGGGTCTTCGCCGAGATCGGTACCGGGCCGCTGCCGCAGGTGCCGTGGTGGCCCGAGACCTACCCGCCGATGGACCGGTTCGCGGTTCGGGTCGCGCCCCATCCGCGCGAGGGGGAAGCGATGGTCGAGGGCCTGGCCCGGCACCGGGACCCGGCCCTTCGGGCCCAGGCCGTCCGGGCGGCCGGCCTCCAGCTCCGCTCCTGGCGCCGTCCGGCGGCGCAGCTGTGGGAGACGGTGGCCGGCGGGCTGGAGGACGAGGCCGAGGTCGCGGGCGAAGCGCTGATGACACTGGCCGACTGCGGGGAGGCAGCGTCCCCGTACGCGGACCGGATCGCCGGCGCGCTCCAGCGGCCCGGCGGCTCCGTCTGGCCGGCCTCGCACGCCGGGGTCCGGGCCCTGGTCCACATCGGAGACGAGCGGGCGGTGCCCCTGTACCGCGAGCTGTTCGGGGACTCCTTCCTGAAGGTCGGCTCGCTGCCCGTGGGCTGGGCAGCGGAGCTGCTGCCGGCGTTCCGTGGCCGGCTCGCCGAGGGGTCCGGGGCCCGCGGTGCCGATACGGTCCTGCGGATCCTCGCCCAGTGGGGCCCGGCGGCGGGTCCGGCCACGACGGAGCTGTCCGAACTGCTGGACGGCCCTGCCGCCCGGCCGGCCGCCGAGGCCCTGGGCGGGATCGGACCGGCGGCGTCGGCCGCCGCCGGGGCGCTGGCGGGGCTCGCCCGGGGTGACACGGTCCCGTGGCGCTTCGCCCCCGGCACCGAACGCTCGCCGAAGCCGTGGCGGGGCGCGCAGACCGCGGCCTGGGCGCACTGGCGGGTGACCGGCGACCCCGAACTGGCCCTGTGGGTCTGCGGGTCGGTGGCCCGGGCGGGACTGCGCCGTCCGGTGCTGCGCTACCTCGCCGACCTGGGGCCGCTCGCAGCCCCGTACGCCGGTTCCGTGCGGGCTCTGCTCGACTGCCCGGGCGAGTGGACCAGGGTCGGCGCGGCCGAGGCCTGGTGGCGGATCACCGGCGATCCGGACCCCGCCGTCGCAGCGCTGCTGCCCGAGCTGGCTCCGCTGGCCGAACACCGCGTCACCGAGGTGACGTTGCGGACCGTGCGCGCACTGGGGGCGATCGGCCCGCCCGCGGCGGCCGCCCTGCCGGCGCTGCGGGCCGTGGTGGCGGCGCCGCCGCGCCGGTACGGCGCGAGCTTCCTCCTGGACGAGGAGCTGCTCCGGGACGCGCGGGAGGCACTGGACCGGATCGGCGGTCCCTGACGGCCGGGCCGGGCCGGCGCCCTTATCCCGCGTCCGCCGGAGGGCGGCGCGTGCGGGCCATCTTCCGGGCCACGAAGCCGCGCGGAAGGTGGCGGGCGGCCAGCGCGTACGCCCGGTAGCGCCGGCCCGTGATGCTCACCGGGTGGCGCCGGGCCAGGTCCTTCAGGGCCTGGGCCACCACGTCGCGCGGCTCCAGCCACACCGCGTCCCTCAGGGCCGTGACGTCCATCCCGGCGCGCTCCTGGAACTCGGTGCGGGTGAATCCCGGCACCACCGCCAGCACCCGGACCCCGTACGGCTCCATGTCCACGCGCAGCGACTCGCTGAAGGCCGTGATCCAGGCCTTCGCGGCGCCGTAGGTCCCGGTCGGGAGCAGTCCGGCCACCGAGGAGACGTTGAGGACGGCGCCGCGGCGGCGCTCGCGCAGGCCCGGGAGCACCGCGTGGGTGAGCCGCAGCGGCACCTTGACCAACAGGTCCAGCATCCGCTCCTCGTCCTCGACCGGGCTGTACGGGAACGGCGCGGGGAGTCCGAAGCCGGCGTTGTTGACCAGGATGTCCACGGGCCGGGCCCGGTCGGCGAGCCGCTCGGCGACGGCTGCGAGTCCGTCCGCGTCGAGCAGGTCGGCGGGCAACACCTCGCAGACGGAGCCGAATTCCCGGGCGAGCTCCGCGGCGACGCCTTCGAGGCGGCCCTTGTCCCGGGCGACGAGGACGAGGTCGCAGCCCTTGGCGGCGAAGCCGCGGGCGAAGGCCGCGCCGAGTCCGGCGCTGGCCCCTGTGATCAGTACGGTGGTGGTCAAGAGACGTTCACTTCCTGGCAGTCGAGCAGGGTGTGGCGGTCACGGGGTGAAGCCCGTGGTGGCCGGTGAGGCGTAGGCCTGGGCGACCTCCACGAGGAAACGGGCCTCGCCCTCCAGGTCTCCTCCCTCGGCCGAGGTCTGGAGGGCCGCGGGCAGCTCCAAGGCGTTCTCGTCGGACCGCTGTTGCGGGATCCCGGCCAGCTTCGCCTGCCGCGCCTCCTTCAGTACGCAGGCCAGCGCGGCCGCACTGGACCGCTGTTCGGGTACTCCGCTGCCGGACACGTGGCTGCGCGCGAGCTCCGGCACGCCCGGGGCGACGTACTCCCCCAGGATCAGGATGGCGTCGCGGGTCTCGATGACCTTGCGGTAGACGAGCAGGTTGCGCGGGACCGGCGGCCACAGCAGTTCCAGCACCCGGCCGGCGCGCGGCTTGTTGAGGGCGACGTGCGGGACGGCGTGGACCAGGTCGCGCCAGAGCGGCCACAGCCGCCAGGCGGTGGCCATGTCGGCGGCCGTGCGGCGGAAGGTGAACAGCGTCGGGACGAGGATCGCGGCGGCGCGCAGCAGCCCGTGCACGTTCATCAGGAGCGGGTTCGCGGGCATCGCCCAGATGAAACCGAACAGTGCCTTGAGCAGGTACACGAACCAGAACACCCCGGCGAGCGCGGTGCCCAGGCCGAACAGCAGCAGTCCCGCGGCGAGGCCCCGGCTCTCGGCGCGACGGCTGTAGCGCCAGCAGACGTATACGCAGATGGTGTTGGCGAGCAGGTGGGCGGAGATCAGCACCAGCCAGTAGGCGAGGGAGGGCACCGGGTCGCCGGCGGGCGGGATGGTGTGCGTGCCGTGGTCGGGTGCGGCCGTGTCCAGGGCGACGAGGACGGTCAGCCACAGGACCGTGCCGGCGCCCGAGGCGATCTGGAGGCGGCGGCCCCGGGTGGCGGCGGCTACGAAGTAGAGCACGGCGCCGGCGGAGAGGACGCCGATGAGGTTGCGCACCAGCCCGATGGTGTGGGCGTAGTCCGGGTCGCGGCCCATGGCGTAGGCGACGACGTCGGGGAGGTTCAGGGTCATCGCGGCCGCGGCGGTGGCGACGGCGAGCCACAGGCCGCGCTGGTGCGGGGCGCGCAGGGCGCCGGGCGCGCGGAGCAGGACGGCGATCCAGAGGCAGACGACGCTGGGGACGGCGAGCGCGTCGCCGAAGGCGATCAGATCAGAGGCCACGGTGGACCGGCCCCCGTCCGCGCCGCTCGTAGCCCATCGCGGACTCCAGCCGTTCGAGGGTGTCCCGGCCTCCGCCGCCGTGGCCGAGGTGCGGGAAGCGGCTCCCCGTGCGGATGCGGATCATGCTGGCGAGCATCTCCGCCTCCCGCTCCTGGCGGGTGGTGTAGTTGGTGCGTCCGAGCACGGTGGGAACGGATCCGTCCGCCCCGCCGGCGCTCGGGGAGTCCCCGGCGGGGGCTTCCAGCGAGTGGTGCCCGAAGAGGATGTGGCCGATCTCGTGGAGCACGATGTGCTCCCGGTGCAGCGGGGTGGTCTGGGCCTCGTAGAAGACGTAGTCCACGGTGGCGGTGCCGACCCACAGTCCGCACACGCCGGACTCCGCGGCCTCCTTGGGCAGCGGGTGGAGCCGGATGGGGCGGCCCCGCTGCTCGGCTATCCGCTCGCACAGTCCTTCGAGCGAAAAGGGGTGTGTCAGTTCAAGACGGCCGAGAATCGCCTCGCACCGTTTGCGCAGACTGGGTTGAGGGTGGCGCATGTGTTCCCTCTTCGGACCCTTTCTCGGGCAACGACGGTAGGCGTGCGTGGGCTGGGGCATGACGTCCTTAGCCTTCAAGGCGACCTCGGGAGTGCGGTCCTGAGGGGAAAACGCGGAAGCCCGCTCGCCGAAAGACGAACGGGCGTTCCGTCATCCCTACAGATCATCCGGATGAGTTGGCAAGGTATGTACCCATGTCGGGTGCGTATTCGGCCAATCCGGCACGCACTGCCACGAGGGGCTGGGGCGTGTCCTAGCGCTTGCGGCCGCCCCGCTCGTCGGGGCCGCTGAGTCCCGCGCGGCGCAGGGCGTCGGCCATCGCACTGTTGGCGGGGGCCGGAGCGCCGCTCTGACCGCCCTGACGCTGGCCGCCGCCGCCCTGGCGGCGGCCCTTGCCGCCGTCGCGGGAGCCGCCCTGGCTGCCTTGGCCGCGCTCGCCGCCGCCCTGGCCGCCCGCCGGGCCGCGCTGCTGCGGGGGACGGCCGCCGCCCCGGCGCTCGCCGCGTTCCTCGCGCTGCCCCGGGGCCCCGCCGTCGCCGCCCCGCTCCGCCTCGTCCTCCAGGCGCAGCGTCAGCGAGATCCGCTTGCGCGGGATGTCCACGTCCATGACCTTGACCCGGACGATGTCGCCCGGCTTCACCACGTCCCGCGGGTCCTTGACGAAGTTCTTCGACAGCGCCGAGACGTGCGCCAGCCCGTCCTGGTGGACACCGATGTCGATGAAGGCGCCGAAGGCGGCCACATTGGTGACCACGCCCTCCAGGATCATCCCGGGGGCCAGGTCGCCGATCTTCTCCACGCCCTCCTTGAAGGTCGCCGTCTTGAAGGCGGGCCGCGGGTCCCGGCCCGGCTTCTCCAGCTCGCGCAGGATGTCCGTGACCGTCGGCAGGCCGAAGGCCTCGGTGACGAACTGCTCCGGCCGCAGCGAGCGCAGCACACCGGTGTTGCCGATCAGGGCCGCCACCTCGCTGCCCGCCGTCTTGCCCATCGTGCGGACCACCGGGTAGGCCTCGGGGTGCACGCTGGAGGAGTCCAGCGGGTCGTCCCCGCCGCGGATCCGCAGGAAGCCCGCGCACTGCTCGTACGCCTTCGGGCCCAGCCGGGCCACGTCCTTGAGCCCCTTGCGGTTGCGGAAGGGGCCGTTGGCGTCGCGGTGCGCCACGATGTTCTCGGCGAGTCCGCCGCTGATGCCCGACACGCGCGAAAGCAGCGGTGCGGACGCGGTGTTGACGTCGACGCCGACGCCGTTCACACAGTCCTCGACCACGGCGTCGAGCGATCGCGAGAGCTTCACCTCGGACAGGTCGTGCTGGTACTGGCCGACGCCGATCGACTTCGGGTCGATCTTGACGAGTTCGGCGAGCGGGTCCTGCAGGCGCCGGGCGATGGAGACCGCGCCGCGCAACGACACGTCCATGTCCGGGAGTTCCTGCGAAGCGAAGGCGGAAGCCGAGTACACGGAGGCGCCGGCCTCCGAGACCATCACCTTGGTGAGCTTCAGCTCGGGGTGGCGGGTGATGAGGTCCGCGGCGAGCTTGTCGGTCTCCCGGGAGGCCGTGCCGTTGCCGATGGCGACGAGCTCGACCGCGTGCTCCTTGGCGAGGCGGGCCAGCTTGGCCAGCGCGTCGTCCCACTTGTTGGCGGGCACGTGCGGGTAGATCACCTCGGTGGCGACCACCTTGCCGGTGGCGTCCACCACGGCCACCTTCACCCCGGTGCGGAAGCCCGGGTCCAGCCCGAGCGTGGCGCGGGTGCCGGCGGGTGCGGCGAGCAGCAGGTCGCGGAGGTTGAACGCGAAGACCCGTACCGCCTCGTCCTCGGCGGCGGCGCGCAGCCGGGAGCGCAGGTCGATGCCGAGGTGCACCTGGATCTTGGTGCGCCAGGCCCAGCGGACGGTGTCGGCGAGCCACTTGTCGCCGGGGCGGCCGCGATCGTTGATGCCGAAGCGCCGCGCGACCATTCCCTCGTACGTGGACGGGCCGGGCACCTCGCTCGGCTCCTCCGGCTCCAGGGTGAGGTCGAGGACGTCCTCCTTCTCCCCGCGGAGCATGGCGAGCACGCGGTGCGAGGGGAGGGCGGTGAACGGCTCGGTGAAGTCGAAGTAGTCGGCGAACTTGGCGCCCGCCTCCTCCTTGCCCTCGCGGACCTTCGCGGCGAGCCTGCCGCGGCCCCACATGCGCTCGCGCAGTTCGCCGATGAGGTCGGCGTCCTCGCCGAACTTCTCGGTGAGGATGGAGCGGGCGCCCTCCAGGGCGGCGGCCGCGTCGGCCACGCCCTTGTCCGTGTCGACGAACGCGGCGGCCGCCACGGCCGGTTCCTGCGAGGGATCGGCCAGCAGCCCCTCGGCGAGCGGCGCGAGGCCGGCCTCGCGGGCGATCTGTGCCTTGGTGCGGCGCTTGGTCTTGAAGGGGAGGTAGATGTCCTCCAGCCGCGCCTTGGTGTCGGCCGCGTTGATGCGGGCCTCCAGCTCGGCGTCGAGCTTGCCCTGCTCCCGTACGGAGTCGAGGATCGCCGCGCGCCGGTCCTCCAGCTCGCGCAGGTAGCGCAGGCGCTCCTCCAGGGTGCGCAGCTGGGCGTCGTCGAGCATCTCGGTCGCTTCCTTGCGGTAGCGCGCGATGAACGGCACGGTCGAGCCGCCGTCGAGCAGCTCGACGGCGGACTTGACCTGCCGCTCCCGTACGCCGAGCTCCTCGGCGATCCTGCCTTCGATGGACATCGTCACTGTGCGGTCCCGCCTGCCTTCGTACGTATGCGTGATGCTGGTGCTTGCTGCGTGCTGCGTCGGAAGGCTGCCAATTGTGGCAGGTGGCGGCCGCGGACGTCGGAAGCCGGGCCCGGTCCGGGTCTCAGGCCTTGCCCATGAGGTCTCCGGGGAAGGCTCCGGCGACGAAGGCCTGGACGGTGAAGCCGCCGCCGATCTCCGCGAGCCGGGCGACCGAGGCCGCGCCGAGGTGCTCGTACGGAGCCTCGTCCAGGCGGTCGGTCTCCGTCTCCAGGGCTTCGCGCAGCGCCGCGCCCTCGGGCGTGAGCTCGCCCTCGGCGTCGAGCAGGCCGCGCTCGCGCAGGCGGTCCGCGGCCGCATCGAGGTCGGACTGGTCCCAGCCGCGGATGGACTTGAGGTACTTGGGGGTCATGCCGTGGCCGCTGGCCGTGTGGCTGATCAGGGCCTCGACCGGGTCCAGGCCGAGGGTGAGCAGGGCGACGAGGTGCCCGTCGCCGCGGTGCTCGCGCAGCAGGGTGGTGGCGTGCCACAGCTTGAGGTGCGGCTCCTCGGGTACGGGGAGGTCCGCGTGGGCCGAGTAGAGCGTGCGGGCGTGCCGGGTGCAGGCCTCGGTGGCGCGCATCGCCAGCCCGGCGGCCTCGGCGATCTCCGGGGAGGCGATGGCCTCCTCGCCGAGGAGCCGGCGCAGCGTGCTGTCCACGGCCCGCAGCCGGGCGGCGAGGACCTGCTCGGGGGTGGCGGTGTCCCAGACGGCGGGCAGGTGCCGGGCGATGAGGTCGTGGCGGTAGTTGTAGAAGGTGGCCGTCACGGTGCCCGCGCCGACCGAGCCCATGGCGGCGGAGCGGGAGGCGAGGTTGACGGCGTTGCGGTCGGTGATCCCGAGGGCGGCGAACTCTTTGCCGAGGTCGGGCGAGAAGTAGACGGTGGAGTGCAACGGGTTGATCGCCCCGTGCCAGCAGCTGCGGGCGGCGCGCGCCGGAAGTGTCATGGCGTGCAGGCTAACGACTGCTTGGTATGGAGTGAAGGGCCGGGCTCGCACCTGCGGTGAACCGGTGGCGGTGGGGGCCGGCCGCGGAAGCCCCCTCTCCGGCAAGGCCTTCTCGGAGAGGGGGCGGTCCGGCGCTACTTCAGCTCGGCTCCGGTGGCGACGACCACCCCGTAGAGCTCGGTGACCGTGGCGAGGGCCGCCTGGTGGATCTGCTGCGCGGTCAGGGCGCCGGCCGGGCTTTCCAGCGCCCGCGTCGCCGAGGCGTCGGCGACCACCGTCGGGGCGTAGCCGTGCAGGAAGGCGCCCTCGGTGGTGAACAGGGTGCACATGTTGGTCATGAACCCGGCGATGATCAGCTTCTTGCGGCCGGTGGCCTCGATGATCGCGTCGAGGTCGGTCTGGTGGAAGCCGTTCGGGACGGACTTGGTGACGACGGCCTCGCCGTCCCGGGGGGCGACCGAGGCGTGGAGGGTGCCCGGCTCGGTGTCGACGCCGTAGCCGCCGTCCCGGACGTGCACGACGGGGGTGCCGGACTCGCGGGCCCGGGCGAGGAGCCGGGAGGCGGAGGCCAGTGCGGATTCCCAGCCGTCGAGTTCCATGACTCCGCCGGTGTAGGTGTTCTGGTAGTCGACCAGGACCAGGGCGGCATCCTCGAAGGTCGCGGGGGTCTCGTCGAAGCCGTTGAGCTGACGCAGGGTGGTGGTAGCCATGGGGGTGCCGTTCTCACGAGGGTGGGGTTGCGGCCGACTCGGGGCCACGACCTCAACGCTAGGACGCCGCCAACGCGCGGGCAATGACGGCCGACCCGCAGATCCGGACATTCATCGGCGCAGACCAGGAGTGGTGCGCGGGGTGTGGCGGCCGCCCGGGCCGGGTGCGGAATGTGCCCGGACCGGACGTGTTTCGCACGGGCGTTTTTCAGACGCGTGGCGATCATGTGACAGGAGGGGCCGTAGACATGACGCGGGGTCCCGGGCGTGAATACGGTCGAACGGAAGCCACTCCCCTACCACTTGGAGTTCAAGGTGCACCGCAAAGTCATCGCCCCGAGCGTGCTCGCCGCTTCCCTTCTGCTGGTGATCCCGGCGTCGGCGGCGAGTTCCGTTCCGGGCGCACCGGGTATCGGCGATCCCTACTACCCGGCCAGCGGCAACGGCGGGTACGAGGTGTCCCATTACGACCTGCGCCTGCAGTACCAGCCGAAGACCGACCTGCTGGAGGGCACCGCCACCCTGCTCACCACCGCGAAGCAGGACCTGTCCCGCTTCAACCTCGACTTCGGTCTGGACGTCAGCGAGATCCGGGTCAACGGGGTCAAGGCGAAGTTCGCCAAGTCCGGCACGTCCGAGCTGGAGGTCACCCCGGCCTCCCCGCTCCAGCGGGGCCGGCAGTCGAGCGTGGTCGTCAAGTACGCGGGCAAGCCCTCGGAGTTCAAGGTCGACGGCTGGTCGGCCTGGCAGCGCACCCCGGACGGCGGTGTCGCCGCGCAGGAGCCCGATTCGGCGGTCTGGTGGTTCCCGAGCAACGACCACCCGCTCGACAAGGCCACCTTCGACGTATCGGTGAACGTGCCCGACGGAACCCAGGCCATCAGCAACGGCGTCCTGCAGTCGCAGACTTCGCGCCTCGGCTGGACCCGGTACAACTGGCGTTCGAACAAGCCGCAGGCCACGTACCTCGCCACCCTCGCCATCGGCAAGTTCGACATCACCACCGACAAGACGGCGAGCGGGCTGCCGATCCTGAACGCCTACAGCCAGGACCTCGGCGACAACGCGGGCGCGGCGCGCGCCAGCGTGGAGCGGACCGGCGAGGTCGCGGAGTGGCTGGAGGGGGTCTTCGGCCCGTACCCCTTCAATGCGCTCGGCGGGTACGTGCCGAACGTGCCCAGCGGGTTCGCGCTGGAGACGCAGACCCGGCCGTTCTACAGCCCCCGGCAGTTCGCGAACGGCGCGAACGTCTCGGTGGTCGTGCACGAGCTGGCCCACCAGTGGTACGGGGACAGCGTGTCGGTCGACGGCTGGAAGGACATCTGGGTCAACGAGGGCTTCGCCCGCTACAGCCAGTGGCTGTGGTCGGAGAAGGAGGGCGAGGGCACCGCGCAGGAGCTCGCCGACTGGGCGTACGGGCTGCGGGCAGCCGAGGACCCGTTCTGGCAGGTCAAGCCGGGTGACCCGGGTCCGGAAAACCAGTTCCACGGTGCCGTCTACGACCGCGGGGCGATCGCCCTCCAGGCGCTGCGCAACCAGATCGGCGACGAGAAGTTCTTCCGGATCCTGAAGGGCTGGCCGACCGAGCGGGCCTACGGCAACGCCAAGGTCGGCGACTTCGTCCGCTACGCGGAGAAGGTCTCGAACCAGCCGCTCGCGCAGCTCTTCGAGACCTGGCTGTACACCCCGGGCAAGCCGGCCGCCTCGGCGCTGAACCCGGCCGCGGCCAAGGCTCCGGGGGCCCGCACCCTGCGCTCCCCGGCGGCGAAGCCGGCGGCCGAGCCGAAGTCCTGGAAGAAGATCGCCGTGACGAACACCGTGCACGACGACCACTGACCCACCGCGGTACGCGGCTGCGCGCCGTCGCCCCTCAGCGGGCGGCGGCGCGTGCGCGCGCCCGGGCCGCGCGGGCGATCGGCAGGTAGCGCAGGCGCTCCGGCAGGAGGGGTACGAGGATCCGCAGGACCGCGCTGAACCGGCGCAGGCGGCGCTCCTGGGCCGGGGTCCACTCCAGGCCGATGGCGGCGCGCGCCTCGGGCGGCATGTAGCCGGCCGTGACGAAGGCCCGGAAGTGCAGGAAGGCGGCCCGCAGGACGGGCCAGGTCAGGCGCAGCAGGAGCCGGACCGGCAGCGGGCCCCCGGCGGGGCGGGGCAGGGGCGCGTCGGTGGCGAGGAGTTCGCGGGCGACCTTGGTGGGCTCGATCTCCTCGGCCAGCATCCGGTGGTAGTACGGCCAGTACTCCTCGATGCTCTGCGGCATGTCCCGGTCGTGCAGACCGAGGATGCGGCCCACCTGGAGCCATTCGCGGTAAAGCTGCCGCTCCTGGGCCGGGGTGAAGGGGCGCAGCAGGTAGCGCCCGGCGTACAGGTAGACCGGGAAGCCGGTGGCGTGCACCCAGGCGTAGCAGGCCGGGTCGAGGGAGTGGTAGCGGCGCCCCCGGGTGTCGGTGCCCTGGATCTCCTTGTGCAGGCGGCGCACCCGGCGCCCCTCGGCCGCGGCGTCGGCCCCGCCGTACACCCACAGCTGGACGGAGCGCAGGGAGCGCTCGCCGCGGCCCCAGGGGTCGGTGCGGAAGACGGAGTGCTCGTCGACCCCGGCGCCGATGGCGGGGTGGGCGACCTGCAGGGTGAAGGCGGCGGGCAGCATGAGCAGCGCGCGGACGTCTCCGGCGATGGTCCAGAGCACTCCCCCGGGCGGCGGGGGCTCGGGGTCGCTGCGCTCCGTCGTGCCCATGCGTGTGCCCCCAAGGTGTCGAGAATGCCGTTCTCCCAGTATGCAGGGGGTCCGGTGGCTTCCGCCGGGCCCTGTGGACGGTGCATCCTGCGGCCATGAACCTGTCCCCCGAGGCCTGGCTGAAGGCCCTGGCGCCCTGGATGCTGGCCGGTACCGCCGTGACGCTGGCCCTGGTCTTCGCGGTGCTCTTCGCGCTGTTCGCGGTGCCCTACTTCCTGCTGAGGTTCCGTCGGCACCGGGAGAACGCCTCCGGCGCCGCCGAGACCTCCGGCGCCCCGGCGGCACGCGGTCTCGGCGGCTTCACCTGGACCTCCGCGCAGGACGAGGACCGGCGGTCCGGCTGAGGGCACGGCCCCGGCCCCGCCCCCGGAACACCGAAGAAGTACGACTGCGTCCAGAAACCCTTGTCACGGGTGTTACCGCGAAGTAACCCTGGCTGCTTGGATGGCGGAGCCGATCTTCCCCCACAGGAACGAGGGAGACCTCCATGCCCCAGATCCAGCCCCGCAGGGCCCGTGCCGCCGCCGCGGCCGTCGCCGCGATCGCCGTCGGATCGCTCGTCGCCACGACGGCTCCGGCCGCCACCGCCGCCGAGAGCGCCGCGGCGCCGCGGCTCAGCGTCCTGTCGTACAACGCGTTCCTGATGAGCAAGAGCCTGTACCCCAACTGGGGCCAGGACCACCGGGCCGCCGAGATCCCCAAGGCCTCCTGGTACCAGGGGCACGACGTGGTCGTCCTCCAGGAGGCCTTCGACAACGGCGCCTCGGACGCGCTGAAGGCCAACTCCGCGGCGCAGTACCCGTACCAGACCCCCGTCGTGGGCCGCAGCAAGACCGGCTGGGACGCCACGGGCGGCGCCTACTCCTCCACCACCCCGGAGGACGGCGGCGTCGCGATCGTCAGCAAGTGGCCGATCGTGCGCAAGGAGCAGGTGGTCTTCAAGGACGCCTGCGGCGCGGACTGGTGGTCCAACAAGGGCTTCGCCTACGTCGTGCTGAACGTGAACGGCACCAAGGTCCACGTGGTCGGCACGCACGCCCAGTCCACCGACCCGGGCTGCGGCGCGGGCGAGGCGGCCGAGATGCGCGCCCGCCAGTTCCGCAACATCGACGCGTTCCTGGACGGCAAGAACATCCCGTCGAGCGAACAGGTCATCGTGGCGGGCGACATGAACGTCGACTCGCGCACCCCGGAGCTCGCCACCATGCTGGCCAACGCCGACCTGGCGGCCTCCGACACCCGCACGGGGCACACGTACTCCTTCGACACCGCGCTGAACTCGATCGCGAAGTACCGCTACCCGACGGACCCGCGCGAGGACCTGGACTACGTGCTCTACCGCAAGGGCAACGCCCGCCCGGCGGGCTGGGAGAACAACGTGGTCCTGGAGCAGTCGGCGCCCTGGACGGTCTCCAGCTGGGGCACCTCCTACACCTACAACAACCTCTCCGACCACTACCCGTTGATCGGCCGCTGAGCCACCCCCGCGAAAGGGGGGCACCTGCCGCGATCCGGCGGGTGCCCCCCTTTCCTCAGCCTGTAGCCCTCGGCCCTCAGCCGTTGGCCTTCGCCCGCTCCCACTCGCTCGCGTAGTCGTTGAAGATCGCCCGCAGGTGGTGGCCGATCTTCAGATAGTCCAGGTCGTCGAGGTTGGCCAGCGAGACGCGCACCGACCACTGCGGGCCGTCGAAGCCGCCGCCGTTGAGGAGGACCACCGAGGTCTGCTCGGCGAGCCGGAACAGCGGGTCGACCGGCTCGTAGTTCTTCTCCAGGAAGTCCGCGAAGTCCTTGCCGTGGACCCGCTCCGCCTCGGCCAGCAGGTCGAGCTCGATGTAGTACCCGGCCCGCTTGTCGTCCTCGGAGATCTTCATCTGGGCGCCCTCCAGCAGCAGGTCGAGCCTGCGGTGGACGATCTGCCGGATGCGCTCCTTGTAGGCCTGGCCCTCGTCCAGCATGTCGAAGAGCGAGAAGAGCACCATCATCGTCTGCTGCGGCAGCGAGAGGCCGGCGGTGTGGTTGAGGGCCACCGACCGGGAGTCCGCGACGAGCCGGTCGATGAAGCGGATCTTCTCCGGCTCCAGGGTGAGGGTGCCGTACCGCTTGGCGAGGCGGTCCTTCTGGTCCTGGGGGAAGGCCGCGATCATCGCGTCGATGACGTTGTCGTCGTGCAGTCCGATGACGCCGAGCCGCCAGCCCGTGCAGCCGTAGTGCTTGGAGTACGAGTACACGAGCAGGGTGTTGCGCGGCAGGTCGGCGGCGATCGAGCGGAAGCCGGGCACGAAGGTGCCGTACACGTCGTCCGTGACGATCACCAGGTTCGGGTTGCTGGTGGCGACGATGTCCTTGATCTGGTTCGCCACCCGGTCGCTCAGCGCGAGCGAGGGCGGGTTGGAGGGGTTGACCAGGCAGACGAGCTTCACGGAGGGGTCGGCCAGCTTGGCGACCTCCTCCTCCGGGTAGCGCCACTGGCGCACGCCGGTCTCGGCGAAGAGGCTCGCGGAGACGTTGACCACCTCGAACTCGAAGGTGTCGAGCTCGGGGATCTCGATGTACGGGGTGAACACCGGGGTCATCAGGGCGATCTTGTCGCCCTTCTTCAGGACCCCGTTCTTCATCAGGGAGTCGAAGATGTAGCACATGGCGGCGGTGCCGCCCTCGGTCGCGAACAGCGACAGGTTGTTGCCCTCCGGCGGCTTCTTGTCGAACATCTCGTCGGCGACGTAGCCGCGGACGACGTGTTCCGCGTGGGTGAGCATGCGGTCCGGGACCGGGTAGTTGTCACCGGTGATGGCGTCGGTCAGCTCGTGCACGAAGGCGTCCTTGTCGAACGGCCAGCGCGTCAGGGCGTACTGGACGCAGGCGGACAGCATCTCCACGCCGGGCAGGTCCGGGTGGCGCCGTGCCCAGGACTCGAACCGCTCCCCGATGCCCTTCTTCTCCGGCATGCCGCCGAGGTTGTCGGCGGTCCACACCCGCCGGGACTCCTCCAGTGCGAAGTAGCCCAGGGCGTAGAAGGCCTCGCGCGGCCCGGTGGCGATCCAGTTCGGGTTGCCGCGGCCCGCGTTGAGCATCGCCCGGGCCGTGGTGTCCTTCTGGCCCGGCTTGTCGGCCTGGGCGGCCGTGGCGAGCTGGATGAACTTGTCCTTCAGCTCGAAGGGGCTGAGCTGCGCGAAGGACTGGATCTCCTCGCGGCTGAAAGTGGTCTCCGGCACGGTGGTTCGTTCCTTTGCGTCGGGGGCGTTCGGTCGGCCTTGCGGGCGAGGTGGTGGGGGGGGTCAGTGGTGGGGGGATCAGTGGTTGAGGAGGACGATCACGGCGCCCCAGATCGTCAGCAGGACGTTGCTGATCGCGTAGGGGATCGTGTAACCGAGCGTCGGCACCTGGGATTTGGACTCCTCGTTGACGGCTCCGATCGCCGCCGTGGTGGTCTGGCCGCCGGCCAGTACGCCCATGAGGATCGGGAAGCGGATCTTCTGGATGTAGTGGCCCACCAGGAAGCCCACCAGCAGCGGGATCAGCGTGATGACCGCACCCCAGAGCAGCAGCCCCCATCCGGCGGAGGCGAGGCCGCTGGTGAAGCTCGGTCCGGCGTTGAGGCCGACGACCGCGACGAAGAGACAGAGGCCGAGGGTGTCCATGAACCACTGGGCCCCGGGCGGAACGTTGCCGTAGGTCGGGTACCTGCCGCGGATCCAGCCGAAGACGAGGCCCATGATGAGCGCGCCGCCCGAGGTGGACAGCGAGATCGGCACTCCGCCGGCGGTGAGGGCCGGGATGCCGAGGCAGCCGCCGAGGAAGATGCCGAGGCCGACCCAGATCATGTCGGTGGCGAAGCTGGTCGGGACCGGCTTGCCGATGGCCCGGCCGGCCGGGTCCACCAGGCGCTTGGGGCCGGAGAGGATCAGGGTGTCGCCGCGCTCCAACTGGGTGGAGAGCCGGTAGGGGAACTCCGAACCGGACCGGTAGAGCTTGTCGACGTAGACGCCGACCATGAAGGGCTCGGCCCGCAGCTCCGCGATGGTCTTGCCCAGTTGCGCCTTCTCGGAGGCGACCACGTGCAGGTTCTCCGTCTGGTAGCCGAGGAGTTCGACGTCGTCGGCCTCGGCGCCGATGTGCGTGCGTGCGTCGAACGAGACGAGGGATTCGCGCAGGGCGCTGACGGCGACGACGTCGCCCTCGCGCAGAACGGTCTGCTGGGTGTGGTCGATGATCGCGCCGTCCCGGCGGATCCGGGTGATGTAGATCCGCTGGCCCAGGGCCTTCTGCTGGTTCTCGAAGTCGTCGATGGTCCGGCCCACGAGGTCGGGCCGCTGGATGGTGTAGGCCCGCAGGACGACCTCGTAGTAGCCCTCGTGGAGGTCGGGGTCGTCGCTGGGCGCGTCGAGCTCCTTGGCGAGCTGGGCGCTCTCGGCGGCCAGGTTCCGGCGGTAGAGCCGGGGCAGCACGTTGGCCAGGAGCAGCGCGCAGAGGATGGTGCCGAGGGGGTAGGTGACGGCGTAGCCGACAGCGACCAGGTTCTGCTGGTCCGTGATCTCGGACGGGCTGAGTCCGGGAAGGTTCCCGATCGCGTCCTGGGCGACGCCGATGACGGCGGACTGGGTGAGCGCGCCGCCGAGCAGGCCCGCACTGAGCCCGGGGCCGTAGCCGAGCATCACGGCGAAGCCCCAGGAGACGAGCAGGCCGGTGACGCAGACGATCACCGCGTTGAGGACCTGCGGCAGGCCGTCCTTCTTCAGGCCGCGGAAGAACTGCGGGCCGACCTTGTAGCCGAGGGCGAAGAGGAACATCGTGAAGAAGAGGTTCTTCACGGTCCCGTCGATGGTGATCTTGAACTGGGCGCCGAAGATCAGGCCCATGATGAGGCAGCCCGTGACCGCTCCCAGCCCGATGGCCTTCCACCGCAGTTTGCCGACGAGGAAGCCGAAGGCGACGGTGATGAAGACCAGGAGTTCGGGGTGGGGCTTGAAGATGTTCCGTACGAGGAAGTCGATCATGCTGATACCCGTCCTGGTGGGGGGTCAGGCGCCGAGGATCCCGACGAGGATCGGTCCGGTGAGCGGGAGCAGGAAGTTCGAGAGCGCGTAGGTGATCGTGTAGCCGAGCATCGGCACCGAGCTCTGCGCCACCTGCGTGACCGAGGTGATGGCCGGTGTGGAGCACTGCTGGCCGGCGATGGCGCCGATCAGCAAGGGCTTCTCGATCTTCAGGAGCTTGCGCCCGACGAACAGCGAGATCGTGGCCGGTACGAGGACCATGGCGATCCCGGCGAACGGCAGCAGGGCCCCGTACTCCTTGAGCAGCGGCCAGGCCTGCGGGCCCGAGGTCAGCCCGGTGCAGGCGATGAAGACCGCGAGCCCCATGTCCTTGATGGTGGTGGCGGCTTGCGGCGGGAAGGCGCCGAAGGTCTGCCGGCGGGAGCGGAACCAGCCGAAGAGCAGGCCCGAGATCAGGCAGCCGCCGCCGGTGCCGAGCGAGAGCGGGACCCCGCCGGCCCGGACCACGATCTGCCCGATGAGCGAGCCGATCGCGATGCCCAGACCGAGGTAGATGAAGTCGGTGGCGTCGTTCTTGGCCACCGTGCCGATCTTCTCGACGATCCGGTTCAGGCCCGAGCGGGCGCCCACGAGGGTGACGACGTCACCGCGCTCGACGATGGTGTCCGGGTTGGCGGGCAGGTGCTGCTCGCCGCGGAGCACGTCGGTCACGTACACGCCGCTGCGCCCGAACTCCTTGTGGGTGGCGCGGATCTCGTCCAGGGATTTGCCGGCCACCGACTTGTCGGTCATGGCGACCTGCCGGGTGGCCAGCGGGGTGTCCACCCCCGGGATGCCGGGGGTCTCCGGGCCGATGGCCCGGCCCGCCGCGATGGCCTCGGAGCGCCGGCCGACGACGAGGACGAGGTCGGAGAGGAGGAGTTCGAGGTCCGGGGCGGGGGTGAGGTCCTTGGAGCCGCGCCGGACGGCCTCCACGGTGACCCCGCGGCCGAAGGCCTCCTCCAGGTTCCCGATGGTGCGGCCGTCGGCGAGGGTGACCAGGTGGGTGCGGCCGACCAGGCCGGGCATGGCCTCTCGCTCGTCGCTCTCCAGGCCGCCGCCGGAGCCGCCGCCGCGCATCTTCTCCCACAGCGCGCGCGAGGCGTCCGCCAGGTTGATGCGGAGCATCATCGGCATGATCTGGCTGGTGTAGATGACGATGGTGACCAGGCCGAAGAGGTAGCAGACCGTGTACGCGGTGGCCACGTGGCCCTGGTACGTGGAGATCTGCTCCGCGGTCAGGTCGGGCAGCTTGCCGATCGCCTCGGTGGCGGTGCCGACCACGGCGGATTCGGTGGCCGCGCCGGCGAGGATGCCGGAGGCGGTGCCGACGTCGAGGTCGAAGGCCTTGGCCAGCAGGTAGGCGAGGCCGAGCACGCTGACGAGCTCGATGAAGCAGAGCGCGAAGAAGCGCAGGCTCTTGCGGTTGAGGTTGGCGAAGAACTGCGGTCCGGCCATGTAGCCGAGGGCGAAGATGAAGAGCGCGAAGAAGATCGTCTTCACATCGGCGTCGATCTCGATCTTGGCCCAGGCGCCGAGCAGCAGCGACACGATCAGCGTGCCGCAGATGCCGCCGAGGGTGATCGGGCCTACGCGCACCTTGCCGACGAGATATCCGGCCGCCAGGCAGAGGAACAGGGCGAGTTCGGGGTGGTCTTGCAGCACACCCATGGGCGATCAGCCGCCCTTGCCGGGCGGCGTGGCGGATTCAGGGCGTATACACATTCCCTCAGCCTTGTCCGGTGGGCACTCACATGCCCACCGGACGGGGCCATCCGTGTGACGGGCCTCCTACGAGGCTTCGTACGGCTCCGCGTACAGCCCGTCGATCTGCTCCGCGTACTTCTCCCGGATCACCCGGCGGCGCAGCTTCAGGGACGGGGTCAGCTCCCCCGACTCCGGACCCCACTCCTCGGTCAGCACCCGGTAGCGCTTGATCTGCTCGGTGCGGTTGAGCCGGGCGTTCGCGGCTTCGACGGCCCGGGCGATCTCCTCCCGTACGGCCGGGTGCGCGGCGAGCTCCGCGGGTGTGGCGGCCTCGGCGCCGATGCCCTGGGCCTGCGCCCAGGCCGGGGCCAGTTCGGGGTCCAGGACGAGGAGGGCCACGAGGTAGGAGTGGCCGTCTCCGTGCACCAGCGCCTGGCCGATCAGGGGGTGTTCCTTGACGGTGTTCTCCACCAGGGCGGGCGAGACGTTCTTCCCGTTCGAGGTGATGATCAGTTCCTTCTTGCGGTCGGTCAGCCAGAGGAACCCCTCCTCGTCGAGCCGCCCGACGTCCCCCGTCGGGAACCAGCCCGCCTCGTCGGAGGCGCTCTCCACCGAGCCGTCCGGGAGCAGGTACCCGCCGAAGACCGTCTCCCCGCGCGTGAAGATCTCCCCGTCCTCGGCGATCCGCAGCTCCAGCCCCGCGATCGGGCGGCCCACCGAGCCCAGCCGGAAGGCGTCGGGGCTGTTGACCGTGCACACGCCGGAGGTCTCGGTCAGCCCCCACGCGTCCATGATGGTGATCCCCCAGCCCGCCCAGAAGCGCACCACGTCGATCGGCATCGGCGCGGTGGCGCTGGCCGTCCAGACCAGGCGGTCCAGCCCGGCCAGCGTCAGCAGCGGGTCCAGCACCCGTTCCTTGGCCGCGGCGTACGAGGCTTCGAGCCCGGCCGGGACCTCCTCGCCGCGCTCCCGGTGGCCCGCCCGCTCCCGCGCCAGGTCATTGGCGGCTTCGATGGCGCTGCGCTGCTTCTCGGGCAGCCGCCCGAGCACCGCCCGTACGGAGGCGGCCAGCTTCTCCCACACCCGGGGCACCCCGAAGAACTGCACGGGGTGCAGCTCGCGCACCGCGACCGATACGGCGGCCGGGTCGGCGCACAGCCGGACGTGGGCGGCCCGCAGGAGCGGGAGGTAGATGCCGAGGATCCGCTCGGCGATGTGCGCGAAGGGCAGGTAGCACAGGTGCTCGGCGTGCTCGGGCAGCTCGATGTGCCGGTCGAGGCGGACGGACTGGAGCACGATGTTGCGGTGGGTCAGGCGCACGCCCTTGGGGTCGCCGGTGGTGCCCGAGGTGTAGACGACGGTCAGCGGGTCCTCGGAGCGGGACTCCCGCCAGGCCTTCTCGAAGGCATCGGAGCGGTGCAGCCGGGCACCGCCGGCGTACACCGAGCCGTACGTCGAGTGCGGGCCCGCTTCGGCGGCCTCGGCCACGACGAGCCGTTCCAGCGGGGTCCCGGGGTCGGCCAGCAGCGGCTCCCACCGGTCCAGCTCCCGGGCCCCCTCGACCACCGCGAGCCGGGCCCGGCTGTGGCGGGCTATGTGGGCGATCTGCTCGGGCGCGGAGGTCCCGTACACGGTGACGGGGACGGCGCCGAGGTGGACCAGGGCGAGGTCGCTGAGCCAGTGCTCGGGGCGGTTGCCCATCATCATCAGGACGTGCTCGCCGCGTTCGACGCCCAGGGAGGCGTAGCCGGCGGCGAGGACGGCCACCTTGCGGCGGACGTCCGACCAGCTGAGGGTGGTCCAGGCCGTGCCGTCGGGGCCTTCGCGCCACGAGAGGGCGGGAAGATCGCCGTGCTCGGCGGCGTTGCGCGCCAGCAGCGCCGGCAGGGTGAGCTCGTCGGGAGGTGCGGGCAGTCGCAGTTCCGTGGGCATGGGCAGCTCCTTGCCGTTTCACATCGTTGGTGCGACAGCAATACTGTTGAACACGAACCGTGTCGACGTGCTGATCAGAGAGCAGGCGGAGAGCCCATGACCACCCAGGCACCGGAGCCGGCGTCGCTGACCGTCGACGAACTGGCGGCCAGGGCGGGTGTGACCGTCCGCACCGTACGGTTCTACAGCACCCGCGGGATTTTGCCCCCTCCCGTGATCGGACCCCGTCGGGTTGGCCGATACGGCCCCGAACACCTGTCCCGTCTCGCACTCATCGAGGAGTTGCAGCACCAGGGCATGACCCTCTCCGCCATCGAGCGCTACCTCGACGCCCTGCCCGACGATCTGAGCGCGCACGATCTGGCCATCCACCGCGCGCTGGTGGCGACCTGGGCCCCGGACGCGGCGCTGGACTCCTCGCGCGCGGAGCTGGAGAAGCGGGCCGGGCGCTCCCTGACGGAGACGGACATCCGGCGGCTGACGGCCATGAACGTGCTGACCCCGACCCCGGAGGGCTTCCGGGTGGACATGGGGCTGCTGCGGCTCGGGGTCGCACTGCTCGACGTCCCGATCGCCCACGAGACGATCCTGGCCGCCCGCGAGGTACTGCTCGGACACGCCCGGACGGCGGCGCACCAGCTGACCGCGCTGTTCCGGGACGAGGTGTGGGGGCCGTTCACGGAGGGCGAGAGCGATCCGGAGCGGGTGGAGTCGATGAAGGCGCTGTCGGCGCACATGCAGCCGATGGTGGTGCAGGCACTGGTGACCGCGTTCCAGCGCTCGCTCAAGGAGGAGTTGCGGGCTGCCTTCGTCTCGGAACCGGTAGGTTCTGGCCATGGCGATGATCTACAACACCACCATGAAGCCCGGTAAGACGGAGCTTCTGGCTGCCTGGCTTCCGACGCGGCCGTGGTACGCGTCCACGGGGCACTCCCCCGAGCTCGACCGCTCGGGCGGGTTCCGGCTCGACGATCCGCAGGGTGAGGTCGGCATCGAGTTCATGGTGCTCACCGATACCTCGGGCAGCCGGGAAACCTCCTACCTCGTGCCCCTCACCTACCGCGGCGCCCCGCTCGACGGCGCCGGAGCGGCTCTGGTGGGCACCTCCGAACACGGGGTGCTCGGCACCCGGTGGATCTACGACGGCGCCCACGACCCGGTGCTCGTCGGCCAGTTGCTCGCCCTGATCCAGGGCCGCGCCGTGGCGCAGGACCAGTGCGAGAGCAGCCTGAGCGACCCCTCGGTCACCTCCTGGTACGACGGCCCCGAGCTCCCGGAGGTCCCCGAGGTCCTCCCGCGGGCGTGGCTGGAAGTCACCGACACCGCACGGGGTACGGACGTACGCCTGCCGGGCGCCCCGGTGCTCGCGCTGACACGCGTCCTGCGCCCCGGGGCGGCCGGGCCGGCGGACGCCACCGGGGCCGTGGGCCGGCTCACCGCCGGCTGGACCACGCCGGACGGGGCGGCGCAGCAGGGCCTGTTCGCGCAGCTGCGTACCACCGGGCACGCCACCGCCTGATCCGCACCGGCGTACGGCCCGGGGCGGGGTGCCCCGGGCCGCACGCGGGCCGGCTCCGGCCCGTCCCGGCCGCTCGGCCGGGACGGTTCATCCAGTCCGCTCAGTCGGCGTACGTCTCTCCCCGCTCGGCCTTCTCCACCAGGGAGACGGGCGGGGTGAAGCGCTCGCCGTAGTTCTCGGCCAGCTCGCGGGCGCGGGCCACGAAGCCCGCGAGGCCGCCCTCGTAGCCGTTGATGTACTGGATGACGCCGCCGGTCCAGGCCGGGAAGCCGATCCCCATGATGGAGCCGATGTTGGCGTCGGCGTACGAGGTGAGGACGCCCTCGTCGAAGCAGCGGACGGTGTCCAGCGCCTCGGAGAAGAGCATCCGCTCCTTCATGTCCTCGAAGGGGATCTGGTACCCCTCCTTGGTGAAGTGCTCCCGCAGCCCCGGCCAGATCCCGGCGCGCTTGCCGCTCTCGTCGTACGCGTAGAAGCCGCCGCCGCCGCTGCGCCCGGGGCGCCCGAACTCGTCGACCATCCGGTCGATGACGGTGTCGGCCGGGTGCTCCGGCCAGTCCCGGCCCTCGGCCTCGAAGGCCTTGCGGGTCTCGTTGCGGATCTTGCGGGGCAGGGTGAGGGTCAGCTCGTCCATCAGGGAGAGCACCTTGGCCGGGTATCCGGCCTGGGCCGCGGCCTGTTCGATGGAGGCGGGCTCGATGCCCTCGCCGACCATGGCGACGCCCTCGTTGATGAACTGGCCGATGACCCGCGAGGTGAAGAAGCCGCGCGAGTCGTTGACCACGATCGGGGTCTTGTTGATCTGCCGTACGAGGTCGAAGGCGCGGGCGATGGCCTCGTCGCCGGTGCGCTCGCCCTTGATGATCTCGACCAGCGGCATCTTGTCCACGGGCGAGAAGAAGTGCAGTCCGATGAAGTCGGCGGGCCGCGAAACCCCTTCCGCGAGGCCAGTGATGGGCAGCGTGGAGGTGTTGGAGCACAGCAGCGCGTCCGGCGTGAGGAACTCCTGGATCTCCTGGAATACCTTGTGCTTGAGGGCGGTGTCCTCGAAGACGGCCTCGATGACGGCGTCGCAGCCCGCGAGGTCGGCGGGCTCGGCGGTCGGGGTGATCCGGGCGAGCAGCTCGGCGCGCTTGGCCTCGGTCGTGCGGCCCCGGGACAGGGCCTTGTCGAGCAGCTTCTCGGAGTACGCCTTGCCCTTGGCGGCGGCCTCGGGGGTGACGTCCTTCAGCACCACCTCGATGCCCGCGCGGGCACAGGAGTAGGCGATGCCGGCGCCCATCATGCCGGCGCCGAGGACGGCCACCTTGGTGACCTTGCGGGGCGCGACCCCCTGCGGGCGGCTGCGGCCGGCGTTGACGGCCTGGAGGTCGAAGAAGAACGCCTGGATCATGTTCTTGGCGGTCTGCCCGGTGACCAGCTCGGTGAAGTAGCGGGCCTCGATGGTCAGTGCCGTCTCGAAGTCCACCTGGGCGCCTTCGACGGCGCACGCCAGGATGTTGCGCGGGGCCGGGTACGGGGCCCCGTTCAGCTGCTTCTTCAAGTTGGCCGGGAAGGCCGGGAGGTTGGCGGCGAACCGCGGGTTGGACGGCGTACCGCCCGGGATCTTGTAGCCGGGGACGTCCCACGGCTGCTTCGACTCCGGGTTCGCGTCGATGAAAGCGTGCGCCTTGGCGATCATCTCCTCCGGCGTGGCGGCCAGTTCGTGCACCAGCCCGTTGTCCAGGGCGCGCTGGGGGCTGTACTGGGTCCCTTGGAGCAGCACCTTCAGCAGCGCGTCGGCGATGCCCATGAGGCGGACGGTGCGGGTGACGCCGCCGCCGGCCGGGAGCAGGCCGAGGGTGACCTCGGGCAGGCCGATCTTCGAGCCGGGTGCGTCGAGGGCCACGCGGTGGTGGGAGGCCAGGCAGATCTCGTAACCGCCGCCGAGGGCGGTGCCGTTGATGGCAGCGACGACGGGCTTGCCGAGGGTCTCGATGCGGCGCAGCGAGGCCTTGATGGCGGTGCCGGCGTCGAAGGCCAGCTGCGCGTGCTCGGGGCGCAGCTGGATCATGTCCTTCAGGTCGCCGCCCGCGAAGAAGGTCTTCTTGGCGGAGGCGAAGATGATGCCGCGGATGGAGTCCTTCTCGGCCTCG